>CAZIDG010000006.1:9395-33068 GCA_964538065.1 uncultured Verrucomicrobiota bacterium
AGTCCATGCGGGTAAACGGTCAGCCCATAACAATGGATGCAAAGCCTGTCTTGCCCCCAGGATCCACCATGGTTGAGATCCAATATGATGTGCTGAGTTACACGGCGCCTGAGAAGGTGCAGGTCCTGCATCGCCTGGAAGGAATTGACAACCAATGGGTCCAGGGCACTGGGCGACGTCCGGCCGTGTATGCCAATTTGAAGCCGGGTCGCTATGTCTTTGACGTCAAGGCTGCAAACAATGACGGAGTGTGGAATGATCAGCCCGTATCCCTGGCGTTTACCATCCGGCCCTTTTTCTACCAAACCACCTGGTTTGCCGTGGGCTGTGCGGTTGTTTTCGCATCAGGAGCCGTTCTGTTCCAACGCCTGCTGACCTTGCGGGCACGCCGTCATGAAACGGAATTGCGGCAGCTTGTGTCCGAACGCACGCGTGAATTGGAAGCCCAGATGCAGGAACGCCTCCGCTTGGAGGAAAAACTCCGGGTGTCGCAAAAAATGGAGGCCATTGGCCAGTTGGCTGCAGGTGTGGCCCACTACTTCAACAACCTGCTGACCATCATCCAGGGATACGCCATGTTCTTGAAGGACCCGCACCATCGTCCCGAGGATCGCGACGAGGCCGTCGGACACATTGACACGGCATCCAACCGTGCCGCCCAAATGGTGCAACAGCTTTTGTCTTTCAGCCAACTGCATGGGGTGAACCTGGCATCCACTGATTTGAATCGTTTTCTTCTGGATCAGGAGGGCGCTGTGCAACGGTTGCTTGACGGCACGATCGAACTTCGAGTGGGTTTGCATCCCCGGCTGCCTGAGGTCATGTTGGATGCCAGCCTGATGGGACAGGCTTTGCATAATGTGATTGTCAACGCACGGGATGCCATGCCCAAGGGAGGGTCGTTGGAATTGCGTACCGGCATGATTGAAGTTTCAAGTGCCGAGGCGATACAATGGCCGGAGGGTCGCGCTGGCGTGTTTGTGACGCTGGAAGTGCGTGATTCTGGCTGCGGCATACCCGCGAAGATCATGCCTCGGATTTTTGATCCCTTTTTTACCACCAAGGACGTTGGGAAAGGGACCGGACTTGGGCTGCCTGTGGTTTACGGCATAATGAGACAACATCACGGATGGCTGCGTCTTGCCAGCCAGCCAGGGGTGGGTACCACCGTGATCTTGATGCTGCCTCCGGTCGGCAAGGCATAAAAGGCCGCATGAATCTCATGATCGGAAGGCTATTGCGCGCACTACCATCCTGCGCAATACTGTTCGCCACGATATGCAATACACGTGTCTTGGAATCATCGTCGGTTGCTGGCTTTTTGTAAGTCATGTCTCGGCAGCGGGTTGGCCTGAATTTCGAGGACCTGAAGGCAATGGTTGTGCTCCTGCAGGATTGCCTTTGCGCTGGAGTGAATCCGAAAATGTTCAATGGAAGACGGAGATTCCCAATCGCGGCTGGTCCACCCCTGTGACTGTCAGTAATCAGGTGTGGCTGACCACCGCCACGGTGGATGGACATGATTTTTATGTCATTTGTGTCGATGCGGAATCCGGTAAGATCCGTTTTAACGAGAAACTATTCCATGCGGATAAGCCCGAGCCGCTTGGTAATAATGTCAATTGCTACGCATCGCCATCCCCGGCTGTTGAACAAGGCCGCGTATATGTCCATTTTGGCAGTTATGGCACCGCATGTCTGGATGCGCAAACGTGCAAACCCTTATGGGTGAGACAGGATTTGGCGTGTCGCCATTATCGGGGACCAGGCTCATCGGTGGTGCTTTATAAAAACCTCGTGATTCTCACGTTCGATGGAGTGGACGTCCAGTACGTCGTGGCGCTCGACAAAGAAACTGGCAAAACCGTCTGGAAGACTGATCGAACCGCAAATTGGAACGACCTCGGGCCGGACGGCAAGCCAATGACCGAGGGTGATTTGCGCAAGGCCTATGGCACGCCTTTGATTGTGGATTACAAGGGGGCGCCTCAAATGATCTCGGCCGGAGCCAAGGCAATGTACGGTTACGATCCCCTCACGGGGAAGGAGCTATGGAGGATAGATCACCTGGGATATTCCGGTGCGGCGCGTCCCTTGTATGGGCATGACATGGCCTATATCATAACGGGATTTGGCAAAACCGACTTGTATGCCGTCCGCCTCGACGGGCAGGGGAATATTACCGATTCCCACATCGTGTGGAAAACCTCGCGCCGCGTGCCGCGCATGCCGTCGCCCGTGCTCGTGAATGATTTGCTCTATATGGTGACCGAAAACGGCGTGGTATCCTGTCTGGATGCGGCCACAGGCGCTGAGGTCTGGCAGGAAAAAATTGGCGGCGAATATGCCGCGTCCTTGTTGCATTCCGAGGGTCGTGTCTACACCTTCAGCCAGGAAGGGCAAAGCATCGTGTTTAAGGCAGGTCGGACCTATGAGGCATTGTCCACCAATACATTGGCAGATGGTTTCATGGCCTCGCCAGCGGTGCTCGATTCTTCACTGATTCTGCGTACCAAAAGCCACCTCTATCGCATTACCCAACCTGCGGCCAAGTAGTCAGGTTTTTCAGAATGCATGAGGCCCCTTAAGGCCATCAGCCAACCCATGCTGAATGGACTGGCGGCATGGTCTGCTGGCATGTTTGGGTTGTGTTGAACAGGACTGGCGCTCAAAAAATCTCGCGCTGACATTGTGCCATGCTAAAATCAAGGCATGTCCACATATCATGTTGTTCGCCCAATATGGCTTTTGGCGTATGTCTTGTTCTGTTTGGTGTGTCGCATGCCAGCGGAGCCTTCCTTCCCCTTGAAGGGGTCCAGCGAGGCCCCCGCCGATCCTCTCAGTCTATGGTATGCCAAGCCTGCCCAGCAATGGGTTGAAGCCTTGCCGGTGGGAAATGGACGGTTGGGCGCCATGGTTTACGGCGGTGTGCCCGAGGAGCGACTGCAACTCAACGAGGACACCTTGTGGGCTGGGGGGCCTTATAACCCCAATAATGGTGAGGCCTTGGGGGCGCTCCCGGAGGCGCGTCGTTTGATTTTTGAGGGTAAATACAAGGAGGCCAATGATTTGATTGGCGCCAAAATGATGGCCAAACCCTTGCGGCAGATGCCTTATCAGACTGTGGGGGAATTGTTTCTGCGGTTCCCAACGCCGGACAGCGTGGAGCAGTACCGCCGCGATCTCAGCCTGGATACGGCTGTGGCCAGAGTCAGTTATCGTGCCAATGGGGTGGTCTTTACCCGGGAGGTGTTCTCCAGTCCCATCGATCAAGTGATTGCGGTCAAGGTGACGGGCGATCAACCTGGAAAAGTGAGCTTTGAAGCCGGTTGGCGAACTTCTCAAAAGGCCTCCGTCTCCGCTGATGGCGCATCGACCCTGGTATTGTCGGGCGTCAACGGCCCCGCTCAAGGCATTGCCGGCGCTCTCAAGTTCCAAGCCCGGGTGCTGGCCATTTCGACCGGCGGCACGGTCACTGTTGAGAAGGATCAGTTGGTGGTCAAGGGGGCGGATTCCGTGGTGCTGCTGATCGCTGCCGCCACGAGTTACAAAAACTATAAGGATGTCAGTGGCGATCCCGAGGCGTTGACACGCAATGTCCTCAAGGCAGCAGGGGAGAAGTCCTGGACGGCCATGCAAACCGCTCATGTCAAGGAACATCAGCGCCTTTTCCGCCGTGTTTCCATAGATCTGGGTACAACGGACGCCATGCGTCTTCCGACGGATGAGCGGATCCGGAATTTTGGCAAGACCCAGGATCCGCAACTGGCCGCCCTATATTTCCAGTATGGCCGGTACCTGCTCATCTCCAGTTCGCGACCGGGCTCGCAGCCTGCCACGCTGCAGGGGATCTGGAATGACAGCATGACCCCTCCCTGGGACAGCAAATACACGATTAACATCAATACCGAGATGAACTACTGGCCTGCGGAGGCATGCAACCTGGGCGAGTGTGTCGAACCGCTCGTCAACATGGTTTTGGATTTGGCTCAAACGGGTGCGGAAACGGCCAAGGTTCATTGGGGCGCCCGCGGATGGGTGACTCATCATAATACGGACCTCTGGCGGGCCACAGCGCCCATTGACGGTCCGGCCTGGGGATTCTGGCCAATGGGCGGTGCCTGGTTGAGTCTCCACTTGTGGGATCGCTATCAATATGGCGGTGACAAGGCCTACCTGGCCAAAGTATATCCTGCCTTGAAAGGGGCCGCAGAGTTTTACCTGGATACCCTGGTGGAAGAACCCACTCACAAATGGTTGGTGACATGTCCTTCCATATCGCCGGAAAACCAGCACCCCAAGGGGGCCTCCGTGTGTGCGGGGCCCACCATGGACATGGAGATCATCCGGGATTTGTTCGATGCAACCACTCGCGCCAGCGAGATTCTCAACCAGGATGCTGACTTGCGCGAGCGCATGGCATCCACCCGGGCTCGCCTGGCTCCCCTTCAGATCGGCAAGGCAGGTCAGTTGCAGGAATGGCTCGAAGACTGGGACATGCAGGCCCCTGAGATCCACCATCGCCATGTGTCGCACTTGTACGGTTTATTCCCAAGTGCGCAAATCACCCCGCGGAGGACACCCGAATTGGCGGCCGCGGTCAGGAAATCTCTTGAAACGCGCGGCGACATGGCCACGGGCTGGAGTCTGGGATGGAAAATCAACTTGTGGGCCCGCCTGCAGGATGGCGAGCGTGCCTACAAGCTGCTCTCGATGCTTCTGGAGCCCTCCCGCACCTATCCCAATATGTTTGATGCCCATCCGCCCTTCCAGATTGACGGCAATTTCGGCGGCGCGTCGGGCATTACCGAGATGCTGCTACAAACCCATGCGGGTGAAATCGAATTGTTGCCTGCCCTTCCCAAAGCCTGGCCCACAGGATCCGTCCAGGGGCTGAGAGCACGCGGCGGTTTCGAAGTTGATTTGTCCTGGCGGCAGGGAACGCTCGAACAAGCGGTCATTCGGAGCCTTCACGGGACCCAATGCGTCGTCCGGCTTGGGACAAGGACGCAGGCGCTGACATTTCAACCCGGAGAAACAAAAAGGCTCAAGGCCGACTTGCAGCCTTGAGCCTTGCGAAGGGTTGTTTCGGTCTTAAAGCGGCTTGCCGTTGACCGTGACCTTGAGGTCCTTGAAGGTGTCGTTCGGTATGAACTCCACCTTCGTGCCTTCCGGAGCTGTGTAGCGCACGTCCAGCTTCTGGTTGTCAACCTTCCAGGAAACCGACACCGGACCACGGACGGTGGTGGTGGTGCCGCGTGCCCATGTCAGACCGTTCAGACGGGGGCTGATGCTTACCGAGGTTGACCCCGGTGCTGTTTCCTTGACGCCCAGGATGATCCGGTTCAGGAAGCGTGTCGGGGCTGACGACCAGGCATGGCAGTGGCTCCGGGTCGGGAAACCACCTGATCCGGTGGTGCCGGTGGGAAAACTCTCCCAAACCGTGGTGGCCCCGCTTTCCACCATTGGGAGGTAGTTGCGGTAGATTTCCTTGATGATCTCGTCTTCCATGCCCAGTTTTTCGTAGGCTTCATACAGATAAAGCATGGCAAAGGGCGACCCGATCCGAACCATCTTTTCCGGAGGATTCGTCAGGTTTTTGACCGCTGCCTGCACATTCTCCTTCTCAATGACATCGTAGAGGATTGAGAGGAAGCTGGTGTGCTGGCAGATCGAGGGGCTGATGGAGTTGTCATCGCGTATGGAATCGGGATACGAGTTTTTCTGGGCATCCCACAAGACGTTCACGCCTTTGACCAGCCGGGTGCGCAACGCCTTGAGCCAGGCCACATGGGTGGTGTCTCCCAAGGCATCCGCTTCCTTGAGGGCGGCGTCAATGGCGCCGACCATGAACATGCTGTTGTGCAGCACCGCTTTGGGATTCTGGTCGATCCCGCTCCAATCGAACAGATTCCAGAACTGCCCACTGAAGAGGTTGCGATCATTGACCATTTGCTCGGCGCCCTTGAGGTTCTTGATGACCGCAGGATAGATGTCTTTCAGGTATGCCTTGTCGCCGGTTGCATAGTAGTAATCCCAGGTGGAGATGCCCCACAAGAAGCTCCAGGCGGGCAGAAGACAATCCCAGCCCGAAGGGGTCTGGCATCCTGCGATGGGATACCGTTCGAGCGATTGGGCGGTGATGTTGATGCAGCGCCGGGCGATGTCGGTGGCTCCAAACACGCCGTAGGCCAGCAGGGATTCGTTGCGGGCATCACCCACCCAGTGTGTCTGCTCATAGAGCGGACAATCGGTGAAGGTGTCCTCCATGCACAGTTTGAGCGTGCGGGTCGAGATGTCCCAGATCTTGTCCAGGCGGGCGTCGCTGCATGTGAAACTGCCGGCATAATTCACCGGATACGTGCTTTCAATGAGCTGGAAACGCCGGATCTGCACGGGCGTTGTCTGGTTGCGCAAGGTCATGAAAACATAACGCCCTGAACGCCGCTTGAGCGAGGTGAAGGTGTTCACGCCCTCTTTGGTGATGTAGCGCATGCCGTTGCGGTTCCCCCCGCTGTGCTGCAACTGCCCATCCGGAGTGATGTATTCCAGACTGAAGATGTCCACTTCCACCCCGGCATCCGCCACCATCTCGAATTGGTAATATCCGCAGTCCTGCTCGCCCAGATCATACAACAGCTCCACGCTGCCTTGCGTGCCGGGTTGGATGACGGTGACCTCGGGGTTTTCGTGCATCAAGCCCGTGGGATTCTTCAACAGCGTGGAGGCATCGGCAACGACCTGCCGGTTGAGGAATTGCCAATGAATGTCCTGCACGAACATGGTTTTCGAAGGCATGAGTTCGGCACGTTTACCCACCTCCTGATTGAAGGAATTGAGATCCTTAACCTTGCCCAGGAGAGCGTTGACCATCTGGCCGTACCCATCCATCGCTTTGGCCATGCGCGGGTCATCGTGTTTGAAGTGGATCCAGATCATGTCGTTCGTAGCCACCGCAAACTCAGGGAACCGGATGAAACACCAGGGGTTTTCATACCCATTCTGCAGTGGATTGGATAACTTGAAGCCGCTGGGATTCATGAATCGAACGGCCTTTTCCTTGTCATGTCCGAAGATGCCGCTCACCAGGCCCAGCACCAGATGCTGACCAGCCTGGAGGGTGAATTGTCCATTTTGTCCGTCTTGTCCATCCACGGTCACTCTCATGCCGTCGCTTTGCACATTGAGGGTGATGGGGCGTTCAGCGGTCAGCAGCGTGGCCATGCCGCAGGCCATGCTCGCACTGTGGTTGGCTTCGATGAGACCGGGATTGACCAGCCGTGCTGCGGGCAGACAGTAATTCAAGCCATCGGCCTTCACTTGTTTGGCGCCAAGAAAATGTTTGAAAGGCACCGATTGTCGGGTCAGCAGGGCCACATCGCGCGGATTGAGCCCTTTCCAGGGACCGGCACTGGCTTCATAGAGAACCTGTGCTCGTTTGAAATCCCGGCTGTTTTCCAGACGTGCATCGTAAATTTCGCATGGTTCCATCTGGATGCTCACCTTGGGGGTTCCGGACAGCCAGGCAGGGGCCAGCGCGATTTGCCAGGAGCTGTCGGAGATCAGGCTTGCAGTTTTGCCGTTCTTAAACGTCCCATCCAATTGAACCAGCAAGCCAGCTTGCTTGGGCACCCTGTGAAAATCGCCCACCCCGTAATACCGGGCGATGATCTTGATTTCGTTCGCCCCCTTTACCAGATAGGGAGTGGCATCGATGACGTCGTACTGAAAATGCTCAGGCCAGCAACGGCTGGGACCATCGTTGACCCAATGCCCATTGATAAAGAGCCGGTAATAACTGTCGGCGGTGATGCGCAGGGAGGCATGCTCCACAGCGTCCCATTTGAACGATTTGCAGGCAACAATGGTTTGATTATAGGGATTTTGGTCTTGTTGCGGATACCAGATCCATTTGGCTGTTAACGGCTTGGCCGACTCAGAGCCTGAGGTTGGTGCGGATGCATCCACTTGGGCGGGATGCAGGATCATCACCCATCCCAGCGCAAGGCACACCGCGCGAATGAATAGTGCTTTCGAGTTCATAATCTGCAGATAATCCTGCCGTTTACAACGGGCGATTCCAACTGGAAAGTGAATGTCTGCCTCGTTAAAAACACCCTGGAAAACGTGGACGCCGGAAAAGGTCACGGGATGCAGATGATATGCCAGCTCGGGTGAAAGCCGCGCATGGGAGATTACCTGGTCGAAGTCGAGGCAACATGGTCAAAGGTTTGTCAACGGCTCGAAGATGAAAAAGAACCGATTGTTGGATGATTTTTTGGTTTTCAAAGCGGCCAGTATGGTTTAAGACAATGACATGTCGGAGTCCTCACGGTGTGAAGAAAGAGTGTTCCAGGGCATTCCGGTCTCCGCCGGGGTTTGCCGTGGCAAAGTGTACCGGTTGGGCGAGCAAAGGGAGACAGTCTCCAAGACCTCCATTTCCGAGTCCGACGTGCCCTTCCAATTGAGCCGGATCGAGAAGGCGATGATCGAGACCCGGAAGCAAATCCAGCAGGTGCAACACCGGGTTAATGAGGCCATGGGCGCGGAGGAAGCCAGTATTTTTGAGGCCCACCTGCTCGTCCTGGAGGACCAGACGTTGGTCGAGGAGGTTTCCCGCCTCATTGCAGAGGAGAAGGTCTCCGCTGAATACGCCTTTCATACCGTTGCCGAGAAATATGCTTCCACACTGGGCGCCATCGACGATGAATATCTTCGTGAGCGCGCCAAGGACATGCGCGATGTCATTGATCGGGTGATGAACAACCTCATGGGGCGCGGCGAACGTCACGACCTGGTGGATATGGATGAAATGTGCATCGTGGTCAGCCAGGATCTGACGCCTTCCACCACCGCCCAATTGGATCGAAAAAAGGTCCTTGGCTTTGCCACCGACATGGGCAGTAAAACCTCCCATACCGCCATCCTGGCCCGCTCGCTGCAGATACCTGCTGTGGTCGGATTGGGCGCGGTGAGCAGCCAACTCCAGACCGGCCAATATGTCCTGCTTGATGGTTTCAGTGGGTTGTTGATCCTGAATCCAACCGACCAGACCCTTTTTGAATACGGACAACTGGTCCGCCGCAAGGTGGATTTGGAGCAGCGGTTGCGTGATGTCGCCGACCAACCCGCTGTCACCCTGGACGGCAAATTAATCCAGATGGCCGCCAACATGGAGCAGGTGGAGGATGTCGACGCTGTCAAAGCCAGTGGCGCTCAGGGCGTGGGCTTGTACCGCACGGAATTCCTGTTCATCAACCGGGATCGTTTGCCTACCGAGGAGGAACAGGCGGAGGCCTATCGCAAGGTCGCCGCGGCGATCAAACCCCAGCCGGTCATCATTCGCACCCTGGATTTGGGGGGGGACAAATTCATGCCGCACCTGCACTTTCCTGCGGAGATGAATCCATTTTTGGGCTGGAGAGCCATTCGTTTCTGTTTGCAGGAGTTGGATGTCTTTCGTGCCCAGTTGAGAGCCATCCTTAAAGCCAGTGTCGAGGGGAATGTGAAAATCATGTACCCCATGATTTCTGGCCTCGATGAGTTGATCCAGGCCAATGACATTCTCGAGGGGTGCAAAAAGGACCTCCAGGCCCAGGGGGTGCCCTTCAATCCGGATATCGAGGTCGGTGTCATGATCGAAGTGCCCTCCGCCGTTTTGGTGGCCGATTCCCTGGCCAAGCGTGTTAAATTTTTCAGCTTGGGCACCAACGACCTGATCCAGTACTCGCTGGCGGTGGACCGGTTGAACCAGAAGATAGCCCACCTCTATGAGCCGTCTCATCCTGCAATCCTGCGCCTGATCCACATGACTGTTGAAGCCGCGCACCGTCACGGTGTCTGGGTGGGGATTTGCGGCGAAATGGCCAGCGATCCCATTATGACCCCCTTGCTGGTGGGCTTGGGCGTTGACGAGCTCAGCGTGGCTCCACCAGCCCTGCCGCGTTTAAAATTCCTCATTCGCCGTTTGAAACAATCAGAAACCTTTGACCTGGCACAATGGGCTCTCCAACAGGAATCGCCCGCTGAAATCACTGCTCGCAGCGAGGCCCTCATCAAGAGCGCCGCGCCAGCCTTGTACGAACCGACCGCACATTCATGAAAGTCCTCATTCTTGCAGCCGGCTATGCCACGCGACTCTATCCGCTGACCCTGGCTCATCCCAAGCCCCTGCTGCCTGTGGCGGGCAAGCCGATGATCGATTACGTCGTGGATAATCTGGCGCCCATCGGGGACATTGACCACTTTTATGTGGTTGCCAACGCCAAGTTCGCGTCTCATTTCGAGATCTGGGCCTCACAATACCGGGATGGTCAATGCGCATCCAGGTTCACCGTCATTAATGACGGTTCCACGGATGATTCCAACAAATTGGGTGCCATCGGCGACATTCATCTCGTGCTGACTCGCGAGAAGTTGGATGACGATCTGATCATCGTGGCGGGGGATAATTTGTTTAGTCAGTCACTGGAAGGGTTTGGGCAGTTTTGTAGAGCCAGGCAGGTGCCTGTAGTGGCGGTCTATGATGTTGGACAGCTTGAGGAGATCAAAAAATACAACTCCATCTCCGTAAATCCCGAGGGGCGCATCACTTTTTTTGAGGAAAAACCCCAAAACCCCACCAGCACCCTGACAGGCATTGCCCTTTACTATTATCCACGCCATATCGTTCCCCTTATCGAACGGTATATTAAGGATGGGAATAATCCCGACCAGCCTGGGCGCCTGGTGCAATGGTTGTACACACGTCATCCCGTCTATACCTGGAGGGTGCCCGGCGTGTGGTATGACATCGGTTCGAAAGAAAGTCTGGAGGCTGCCAGTCGCGATTTTTCCAGACTTAATGTCTGAGGGAGTCCTGTTTTTGATTGCCAATAAGGAGACTGTTATTCTATAAAACCATCCGCTGGGTCCGCCTGTGGCGCCCGGCGCATGAATTCCCTGTTATTCGCTGAACCGCAGGCGATTGTGGATCAGGCCCCTGAATAAGTGAAAGCGGCTTATGCATGGTGTTGGTGTCGCTTGGGATCCCTGGCTCAGCAACCTATGTTCATTCATTAACATGGCAAATATACCTGATAAATTTGAGAATGTAACAGTGATCACAAAAGCGAATGTGTATTTTGATGGTAACGTCATCAGCCATACGCTTTTGTTCAAAGATGGTACTAAAAAGACCATCGGCCTGATCTATCCAGGAAAGTACCACTTTGGCACCCAGGCGGCCGAACGAATGGAATTGGTGGCTGGCGCTTGCATCGTCAAAATCGATGGGCAGTCAGCATCTCACGAATACCGGGGCGGACAACTGTTCGATGTTCCTGCCAAGTCCGGTTTTGACATCGAGATCAAACAAGGCATTTGCGAGTATGTCTGCTCCTATATTCTGTAGGGGCTCGTCTCTGTGGAGTCGGTTTTGATCGCCAATCCTGACTCTTTGTAATAATATAACTACCTTGTAGCGAATGGCATCCGAATGGTTTTGATCATGCGGATGCCTTTCTTGTTTGCGCGGTTCTTCGATGGGTTGGCATGAAAAGCGCCTCGCCCCTTCTTTTCATTCCAACCACTTCCGATGGAGTCAATTAGCCAGTCAGCGAGGTCATCAAGGAAGGGATGTTCGCTTCAAATAAATGCGTAATTGCTTCTGCTGGAATAGATTGTGCCACAGAAGGTACTTTTTACGTGCTAATTTGTGACAATTATGTGACAACTATTGGGTATGTTTTCGCTGCAACGTTTATTGGGCAAAGATCAGCATTTTTTCGACCTGCTCGAAGCGAGTGCTGAGCAGGCTTGTCACAGTGTTCAGGAGTTAACCGCCTTTCTTAAAAAGCCCAACGAAGAGCGTAGCCTTCAGGAGTTTATACATACCCGCCGCAAGGATAAAAAAATCACTGAGGAAATATCCACCCAGTTGTGCCGTACCTTTGTCACCCCCTTGGAGCGTGAGGATATCGAGGCGTTGTCCAACGCCCTGTATAAAATTCCCAAAACAATCGAGAAGTTTGGGGAGCGACTTTTGATCTGCCAGGAGCAGTTAAAGGGCAATGATTTTGGCAAACAAATCCGCCTGATGGACCAAACTACAGCCTGCGTCCTCCAGATGGTTAAAAGTCTGCGCCAGAAGCCTCGTTTGGAGAACCTCAAGGATCTCAATGAACGCCTCCACTTTTTGGAGGGCGAGGCAGACAAGTTGATGTTGGATTTGCTCAAGGATTTGTACAGTGGCCGTTACGATGTGCTCCAGGTCGTCATGATGCGTAATCTCTACGAACTGCTGGAGAAGGTCATCGACCGTTGCCGCGATGCGGGCAACATCGTCTTCAACATCGTTTTGAAACACAGTTGAGGGAGCCACTGGAATGACACTTGTTATCTGCGTTGTCCTCGTGGCCCTGGTCTTCGAGTTCATCAACGGCTTCCACGATTCCGCCAATTCGATCGCAACCGTTGTCTCCACCAAAGTCCTTACTCCCCGCCAGGCGGTGACGATGGCGGCCACCTTCGAGCTGGTCGGTGCCTTGTTGGGGGTGGCAGTGGCCACGACGATTGGCAAAGGTGTGGTGGACACTCAATATGTCTCGATGGAGGCCATTTTCTGCGCACTGACAAGCGCCATTATCTGGGGCCTTCTAACATGGTGGCTGGGTTTGCCTTCCAGTTCAAGCCATGCCCTGATCGGTGGGCTCTGCGGAGCCACTTTTGCCGCCGCGCATGGAAATTGGGGTGCGATCAAATGGTCGGTTTGGAATTCCACAACGCAACACTTTGATGGCGTTTGGCATAAAGTGGTCGTGCCAATGGTTGTGTCGCCCATTTTCGGCATTGTATGTGGTTTTTTGCTGATGGGACTCTTGCTTGTTCTTTTGCGGCACTGGACCCCCCACATGGTCAATACCGTCTTTGGCAAGATGCAATTGCTCAGTGCCTCCTTTATGGGGTTGAGCCATGGGAGTAACGATGCACAAAAGACCATGGGTATCATTGCCTTAACCCTGTGGACGGCGACTCAAAACGGTGCCTTCGATCAACTGCCCTCCTGGCTTTTCTTCTTAAAAACACCCAATTTCGAGGTCCATACCTGGATCAAAGTCGTATGTGCAGGGGTCATGGCCGCTGGCACAGCTTCGGGAGGTTGGCGCATCATTAAAACCCTGGGGCACAAGATGGTGAAACTGCAACCCATCCATGGTTTTGCCGCTGAGACCACAGCCGCCACCGTGATTCAGGTGGCCAGCCATTGGGGCATTCCGCTATCGACCACGCATATCATCAGCAGTTCAATCATGGGGGTCGGTGCCACCAAACGCTTCAGCGCGGTCAAGTGGGGTATCGTTGAACGCATGCTCTGGGCATGGGTGCTGACCCTTCCGATTACCGGCCTGTTGGGCTATGGATTGCTGCGCGCCTTCCAATGGTGTGCGGCCTTGTAAGGTCGCTCATTTCGCAAACATCTTTGGCAGGAGCGTCGATAGTACAGGCAAATAGGTGATTAGCATTACGAGCACCAGGCGAATCATCAGCATGGGGACAACTGCCCTGTATATCAGCGAAAGAGGTTTGTTGAAACGGTATGAAGCCAAAAACAGGTTCATGCCCACCGGGGGAGTGAGGTAGCCCAGTTCCAGGTTGGCCAGGAACACAATCCCAAGGTGTATGGGATTGATGCCAAAGGCATTGCCCAAGGGAACCATTAACGGGACCACCACCACGATGGCGGAATAAATGTCCATCAAGCAGCCGACCACCAGAAGAAACAGGTTGAGCATCAACAGGAACATCCAGGGTGAGTGGATGGAGCCCTTTGCCCATTCCACCGCTTTGGCCGGTATCTCCGCATCGACCAGGTAGTTGGTAAAGCCCAGCGCCACACCGAGGATCAACAGCACGCCACCCACCAGCAGACCGCATTCGGTCATGACTCGAGGACAATCCTTGAAAACCTTGAGATCCTTGTAGACCACCGTTTCCACGAAGAAGGCATAGAGAGCGGTAAGTGCCGCTGCTTCAACTGGTGTGGCAAAACCACCCATCAGCCCTCCAAAGGCAACGGCGGGTATCAACAGTTCCCACTTGGCATCCCAAATGGCTGAGCGGGCTTCCTTCCAATCAAACTGGCGTTCAGCCTTTTCCAGCCGCGGACCTTGGAGGATTCCCAGCCAGGTCGTCCCGGCCACCATAAGAATCCCTGGAAGTATTCCACCCAGAAAAATCTGCTCAATGGTGATTTCCTTGGCGATGATGGCATAAAGAATCAGAGGCAGACAGGGGGGGAACAATAATCCCAACGCCCCCGCACTGGTCAGCAGGCCCAAGGCGTTCTTCTCGGAGTAACGGGCAGCAAGAAGGACAGGCATCAACAAACCTCCCAACGCCAGAATGGTGACGCCGGAGGCGCCAGTGAAGGTTGTAAAAAAGGCACAGACAAGGCTCGTCACTATCGCTGGTCCTCCACGGAAATGGCCCACCAACGAAATAAAGACACGCACCAGTCGTTTGGAAGCCCCACCTTCGGCCAGGAAGTACCCAGCCAGAGTGAACAGGGGAATGGTGGGCAGGGAAGGGTTTGTGACCAATCGGTAGTGGTCCAGGGGAATGGAGGCAATGGGAAGATCGGCCCCCCAGAAGAGAATCAACGCCGCACCCCCGAGTGTGGTGAATACGGGTGCTCCCAGGGCGGTGGCGATGAACAATACCACAATGGCCGGCCAGATCATTTTTTCAGGGGCAAAGGGGGGCTTTAAAGCCATCACGATGACAAGGGCCATCAATACCACCGTGGTGACCTTGCCTGCCCATCCTTGGGCGGAATAGCGGATTAAGCGCCAGGCGACCACCGCAAATCCGATGGGTAGTGCCAGTTCAACGGTCCAAATCGGGATGTTATAGGCCAGCACATTATGGCTTTCCCTTTCCGTGAGAACGAATTGCACGCTGGCAATGCACAGAAATACTGTGATGGCTGCCGCCAGCGAACTGCTCAAAACGCCAGCCACGGTTTTCCAACGGCCTTTGAGCAGGGCAGGCAGTGTGGATAGGGAAAGTAGTCGCGCTTCCCTTGCAGCGATGGCTCCTCCCAACATTCCAACCAACAGCGTCAGATGTTGGACGACGATGGTCGATCCCGAGATTCCTCTGTGGAAAATGGCCCTCAGGACGATTTCCGCGATGGGAAGCACCATCATGATGGCCAGGATCAAGCTGATCCCCCAATTCTCCGTCTGACGGAACCAACTGCGGCCCAAGTTCAACAATTGAAGCGGCGGAGAGTTGGCTCCGGATTCGTCCGTTACGGTGGCCATGGTTATTGGGGCTTGTGAGTGGCTCGATATTCTTTGAGAAGGTTTTGCACTTCGTCAAACATGTCGGCAGGCACGATTTTCCCCCGGATCATGGGGTAGGCCTGGTTGGCAAACTGTTCCCATTCAGCGGTTAATTCAGGCGTCAATGTCTGGACCTTCATTCCCCGCTTTTTCATGGCTTCCACCGATTCATCGGCTTCGGCGCGGCTGCGTGCCTTGATGGCCTGGCCCGCTTCGGCGGCGGCCTTCATCAAGGCTTCGCGTTGATTTTCGGGGATCGCGTTCCAGGCCTTCTTGGTTATGACCGTGCCTCCGACCAGGGGAGCCCAGTTGAGCTCGATCATGTAAGGGGCAGGACCAAAGAATTGCCCGGCCAGCGCATAGAAGGGCACGGAGGGTACGGCATCAATGAGGCCGGTTTGCAGACCGGTCAGGACGTCGGTTTGTTCCAGGGGGACGGGCGTGTAGCCCAGGCTTTTCATGATATCGATGGTGCGTGTGTCTCCAGCACCCACATGCATCTTCATCTTCTTGAAATCGTCGGGTTTGGCGGCTGGTTGGCGGCTGAAAAATCGAACCCAGCCTGCATCACCCCAGAACAACACCACAAAGCCTTTGTCCAGGAGCTTCTTTTCCAGGGCGGCACGGAGTTTTTCGCGCACAAAATCGACTTCGTCCAGCGAGCGAAACATCATGGGCATGTTCTGCACACTGCTGACCGATTCCTCAATTTGCATGAGTCCATTGACCGTCAGCATGGCGGCCTGGAGTTGGCCTACCCTCATGCGCCGAACCATGTCCGATTCACCTCCCATGGTGCCATCGGTGTAAATGGTTAACGTGACACTGCCTCCCGTAGCCTCCCGCCACTTTTCTCCCATGGTCATGAGGCTCTTATGGAAGGAGGTGTCCTTGGGTGCCAGGGTGGCCAGGCGAATCTTGGTTTCAGCCTGTGCGGTGCAGGCCATGAGGCCCGCCAGGACCAGGATAAATGAAAATCGTGATGTAAATAGTCTAGATAGGGTCATACGCGTATTGTTCAGGGATTGGCTTGGGGTTCCAAGGGGGGCAAAATCAAATCATCCATGTGCGCCAGGAGCCAGCGGGCTCGCCTTTGCATGATCAGATTGACCAGTCGATTGGCTGGATCTGCATCGGGATTGATGGCCAGGGCACGGTTGAGCAGGTCTTGAAATTCCTGGGCATTCTGGTTCTTGACCGAGACAACTTCCGCATAGGCAACCAAGGGGCTTGCCAGTTTGCCTCCGGAGAGGGCCTGGGCACGATCGAAGTGGTGTTTAATCCGCTGATCAAGGTCGCCTTTCTGGCTCTTGCGGGCGGATTCAAAACTGATCAAGAACGAGTGAAGGGCGCCATGGTCAAAGGCATCATCCAACTCCAGAGCGCGGTCCATCATGGCTTCGACCAAGGGGAGATCGGCGATGGCCTCCGGGCGATCCTTGGAGAGTGAAATGGTGGCAGCCCATGAAATGCTGCTCCAGTAAAGCAGGGGAAGGTCGGCCTTTTTCAAGACGGCCAGCGCCTTTTGGGGATTCTGTCGCAGTTGAGCGTTGAACCCCTTATGCCGCACCTCAATACCACGGAGACCATAGTTATAAGCTCGGATATACAGTTTACGGGCTCGTTCACGCAAGGCGGTGGCAGCTTTGAGATCACGAGCTTCAGTCTCATCGGCTTCCTGTTGGACAAAGGCATAGGCGTATTGGGCAAAGCCCTGGTTGGCTGCAAGCAAAAGCCCCTGATGTTTAGGGCTTTCAGCCAAAAGGCTTTCGATCAATTTCAGACTGAAGGGTATTGCCTGACGGACCAGTTCCGGATCATCATCTTCCGCAAAGGTCGAACCACCTTGGGACAGTGCATCACCCACCTTGTTAATGGCATATCTGCGTGCACTACACCCATTGCCCATGAGAATCATGAGCATGATTGCCAGCCATATACATGACTTTTTGGAGTTCATGACTTGAAAGACCGCGATTGACGGCATTGCAACAATACCCAGTCTCTACACGCAAAGACGACCAGTGGCAAATCCGAACTGGACTCGTTTTCGTTCATCACGAATTAAGTTGATGATGGTTCGACGCCAGGGCGAATTTGATTCTTCATCCAAAACAAATTGTAACTTTCTGAGGGCGAATAAAAAAGAGCGGCACAAAATGATAAATGGGATTGACCAAATCCGACATTTTGGCATTATAGGTACAAACCGAAAGCACGCAGCAATTAACCAAACAACCAATTATGAGTATTACAGGCAAACTTGCTTGCTTGAGTCTTTTGGGGACTACCGCCATGGTAACTGTTGATGCCCAGACTCTTGAACAGGTCTGGAGCCTCAAACCGGGTGATCGTTCCTACCTCACCATAGACAACACTCAGCGCGGGGTGTCCTATAATCCCGCTTCCGGGCATGTCTTAGTGGCCAACAGATCTGGTGCTCTGAGCGTAAACATTCTTGATTCGGCGACCGGCCAGGATGTCGGTACGCTGGATATGACAGGAATTAGTGGGGGTACCTTTGGATTGAATTTGGTCCATGTCGCAGCCGATGGTGCCATTTATGCAGGGAATCTGACAACGGATTCCACCGGTACTGCCGGTCCCTACAAGCTGTACAAATGGGCCAATGAGAGTGCTGTTCCTCAGTTGGTCTATTCCGGTGATCCCAGTGGTGGGGATACGACGGCTTCGAATCGTCGTTTTGGCGATACTTTGGCCGTGCGGGGCAGTGGGAATGATACACAGGTGCTTATTGCATCCCGAAGCGGCACAGTTGCGGCTGTGCTGATGACCAAGGATGGCAATACCTTTGAAGCCACCAAGTTGAACGTTACAGGCATTTCGGGTGGGGACATTGGTCTGGGTTTGGGCTTTGGAGATGGCTACAAGTTCTGGGCCACAGCCAACGGCAAAAACCTGAAGGAACTTACGGTCAATCCATTGACTGGAGAAACCACCGTGATTAATGACTACGATGGCACGGTTGTTCCCCTCCAGATCACGACCATTGCAGTGGATCCGGCGAACAATCTCCTTGCCGGGTTGTATTATTCAGGCACCGAAGTGGATAAATACATGCTCTACGATATCTCGGGGACGCCCACGCTGTTGGATTCTGAATACACGGCCATGGGTGATACAACCGATAATCCAAACCTAAATGCCACTGGGGCACTTGATTTTGGCAATGGCTATCTGTTCGCGCTGGATTCCAACAACGGTTTGTCGGCCTTCCGCGTGGTTCCCATTCCTGAACCGGGTACTCTGGCCTTGATGGGCCTGGGGTCGGCTTTGATGGGATTAAGCTGGTTGCGTCGCAAAGCGTAAGTGACCTTTTCTTCAGTTCAACGCAAACGGCGCCAGGTTTCCTGGCGCCGTTTGTGTTATATCGAGAATGTATGGTAGTGGGGTTTATTTGGGCTTCAACTGAGGGAACAGGATGACATCTCGGATGCTTTCCTGACCCAGGAGCATCATACACAGACGATCGACACCCATGCCCATGCCACCGGCAGGAGGCATGCCGTGTTCCAAGGCTACCAGGAAGTCCTCATCAAGCTTCTGCTGTTCTCCACCCGCCTGATGCTCAAGGCGTTCCCGTTGTTCGATGGGATCGTTCTGTTCGGTGTATGCCGGAGCGATCTCCTGTCCATTGATGCAACATTCGAACACCTCAACCGTACCGGGATCATCCGGCGACAGTTTGGCCAACGGCACCAATTCCTTGGGGAGATGGGTGACAAAGGTCGGCTGAAAGAGGGTTGGCTCGATCAGTTTTTCGAACACGGCATTGGTGATCTCGAAATCCTCATAATTCGGACCGATCTCGGCACCCAGGGCCACAGCTTTTTCGCGGCGTTGCTCGGGGGCGAGATCGAACCAATCGGCGCCCGCCTTTTCCTTGATCATGTCCTTGTATTTCATCCTGCGCCACGGGGGGGTGAGATCGATGGTGCGCAAGAGTTCACCCGCAGCATTTTTATGCTGTATCTGCAAGGAACCCAACACCTTTTGTGCGATATGGCAGATCATGGATTGGGTGAGTTCCATCATGGATTCATAGTCGCCAAAGGCCTGATAGGCCTCTAGCATGGTGAATTCAGGATTATGCCGGCGTGAAAGGCCTTCGTTACGGAAGTTGCGGCCAATTTCAAACACCCTGTCCAGACCGCCGACCAGCAGGCGCTTGAGGTACAATTCCAGTGCAATGCGCAGATAGAAGTTGCAGCCCAAGCTGTTATGAAAGGTGATGAAGGGTTGTGCGGCGGCACCGCCAGGAATTGGCTGCATCATCGGCGTTTCCACTTCCATGAAGCCGCGTTGCTGGAGGAAATTGCGGATTTCGCTCAGGATCTGACTGCGCATGACAAAGACCTTCTTGACCTCCTCGTTGGACATAAGGTCCAAATAACGTTGTCGATAGCGCGTTTCGACATCGGCCAGGCCATGCCACTTTTCCGGTGGAGGGCGCAGCGCCTTGGACAGGATCACATATTCCGTGACCTTGACCGATATTTCGCCGGTCCTGGTGACAAACATCGTGCCACGAATGCCAAGGAAGTCCCCTAAATCCAACAGTTTAAAGGTATCATACGCCTGCTCGCCAAGGACCTGCTTCTGGACGTAGATCTGCAGGCGTCCCGATTGATCGCGCAGGTCCAAAAACTGGCTTTTGCCCATATCGCGATAGGCAGTGATGCGGCCTGCAATGGCGACTTCACGTCCTTCGGCGTAATTGGTGCGCGCCTGGGCGCAGGTTTCAGTCGGGGTGAATTTATTGGCGAACGGATTGATGCCACGCTGCCGCAAGGTGGCGAGCTTGGCCTTTCGTTGCTCCATCAAAGAATTTGTCTCGTCCATAACCAGAACCTTCATGGAATACAACTTATCGGCAATTTGTCCAAGATTTAAGATGCGATCATTTTCCCAACAGAGCGTTGACATGGTGGAGGCCAAAGGCTAAGGTGTGCCCCAAAATAGAACGGACGGGTTGTCACAATGCTTTTACGAATTGCTTTAATAGTCGCGATTTTGGCCGGATTGGGAGCCGCTGCCATCAGCCACACCAAAGTTGCGGGCACCATTGCCACCTTGACCCAGGAACGTGATCAGAACGCCACGGATCGCGATCAGGCACGGGGTGAGGCAACCACCAACAAGAAAAAGGCGGATGAAGCCAAGAAGGAATTGGACAAAACAACCAAGGAATTGGCAACGACCTCAGCTAACCTGGAAACGGTGACGGCTGAGGCCAAGCAGCAGCGATCCCGCGCCAATGACATGATGAACAAGTTGGAAACCACGACCCGCGAACGTAATGAGTCGCAGGCTGAGTTGGCCGCCTGGCGCGCCACGGGGCTGACTTCCGATCAGGTTTCCAATGTGGTTTACACCCTCAAGAAGACCGTTTCAGAACGCGATGCCTTTGTGGAGGAAAACGGGGTGTTGTTGCGAGATAATCGCCAGTTGCAGGCCCGCGTGGATAAATATGAGCTTAAGGGCGAGCGCAAGGTGGTGCTGCCTGCCGGCCTGAAGGGCAAAGTTGTGGCGGTGGATCCGAAGTGGGAATTCATCGTGGTGGATATTGGAACGGATCAGGGCGCATTGGAAGATGGCGAAATGCTGGTCAATCGTGGCGGCAAGCTGGTTGCCAAGGTGCGTCTGACCAGTGTCCAGCGTAACCGTTGCATCGCCAACATCCTTCCTGAATGGAAGCAGGCTGAGGTCAAGGAAGGCGACCAGGTTGTCTACTAATCCGTTGAGACGGTGTAGTTTATGAGTTGGCTTATCTCGAAGTGCTTGCGTGGTCTGTGCCTGCTTCTGGCAGGGGTGGCTTTGGTGCTGGCTTCGGGTTGCGCCTCCACCGAGTCCGAAAACATGTCGGAGCGTCCTTGGAACACACCCAAATCGTGGGAAAACGGTTTGCCATCAGGATTATACGAAGGACGATAGACTGGAATTTTGTTTTACGAACAGCCATGAGTGGCACAACCGCTCATGGCTGTTTTGTTTTATATACTTCATGCAAGCAGGAGCGGGATCGTGCAGGGTGAAAAAGGTGAAAAGGGGCCTCCGCCAGGGCGGCCAGGAGGATTACTTGGCGAATTCGACGCAACGGGTTTCTCGAACCACGGTGACGCGGATTTGTCCCGGGTATTGCAGCTCATCCTCAATTTTACGAGCGATGCTGCGAGCGAGTGAGAAGGCCTGCTCATCGGATAGTTGATCAGGCTGCACCATGACACGCAATTCGCGTCCTGCCTGGAGGGCAAAACAACGATCCACCCCGGGAAAGGTCTGGGCAATGCGCTCGAGGTTTTCCAGGCGTTTGATGTACGTGGACATCGTTTCGGAACGCGCTCCTGGACGCGAGGCGCTGATGGCATCGGCTGAACTGACGAGCAGGGCAATGGGGGAGGCAGCCGCAATCTCGCCGTGGTGTGCACCAACGCCATTGACCACGATTTCCGATTCGCCATAGCGCTTGATGAAATCCGCGCCGATGAGGGCGTGAGCCCCTTCAATCTCATGATTGACGGCCTTCCCGACGTCGTGGAGCAAGCCAGCTCGTTTGGCTGTGGCAACATCCATGGCAAGCTCTGCGGCCATGAGCCCGGCCAGATGAGCCACCTCCACGGAGTGATCGAGAATATTCTGCGAATAACTCCGGCGAAACCGGAGACGCCCCAATAATTTGACGATTTCAGGATGCAGCGGGGGGAGGCCGACTTTAAAAACCGCTTCCTCACCAGCCTTGAGGATTGTCTCATCCATTTCCTGGGTGACGCGTGCGACGATCTCCTCGATGCGCGTGGGATGGATCCGTCCGTCGAGCAGCAGCCGGTGCATCGATTCATGGGCAATCTGGCGGCGCACAGGATCGAAGGAGGAAAGCACGACAGCATTGGGGGTGTCATCGATGAGGACCGTGACGCCGGTGGCTGCTTCAAAGGCGCGGATGTTGCGCCCCTCACGGCCGATGATGCGCCCCTTGATTTCCTCATTGGGAAGGGTCAGGGCAGCGGTGCTGGTTTCAAAGGCATGTTCACCCGAATAGCGCTGAATGGCGGTACTGATGATGCGCCGCGCCTCGGTTTCGGCCGTGGCCTTGGCGCGATCGAGAATATGACGGGTCAGATCCGCGGCGTCCTTGAGGGTTTCCTGTTCGATACTTTGGAGGATCTGGGCTCGTGCTTCGGCTTCGGAAAGGTGGGCGACCTGCAGGAGTTTTTCGCGATGGAGGGCGATCTGGGACGCGAGGGATTGGCGTTCCTCTTCCCGGAGATGTTCCTGTTCAGCGAGGGCCTGTTCCTTTTGGAGCAGTGTTTTTTCCTGGCGCATCAGGCCATCGAGCTGCTGATTGATCAAGACATCTCTTTGAACCAATCGCTCTTCAATCTTGTTCAGTTCCTCCCGGCGGGCGGCACATTCCCTGGCAGCTTCTGCAATTTTGGCCTGGGATTCCTCGTGAGCAGAGAGCCTGGCTTCGCGTACAATGGCGTCAGCTTCCCTTCGAGCCTCTTCGATGAGGGAGGTTTCAGCGGCATGAATGCGCGCCTGGGCTTGGTGATCCTTGAACTTCCAGACGTAATACCCCACCACGGCCACCAGTCCCAGACCGGCTGCACCTTGCACCAACGTTTCCGCAAATAAAAACATCTCAGTGTGTGCGATGGGCACGCACCAGCCAGCGGCTGGGCGTGGCGGTATAATCTAATTGAAAATCATGCGATTCCAAAGGAATTCTATCGACAACTTGCTCGTCAAAAGCCACACCACATCGGACCCCGTTTGTCGCAGCCAGCAGCTTATCGTAAAAGCCGCGGCCACGGCCCAATCGGCCACCCCAAGGGTCGAATCCTATACCAGGGACCAGTATCAAGTCCAGTCGGTTTAGCGGCCACACCGGACAATGGCTTCGGGGCTCCCGAATGCCATATCGGGCGGTTTCCAGATCCCCCTCAGGGTTCCCAATGCGTGCGGCTTCGTATAGCCCCGTGGCCTTGTTAAACCGTGGGAGACAGGTGGTTTTGCCCTCCGCCAGGGCCAGTTTGACCAGAGGCCAGATGTTGACCTCCCCCGGCATGGGGGCGTAGGCCAGAAGACTGTTGGCATTGCGCCAGATGGATTGATCCACGAGCATGGTCACCACGAGATGTGAGGCTTCCTGGCGGGCTTCAGCCGTCATGGCATTAAGAACAGCGATGATCGACTTGCGCAGGGCGGTTTTCTGTTGGGCGATGGGGGAGGACATAACTCACCTGGTTTGGGGATCAGCGCCTGGCTGTTCGCGCGATTGAGCGAGACTTGCCCGCCATTTTTCAACACGGTCCTTGATCTTTTT
>CAZIDG010000006.1:33168-63867 GCA_964538065.1 uncultured Verrucomicrobiota bacterium
CGCGCGATTGAGCGAGACTTGCCCGCCATTTTTCAACACGGTCCTTGATCTTTTTTTCCACCCCCTGGTCGGTGGGTTCGTAATAACGTTTGCTGGCACCCAGATAATCCTGCGGGACAAAATGATCGGGAAAGTTGTGGGCGTACTGGTAACCCTGGCCGTGCTCCAGTCGTTGAGCCCCCTTGTAATGGGCGTCGCGAAGGTGATCGGGGACAGGAAGCGTTCGGCCGTTACGCACATCGTCCAAGGCAGCGTCGATGGCACAAATGGCGCTGTTGCTTTTGTTGGCGGAGGCGATGTAAATGGCGGCCTCCGCCAGGGGGATGCGTGCCTCGGGCCAGCCGACAAACTCTGCAGATTGACAGGCGGTTTGGGCGAGCACCAATGCCATGGGATCGGCCAATCCCACGTCCTCCGCCGCACAAATGACCATGCGGCGGGCAATGAACCGGGGGTCTTCACCCGCATGGATCATTTTGGCAAGCCAGTAGAGGGTGGCATCCACATCACATCCCCGCATCGACTTTATAAAGGCCGAGATGGTGTCGTAGTGCGCGTCGCCATCGGCATCATAGACGACCGCCTTTTTCTGAATGCTTTGTTCGGCCACGGCGAGATCGACATGGACACAGCCATCGGAAGCCGGGGCGGTGGTCAAGACGGCGATCTCAAGGGAATTGAGCGCCTTGCGGGCGTCTCCATCCGCCATGGTGGCCAGATGCCTCAAGGCAGCCTCCTCAGCGTGGACCTTGATGAAGCCGAGACCACGCTCACGATCACATAAAGCGCGTTGCAACAGCACCAGAAGCTCCTCGATGGACAACGGCTTGAGCTCGAAGATTTGCGAACGTGACACCAAGGGGGCGTTAACGAAAAAAAAGGGATTATGGGTGGTGGCACCAATCAGGCGGATCACGCCGCTTTCCACATCAGGCAGCAGGACGTCCTGCTGAGCTTTATTAAAGCGATGGATTTCATCGATAAACACCAGGGTGGGACGTCCGGTATTGGCCAGCCGGTTGGCGGCCAGGGCGAGCACGCGGCGGATATCAGCCACATTCGATTCGACACCGCTCAACCTTTCAAAACGCGATTGTGTCTGGAGGGCGATGACCTGGGCCAGCGAGGTTTTGCCTGTGCCCGGCGGACCGTAGAAAATCAGGGATTGAAGACGATCCGCCTCAATGGCGCGTCGCAGCAATTGTCCAGGAGCCAGGATATGGGTTTGCCCCGCGATTTCATCGAGGGAGCGCGGGCGCATCCGAGCCGCCAGGGGGGCGGCAGTGCGGTCGACGGATTGGCCGACAGCCTCCGTTTCAGGCGGTTTCGATGGTGGAGCCGGGTTAAACAAATCGTCCGACGACATGATGGAAGCGTAGCAGGGAAGGGCTGCAAAACCAATCTGAAAGAGCAGACTGATGATATAAAAAACCCCACCGTAATGCCGTGTGTAACAGTTCCTTTGAACGTTGTATGAAACAGGTGGAGCCGCTCGGGTGGGTTTCGACGTCCAGTTAAGGCCTGTCGGCTGCCACAAGAGTTTAGGCCCCGATTTTTTTAATTACGGTTCAAGGACTTTGTTTCGTATCACGAACATGGCAGGGTTAAAGTCACTTTAAATTCCAAACGCTTCTCAAAGATCACCGGGCATTCCCTCAGGAACCGCCCTTTTTCTGGAAGTAATATCGGCATATCAGGTGCAATCCTCAAGTGTAATTGAACGTTTTTTTGAAAAATAATCGCTGGCATTCCGGTTGTTTTGGCTTGCTTAATGCTTTTCCATCTCATGCTGTTTTCGCCAGTTATCTTCGGCGATTTTTCTGTGGGCCACCTGGCTGACAGGCACAAGTTTCATCCCGCACTTGGGGCAGTCTCCGGGGTGATCCGACACCACATCTGCATCTGCCTCCATGGGGCATGTGTAAAGAGCCGGCACTGGTGCAGGGGGCGATGCATGGGCGGGTGCAGCGGCTTCATGCATGCTGGAAAACTTTTGAATGGCCTCGCGCAATTGGCTCTCTGAATCCAATAAAAACTGTCCCGAGATCACAATGTGTTCGCCAGGTTTCAGGCCTGAAAGAATTTGATACTGGTATGCATCGGTGCGGGGGCCCAGTTGGACAGATCGCGGCTCGAAGCGTCCCCCCTCAAGCGCCACAAATACGGTGTTCTGGACGCCTGAATGCAGGATGGCCATGTCCGGGACGAGTGGGACAGAATCGGCCATTCGGGCCTGTAAATCCACTGATGCAAACATGCCTGGCTTGAGGAGCGCATCGCGGTTTTGAAGTTCCAGGCGCACTTTGACCGTGCGGGTTTGCTCGTCCACCGATGGATAAACGAATGTGACACGGCCCTGGAACTTGCGGTCGGGGAGGTAATCCAGGCTGATGCTGGCATCCTGTCCCAAGCGCACCCAGGGCAGGTCTTTCTCAAAGACCTGGGCCAGCACCCAAACCACGGAAAGGTCGGCAATGCGATAAAGCCTCATGCCTTCGTTGACCATCTGGCCTTCCACGGCCATTTTCTCAAGCACGATGCCATCGCGCGGCGCCAGCACCGTCATGGTTTTGCGGGCTTGTCCTGATTGGTCCAGGCGGGTGATCTCCGTATCGGGAACATCAAAATACCTCAGTTTCATCAGGGCGCTGGAGGTGCGTGCATCAAAGCCCGGTTGTTGTCGTTGGAGAAGGTATTCCGTCTGGGCACTGAAGAGATCGGGCGAATAGATTTCAAACAAGGGCTCGCCTTTTTGGACCTTCTGGCCGGTGGCGTTGACATGGAGTTTTTCAATCCACCCCCTGTATTTGGTGGTGACCTCCACAAGCGAGGTCTCATCGTAGTCCACGATTCCGACGGTACGCACCACGCGCTCCAGAGGGCCATTGGTGATGACGGCGGTGCGAAGGTTCATATTTTGAATGGTCACTGGATTGATCGTGATGACCGATGGAGAGGCGGTGGAGTCGAAGGTGTTGGTTGAGGCGGCGTTCGTGGAGGCCTTGCGAAGGAGGGTGAGTTTCATGCCGCAGATGGGGCAGTTGCCGGGTTTCTTCTGGATGATCTGCGGATGCATGCCACAGGTGTAAAGGACCTCCGAGTCAGCGGCATGCGCCTCATGGAGCCACGGCGCCAAACCGCCCGGCGGATTGGGGTGAATGACTCCAAGGAAAAGGGCGAAGAGAGTGGCCATCCAATATCGAGATTTCATGGGTGTTTAATGCGATGAAAGTGATGTGGGGTTGTGAGACGCCACCGGCGCGCGTTCGGGCAGGCGTCTCGCGATCAGCAGGGAGAGCTGCGCCAGGGATAGCTCGCGCCGGGTGACGGCATCCGCCTCCTTCAATTGAAAATCGAGCAGGGCGCGCTCGGCCTCGATCAAATCAGTGAAGGCGACCTGGTTGGACAAGTAGGCGGCCCGGGCGGCGTCCAGGGCCTGCCGGGCTTTGGGGATCAGGCGTTCCCGGATCAAGGCGAGATTGCGGGTGGCTTCCCGATACATGAACAACTTCTCTGCGACGTCCACGGCCAGGGAGATCTGTTCAGCGGTCAGACGGGCTTCGGCAGCACGTTTGAGGGCCTGGGCTTCGGCGATTTGGGCGGCTATTTTATCGCGCCAGATGGGAAGGGTGGCACTGGCCTGGGGGGCGTAAATGATGGGGTAGGCTTGCACATTGGCCTCCAGGCCAAGACTGAAATCGGGCAGGCGGGATTTGGAGGCCAAGCGGATGGCGGCCTCGGCACGCAGAACATCGCTTTCCATGGACTTGATGCGCGGATTATGTTGCAGGGCTTCGGTGAGCAATTGATCGGGGAGATCCATCGTTGTGGTGTCAAACCGATTGGGCAGGGGAGGGTCGGGCTGATCCGGACGCAGACCCAGGGCGGCTTTGAATTGGGCACGCAGCGAGGCGCCTGAATCCTGCAGGCTGGCGATTTCGGAGGTTGCCTGGTCCTGTTCCATTTGAGCGCGCAGGACGTCCTGCAATGTCGCCTGGCCAACGCCATGGCGGGCTCGCGCCATGTTTTCAATTTCACCCAGCAGGGCGAGGTTGTGCTGGTTGATGCGGAGTTTATCTTCAAGCAGTTGGAGGTTGTAATAGGCCTGCTTCAGCCCATAGGCCGTTTGCAGAAGGGCTGCTTCATAGAGATGGTACCTGGACTGGCTTTCGGCCGATGCGACACGGGCCTGGGCACTCCTTTTGCCTGGACCTGGAATATCCATCATCAGACCGGGCATGAGAGACATGAGAACATCCTGGATTTCGGCCTGGAAGGTCAGGCGGGGATCGGGGAGGGATCGTTCCTGAGTGATTTTTTCAATGGAGGCCTGCCAGTCATGATAGGCGGCTTCGACGCTGGGCTGGTTTAAAAGTGCGAAATAGAGGTAATTCGTGAGGGGTGAGTTTTCGTCCAGGCTGGGCAGTGCGGGGGTATGGTTTTGAGGCCGGTACATCTGGGTGACCTGGTGCGCCTGCTGCCGGGCGGCCTTTTCCTCTGGAGTGGCCACACCCGTACAACCAATCCATCCCGCGGCTGCAATGACCACGAAGAGCCAGGGGATGGACTGGTTGGCTAAAATTCCCAGTGTTGTTCCGTATTTCACCTTTGAACCAAGCTAATGTGTGGTGGGCAATTATGCAAAAAGGGGCGGAATAGCCGCCCCTTGGTGACAGACTATTATTTGGTCTGTGCGGCGCCACTCGCGCCGGTTGTTGGGGCGCATTGCTTGCACTGATGTTTCATGACACTGGTGCTGGCTTTACCCTGGCCTTTCACCTCGAGTTTGGCACCGCAAGCCGGGCAGGCATGCCGTGCAATTTGATGTTGAGGAGGTCTTCCCGTCACAAGGGCCAAGGCGCCTCCGCCCTTGATCGCGCGGTCGGGGATTGTGGCCACCGTGTCGGCGCAGCGGGCGCACTTCATGGATGTGGAAGTCACCGTGCTGTGGGTGATGGAGGGGGTGGCCCGTTTTGTGAGGGCTTCTCCACCTTTAACGGCCTCAGCGTTTGCGCTCGCCAGAGGGTGGACTGCAAGGAGGATTGCTGCCAGGGGGGCGATGCTTCGGAGGGCTAACATGCGTGTTGTCATAGGATTTTCTTTCTCAAGGTCCCATTCTTGTTCTGCTGGACCACCTGTAATACGCCGTTCCTCTTGAAATCCCTCAAACGATGGGAGTGGCGCGCAGATCGAGCGATTTATATGGAATTCAGGACGGGGGAAAGCTTTTCGCGTAAGGCCTGACGCGCCCGGTAAAGGCGCATCTCGATCGCCTTGGATGAACAGTTCAAAATGGATCCAATCTCCGCGTGGGATAGATTTTCATATTCCGAGAGGATCAGTGGAGCGCGGAGATCCTCCGGCAGATCGGCGATGGCGCGTTGGACATATTGGGCGCGTTCGCTGTCGGCCAGTTGCCGGGATGGATCTGGATCGCGGGAGGGCAGGACATCGCCCAGGGCGTGGTCATCCTGATCATTCTTGCCGGTGAGCGAAACCTGGGGATGGCGGGCATGCCAGCGGAGGCGGTCGCGGGCCAGATTGGCGGCGATGGTGAAGAGCCAGGTGCTGAATTTCTGACTGGCATTGAAACGCTCACGGTTTTGATACACACGGACAAAGGTTTCCTGCGCGAGATCAAGAGCGGCGGTCTCATTCTGGAGCATGCGCAAAAGGAAATGTGCCACGGCATCCCGGTGCCGGGTCATCAGATCGTTCAGCGCGTCGTCATCGCCCCGCACGAGCCGGTCCATGGCCTCCCGATCCTGATTTTCAATGTCCATGGTGCGGGGTGGACGTTGGGGTGTTGCTGCCCGGGGCGGTGTGTGTGTAGGTGGGCAACAAGGTCTGGCTCTGCACCCAATGCAGATAACGGCGGCCTTGATCGGCCGGCATGGATTGGCTTACGGCATAGAAATGATTGAGCATTTTGACCTGGCACTCGACGCGGATGCGTGCGGCTTCCTTGAGCGCCTGTTCAATCTCAGGGGTTACTGTGTTGGTCTGCTCCAGCAGATGCATCAAATGCTGGTTGATCGCCTCGATCTGCCGGCACATGACGGCGCATTCGGGCTGATATTGGGCGTGTAATTGGACGACGCGCTGATACTCGGCGTCACCCATGCCAAACTCGGTTTTCAACCACAGGAGCTCTGGAAGCCCATCCTTTGTGGTTGTTTTCGTTCGGGAGGTAACATGGTGATACACTGCCAGGTAGGCTGCAAGGCCAACCACCAACGCCAGGATGTGGATCCAACAGGAGCGTTTCATGGATGAGACGCTGAGGCGTGAAAATAAGGATTCACCGTGTGCAGGTATTGGGATGACATCACCTGGACCTCGACAGGGCGGTTTTGAGTGGCCTGCCAGTAGCCGCTGACGGCCCCGGTCGCCAACATCAAGGCCATGAACGCTGCCGCCCATGCGGGCTTCATGAAGCCCGCCTTCAGCCAATCCAATGCCAGGACCCAGGGGGAAACCGTGATGGGTGGGGTTTCCCGCGCGATCTGATTCCATACCGACTGGTTAAAGGAAGGAGGCACGGCCAGGTCCGGCTTCCACGTTTGCAGCAACCGGCTCAATTCAGTATCACCGCCATGATCCAAAGGTGGCTTCATAACTGCTTCAACCTTTCAATATACACGTTTTCTTCTTTAGTACGACATGGAACGGGCAACCCCTCAAAAAAAGAAGGAATCATGAAAAAGGGCATTTCAGCCTTTCATCACGCCGCAGAACCGTGCATCATGGATGCTGTACCCTGCAGAGAGGATTCTTGTGCGGCCCATATCCATGAAAAGCCCCCACGAGGGCGAGAGGACTGTTCCCCCGCGGGAACTCTCGGTGTTCGATTCCATCTGCATCATCGCGGGCATCATCATGGGAGTAGGCATCTATGAAACAGCTCCCACGGTGGCGGGAGCGATGCCAAATGCCACCTGGACCCTGCTGGCATGGGTGCTGGGCGGCGTTTTCACCCTTGCGGGTGCCCTGACCTATGCCGAGTTGGCCAGCGCCTATCCAAGGGAGGGGGGGGACTATGTCTACCTCACGCGGGCTTATGGCGAATGGGCGGGCTTTTTATTTGCCTGGGCGAACCTGGTTATTTTAAGGCCTGGTTTCATTGCTTCGATTGCATTCCCATTTGCCCATTACCTTGAGAAGGTGTGGACTCCCCTTGCGGGCACACGATGGGAAAGCCATGAAGCAGTGATCATGGCGGTGGTGGCCACCGTGGTCCTCACGATGATCAACGTGCTGGGGGTGCACCACGGTGCATGGATGCAAAATATCCTCATGTCAGTCAAGGCGCTGGGTATTTTGGCCATATTTGTGGTGGGTCTTTGGGGAGCCCCGTCTTCCACCCCCATCGAACCAGCCCGTTCTTTGAATGTCAGCGGATTGAATCTGGCGATGATACTCGTGCTCTTTACCTACGGGGGGTGGAGTGAAATTGCCTATGTGGCTGCGGAAGTGCGTGATCCCAAACGCAACCTGGTACGTTCGCTGGTGTGGGGGACCATCGTGGTCACCGGCCTGTATCTGCTGGTGAATGTCGCATTCCTGCAGACCCTTGGACATGCCCGCATGGCCGCCTCCAAAGCGGTGGCTGCGGATACTGTGGCAGTCGTATTTCCAAAGTATGCATCATCAGCCATCAGTCTCCTGATATGCCTGTCAGCGCTGGGGGCCATGAACGGCCTCATATTCGCCGGAGCGCGCATCAGTCACGCGTTGGGAGAGGATTATCGCCTGTTCAGCCGGCTGGGGCGTTGGAGTCGTCGTTTTGAGACCCCGGCCTCCGCGTTATGGGTGCAGGGCGGGATGACCGTGGCACTCCTCGTCCTTGCAGGCTCGTTCCAGGGGGTGCTTCTTTACACCACCGGGGTACTGTGGGCTTTCTTTCTGGCCACGGGCGTGTCGCTTTTTGTCCTTCGCGCGAGGGAGCCTGATCAACCACGCCCCTACAAGGTTACAGGCTATCCCTGGACACCGCTACTGTTCTGTGCCTCATGCGTTTTCATCATCTATAGCGCATTGGCTTACGACGCTCGTGGCACCATGGTGTCCGCAGCCATTCTGTGCCTGGGACTGCCCCTTTACCGATTGAGCAGGGGTAGACCCGGTTTTCGCCGTTCAGGCAGCCCTGTTTCGTGAATCCGCAACTGACGGGGGGGTGGGCTGATTTTGCCCGCGTTTTCGCAACTCTGCGCGACGCGTCTTGCCGCTGATGGTCTTGGGCAATTCGCTAACGAATTCAATGTCGCGAGGGTACTTATACGGCGCGACTATCTGTTTGCAGTGTGTCTGGATGTCGCTCCTTAGCCTGTCGGATGGCTTGTGCGGAGGGCGCAGAACCACAAAGGCCTTGACGATCTGTCCGCGCACCGCATCAGGTTTGCCCACAACTGCGGCATCAAGTACGGCAGGATGCTCCATCAGGGCATTTTCCACCTCAAATGGGCCGATGCGATATCCGGAACTCTTGATGACATCGTCCTTGCGTCCGATGAACCAGAAATAACCATCGGCGTCGCGCCGGGCACGGTCGCCAGTCAGATACCATTGGCCCTGAAACTGTTGTGTATTTTCCTTCTCGTTTTGCCAGTATTCCTTGAAGAGGCCCAGCGGACGATTGGGAGAGATGCGCAGGGCAATTTCGCCTTCCTGGCCGTCGGGCAGTTCATTCAGTTGATTATCGAGAATGGCGATGTCGAAATGGGGGTTCGCTTTGCCCATGGATCCCGGTTTGACGGCGGCCCCTGTGCAACGGAAATTGCCAATCAGCACCACGGTTTCCGTTTGCCCGTAGGCCTCGTAAATCGTGAGGCCGGTGGCAGTCTTCCACTGGCTGATGACTTCAGGGTTGAGCGGTTCACCCGCGCTGACACAGTGCCGCAGGTGGGGAAAATGAAACTTGGACAGGTTTTCCCGTACGATCAGGCGAAGGGCTGTCGGCGGAGCGCACCAGGTGGTGATGGGGTAGCGTTCCAGTGCCTTGAGGGTGAGGACGGGATTGAATTTGCCCCGGGTATCCAGCACGAAAATGCAGGCACCCATCTGCCAGGGACCATAAAAACTCGACCAAGCCGCCTTGGCCCATCCGAGGTCGGACAGATTCCAGTGGATGTCTCCAGGCTTAAGGTCGAGCCATAGATGGCCGGTTTGCTGGTGGCCCAATCCATAGCTTTGATGGGTATGGAGCACCATCTTGGGCTCTCCCGTGGTGGCGCTCGTAAAGTAAATGATCGCAGGATCATCGGCACGGGTGGGTTCACCCTTAAATTGAGTGCTGGCAGCCTGGACACCGGCGTCAAAATCAAGCCAGCCGGTCTTGCTCCCACACACCATCATCCGGGTACCCTTGAAGTCAGCCGAGACCTTCAAGGTGCCGTCGCCATCGGTGATAATCGCGGTTGCCTGGGAGGCCTTGATGCGATAGGCGATGTCGCGTCGGGTAAGCTGCTGGGTCCCGGGGGTAGGAATGGCGCCCAGACGGGTCAGCCCCAACATGGCCAGCCACCACTCGGGAATCCGGGGTAAAATCAGCAAAACGCGATCCCCCCGGCGAATGCCGGCCGATTGCAGGTAGTTAGCGGCCTGACGGCTCAAAAGAGCCAGTTCACGGAAGGTGAAGCGCCGTTCGTGGCCAGTTACGGCGTCCACCCACCAGAGCGCGGTGGCGTCAGGACGTTGTTGCGCCCAGACATCCAACACGCTGTCGGCGAAGTTGAAATAATTCAATGATTCGGACACGGCGTGACACTTTAGAGTACCTGTGGGCGAGGGCCAAATAGAAAATGAGGGTTTGTTTGCTTCGACGTTGAAGGGATTAGTTTTTCGAATTCGACATTGCCACCGGGCGGGCGATAGGGATAATGCCTCTTCACGAAAGGAAACGAATGAACTTAAGCATATTAGTGGCAGGCGGTGTCCTGGCGCTGGCGGGAACCATGCTGGCAGCCGACGCCGTGGATGCCAAGGCGGCGCCGAAGACTGACCGCGAAAAGGCCAGTTACAGCATCGGCATCTCGCTGGGCTCGTCCTGGAAAAAGAACGCGCTCGATCTGGATGTCGACATGGTGGCCAAGGGCATCAAGGATGGCATGAGCGGTGGGGCGGCCGCGATGACTGAGGATGAGGTTAAGGAGGCGTTGAACAATTTCCAGAACCAGATGATGGCCAAGCAGCAGGAAAAGGCCAAGGTCCTCGGGGAAAAGAACAAGAAGGACGGCGAGACCTTCCTGGCTGAAAACAAGAAGAAGGAAGGGGTCAAAACCACTGCCAGCGGTTTGCAGTACAAGGTGATCAAGGAAGGCACGGGTGCGGTTCCCAAGGCGGAAAGCACCGTCAAGACCAACTACAAAGGTACCTTGATCGATGGCACGGAATTTGACAGTTCCTACAAGCGCGGTGAGCCTGCCGAGTTTCCGGTCAATGGCGTCATCAAAGGGTGGACCGAGGCTCTGCAGCTGATGAAGGTGGGCTCGAAGTATCAGTTGTTCATTCCTTCCGAACTGGCTTACGGCGAGCAGGGAGCCGGAAATGTGATTGGCCCCAATGCGGTGCTCGTTTTCGAGATCGAACTGCTCGATATTGTGCCATAATCACCTTTAAACAGATTATCACGGCAAAGCCCATTCCAAAAATGGGCTTTTGCTTTTTTCAACAGACCTGCTTGGATAGGGCGTCGTTCTTCGGAATCTCCGGATGACGCATACATTCATGGGATACATGAGACTGAATGCATATACCAAGGCTTTGGGTGCGGTATTGGCGCTGGCTGCGGCTGGACTGATTTGGCATTGGGCAAAGCCCGGTCCTCGTGTGGAGGTCATGCGTGCCCAAAGCCGGGAGGTGGTGGAACTGGTCATTGCCAGCGGCAAGCTTCGGCCCGTGCGGCAAAGCGAGCTGGGCGCTGAGGTGTCAGGGGTGATCGAGCGGGTGATGGTTGATTATGGTGACACTGTAGAAAAGGGGCAGGCGTTGATCGTGCTACGTCGGGAGGATGCTGAGCAGGAGGTGGTTCGGGCCCGCCGTGCCGTGGAAACCGCCCGGCAGGAGCTCCAGAAGGCCAGCCTCAAAGCCTATCCCGAGGATCTCAATCGAGCCGAAGCCGAGTTGGCTCGTGCCACCGCTGCCTGCAGGCAAGCCCAGGCGGATTTTGAACGCACGAATTCCCTCTACGAAAAAAAGGTGGCGTCGCGCAACGAATTTGATCAATCACAGAGCGTGTTGGATCAGGCCAGGGCTGCGGAACGCGTTGCTCGCGAGTCATTGGAAAGTCTGCGGCAACAGCCTCGTGCTGAGGATGTTGAGATCGTTGCTGCCCGTCTCCGGGAACGTGAAGTCGAACAAGCCAAGGCAGAGCGCGAGCTCGCCCGACGCACCATGACGGCGCCATGGGGTGGGGTGGTGCTCAAGCGCATGGCTGAGCCTGGGCAGAGTGTTGTGCCCGGTGCTGCCTTGCTGACCCTGGCCCAGACAGCCGAAACCGAGATTTATGTGGAGACAGACGAGAATAACCTGGGACGGCTGAAGGTCGGGCAACCTGCCACCATTATTGCCCCTTCCTATCGTCAGCAACCCTTTCAAGCATTGGTCACCCAGATCGGGCCGGGAGTGGACTACGACCGGGGTGTGGTGGGTTTGCGGCTGAAGCCTCTCGCATTGCCCGATTATGCTCGGATGAATATGACGGTGGACGTCAATATCGAGGTTGGACGGATTGCTTCGGCGCCAAGTCTGCCCGTGAGCAGCTTGGTGGAAAAGGATGGGAAAAGCCGGATTTATACCTTGTCGAATGGCCAGATAGGCGTCCGTGATGTTCAGGTATTGGGGCGGAGTCCCGAATGGTTTGCAGTGGAGGGCTTGGATACCAATACCTGGGTGGTGGTGCATGCAACGGAAGTCAGACCTGGGTCAAGGGCACGGGCACTTGAGGTGACACAGCCATGATGGACCGATTCGCATGGACCATGGCGGTTCGGCATTTGCGTCACAATGTCGGCCAGACCCTCTTGACCATGGGGGTGGTGGCCATCAGTGTGACCCTGATGGTTTTTCTGGGCGCGCTTATTACAGGTTTACAGAGGAGGCTGGTTGGCAGTGTGACGGGTGCCACGGCCCATTTGGTGGTGCGTCAACCGGAGCGGACGCCTATCCCCCTCTGGGAGGTTGTAACCAACCAGGATGAACACGTCCTGTATTCCGGCAAAACCATAAAAATCGAACAACGCAAACGAAAGATCGAGGATTGGGCGATGTGGCTGCCTCGTCTGCAGGGATTTGATGATGGGATTCGAGCCGTTTCGCCTGTGGTGGAAGGACAGGGATTCATGTTCAGGGGAGCTCAGCGCTATGGGGTGGGCATTATCGGTGTGTTGCCAGAGCGACACAACCAGGTCGTTGATCTCGAATCCAAACTGGTTCATGGGCGTTTTTTTGGTTTGAATGCAGGGGAGGTGGTGTTGGGATACAAGCTGGCAGGGGATTTCGGGCTGCAGATTGGTGACAAGGTGCGTTTGATCAGTTCTGACGGCAACGCAGGGACCTATACTGTTGCAGGTATTTTTGACACCGGCTTCAACCTGGTGGATACCAGCACTGTTTTTCTGACTTTGCGTGATGCCCAGTCGCTCTTTGCGTTGGGCACTGCTGTCACCAGCATCGGGCTCAAATTGGATCGCATTTTTGATGCAGATGTTCTGGCAGAGCGCCTGTCCATGCAGATACCCTATGAGACCCGCTCCTGGATGAAGGATAACCAGACTCTGCTCTCAGGCCTCCGTGCACAGTCCCAATCGTCCAATCTGATTCTGGGGTTTACGACCGTTGCCGCCGGTTTTGGCATTGCCAGCATCTTGATCATGTCGGTCATGGGCAAACTGCGGGAGATTGGCATATTGAAGGCGATGGGCGCCACCCGTTTGCAGATTGTTCGTGTCTTCACCCTTGAGGGAACACTTGTTGCGGTTCTGGGCAGTCTGGCGGGCGCGCTTCAAGGCGGGGTGTTGTGCTGGTTGCTTGCGCAGATACGCACCACTGCAAGCGCCACCGGGCGCTCGGTGGAAGTGTTTCCCATGGCCTTGAGCGTCCAGTTGATGATCACCGCGATTGGGGTGGCGATTGTGACGGGCTTTTTTGCATCGCTCTACCCGGCCTGGCGGGCGGCCCGAGTCAATCCCATCGAGATCATTCGTGCCACATGAGTCAGATCCAGCCAGTTGTTGAATTGCGAAAGGTGTCGAAGATCTATGACAACGGCATCTCGACTCAGGTGTTGTTTGATGTCGACCTGAAGATCATGCCTGGAGAGTTCGTGGCCATTGTAGGGGCTTCAGGTTCGGGGAAAACCACGCTCCTGAACCTTATGGGACTGCTCGACGTGCCTTCCGGCGGATCCATCTTGTTGGATGGACGCGATGTTGCCCATTTGGGGGACGAAGAACGGGCGTTGGTGCGGCGTGATTTTTTGGGGTTTATTTTCCAGTTTCACTACCTGCTGCCCGAGTTCAGTGTCCTGGAAAACGCGCTTATGCCCTGTCGTCTGCGAAGCGCCCAGACTGTGGCCCGGCGTGAGCCGGCCATGAAGGAGTTGCTCCAGAAAGTGGGCATGGCCGACCGGATTCAGCACCGACCAAGTCAGCTCTCGGGTGGACAACAGCAGCGCGTGGCCATTGTTCGAGCCCTGGCCAATGATCCTGTGCTCGTGCTGGCGGATGAGCCTACGGGAAACCTCGATAGTAAAAGCGGGCGTGCGGTGTTTGAAATGATGCGTTTTCTGAATCAATCCACGGGCAAGGCATTTGTGATGGTGACACACGATGAAACCTTCGCGCATGAGGCTGACCGGCAGATACACATTGCCGATGGCAGGATTGCAGGCTGAATGCGGGCTCTTTCCCGGCATACTACAAAAACGGGCCAAGATTTTCATACCTTTTGGGTGGATTTGAAGTAAATTGAGGCCGTCATGAAAAAGTACGTTTTTGGCTTAATCGCGTTGGTGGTATTGATGGCGGGCATGTTGCTGCTGGGTGGCTGCAACAGCTACAACCGGCTTGTCACCCTTTCCCAACAGTCGGACATGCAATGGGCCCAGGTGCAGAACGTCTATCAGCGCCGGGCCGATCTGATACCCAATCTTGTGCAAACGGTTTCGGGGGCTGCCAATTTTGAAAAATCAACGCTGACGGACATCACCCAGGCGCGCGCTTCGGTCGGCCAGCTCAAGGTGAATCCCAACCAGGCGCCGGATAATGCCGCCGAATTGGAGCGGTTTGAGAAGGCTCAAGGCCAGTTGACCAGTGCCCTCTCACGGCTGCTCGTGGTGGTGGAACGGTATCCCGATCTGAAAGCCACCGCCAATTTCCGCGATCTGCAGGCGCAGCTTGAAGGCACCGAGAATCGCATTACTGTGGAGCGCCAGCGGTTTAACGAGGTGGTGATGCGCTATAACACGGGCGTCAAAACGTTCCCCACGCTGGTGTTTGCGCGTCTCTTTGGGTTTAATGCCAAGCCCTATTTCAGCGCCAGTCCAGGGGCGGAAACCGCCCCCAAGGTCGAGTTCAATTTTGGCGGGCAACCCGCACGTTAAAAGAGGGTGCCTTGTTTTTACTGAATCGAATCATGCGACCAACACCGCGCATCCTTTTCTGGCTCGCCCTTGTGATGGCCTGCCTTGTGGTGGATGTCGTCAGAGCCCAGGAAGCACTGCCGCCGGCGCCCAAACGTTTTTTCAATGACTATGCCGGGGTGGTGCCGGCGGAGACCGCCAATGCCTTGAACGGCCTGCTCGAACAGCATGAGCGGGATACTTCCAACCAGATTTTGGTGGCGATATTTCAGCATCTGCCAGCGGGGGCTGTTTTGGAGGATTATACGGTGCGAACGTTCCAGGCCTGGAAGCCAGGTCAAGCCGGGCGGGATAATGGCGCGATTCTGTTTGTGTTTGTCCAGGAACGACGGTTGCGCATCGAGGTGGGGTATGGTCTCGAGGGCGTTTTGCCGGATGCGGTGTGCAAGAACATCATTTCGGAGGTGATCGCACCCCATTTTAAAACAGGGGATTATCGGACAGGTCTAAGCCAGGGAGTCGCTTCCCTGTTGCAGGCGGTCAAAGGCGAATATAAAGGAACCGGGCATACTCAAGCCGAAGGTCGTCGTGGAGCCGGGCGGTCCAGTCATCCCTCCGTGGGGCTCGTTTTGTTATTCGTTATTGTGATGATCCTATTATCACGCTTGTCTTCACGAGGGGTGGTGTATCATCCGAATGGACGACGCTCCTGGGGAGGATGGCAGGGGGGCGGCTGGGGTGGAGGCGGTGGATGGAGCGGGGGAGGCGGCGGCTGGAGTGGTGGAGGTGGTTTTTCAGGAGGCGGTGGACATTCCGGTGGCGGTGGCGCCAGTGGCGGTTGGTAAAGGATTTGGATTTGAGTCATGCAACATAAGGAATTTCTTGAATTGCTGGATGAATCCAGGATTGTCGCGGCGATTCAGGCTGCTGAATTGAAGACCTCGGGTGAAATACGTGTGTTTGTCTCACGCAAACCGGCCGAGGATCCCGTGGTCGCCGCACGGCTCCACTTTAACAAGCTGGGCATGCACAAAACAGCCTTGCGCAATGGCGTCCTGATTTTCATGGCCCCCAAATCTCAAAAATTTGCCATCGTCGGCGATCAGGGAGTACACCAACACTGCGGGGATGTTTTTTGGCAGGAAACGGCTCAGGCCATGACCGATTTGCTCAAACAGGGGCAGTTTACCGAAGCAATTGTGGCGGGGATATCCCGTGCTGGCGAGGTGCTGGCGAGGTATTTTCCACGCCAGCATGATGATCAAAATGAACTGCCCGACACAGTCGTGGGCGATTAACAGGGCCCCATGGCTCAGTGCAATCCCAAGGCCTGATGCCGCTTGTGAATTTCCTCCGCAAAGGCATCGATGGCCGTCACATCGGCCGGCCGCGGGGCGCCTTTGATGAACAACGGGGGGATGACTTCGGCTTTGACCTGGTCCAGCAGCTTGGTGATCTGATCCACCGCCTTGCCCGCCCAGCCAAAGGAACCAATGACGGACACATGCCGCGTTTTGGGTTTCAAGGCATTGGCCAGGAAGGCTGCGTAAACCACTTGAGGATGCGCCCCCAATAACACGGTTGGAGTGGCGAAAACCACTGTGGCGGCATCAACCAGGGCGACGGCTAGTTTGCCCGTGTCCGTCTGGGTCAGGTCAAAGGGCTTGACGGTGATGCCGCGCTTGATCAGGGCTCGCACAAACAAGGACACCATTTTCTCCGTGCTGCCGTGCATGGAGACATAGGGGATGACCACTTCGTTGCGAACCGTGTCCGACACCCAGTCCCGATACGCTGCGATGATATGGCGTGGTTGACGGTGCACAGGACCGTGACTGGGACATACCACATCAATGGCCAGGGCGTTGAGCTTTTCGAGGTGGTTTTTGATGTGGTTGCGGAACGGCATCATGATTTCCGCGTAATAACGCTTGGCGGGTTCATAGATGGCGGTCAGATCGTCCACAAACAAATCGGACGTTCCCACGTGCGCGCCTAGAAAATCACAGCTAAAGAGCACCCGGTCTTCCCGAAGGTAGGTAAACATCGTTTCGGGCCAGTGCACCCACGGGGCCATGATGAACTCCAGTGTCTTGCCTCCCAGGTCCAGCGTTTCGCGATCCTTGATGGTCCTGATGCGGTCGGGGCCGATGTGGAAGAGCAGCATCAGCTGGTCCTTGCACTTGTCATTGGTGATGATGGTGGCTTTGGGGAATCGCGCCAAAACTTCAGGCAATGAGCCCGAGTGATCCTGTTCAGCATGGTTGATGACCAGGTAATCAAGCTGTTCAACGCCTGCATCATGCAAATGGGCAAACAGCTCCTCCTCGAGCATGGGGTCCACCGTGTCGATCAAGGCGGTATGTGTTGCACCCCGGACCAGGTAGGCGTTATAGCTGGTGCCTTCGGGCGTTGGAATCAAGGCGTCAAAGAGGCGACGGCTGAAGTCGATCGCTCCCACCCAATACACTCCTGAACAAATTTCGCGTGCCATATCTATTATTCCATCCAAATATCAGGTTATCGAAAAGAAAACTGGAGGGAAGAATAAGGGAAAACAGGCCCCAATGGCAAATCAAACGCGCGGAATGGCCAGCCACCAGGCAATCACCGTGAGGGCGCATGCTCCCAGGAGTGCCAGGGCATTGGCAATCCAGCTTTGCTGCCATCGGTCGGGCAATGCCAGCAACAAACCGCCGAGCAGGATGCCTCCCAGGAATCCCCCGGCGTGTGCCACAATATCGCTTTGGGGATCAGTGCCCAGCAATATGAACATGAAAATGCCGACAATCACCCCTGAAAAAAGAAGACGCCGTATGCGCCCATTCTGGCGCAATACGCCAATGGTCTGCACCGCCACCATGCCTAACGCTCCCATGACCATGCCCGATGCTCCCAGGCCGTTATGTGTCAGTGGATAGAGGGCAAATCCCAGCGCGTTGCCTGCCACTCCCGCCAGAAATGCCATCAGCAGGGCCCAACCCGCCCCAAAACGCGCCATGGCGAAACCCAGCAACACAAAACCAATCCCTGCATTGGCTGCCAGGTGGGCGGCATCCGCATGCAGGGTGACTGCCGTGACCATGCGCCACCACTGGCCCCTGGACACCGCCGTGCTGTTCATCATGCCCAATTCATGGCCGCGGATGACGACTTGTGTTGTGAAAATGTGGAATAAAAAAATGGAGACCACCCAGAAGAGTGATCCCCAGTGAAAGAGCAGGTCAGACCATGGCAGTCGCTGGCACAAGGTCCAGCCGTGATTTTCACGTTCGTATTGATCAATGGTCTGGCTGGCTCGTGAGACGTCGGTCTCGTTTACCACCAGATACCATTGCTTTTCGGATTCGTCATGCAACAGGGTGTAATTGATGTCCTGGCTGGCCAGAACCAAACTCCATTCTTCCGCCTTTGTGGTGGAAGGTGTTGGGATGGCCGTGTGTCCCGGTGGTATGACAATATCCATCTTGAACCATGCCAACCAGGCGGGGATGCTCTCCCCGCCGGTTGTGATGGCTCAATTAACTCTCGCGAACGGTTGCCTGCAAGCTGGATTTAAAGGAATCCACCAGTTTTGCATGCGCAGATCCGACCTCGGCATCGGTCAGGGTCTTCTCCGGATTGCGATACGTGAACGCATACGCCAGGCTCTTATGGCCTTCGGGCACGTTTTTGCCGCGAAACACGTCGAAGAGTTGCACTGACTCCAGGTTCTGCGGCTTTACCTTCTTCACCACTCCCATCACGGCGTCATGCGTGACCGCTTCAGGCACAATCATGGCCACGTCGCGGCGGATGGTGGGGAACTGCGGCAGCGGCTTGAACGATTTGGCCGGATTACGCCGGGCCAGGAGAAGGTCCAGGTCCAGTTCCGCCAGCAACACTGCGTCGCGCAAGTCATATTGCCGGGCCAGGGTGGGCAGCATCTGCCCCATGGTGCCCAGCGTGTTTTTGCCCAGTTGAAGGGTTGCCGATTCGATGTATAGCGGGCTTTTCTCGGCGTTGTTCACGATGTTCAACCCGCGAATGCCGTAGGATTCAAGGAATACTTCCAGAATGCCCTTGAGATCAAAGGCGTCAAAACGCGCATCACGATCCGAGCCACTCCAGAAGGCGGCGTTGCGCTGGCCTGTGATCGCGATGGCCAAACGGCGGGATTCGCGCAAATGCCCGTTTTCCTGGTTGAATACGCGGCCAACCTCGAACAATGCGAGATCCGCATTCTTGCGGTTGGCGTTGCGTTGAAGAGCATCGAGCAGGCCGGGCAGCAAACTGGGCCTTAGCACATTCATGTCCGCGCTCAAAGGATTGCGCAGGGCAACCGGCGTGGCGCAAACCAGCCGTGCTGCGGTGTCAGGCAACAGGGTTTGTCCCTGTGTTTCATCAAGACCCAGGCCAACCAGGATGCGGCGGGCTTCGGCCAGTTGATCATGCATGGCGTCGTAGGCATTCGAGCCCACGGTGCAAGCCGGAGTGCGGGCGGGAACCTTATCCACTCCGTACATTCGCAGGACTTCCTCGATCAAGTCAGCCTCGCGTTTCAAATCCACGCGGAAGGAAGGCACGCGGAACGTGCCTTGATCGGCTGCTAGCTGAATCGGAGTGATGTTGAGACGGCGCAGATATTCGACCTGCTGTTCAACGGGGATCTCGATGCCCACCAATTCATCGGTTTTGCGATACCGCAGGCTGATCTCCTTGGGCGTGTGTTTGCCGGGATAGGAGTCCACCACGCCGGTCATGACCGTTCCTCCGGCGGTCTCAATGATCAGATCCACCGCGCGCTGGCTGGCCCAATCACAGATCTCGATGTCGCTGCCTCTTTCATAGCGATACGATGCATCGGATCGCAGATCCAATTGCTTGGATGTGGCCCGGATTGACTGGGGTTTGAAACAGGCGCTTTCGATGAGCACATTGCACGTGTCATCCTTGATTTCACTGTTCAGACCGCCCATGACGCCTGCCAGGGCTACAGCCTTGGTTTCGTCGGCAATCACGAGCATCGACTGGGTCAATGTGCGCTGCTGGCCATCGAGGGTGGTGAATTTCTCGCCTTCACCTGCGCGGCGCACCACGATCGTCGGACGGGTGCCCGGGGCTGAACTTGTCAGAAGATGGTAGTCGAAGGCATGCAGCGGCTGGCCAATTTCAAGCATGACGAAGTTGGTCACATCCACCACGTTGCTGATGCTGCGCACGCCGACCTTTTCAAGGGCTTCGCGCAACCAGGCGGGGCTGGGGCCGACCTTGACGCCACGCACCACGCGGGCTGTATACCGTGGGCAAAGTTCCGCATCGTCAATGCGCACGCCCACCCATTGTTCAATGCCGCCGGAGGCGGCCGCATGCTCCTTGAGAGCGGGGACGCGCAGAGGATTGCCCGTCAACACACTGATTTCGCGGGCGATGCCAATTACGCTGTTCAAGTCGGGACGATTGGGCGTGATTTCCAGGTCATAGACCACATCCATGGTGCCCTTGCCCAGAAACTCAGCGAACGGCTGGCCAACACGGGCATCGGCCGGCAGAATCATAAGACCCGAGGCATCGGCGGACAGGCCCAATTCCTTGCCCGAACACATCATGCCGCAGGATTCCACGCCGCGGAGCTTGCCCACCTTGATGGTGAAAGGCGGTTCGCCCGGCGCTGTTGGCATGGTGCAACCCGGCAGTGCCAGCGGCACCTTGTCGCCAACCTTGAAGTTTTTCGCGCCGCACACGATCTGGCGGTGTGTTTTGCCATCATCCACCTTGCACACGGACAGCTTGTCCGCATTGGGATGCTTGTCGCAGGTCAGCACCTGGGCAACGACCACGCCGTCCAGTTCGCCGCCGCTCTTGACCATCCCTTCAACCTCGATGCCCAGCATCGTGAGCCGTTCCTTCAACTCGTCCGGCGTCCAGTCAAAATCCACGTACTGCTTCAGCCAATTTAATGTGACTTTCATGATGAAATCTCTTTGTCTTCAGTGTCTGTGTATTGCGGATTCTAGAACTGGTGGAGAAACTGCGCGTCGTTTTCGTAGAACAGGCGGATGTCGTTGATTCCGTACCGGATCATGGCGATGCGCTCGATGCCGAATCCGAAAGCCCAGCCGGTCCAGATTTCCGGATCGTAGCCCACCGTTTCGAACACCTTGGGATGCACCATGCCGCAACCGGCGATTTCGAGCCAATCCTTGCCCATCTTGCGCACAAGCGAACTCGAGAAATCGATCTCAAAACTTGGTTCCGTATAGGAGAAATAATGCGGGCGGAAACGCAGCTTGACCTCCTCACCCAGCAATTCACGGAAGACAAACTCGACCGTGCCCTTGAGATCACCCACGGTCACCCCGCGATCCACGTACAGTCCTTCGATTTGTTGGAAGGTCGGATTGTGGGTGGCATCGGCGTTGTCCCGGCGGTACACCCGGCCCGGCACAATGATGCGCACCGGAGGGGTCTGCTTTTCCATGACGCGGATTTGGACGGAGGACGTGTGCGTCCGGAGAAGCATTTTGTTCGAATGCTCAACGTAGAAGGTGTCCTGGGAATCGCGTGCGGGATGGTCCGCAGGCGTGTTCAGGGCGTCAAAACAGTGATAGTCATCCTCAATTTCAGGGCCATCGGCGACCACAAAACCCAGTTTGCGGAAGATGCGCACGATGTCTTCGGTCACCTGGGTGAGGGGATGCAGCCGTCCCAGGGCGGGCCGGCGTCCGGGCAGGGTGAAGTCCGTCGGTTCCTTGGGCAGGCAGGCTGCCAGTTCGAGATCGGACTTGCGCTGAGCCAGGGCGCTTTCCAAGGCGACTTTTCCCTGGTTGATGAGTTTGCCTGCCTGAGGTTTTTCCTCCTTGGACAGGGATCCGATCTGTTTCATCAGGGCGGTAAACTTGCCATTGGCGCCGAGGTAATTGACGCGCGCCTGCTCCAGTGCTGCCAGATCCTGGGCGGCGGTGAATTCTGCCAGCGCCGCTTGTTTGAGAGGTTCTATCTGATCAATAAATGTGGCCATAAAATGAAAAACGGGCGATCCGCCAAGGGTCGCCCGTAACTGTTATTATAAAATGTCTTAACGCCGATGATGGCGAGCCGTGGCCGGTTAGGCCTTGGCCGCCTTGGTCTTCAGCGCCTGTTGGGCGACCTTGACCAATTCGCCAAAAGCGGCGGCGTCTGTGGCGGCAATGTCGGCCAGGGCCTTGCGGTCCAGGGCCACCTTTGCAGCTTTCAAACCTTCGATCAATCGGCTGTAGGTGATGCCTGCGGCGCGGGCGGCGCCATTGATGCGCACTTGCCAGAGCGCACGGAAGGTGCGCTTTTTGGCCTTGCGATCACGATAGGAATACTGCAGGCCGTGATCGACCGCGTCGGAGGCGTAACGATACAGTTTGGAGCGGCGCATGCGAAAGCCCTTGGCGGCTTGCAGCATTCTTGTGCGGCGCTTGCGGGATGCGGGAGCATTTGTAACACGCATAGTACGGGAAAATGATGTTAGTGGCTAAAAGGCAGGTTCTGGGTAATCCGATACGCGTCCGTGGGATCCACCACTTTCGCGGTGCCGAGGTTACGCCGGCGTTTCGGGCTCTTGGAGGACAGCAAGTGGCGCTTGCCCGCGCCGGGACGGAGCACTTTGCCTTTGGCGCTAATCTTGAAACGTTTAGACACCGCTTTGCGTGTCTTAATGCCTTTGGGTCGTCGCATAACTCAATTATTCAATAAGGGCGTGCACTCTAATCGCGCGCCTGGCCGGAATCAAGCGTGAATTCAAACCCCAACGGCCTTATGCCGTTCGGGGCGGGCGAATTTGACCGCTTTAAACCTAAGTCCCTGCGGTTTCGCAGGTTGCGGTAAAATACAACGCATTCGCCGGGCGTTTTCCGGCCCTTTAGTGAGCAAAATCTCACCTATAACGACGCTTTTGTCACGAAAAAACATCGATCAATTCCTGTGTTCTACTGATTTAGGGTAATTTCAATCGAGGGATTGCCGTCCACTTTCAGGATGCCTTGTTTAAGCTGGACGTTGTATTCGTGCGGGGCCTCAAGGGCTGTGTTCCGACCATTGATTGACAAGGTTGATTTCTCTGGAAGTCCATTGATCAGAATGTAATACGGGGCTTTTAACCAAGTTCGGACATGAAAACGTATCTGTTTTCCGATGCGTTCCAGCGAGTCGACCTCGCCCGGTGCATGAATGATCAGGGGAGAACAAACTTGCATGGTGTAAAAGGCGGGTGAGCCATACAGGCGGACAGCGCCTGCCTGCACTGTGCCGGGATTGATGGCTGGACCGGAACGTTCAAGTATCAGGGGGGCAAAGACATCGGGTAACAGGCCCACTCGCTCCGGATCTGTTGCTGGCCATGTGTAATGAATGCCTACCGCGGTTATGGCTTCCGCCAGTTGTTTCCAGGGGCCCGCGGCATCATAGCGGGCGAGATCAAACAATACATCGGCGTATTCCATTCCACACCATTGCACTGGCCGTCCCATCCAGACGGGGGACCTCCAGCCGGTGGCCGCCAGGACGGCGATGGTTCCATAAGCGCATGCCTCTGTTCCCATTGGTGGGACCAGATACACGAAAGGCACCCCCGTCCACGCCCAGTACCGGGCTTCTTCCAGGAAATGGGGATCCCGTGTCAGAATGTAGCCGGTCAGATAAGCCCGGGCCATGTAGGCTGATGCCAAAATATCTGGAGCATGTAGGGGAATCTCCCAGGTTTGAGCCCCCCGGGGAACGCTGTTGTGATAGGCATCCAATCCCTTCAATTTATCCAGGGCGCTTTGGATCAGTTCGGGCTCTCCGGAAACCGCGGCCGCTTCGAGGAGTTGGGCAACGACCTGGCCGGTGAGACCGTTTGCATGGCGGACAAAGTGTGTCCGGCCATAGTCTTCTCCGGTTTTGGGGGCATGATAATACACCAGACCATTGGTTTGGAAACGGCTCAGAAGGGCCGTTGCCTCCTGGCGGGCTTGTTTGGCGTTGGCGGCCACCCCACCATACACCAGGCTGGCCACCGGATAACGCACATGGCTTACAGAAGCGCTGTTGCGTGAGGCGGGATCGACCACGGCCAGGGCAGCATGCTCGACTTCATCTAAACGGCGCTTCAAGGTTTGATCATCTGTTCGTTCTTTCAGCCAGTTCATGAACATGGCGGCATCTGCTGCGGGCGTGGCGCCAAAGCCAGGCCACACCGCGTGGTGGAAGCGATCGCCCTCGCGGATCCTGGAATCAAGCCAGCCTTGAGCCGCGAGTTTTACATATTCAGGCAGGGTATAATCGAGCTTGGGCATGGGCGGCAGGCCGCGTAGAGCAACGTATTGCTGCAGGGCTGGCACCACGCTTTCACCCTGACCGCCAATCAATTCTGCCCGCAAGACCACGGGCTGGCCGGCATGGATCGCAGTGCCGTCATAAGGCACCAATTCTCCTTCCTGGCGGTTGTGGTCATCACAGCCTGGAAACAGAATGCCCATCAAATGGCCTCCGGAAAGGGTCGTGCGGTCAGGTGAATCGAACAGTGCGCAAAAATCCGGCGCATGATCCCAGATGACGCCGACATAATGCTCGCGGGCCTGAATGACCATTAAGGGGAGGGTGATTTTGTGATTGGCGGGAACTTGTCGTCGAGATTCCGGGCCCACAAGATCGGCTTCACTGCTGCTGGGTTCGTTTTCAAGATATTCCAGGCCTGCGAAGAGCGCCTGGTTTTTGTTGGTTCCAAATGTATCCCGACCCGCCACCATTAAAAGCATGGGCAGAAACACAGCCGTGCGATCCTGGTCAGTGGTCAGAGTGCATTCATAGTGGATGGCGCCTGGTTTGGCCCCAAGGCCAAAGCTTGTGTGCAGCATCCAATGGCCCCCTGCCGAGTCCCTGGCTTCCACCGTGCGGGTGATGTTATCCCCGTGGTCCTCCACGTAAGCGGTCACATTGGAGCGGCCCAGATTAATCCAGCGGGTTTCATTGTTGAGGACATAACCAATCATCGGGGTCGGATGACTGGTGGCCATCGGCAGTCCATCCACTTTCAACTCGAATCCTTCGGGGGCCACCGAAACAGTCGTATTTCCAGAGGTCAATCGCAACGGGTGGGTGAGTGTTATTTTGTCACTTATGGGCCAGGTTGGTTTTGTGGGCGATGTGCGTTTGGTAAACCGAATTGAGGCGATGACAACAGCACCGCGCTCCCCCGGGGGATCAATGCGCAGATGATACCCGTTTCCCAAGGGTGGCACGGGCATGCGAACCTCCACCCAGGATGCTGGCCGAACATTAAAACCAACCGATGCCTCTTCGCTCGGTTGGTCCTTATAAAAGAACACCTGGCCCTGGCCTCCGGTTTCGGACTTGAGCCGCATGTTCAGCCAGAATGGGGTATCTGCGGGATAATCACGCGCAGGACCGACGAAATAGGGATCACGCCCTGTGATGGTCATGGAGAGACCTTCGCTTGAAGGGTGGAAATCCTTCAGGTCATGCGCTGGTAGCCATTCTGCACATGTTTGCGGCCTGGTGAACTCAAAGTCGGGCAGCACAGGTGCGGCCAGAACCACTGAGGGCAACCACAGTCCCAACAACCATAATAGGTATCGCATGACCATCAGCATGCGTTGTCTTCTCGACCGTGGCAAGGAGAGTGCAACATGGAGTGGGGGTTTTTGCATTGAATGACAGCTTCGGATGGAAGTAGGGACACACGTGCATCAAGAGTGGCGGCAGGTGCAGGGCATGTTTTGGCCTTGCTTCGTGAGCGAGGCGGCCTCATTTTGACCGCCATCAAAACGATTTGTTAAGACGTTATGGAACATCGGGCCAATAGTGTCCAATTTCGGGTTAGTGGCGGTGCGCCTCTCTGTGGAACCATTACTCCTCAGGGAAATAAAAACGAGGCCTTGCCGTTGCTCGCCGCATGCTGCATGACCGATCAACCCGTGGTGCTTGAGAACCTGCCAGAGATCGAGGATGTCATGATCATGCGGGAAGTGCTCGGTGAATTGGGCGTGGAACTCTCTCCCGAAGGAGCTGAAAACACCGTGCGGATTTGCGCGCGCAAGGAGCCGGCCTGGCAGTTGCCCGAAAAGTTGTGCTCGCGGTTGCGTGGTTCGGTGACCCTGGCCGGGCCATTGCTGGCGCGTTTGGGCCGCGTGTTCCTGCCCAAGCCGGGGGGGGATCGCATCGGACGTCGGCGTCTTGACACCCACATTCTCGCCTTGCAGGCGCTCGGCGCGGAGGTGGCAGCAACTCATGAAGGGTACGAATTAAAGGCCCGTCAGTTGCGTGGAGCGGATATTTTGCTGGATGAGGCATCCGTGACAGGCACCGAAAACGCAGTCTGCGCGGCCGTGCTGGCCCAAGGCGAAACGGTGATTCGCAACGCCGCCAGTGAACCCCATGTGCAGGGCTTGTGCCGCATGCTCAGTCAGATGGGGGCCCGCATTGATGGCGTCGGTTCGAATGTGTTGCGTATCCAGGGCGTGAAGTCGCTCGGCGGGGCGCGTCATCGCATCGGGCCGGATTATCTCGAGGTGGGGAGCTTCATTTCATTGGCCGCTGTGACCCATGGAGCCCTGACCATCAAGGACGTCAACTGGCCTGATCTGCGCATGGTCCGTTCGGTGTTCGGGCGTCTGGGCATCGAAGTGCGGGAGCAGGGGAACGATCTGCTTGTGCCGGCCGGGCAGTCTCTTGAAATTGCCACGGACCTTGGGGGGGCTGTTGCAAAGGTGGAGGATGCCCCTTGGCCAGGGTTCCCTGCTGATATGACATCGGTGGCGCTGGTCACGGCAACGCAATGCCGGGGCACGATTCTCATCCATGAAAAGCTGTTCGAGTCGCGCCTCTTTTTCACAGACAGCCTTATCAGCATGGGGGCGCGCATCATCCTTTGTGATCCGCATCGGGCCGTGGTCATGGGCCCCGATCCCTTGCATGCCACGCGCCTGAGCAGCCCCGATATCCGGGCGGGCATGGCGATGTTGATCGCAGCCTTGTGTGCCGAGGGAACATCGGTGATTCAAAATGTCATTCAAATCGATCGTGGCTTTACGCAGATCGATGAGCGTTTGCGCCAGCTGGGCGCCCAGATTCAGCGGTGCTGACGCTTAGTCGATGAACATCGCGTCGCCGTAGCTGAAGAAACGGTACCGCTCGCGGATGGCCTCCGCATACGCCGCAAGCACCAGTTCGCGTCCCGTGGTCCGGCCTGGGGCAGCCATGGCGCTCACCAGCATTAACAAGGTGGATTTTGGAAGATGAAAATTGGTGATGAGTGCATTCACCACTTTGAAATCGTAAGGCGGATGAATGAAGAGCCGTGTAGCCCCCTTGGTCGCCACGATGCGCCCGTTGTTCAGTGATGCAGCGCTTTCGAGCACCCGCACGCTGGTGGTTCCCACCGCCACCACACGGCGGTTCTCGCGCTGCGCCTTTTGAATCGCCACCGCCGTTGCAGCGCTGAGTTCAAAGCGCTCCTCATGCATGGGATGTTCGTCCAGGTTCTCAACCTTGACAGGCGCAAAAGTCCCCGGCCCCACGTGCAGTGTCACAAATTGTGTCTCCACTCCTTTGCGCTTGAGTTCGGATAGCAGTGGCACAGTGAAATGAAGACCCGCAGTGGGCGCAGCCACTGATCCCGGCGGGTCGGCATACACCGTCTGGTAACGCACCGAATCCTGGCGGTGCGAACTGGTTTGTTCACGGGCAATATAGGGAGGCAGCGGCACCTCGCCCACGTATTCAAGTGCGCTGTGCAGATCGCTGGTGCCCGCGAATTGGAGCCGCACATGCCCTTGCGGATTCTTTTCCTGCACCGTCGCGGTGATCTGGCTGGGGGTTCCATTGATGTCAGTAAACCGCAGCAGGGCGCCTGGTTTCACGCGGCCAGCAGGTTTCATCATCACCCACCAATCATTGAGCCCATTCTCCGAGAGCAGCAGAATTTCAAACTGGCCTCCGGTCTCCCGCATTCCACGCAATCGTGCCCGGATGACACGCGAGTTGTTCATCACCAGCAAATCGCCCGGCCGCAATAATTCCACGATGTCCCGAAAAACACGGTGCTCCAGGTGGCCCGTCTCACGATTCAAATGCATGAGACGCGAGGCATCCCGCTCCGGGGCGGGGGCCTGGGCGATCAATTCCTGCGGCAAAACGTAATCAAAATCCGACGTGTTCACTTCCGGGGACTTTTATCAGGTGCGTCCAAGGAAGGAAAGGAGGCGTTTGAAGCCGGGACAACACCGGAACCGCTGTCGGATAATGGGAAATAATGCCAAATAACAACGGTTAATAATTATGAACACATGCGGCAAAGTTAACAATAAAGCTAGGAGAAAAATGGGAATGACGTTGAAAACAGGGGCGGTGAATAAGTGGTGAGAAACCTGGGGATAACATCACGCAAAACACTCATCGAAAAGGATTGACCGTGGCCTTCAGTGGAGTAAAGTGGGGCCATAAACCAGTTTGTGGGTTAAAATGGTTTAGTTTTTACAAGGCTCCGATGTTGACCGCCGGCGACAACAACACAAGCAACCTATGTGGTGAGTTCCAACATGGGGTGGATGAGAAGCGGCGGCTTCAGGTCCCGGCCAAGTGGCGGACCACCATGCCGGAACCTGTGGAATTTACGCTGGTCTTGTGGCCCCATGGGGAGATGCCTGATGCGTGCTTGATGGCGCTGACGCCAGGGTTGTGGCAGCAGTTGGTTGATCAACTCAAAGCCATGCCCTTCATGGATCCCAAGGCTCAGGCGCTCCGTCGGTGGTTTGGTCAGAAGTCATTTCAGGTCACGCTGGACAAATCGGGCCGTTTTGTGGTGCCCGAGGAAATGGCCAAGGCGGTCGGGATCGAAAAAGAAGCGATGTTTGTTGGCATGGTGGATCGATTTGCGATTTGGAATCCAGAGCGGTATGCCCCGGTGCGGGAGCAGGATCTTCGGAATGCAAACGCAGCGCTGGGCCTTTTGAAATAAGGAAGTCTATGGGCTTGATGCAATTTTTATCAGTCAGCCAGAGCTTTCACGATGTGAAGGATGCGCCCAGTTCGTACCACATGGCAGAGCGGGGGTGGCTTCCCCGGTTTCGGGGAGGAGCCGAGGAGGTTGCTGAGGAGAATTTGGCCGCCGCACCAGAAAAGACAGACGCCGAACCTCAAGCCAGCATAACCGTGGGAGTGCTTCCGCCCCTTCCTCCTGCCGAACCGGCGAGACCCTGTACCGTGCGGCGATCGGCGGTGCGCAAGACGTCATTTACCCTGCCGCGCTGGATGCAGCTGGCGGCCGAGGGCAACACACGGCGGCATCGGCGGGGTTCAGCGGCCGGTGCGCAGGCGGTGAGGGTGGTGCGCAACGATTTGAGTTTGAGTGATCTGGAAATTGTCACGGAAACATCTGTGGCTGGTGCGGGACGCCAGGGTTTCCTGGGCTGGCTGCCCATCCACAGGGCCAATCCGGTGAACGGGTGGAATTGGCTGGTGACGCGGTTGTTCAAGAACGGAAGTCTTCGTGCCTAGGGCTATTTCCAGTGCCAGATTTTGTCCACAACCCAGTGATGGTGGCGGAGGTGCTTGCCGTCCTCCAGCCGGGGAAGAACGGTCGCTACCTCGACGGCACGATCGGTGGGGGTGGACACGCGGCAGCCATTTTGGAGGCCAGTGCGCCGACGGGATGGCTGTATGGATGCGATCGCGATGGCGACGCGATTGAGGCGGCTTCGGCGAGGCTGGCGCCCATGGCCGGCCGGTTTGAACTTCGCCGGATGGCTTTTGATGAAGTGGGGGACTGGCCGGAGGTGAACCAACTGGATGGCGCGCTGCTGGATTTGGGGGTGAGTTCGCCACAGCTGGATCGGGGAGAGCGGGGATTTAGTTTCATGGCGGATGGTCCGCTGGACATGCGGATGGACCGCCGGCAGGGGCTCACAGCGGCCCTCTACTTGAAGGAAGCCTCCGTTGAGGAGATGGCCCGGGTGTTCTGGGAGTATGGGGATGAGCGGGATTCGCGACGGGTGGCGCGGGCGATCGATCGGGAACGACAGACCAGCCCGATTGAAACAACGGGACATCTGGCCCGGTTGATTGAAGGGGTGATTCCCCGGCATGGTGGCCGAACCCATCCTGCCACGCGCGTGTTCCAGGCGCTGCGCATGGTGGTGAATGACGAGATTGGGCGTCTGGAGCGGGGTCTGGATGTGATTTGGAGCCGTCTTCGAACCGGTGGACGGCTGGCGGTGATCACCTTCCACTCGTTGGAAGATCGACGGGTGAAGCAGTTTGGCAGGCGCAAGGCACTGGATTACACGGTGGACGGGCCGGTGGACGTGCCGGAGTTGCGCAGACCACGGGAACCGGAGTTGAAAATTTTAACCAGGAAAGCAGTGCAGCCGGGCGCGGCCGAAGTGGCCGCGAACCCACGGGCGCGAAGCGCACAGTTGCGCGGCTTTGAAAAACTTCATGAATCGCAGTCGTAAAGGCGAAGGTGCGTCGGTGCGATTGACGCAGGTGGCCAAGGTGGTGGTGTTCTGCCTGTTGATCGGCGGGGCGGGTGTCGGCTACGTGTGGCAGAAGAACCAGATATACGCCTTGTCCCAGCAGAAGAAGCAAAAGGAGATACGCCTGGAGGAATTGCGGCGCGAGAACAAGAGGCACCGCGATCGACTCGATTACCTGCGTCTGCCATGGGTGCTGGAAGCCCGGGCGCGAGAGCTGAACCTGGGTTTGGGCGCCCCCCTGGCCGAACAGGTCCTACATCTGGTCGAGCCTGTTGTCGCCGCAACCAACAGTCCTTTTCAAAAGCAATTTGCAGCCCGCAAGTCGGAGTCGCTGGTGACACGGTGAGACGTGCCGGAATCCTGACTCGGTCAATCTCAACCAAGCGTATCGTGTATGCGTGAACCCTTCAAAACATGGTGGCTGAAGACCTTTGTGGTCCTCGTGCTGGGCGCATTTGCGGGTTTGGGCTGCCGGTTGGTGGACCTGCAGGTCATCCAACATGAGGAGTTGGGCAAGATTGGGGAAGACAACACCCGCCGTGTGCTATATCTCCCCGCCCGGCGTGGTGAAATTCGCGATTGCCGGGGCAATCCGCTGGCCACGACCAAGCTGGTCAAGACCGTCTGTGCTGACCCCAC
>CAZIDG010000006.1:63967-67898 GCA_964538065.1 uncultured Verrucomicrobiota bacterium
GGCATCGAATTTACCCTGGACAATGCCATGCAGGGCACGGCGGGTTGTCGCATGACCGAATTGGCTGGAAACCGGCATGAACTGGTATCCTTCCGCGGCATGGATGTGCCGCCACGCAATGGGCTTAATGTGGTCCTAACCCTGGATTTGAGGCTCCAGGAGATTGTCGAAAACCAATTGCTTGAGGCATTTCAGAAGCATAACCCCATCAGCGCGTCTGCAGTGGTGGTTCGGCCCCAAACCGGTGAAATCCTGGCGATGGCCACGCTGCCCAACTTCAATCCCAATGAGCCCGGCAAATCCCCCGCAGATGCCCGGCGTAACCGGGTGATTTCCGATATCGCCGAACCAGGGTCCACTTTCAAGATTGTGGTGGTGGCCGCCGCATTGAACGAGAAGATCGTGAATCTTCGCGATGTGTTTGATTGTGAGCAGGGCCACTTCGTCTATGCGGGCAAGGTGCTGCGCGATCATGAACGCTATGGCAATCTGACGGTTGAACAGATCATCACCAAGTCCTCGAATGTCGGGTCTGCAAAGATCGGCCTCAAGCTCGGTTCCGATCGCCTTTACCAGTACATTCGCGCCTTTGGTTTTGGCCAGCGGACAGGGATCGAGCTGCCATGGGAGATGTTTGGCATGGTGTACAACGTGACGAATTGGAACAAGTTGAGCATCACCCGCATTCCCATGGGACATGAAGTCGCGGTGACACCCCTCCAAATGGTCATGGCGATGTCCGCCATTGCCAATGGCGGGCGGCTGATGAAACCAATGCTGGTGAGTCGATTGGAGGACGAGCAAGGCAAGGTGGTGATGCAGTATCAACCACGGGTCATCAGGAACGTGTGCAATGAGGCTGCGGCTCGCCAGATGGTCGAGGCCCTCAAGACTGTGACGACCACCAACGGCACCGCGGTCAAGGCCGGCCTGGATAATTACATTGTGGCGGGGAAGACCGGCACGGCTCAAAAGGCCGGACGGGGCGGTTACCTCCCAGGCAAGTATTTCAGTTCCTTTATTGGATTTTTCCCAGCGGATCATCCGGAATTATGCATCTCGGTGGTGCTGGATGAGCCGCACAATGGTTATTATGGCGGGAAAACCGCAGCGCCCTATTTCCGGGGCATCGCGGAGCAAGCGGCGAATTATCTGGGCATCAAGCCCGATCACGTGCCGGAGGATATGCTGGCCCTTTCGCCGCGCACCAATCGTTTGACGACCGCCCGCAGTCGTTGAGGTTTGTCATCATGCCCATGTTCTTAAGTCAACTCGTGGATCGGTTGAAGCCGGTCAAAGTGGAGGGTGCGCTCGATCGCGAGGTCGTTGGCATTGCCTATGATTCGCGACGTGTGACGCCTGGGGTTGTGTTTGTGGCCATCAAGGGGCAGCACACCGATGGACACGATTTCATTCAAAGTGCCATTGACCGCGGCGCGGTGGCCGTGGTTTGTGAACGCAACGGTTTCATCACTCAGAAGGCCGCCAAGATTCTGGTCAAGGATGCTCGAGAGGCCCTCGCACAGGCGGCGGCGGCGTTTTACCAGGATCCGGCCCGTCAATTGAAGCTGATCGGTGTGACTGGCACCAATGGCAAGACAACCGTGGCTTTCATGGTCAAACACATTCTCGAGAGCGCCCGGATCAAGACGGGACTTCTCGGGACGATCCGTTATGAAGTGGGCGAGCGCGTGATCCCCGCCCACCGTACCACGCCCGAATCGCTCGACGTCCAGCAGATGCTGGCCCACATGGTGCGGGCGGGATGCAAGGCGTGCGTCATGGAAGTCAGCTCCCATGCCCTGGAGCAAAAGCGCGTATTCGGCCTTGAATTCGATCTGGCCATCTTCACGAACCTTACCCAGGACCACCTGGATTACCATGGCGACATGGATACTTACTACCAGGCCAAGAAAAAGCTGTTCAGCACCCATGGTGAGGGACAACGTTCCCGGGCCGCCATCATCAATATCGATGATGCATATGGTGCCCGTCTGGCCAGGGAATCGGACATCCAGGTTCAGGTGCATTATGGCATTGAACAGGCAGCGTCCGTGCGTGCCACCCAGATTCAGTTGGGCCCCAACGGAACTCAAATGACCATTGAGACACCCCAGCGTAGCTTTTCCTGTCGCCTGCCGCTCATTGGCCGCCACAATATTTACAACGCCCTCGCCGCTGTCGGTGCCTGCCTTGGATTGAAGGTGGATGTTGATGTGATTCAAAAGGCCCTGGGTGCGGTGCCTCCGGTGCCGGGGCGCCTGGAACAGATCGATTGCGGCCAGCCCTTCGGTGTGATGGTCGATTATGCCCATACCGATGACGCCCTGCGCAATGTGCTGACCACCTTGCGCGAGATCACAAAGGGCCGGCTGCTGCTCGCGTTTGGCTGTGGCGGCAATCGTGACGCGGGCAAACGCCCCAAGATGGGTCGCGTGGCGGCTCAACTGGCCGATGAGGTCATTATTACCAGCGACAATCCTCGCAAGGAGTCCGCCGCCAAGATTTGTTCCCAAATCGAAGAGGGGTTTCGGGCGGTCCGCAAGACCCACTATCGCGTCGAGTTGGATCGCCGGCGGGCCATTGACGAGATCATTCGCGGGGCACGTCCAGGGGATATGGTTCTTATTGCCGGCAAAGGCCACGAGACATACCAGGAATTTGAAGACACGGTTGTGCCCTTTGATGATCGTGTCTTTGCGCGCGAAACACTGGACACGATGCGGTTTCAAACCTCGGCCAAGGCCTAGTCTGGAGTACGGGCGGTTCGATTCATCCACATACTCCGGACATCACGCCAGCCGTTTATGCAACCTCGAAGCCTGCAATACATAGCCCAAGCCTGCCAGGGCCGGTTGCGCCATGGTGATCCCGCTGTGCTCATCCCGCGTATCTGCACGGATTCGCGCAAAATCCAGCAGGGCGACCTGTTTCTGGCGCTGGTGGGTGATTCTTTTGATGGTCACACGTTCCTTGCGGAGGTGGTGCGCAAAGGGGCTGCTGCACTGGTGGTTGAGGCAGGAAAGTGCATTCCAGATACAGCAGATGTCGCGGTTGTCGAGGTCGATGAGACGCGCCGCGCCCTGGGTCGGTTGGCCGCGGCATATCGTCATGATTTCGATGCAACCATGATTGCTGTGGGAGGTTCCAACGGCAAGACGACGACCAAGGAGTTGGTGGCGTCTGTGTTGCGCGAAGCCATGCCCGTTCTGAGGAGCGAGGCCAGTTTCAATAATGACATCGGAGTTCCGCTGACCCTTCTGAACTTGGATGACACGCATCGCGCGGCAGTGCTGGAGGTGGGAACGAATCACCCTGGCGAGCTCACACCCCTGTTGCGCATGATCCAGCCCCGCTATGGCATCTTAACAAGTGTGGGCCGCGAGCATTTGGAGTTTTTTGGTGATCTGGCTGGCGTTGCCGCGGAGGAAGGCTTTCTTGGCGAGGCGCTCCCACCCCAAGGCCGTTTCTTTGTCAACGGGGACACATCCTGTCTGGATGTGGTGTTGCCACGGGCACGATGCGAAGTTGTTCAATTGGGCTTTGGCCCTCACAATGACTGGCGAGTGCAACTCAATCACATGGATGAACATGGCATGGAATTCCATGTGCAGGCGCCTGATTCGCGTTGGACGGGGAATTATCGCATGCCTTTGATAGGCAGACATCAAGCCGGTAATGCCTTGTTCGCCATCGCCTTGGGGGCACAAATGGGACTGAGCAGTGTCCAAATTCAAAACGGTTTGGATCACTGTCCCCAGCCCAGAATGCGTCTGGAAATCTGGCGGGTGGGCGGGGTATACATCGTGAACGATGCCTATAACGCAAACGCCGACAGCATGGGGGCAGCCTTGCACACCTTGAGAGATATTCCATGCTCTGGCAGACGGATTGCTGTTCTGGGAGACATGGGCGAGTTGGGCCCGCATAG
>CAZIDG010000006.1:67998-89537 GCA_964538065.1 uncultured Verrucomicrobiota bacterium
GCTCTGGCAGACGGATTGCTGTTCTGGGAGACATGGGCGAGTTGGGCCCGCATAGTGAGAAGGCACATGAGGAAGTGGGATGCCTGGCGTCAACGTTGGGCCTTGATGCCCTCTTCGTCGTGGGTCAATGGTCTGCTGTCATGGCCGAGGCTGCTCGCAAGACCGGTTTGAAGCACGTGGATGCGGAGACTTCAGTTGAAGCCATGGCTCCCCGAGTGGAGGGGTGGATCAGACCCGGAGATGTCGTATTATTCAAAGGTTCGCGATCGGTTCGCATGGAGCGACTTGCGCAACGGTTGCGTGAAAAATTCCAGGCTCCTTCGGAGAAGACCGGATCGTCTTCCCTCCCTGTTTGAAATGGTGGTGACACGGTGTTTTACTATCTAAGTCAGTATTTGTTGGCAGAGTACGCAGGCACGGCGTGGGGTGAGCTGCTCTCACCATTGCGCGTGTTTCGTTACATTACTTTTCGAACGGCTGGAGCGGCAGTCACGGCTTTGCTACTAAGCTGGATCCTGGGTCCCATGTTCATCCGCTGGCTCAAACGGTTGAAATTTGGACAGGACTATGTCGACAAGGCTGAAGAAAACGGCGGCATGGTCGCCCGCATCATTCAGAAAAAAGGCACGCCCACCATGGGGGGGCTCATGATCGTATTCATACTGGATGTTACTGCCTTGTTATGGACACAGTTTAACTCCCTGGTCATCGTGACCTTGCTGTCGGTGGTGGTTCTGACGGGATTGGGTTTTTACGATGATTTCATGAAGATCACCCAGCAGAACAACCGGGGAACGACATCGGTGGTCAAGATAGCGGTGCAAATCGTTCTGGCTCTGGTGATCGGCCTTTCTCTCTACTACGACTCAGGCACCAGCAAGTTGATTACTGAAGTGATGGTGCCTTTTTACAAATACCCCGTGGCCAGTGGGGCAGTCATCCTGGGACTCCTTATCACAGTGGGAAGCATCGTCGGCAGTTCCAATGCCGTGAACTTGACAGATGGTCTGGACGGCTTGGCCATCGGTTGTACCTTGATTGTATCTTTCGTTTTTCTTGTTCTGACGTATGTGGCTGGCAATGCAAACTTTGCATCGTATCTTCAGGTGCCCCACGTGGTGGGGGCGGGGGAATTAACCGTGGTTTGCGCAGCCATGATTGGAGCTGGCCTGGGATTTCTTTGGTATAATTGCCACCCCGCGCAGGTGTTTATGGGCGATACCGGCTCGCTGGCCCTGGGGGGAGCCCTTGGGATTATTGCGGTGCTGATTCATCAACCTTTTTTATTGGTGATTGCCGGGGGGGTCTTTGTGGTGGAAGCCCTGTCGGTGATGCTCCAGGTTGGCTGGTTTAAGGTGACAAAGTGGCATTACGGAGAAGGACGCCGAATTTTGCGCATGGCGCCTTTGCACCATCATTTTGAAAAAATGGGAATGTACGAATCCAAGGTAGTGACACGGTTTTACATCGCCGGTGTGCTGTGTGCCGTGGTTGCCTTGAGTACATTGAAGATGCGATGAGTAGTGTAGTTCATACAGTTCAATCGGGATGGATGGGCCGCTGGCATAACCAGCAGGTGCTGGTCATGGGCCTGGGGGCGAGCGGCGTGGCTGCGGCGGAATTGCTGCATCAAGGTGGCGCATCCGTATGTGCGGTGGATAATGGCGACAACCCCAATTTGCAGAAACAGGCCGCCCTATTGCGACAACAGGGCATTGAGGTCCAATTGGGTGCCAAAGAGGCTCCAAAGCGTGGTTTCCACCTGGCCGTCGTGAGTCCAGGCGTGCCCAATGCGGGGCACATGGTACAAGGCGTTCTTCGAAGCGGAATTCCCTTGATTGGCGAACTGGAACTGGGATGCCAATGTCTTTCCCTGCCCAGTGTCGCCATTACCGGAACCAATGGCAAAACAACAACCACCGAGTTGACCGAACGCGTCTTTCTGGCCTCCGGACTCAAGTCCGTGGCTGTGGGCAATATCGGCTTGCCGGTCTGCCGTGCCGTCCTGGATGGTAAGGACTATGACTGGCTCACGTTGGAAGTGTCTTCTTTCCAGTTGGAAACCATTCGCACTTTCCGCCCCACTGTGGCCGTGATGATGAACCTTACGCCAGACCATTTGGATCGGTATCCGGATATGGCGTCCTATATCCGTGCCAAGACGCGGATATTCATGAACCAACAGTTGTTTGATTGGTCCGTGGTCCAGTTGGAGGCTTTGCGGCAGATGCAGGCATTGGACATCAAGCTCAAGAGTCGTGTCATAACCTTTAGTGCCCAGGATCCAACGGCGGATCTGCATCTTATTGGCACAGTGATCCATTCGCGTGTGCCAGGTTGGCCAACGGTGCTGATGGATATGGCCCAGGGCCAGCTGAAAGGGCCGCATAATGCCGAGAACCTGATGGCGGTTCTGGCCGCGAGCCAAATTGCGCAATTGCCTGCGGATAAAGTCATTGGAGCGCTAACGTCCTACAAGCCCGCCCAGCATCGCTGTGAATGCGTGGCTGAAATCAACGGAGTGCGCTTCGTTAACGATTCCAAGGCAACCAATGTCGATGCCGTGGAAAAGGCCTTGTTGACCATGCCAGCGGGAGCTCAACCGGGTCCCAATATCTGGTTGATTGCAGGGGGTAAAGATAAAGGCTTTGCATTCAATGGGATGGATGGCGTGTTGAGTCAACGGGTCAAGGGAGCGATACTGATAGGTGAGACCCGGGAGAAGATCCGGACGGCTTGGGGGCGTTTTACCCCTTGCACGCTGGCTGATTCGTTGCTAGAAGCAGTAACTGAAGCCGCTCACCGGGCGGTGCCGGGCGATGTTGTCCTGCTATCGCCTGCGTGCTCCAGCTTTGATATGTTTCAAAACTACCAGCACCGGGGCGAGGTGTTCCGAGAGGCGGTCAAGGCTTGGGCACAAAGCGGCGGAAAACAGCAGACAACCGGGAAACCGGTGTGAAAGACAAAACGAAAGATAGTATAGAATTTTAAAATTTGAGGGGAGGATCCGGGATGGATCCGATCCTCGATAACCAAAACCAACATCAACGTGAACGCGCCTTAAAGGCGCCTGACACTATGAATACTCCTAATCCGTTAGTTCCCCAGGGCTCGCTCCTTGAGCAGCAGAAATCGAAAGGAAAATCCAACGTTTTTATCGCGGTTTTCACGATCCTGGCCATCCACGTGTTCCTGTTCGCCGGCCTGCTTTTTCAGGGCTGCAGACGGGCCAAGCCTGAGACCCCGAGCAATGATCTGACCAATGTCGAGACCACGGTCACCCAGGACACCAACCAGTTGTCCACCAATCTCATGCCGGTGGATGTGACATCGCCGACCAATTTGACGCTCCCTGCGCCGTCCACGAATGTATACACCGACGTGTACAGCAACCAGTCGGCCATTGTTACTCCTACCTATAGCAACGCGCTGCCGACCGCGACCGCTGTTCCTGGTGTTGAGACGCCTTCTGAGAGCAAGACTTACACGGTGGCCAAGGGCGATTCGTTCTACAAGATCGCCAAATCCCAGGGTGTGTCCATCACCGCTCTGGCCAAGGCCAATCCCACGATTGATTCCCGCAAACTCAAGGTCGGCATGACCTTGCAGATTCCTTCAACGGCGGCAGTGGTTTCCACCGCTCCGACTGCCCCTGCTGGTTTGGCTGCGACTCCGACGGCCGAATCCAATGCGCCGACCGCCCACCCGGCGGCCACCCAAGGTTCCGCCAAGTCATATACCGTCAAGGCTGGTGACACGCTGACTCGCGTGGCCAAGGCCCACGGGACGACTGTGAACGCCCTCCGATCGGCCAACAACCTCAAGACCGATCGCCTGGTGGTGGGACAGAAATTGAAGATACCTGCCAAGTAATATCAGATGGTATCATGATCGATCGAAGCTTCGCGCATCCTGGCGTGAAGCAATGTCAGCAAGAGTTGCGTTAATGTTGGAAAGGGCCGGGGACGCGAAAGCGTTCCCGGCCTGATGCTTTGATTCCCTTCTTCCTTTGGCTTGCCTTCCGGCTACGTTCCGGTTTTCCAGTTCATAGGGATGGTTTATTTCACAACAGCTGAACACAGGATTCATTTATGAGGTGGGCAACCAGTATTTTGGCAGGAAGTGTGGCAGCTCTGCTGGCTTTGGGGGCGGTGGTGTTGTACAGCGCTCAAATGGGGCCCAAGGCTGAATACTACCTGCTCTCACAAGTGGTGGCCGGTGGCATTGGGCTGGTGTGTTGCGTTCTGGCGGCCACGGTGGATTACCGCTGGCTGCGAAAGATCTGGTGGGTGCTGTTGATTGTGGCGGTCATCCTTCTCGTGATGGTGCTGGTGCCGGCCCTGGGAGGTGTTCGAACCAAGGGGGCCAGCCGGTGGGTGCGATTTCATGGCTTTCAATTTCAGCCCTCAGAGATCGCCAAAGTGGCCTTGATTGTATTCCTTGCCCATTATGGCACGCTTCGGCAGCGTTATCTGCCTTCATTTTTCAAGGGGTTGGTACCCGCGGGGGTGGTGGTGGGGATGGTCTTGGGACTGATCTTTAAGGAACCCGATTGGGGGACCACCATTCTTCTGGCCACGGTTAGTTGTGTGATGCTGGTGATGGCGGGGGCCCGCTGGTGGCATTTTATCCTGCCCGGCGCCCTGGCGCTGACTTTGCTGGGTTGGTTGTTGATCAACAATCCCGTGCGCTTGGAGCGCGTGAAGGCTTATATGGATCAGGAGGCCAGCAAGGACGATGTTGGCTACCAGGCCTACCAGGCCAAGATTGCCCTGGGGGCAGGAGGATGGTTGGGGTTGGGGCTTGGGAATGGCCGTCAAAAAATGGGATATGTGCCTGAACACCATACAGACTTCATTCTGTCGGTCATTGGTGAGGAAATCGGGCTCGTGGCCACCCTGGGTGTGCTGGCGGCTTTTATGGCAATCACCCTCAGCGGTAGTTACATCGCCAGCCATGCTCGCGATCAATTCGGCTTTCTGCTGGCCTCGGGCATCACTATGTTGATTGGGCTGCAAGCCTTGATCAACATTGGTGTCGTCACGAGCGTCCTGCCCAACAAGGGGTTGCCATTGCCTTTTATCAGTTACGGAGGATCCAATCTGCTCACCATGCTGGGGTTTGTGGGGCTGTTGTTGAGCGTGGCCCGTCACGCCGAGTTGTCGCCGGTCGATGAAGTCGGGAATGAGCAGGAGGATCCCAGTCCGGCGTCGGTTCCATTCTGATCTATGAATACGCCCCAAGCACGAATCTACATCGCGTGCGGTGGTACGGGAGGGCACTTGTACCCCGGCATGGCCGTTGCCAGCGAACTACGCGAACGCGGGCAGGAGGTTACCCTGCTTATTTCTCCAAAGGAGATTGATCAACAGGCTGCACGGAGCAATCCCGATTTTGAGTTTGCCACGCTGCCGGCTGTGGGAATGTCGGGACTGAATTTCATCGGGTTTTTCAAGGGTTTTTGGCATTCGTATAAGGCAGCACGGACCTTATACCAGAAAGATCCGCCTTTGGCCGTCATCGCAATGGGTGGGTTTACCAGTGCGCCACCTGTGTTTGCTGCCCGGCGGTATCATGCGGTGTGTTTCATGCACGAGGCCAACGCCATTCCCGGCCGTGCGAACCGCTGGCTGGCCCGCTGGGTTCGGGAGGCCTTTGTTCATTTTCCGTCCTCAGCCGCTCGTCTTCGACATGTCAAGACAACGGCGGTGGGCATGCCAGTGCGTCCTCAATTCCAGGATTTGGACCCTGCAGCCTGCCGGATGATGCTGGGATTGGATCCGCAACGACCGGTGCTGCTGGTCATGGGGGGCAGTCAGGGTGCCTCAGCCATCAATGAACTGGTCATTGATGCACTGCCGCACTTTACGTCCCGGATCGCCAACCTCCAATACATCCATTTGACTGGACCCAAGGATGAGGGCCGGGTCAAGGAGGCGTATGCACGGTTGGGGTGCAAAGCCTTGGTGCGTCCGTTTTTAACGGAGATGGAGCTTGCCATGGGGGCGGCCACCGCCGCCATTTCCCGCGCTGGCGCCTCCTCATTGGCCGAGGTGGCGGCGTTGCGCCTGCCTGCGCTGTTGATTCCCTATCCCTATGCAGCGGACAACCACCAGTTTTACAACGCGCTCGAGTTTGTGGAGGTGGGCGCGGCTCGTTTGATGGCCCAGAGCATTGCGACGCCGGGTCTTGTTTTTGAGGCTTTGAATGGACTGCTCAATGATGAAACGCTCCGGAAGGGCATTCAGGAGGCTCTGGGACAGTGGCATAAGGTTGGCGCCGCTGCGCTCGTGGCCGATCGGGTGATGAGTTCCCTGGGGTTGGCGCGTCCGCAGGCGGGCGGTGAGTCCTCGTTGGTGAGTGGTCCTTTACCAGTGGTGTGATGGTTGTGGGTGGAATGCCTCCAGTAGATTCCCAGCAGGTGTATGGGCTGCTTCAGACGCAGCCGGGAGCGACGGTTTTTTTGGTGGGCGCGGGTGGCTGTGGCATGAGTGGTCTGGGGCATTTGCTTCTGGATCAAGGATTTCGTGTGGCCGGGTCGGATCTTGTACCCAACGAGGAAACCCGACAATTGATGGCGCGTGGCGCCCTGATTTTTGCCGGTCATGATGCTGACCATATCCGTTCCACTCATCCGGTTTTGGTCGTTCATACCTCTGCAGTGGGGACGGATAATCCTGAACTCCAGGCCTCTGTGGCTTTGGGAATCCCCGTCGTGCGCCGTGCAGTGCTTCTGGCTGCCGTGGTTAACGCCCAGCGTGGCATTTGTGTGGCTGGGATGCATGGGAAAACCACGACCTCGTCCTGGCTGGCTCATGCTCTGGATTGCCTGGGGGCATGTCCGGGCTACGCTGTGGGGTCGCTTGTGCCTCAATTGCGTCCCCATGCTCGATCAGTGGCTGGCTTGAATCCAGGGGCTTCGCCGCATTGGTTTGTGGCTGAAACGGATGAAAGTGATGGCACCTTCACTCTGTTTCATCCCGAAAATGCCATCGTGTTGAACGTGGATGAGGAGCATCTGGACCATTTTGCCAATCTGGAGGCCATTTGCGCGGCCTTCGATCAATTTGCCAGACAGGCCCGTGGTTCGGTGGTTTGGTGTGCCGATGATGCCAATCTGCCCCGCATGTTTGCAGGGCGGAGTGGAATGATCTCCTACGGATACAGCGCAGGTGCTGATTATCACATCCAATCCGTTACCACGCCCACCCAGGGTGCTGCGACAGGTGGACGGACCTTTTTTGAGCTGGATTACAAGGGACAAGGCCTCGGGCGGTTTGGGATCCGCCTATGTGGGGCGCAAAACGTGTCCAATGCAACGGCTGTCGTGGCCATGCTCCATCATATAGGGTATGAGCCCCAGAAGATTGCACAAGCGATTGAAGGTTTTACGGGAGCGGCCCGGCGTCAACAATGCCTGTACGAAGACGAGAGTTATCGAATCATTGATGATTACGGGCATCATCCTGCCGAGATTCGAGCCGTGCTGCGCGGGGTTAAACTATTGGGCGGCAGCCGTTTATTGGTGGCCTTTCAGCCGCACCGTTACACGCGCACTCAGCACCTGATGGAGCAGTTTGCCACAAGCTTTGGCGAGGCGGACCTGCTCTGGCTGGCAGAGATCTATGCGGCCAGTGAATCGCCCATTCCAGGGGTAAGCAGTGCACGGTTGGCCGAAGTCATTCGGGCTAAGGGACAAGCGGTTCATTATGTGCCGGAAGTCAACCAGGTGGGTGATGCGGTGCGTCAGGCCATGCAGCCAGGTGATGTCGTTTTATTCCTTGGAGCAGGGGATATCACCAAGGCGGGGCGCGCCCTAGCGAGGGAATTACAGCGGGAAAAAGTGGTAAAAACCCAGCAGGCTTTTGCACAGTTTGCACGTCAACTTGGTGCGGAAACGGTCATCCGATATGATGAACCCATGGCCGGCTATACGACCTGGAGGATTGGTGGGCCGGCCGACATCCATGTTAAACCCGCGTCAGAGGAGGATTTGAAAGCGATTCTCCAGTTTTGCGCGGATCGCAGAGTGCCCTGGTTCATCATGGGGCGGGGATCCAATCTGCTTGTTCGTGATGGCGGGATCCGTGGGGTGGTGATCCTCCTGGCTCAATCGAAATTCAGTGAGATCCGGGTGGAGGGCCAAAGGGTGGTATGCGGGGCAGGAGCCCGTTTGAAGGAGATTGTGAGGGATGCCCGGAGGAACGGGCTGGGTGGGTTGGAATTTCTGGAGGGAATTCCCGGCAGCCTGGGGGGGGCGCTGCGCATGAATGCAGGGGCCATGGGATTGAGCTTGTTCCAGGTCATCGAGTCCATGCGCGTCATGGACAAAGCCGGACAGATTTCAGAGGTGTCCGCTGGTTCCGTGGCGGTGGAATATCGTCACTGCCCATTGCTGGAGGACCATATCGCGCTGAGTGCGGTATTGCGGGCTGTGCCAGCCGAACGGGTTGAGATTGATGCACGGTTGTCTGAGTACAGTCAGCGCCGTTGGACGACCCAGCCTGCCGCTCCCAGCGCGGGCTGTGTGTTTAAGAACCCATCCCAGACGTCTGCAGGCAGGCTCATTGACGAATGTGGGCTGAAAGGTTTGAGGGTCGGGGGAGCCGTGGTGTCGGATAAACACGCCAATTTTATAGTGAACGATGGCCAGGCATCCGCACAGGATGTTCTGGATCTCGTGGCCATCGTGCGAAACCGCGTCAAAGTGGCGCGGGGAATTGAATTGAAAACCGAGATCAAGATCGTGGGCGAGCCAGTCCTCGCTTAAGAAAATATGGGTGGATCGTTAGTTATTACGGTTATGAAAGGCGGCCCGTCAGCCGAACGCGAGGTGTCTCTTCGCACCGGCACGGCGGTGGCCGAGGCTTTGCGTTCGTTGGGGCACGACGTGTATGAGGTGGATCCTGTTCCGGGGAAATGGAAGCTTCCCGAGGGGACGGAGGTGGTGTTTCTGGCCCTGCACGGCACCTATGGTGAAGATGGAACCGTTCAAAGTGAGTTGGAGGAACTGGGCGTTCCCTATACGGGATGTGGCCCTCAGGCGAGCCGGATCTCCTTTGACAAGGAACTGGCCAAGGAACGTTTCCGGGCGGCTGGAGTGCCAACCGCACGGTATGAAGTCTTATCAGCGCCCAACGCAGAGTGGCCGGCAGACTGGCGCCCCCCGGTGGTGCTCAAACCGGCACGTCAGGGTTCCAGCGTCGGTCTCCAGTTTGTGGATGAATTATCACAATGGCCAGATGCATTGGCCGAGGCCTTGAAACATGACACCCGCGTTCTCATGGAGGAGCGGATTTATGGCCGTGAAACCACGGTGGCGATACTCGGAGAGCAGGTGCTGCCCGTGGTCGAGATCGCGCCCAAGCAAGGTTCGTACGATTACCACAACAAATATACAAGGGGAGCCACCGAATACTATTGTCCGGCCCCTCTTGATGACTCAGTGACCCGGCGGGTGCAAAATGCCGCCTTGAATGCATTTCGCGCAGTCGGGGGGCGTGACTATGCCCGGGTGGATGTGATGGTGAAATCGGATGGGATGCCGGTTGTGTTGGAGGTCAACACCCTGCCGGGCATGACCGAGACGAGTCTGCTGCCCAAGGCGGCGGCCGCCGCCGGCATGGATTATCCCAGCCTTTGTCAAAAAATGATCGATCTGGCGCTTGTTCACAAGGTTCGTGCTTGACGGACAGGGGGCGAATCTGAATTAGATGGGAGCGTTCCCGTGCAGCTTAATGGCCGTTTGAAAGTGCGGCATCAAAACCATGTTCTGGCGCAGTAAATCACGAAACCGGCGTTTGGTGCGAGACGAGGTTCTGGAGGTCAGGCTCCATTCCCAAAAAGTGCGTGCCGCCCGCTGGAGGGTTGCGGTGACAGCCCTGGGAATATCGATCACCACCTTGATTGGGCTTCTGCTTCTGTGGCGGGGTACGGAATACACCTTGAACGCCGTTGTGTTTAAAAATGATGCCCTGGCCATACGGCACATCGAGGTGCAGACGGATGGTGTCATTCCGCCAGAGCAGATCCGGCAGTGGGCGGGTGTGCGGGTCGGGGACAATCTGGCCAGCCTTGATCTCCAGCGCATTCGCCGCAACCTGGAGCTGGCGCCCATCATCGAGCATGCCGCGGTGGAGCGTGTGATGCCCAGCACCCTCAAGCTGCGCGTCACGGAGCGTGAACCCCTTGCGGCTGCCCACGTCCTTGTGCCTCGAGCCAACGATGCCGGTTACGACCTGTCGGTTTATTACCTGGATGATCAGGGTTACGTCATGTTGCCTCCGGCCAGGGGCATGATCAACGTCGCCAACAGCATGTGGGGAGAAACACTGACGGTGTTGACAGGTCTGGGGCGTTCGGATCTCCGGCCTGGCCGGGCGGTGGAATCGCCACAAGTGCAGTCCGCGTTGCGATTGATCGATGAGTTTGAGGATTCACCCATGTTTGGCCTGGTGGATCTGGCCCGGATCGATCTCTCCTCACCCGACATCCTCCTGGTCACAACCGGGCAGGGGAGTGAGTTGACCTTTGCCATGGATCATTTTGACACCCAGCTCAAGCGCTGGCGTTCCATTTTTGAAACAGGAGTCCGGGCTGGCAAATCGATAGCCAGTCTGGACCTTTCGATTACCAACAACCTGCCGGTTTTGTGGATGGATACGGGCACGAATGCTCCGGATGCCAAACCTAACACCGTCAAAATGACCCGGCATAAGAAGAAACATGTTTGACCACGATCAAATCATCGTAGGGCTCGAAGTCGGCACCGCCAAGGTTTGCGCGGTAGTTGGCGAGGTGAGCGAATCGGGCGCACTGACCATTCTAGGGGTGGGCCAGTCCGAATCCCGTGGGGTGCGCAAGGGGGAAATTGTCGATACTGCTCTGGCCGAGGAGGATATACGTGCGGCCATTGCCGACGCCGAACACCAGGCCGACGTCGAGATCGAGAGCGTGTTTCTGGGGGTCAGTGGCAAGCACATCCAGGGGTTTAATAACCGCGGTGTGCATACCATTGTGACGGCCGGCCGGGAAATCGATGAGGATGATGTTCAGGATGTCATCAAGAATGCCAAGGTGATTAACCTGCCCGTCGGCCATCATGTCGTTCATGCCGTTCGGCAGCATTTCCTCCTGGACGGCCAGGAGGGCATCCTCAATCCCGTGGGCATGCTGGGCACCCGGTTGGAGGTGGACATGCATGTGGTGCATGGGGTGTTGAACCGCCTGCAAAACACAGTCAGGGTCGTCAAAGGCCTGCAAGTGGATGTCGATGACATTGCCTTTTGTGGTCTGGCCAGCTCGCTTGCGGTTTTAACCGGTGAGCAAAAGGAGATTGGGTCCCTGGTGATTGACATTGGTGCCGGAACAACCGAATACGTGGTTTATTCCGGAGGGATTGTCAAACACACCGGCGTTCTTGCGGTGGGGGGCGATCATGTCACCAACGACCTGGCGATCGGCCTCAAGGTGCCCATCGGCAAGGCCGAACAACTCAAGGTCACCTATGGCCATGCCCTGGTTGAGGAAGGGACACAGCAACAAACCATCTCACTGCTGAGCGAAAACGGTCTCCCTGAACGGCCTGTGAATCTTGACCATTTGCGTCGCATCATGTCGGCGCGGTTGGAGGAGATCTTTGAAATCATCGAACAGGAACTGGCCCGCGCAGGCATGCTTGATTGCCTTCGGGCAGGGGTGTTCCTGTGCGGAGGAACTGCCCACACCGCCGGTCTGGTCACCCTGGCCGAGCGGGTTTTTCAAACACCCTCCCACCTGGCCCGCAATTGTTCGATCGACAGCATGAGCAGCACGTTGGACCAGCCGGAGTTTTCAACCGCCATCGGCCTGGTTCGTTTTGGGGCGGTGTGCCAGATGCCCAAACACAGGCGGGTGTTGGCCGGATCCCGTGGCGGTCGTTCCTGGTTCAAGTTCTGGCAACGGTAATACAGTCAGCCTAGTCCTTAATTCTATTTCTATGATGAATGCATCCTCAACTCCCGGGGCCGAACCATCCAGGGCCGGGTTGAAGTTTAAATTCATGGGTGTTGGCGGCGCTGGATGCCGCATGGTGGAATACCTGGCTGGTGCGGGGTTTGACGGGGCGGAGTTTTACGCCCTGCATACCGATGATCGGTCCCTGGTCAATTGCCTGATGTCCAAACGCATCCTTCTGGGTCGCCAGATGGTGCGAGGACTGGGGGTGGGGGGGGATGCCGAGCTGGCTGCTGCGGCCGCCGAGACCGAGGGCAGCGAATTGTCCCGGATATGTGCTGGTGCAGACATTGTTTTTCTGGTCACAGCCCTGGGCGGTGGCACAGGGACAGGGGCGGCCCCTGTGGTTGCCCGCACAGCCCGGCAACGGGGTGCCCTGGTGCTGGCCTTTGCCATTTTGCCATTCGATTGTGAGGGGAAAAAACGTCAGCGCCAGGCCATGCAGGGCTTGCGCCAGCTGAAGGCATCTGTCGATGGTGTGATTTGCCTGCCCAATCAGCGCCTGGCCCGGTTGGTTCAGGAGGGAGGCAGCCTGCTCGATGTCTTTGCCCGGGGCAATGGCTGGCTGGCTGAAGCCGTGCAGGGGGTATGGCGCATGCTGGCCCGCCCAGGCTTGATTACCGTGGATTTTGCTGAGTTGAAGAACTGTCTGCGCGGACGCCATTCAGAGGGGGCTGTGGCGGCCGCTTTTGCCTCGGGGCCTGACCGCGCGCGGGTCGTGGTGGAAAAAATCATCGCCAGTCCCATGCTTGCGGAGGGCGAGGTGCTCAAGAAATCCGACACCATCATCCTCAGCATCGCGGGCAACGCCAGCCTGAGTCTGCCCGAGGTCAACCAGGTGGTGGAACGCATCAAGCCGATGTTTGAGAAGGCCACCTTCATCATGGGAGCCAACAGCGATGAGTCGCTGGGTGATAAAATCGAAGTCACTGTGGTTGCCACGTGCAAACAGGTTGAGCCTGAAGCGGTGGCCCCGGTTGAGGAAGAAGTAACTCCAAGGAGGACAACGGGTTCGGATATTGCTGATTTGAATTTGGAGCTGAATGTGGAACCTTCGGCCGATCAGGATGTTCCCCAGAAGGGGACTCGGCCACGCGGGGCTCTGCTGCCGCCTGCCCCCAGGCTGAACAGTGCTCAAACTGAGAAGCTGCTAAAATCGCAGGCTCAAAAAAACACCTCCATTCGAAAGGAGTTGCCTCAATTGCTCCAGGGGCAGTTGCCGCTCCAGGTGGTTTCCAAGGGGCGGTTCGAAAAGAGCGAGCCGACGATTCATCGTGGAGAGGATTTGGACAAGCCAACCTTCATGCGACGGAGTGTTCCGTTGAATTAACCCTTTCATTTTGATGCCCTGAACCGGGGCTGACAAAGGCCGGGTGCGCTTCTAAACGCATCCGGCCTTTTTTTGCTGTCATTTAAACCCAATTGGACTTCAAAAAAAGCTTGTCATGTTGTTGTTGACTTAGTAGTATAGACAGGTTCCCAGCAACCTAACATACAAATCAACCAATATGCGTTACAAATATGAGATAACCATGGCGGCTTTGGTATTGAGTGGTACCCAACTCGCCGCGAATGATATTGAGCCAGGGAAGGAATACTACGATGCCACCCGGACACCGAATCCCATTGTGGTCGATGGCAGTCTGTCGGAATGGGTTGGTGTGCCGGTGCTTGCAGATCCAAAATATGCGGTGCCCAAGGGGTCGGGTACCAATGGAACCTATGTGTTGTTCGAGGAGTATAATGGAGGCACCTGGACAGGGCCGGATGATCAGACTTCAGCCGTGCAGGTGGTGTGGGATGCGGAAAATCTCTATATTGGGATTGTCGTGACGGATGATTATCATGAAAACTCCGCCTATAGTCCGTGGAACGGCGATTCGGCCCAGTTGATGATTGCCAACAGCACGCGCACGAAGCAGGTCGCCCTCTACAACTATGCCTTGGGTGGCGTTGAAGGAGCTCTTGGTGATGTGATCATCCAGGACGAAGCTGGTCCAGGAGGGACCGAAGCAGTCATTGTACGCGATAGTGAAAAGAAGAAGACGATCTATGAGATTAAGATGTCCGCGGCTTCGCTGGGTCTTACGACGCTGACAGCCGGCACGAAGATTGGGTTGGGCATGGCGATCAATGACGGTGATGAATTTACACCGGGTCAAAAAGGATGGGGTGGGCTTGGGGCGCATTCGATAGTGTTTGGAAAATCACCCTCGGAGACAGCATTGCTGACCTTGAGCACGAATGTGCCAGGAGCGGATCGCCTGTTCTACTCAGCGATTAATCCCACTCCCGATGCCTTCACCTTCCGTGCCAGTGACAAGGGGGCATCGATTGTGGATGCAGCGACAGCGAAACTGTATATTGACGGCGTATCCGTGACGCTAACGGCCAGCCCCAAAACTGGTGATGCCACGGATTTCAGCTATAAAGCCACGGTTATATTCAATCCCAACTCTGAGCATACCTACAAAATTGAGATGAAGGATACGATGGGGAACACCGTGACGGATGAGGGCACGTTCAAGACGGCACAGTATGCCCTGCTGGCTCCATCGGACAAGGTGACGGCCGTTACCTCCAAGCCAGGGTTCATATGGAATGTGCACCAGAATGCATCCTTCACGGCGACTGACAATACGCGCCCCATTTATCAGTTGGCGGGGTATCTGGGCGTGAATGAAGCTGATCGGAATGCCCAGGGTATCGCCTCGGGGGCTGGAGTGGCCGGAGCGAACAGCAGCCTGCCCATTACGTTCGAAATTCCCACGGTTATTAACCTGGAGCAGGAGGGGGGATTCAATGGCAGCAATGGCAACATCCAGCCCGATGATCAAATGCCGGGTATCCCAGGCACAACCGGAGGTAATGATGGCATTGTGGGTGAGATCATTACCTATGTCGAATTGCCTGCGGGTAAAACAACCATGATCGTGAACAGTGATGATGGTTTCCGTACGACCTGCGGCCGTATCCCGGATCTTTTGCAGGCCCAGATGGCTGGGGAATATAATGCGGGACGCGGTGCTTCTGATACCTCGTTTACAGTCTATGTGCAGGAAGCCGGCACATATGCATTCCGCACGGTGTGGGAGGAAGGTGGCGGTGGCGCGAACGTGGAATGGCTCAGTGTCAAGGCGGACGGCACAAAGGTGCTCCTCAATGATACTGCCAATGGCGGTCTTCCAGCCTATCGTGCGGTCGTAAGCAAGGGACAACCGACCATTTATGCGGCCATGCCATTGCCCGGCACGACAGGGGTGGCCTTTGATGTTCCAGTGCGCGTGAGCCTGCAGGATGGCGATGCTGCTGTCGAGACATCGTCGGTGAAGTTGACGATCGATGGTAACCCGGTGAGCGTGACGCCGACGAAAGCGGGCAGTCTGACCACGCTTGTCTACCAACCGGCGAACTTCTGGGCTCCTGCTTCGCAACATACTGTGGGCATTAGCTTTAGTGCCAACGGTGTGAGCCGAACTGAATCCTGGTCATTCACCGTGGCAAACTATGGGTTGCTGACCAAGGCACACAAGGCTGTGTCCGTGGACACCTCCAAGCCTGGCTTCCTCTGGGATGTATTCCAGAACGAATCCTACACTCACAACCTGCTCTCCCAGGCCGAACTGGCCCTTGTCGGCAAGTTGACAGATTCCACGGGCAATCCTGTGACTGAAAACCGGGTCGATCCCGCCGTTCTGGGACCTGCTTCAGCCGCTGGTGTCAAGGTTGGGCCGCTCTATCGGTTTGAGATCCCGACTGTGATAAACATCAGCCAGACGGAAGGGGAGGCGAACGGGTACTTCTCACCGGATGAGCAGATGCCAGGCATCCCAGGCACAACAGGTTCGAACGATGGCATCGATGCCGAGATCCTCACATTTGTGGAATTACCTGCAGGGATCACAACCATGGGTGTGGTGTCTGATGATGGATTCCGCGTTCAGGCCGGTTACGTCAATGTTCCGGCCGATGGCACCCTTTTGGGTGAGGTGGATAATTCGACTGCTGATGTGACCTTCCGAATCGTTGTTCAGGAGGCTGGTGTATATCCCATCCGCGTCATCTGGCTGGAAGGTGTTGGAGGAGCACACATCGAGCTGTACACCCTTAAATCGGATGGCACCCGGGTGCTCATCAATGACCGGGATAACGGCGGTTTGAATGCCTATCGGGTTGGTGTGGCTCCGAACAAACCGACCATCTTCAGTCTGGCAGCCGCCCTGGTGGCCGGCAAGGTGGAGATCACCTGGACGGAGTCGGGCGTTGTTTTGCAGGAATCCGTCAACAATGTTGAATGGACGGATTTGCCCAGCGCCACGTCTCCGTATCGACCTGTGATCAATGGATCAGGTGCCAGGTTGTATCGGTTGAAGAGGTAGGAGAAGTTATTAGGGTATCCGCAAGGGACCGGAGGCATGCCTCCGGTCCCTTTTTTTACGGCATATCCGGATGAGAGGTCAGCCAGTCCGAAAAACGCGGCAATCGAAAGGGCAGCCACGCCTGTGCTTTCATGCAATTGAGAGAGGTATCCGCTGCACGGGCGGGGCCGGTATACTCCTTCAAGGACGCGGCACGTATTCGAGGCCGCAGGTGAGCCCATTGACGAGCCAGTAATTGTCCGATATCGAATCGCGAGAGCCGTTCGGATCCCGCCAGGTGGTAGAGACCTGGACTGCCCATGGCAAACAGGGCGCAAATGCCCCGGGCCGTTTCAATGGCTGCAATGGGCGTGCGATATTCGTCCGTGAATAACACCGATTCCTGACCTTGTTCCCATTGGTGACGCAGGGATTCAGAGAAACTGCGGTCACCAGGCCCCGATGTGCCTGCATTCAGAGAGGTCCGCACCACGAAGTGCCGCGGGTTTTGCAGAACCAGCCGTTCGGCTTCGGCCTTGGTCTCGCCATACACATGCAGGGGATTCACCGGTGCAGACTCATCATAATTGCCCGTTCGTCCATCGAATACCAGGTCCGTGGAGAGATAAAGGAAGGGGATGGCTTCTGCCTGTTGAGCCAGGTGCCAGGTGGCGTCAACATTGACGCGCCGGGCCGCATCCGGCCGCCTCTCACAGTCGGTGGTTTTACTCAGGGCAGCACAATGGATGATGGCCTGGGGGGTGGCTGCAGCAAAGGCTGCATCGACAGCGTGAAAATCTGTCAGATCCAATATGGCGTGGCTGAGGCACACCACCTTCCATCCCGCCCATTGCTTCAAGGCGGCTTGGGCCATGTAGGCGCCAAGAAAGCCTCCTGTGCCAGTGATCCAGAGGGTGGGTTGCCCGGCCATGGATGGTTTCGTTCCTGTTTTTTAATCCGGCGTGTCAGCCAGCCAGCGCCGGGTGAGGGGAGCGTAGGCGTCGATGCGCCGATCCCGGAGGAAGGGCCAATGAGTCCGGGTGACATTCACCAAGTCGAGATCGAGGGTGCAGGTGAGCACCTCCTCCTTGTCCACACTGGCTTTGGCAAGGATTTGACCCGAAGTGCCGGCAATAAAGCTGCTGCCCCAGAACTGAATGCCATCTCCGCCCACGGGAGTTTCGTGACCGACGCGGTTGACTGCGGCCACATAGCATCCATTGGCGATGGCGTGGCTGCGTTGGATGGTTTCCCAGGAGTTTTGCTGATGAACACCATGCTCAGCCTTCTCGCTCGGATGCCAGCCAATGGCGGTTGGATAGAAAAGAATCTGCGCGCCGCTCAATGCGGTAAGACGGGCGGCTTCGGGGTACCATTGGTCCCAGCATATCAGTACACCGATGCGGCCAAAGCGTGTGTCCCAGGCCCGGAATCCGAGATCTCCAGGGGTGAAATAGAACTTTTCATAAAAGAGCGGGTCATCCGGGATGTGCATTTTGCGGTACCGCCCCAGAAGGGTGCCGTCGGCGTCAATGACAACAGCGGTGTTATGATACAATCCTGGCGCGCGTTTTTCAAAAAGGGAGGCGACAATGACAACTCCGTGCTTCTTCGCCACACGCTGGAACGCCTGCGTGCTGGGCCCCGGAATGGGTTCGGCCAGCTTGAAATAACGGTGATCCTCGGCCTGGCAAAAATACTGCGATCGGAACAGTTCCTGCGTGCAGATGATTTGAGCCCCCTGCCGTGCGGCTTGTTCGGCCTGGTGCACGGCTTTTTCGAGGTTTTCCGCTGGATTGGCGGTACATGGAGCTTGCAACAGGCCCAAAGTGACCTGGTTTGCGCTGGTTATGCGTTTATGTTTTGACATAGGCTCACCATCTATCAGGCCGCTGCGGCGGGACTTTTCCAGTTCCCGGCAGATGCCACTCACCGTCTTTCATGGTGTGGTTTCCTGTGTATCTGTCAAGAAAAGCGGGGCAAAAACGCCGATTTTCGCCGGAAAACCACACTTTTTTACTTGCAGCGTTCTGCAAAAGGACATTTATTGAGTAGTAGTTGTAAGACGAACAAAATTCCATACAACCAAAAATATGGCTAAACCACTTACAAAATCCGCAATCGCGGCGGCTATTGCCGAGAAAACTGGCATCACCAAGAAACAGGGGACAGAGATCCTGGATTTCCTGGCTGACCTGGCTTACAAGAATGCGAAAAACACCTTCACGCTGCCTGGCATTGGCAAGCTCGTGCTCGTGAATCGCAAAGCCCGCATGGGCCGCAATCCCGCCACTGGCGAGGAGATCAAGATTCCTGCCAAGAAGGTGGTAAAGTTCCGCGTGGCCAAGGCTGCCAAGGATGCGATCCTCGGCGCCAAGAAGTAATCCCTGCCTCCACATATTTCATGAAGGCATCCTGCTTACCCGGGGTGCCTTTTTTTATTTACCCGAGCCTGATGGCGGGCATTCTAATGGCATGAAAGTGGCCGTGGTGGGCTGTGGTGCCCTTGGCAGTTACTATGGTGCGCGGTTGTGTCTCACGGGACACGACACGCACTTTTTGTTGCGATCCGACTACGAAGTGGTGCGCCGGCAGGGCCTTCGCATACGCAGTGTGAACGGGGATTTCACCGTGCATCCACATTGCGCTGCCGGGCCTTCGCAGATTGGCGTGGCTGACCTTGTGCTAATCGGCCTCAAGACGACCGCGAATCACCGGTTTCCTGAGTTGCTGACTCCTCTGGTGGGCCCTGACACTCTGGTTGTGACCCTCCAGAATGGCCTGGGCAATGAAGAGCAACTGGCGCGGTTGTTCGGTCCTGCAAACATTCTGTGTGGTCTTTGTTTTGTCTGCCTGAATCGTTTGGAGCCGGGACTGATTCATCACATGGCACACGGCAAAATTGTCCTGGGCGAATACCAGCGGAAGCCGATGCAGCGGACCCATCACCTGGCGGCCCTGTTCAACCAGGCAGGCATTCCTTGCGTGGTCACCGATGATCTGGCAAAGGCTCACTGGGAGAAACTGGTCTGGAACATTCCGTTCAACGGCCTGGGTGTGGCTGGAGTGACCGGATATGCCTGTCTGGCTGGTTTGGAGTCGATCCCTGAAAAGCTTGGGCCGACGCTTCCCAGCGATGTTTTGCTGGCTGATCCGCGCTGGGAGTCCCTCTTGCGTGAATTGATGCGCGAGGTCATTGGTGCGGCACGGGGCCAGGGCCATCTCCTGGCTGAATCGTTGGAAGAGGAAAACATATCCCGCACGCGCATCATGGGGGCATACAAGGCATCCACCCTCCTGGATTTTGAAAAAGGGCTGCCCCTGGAGACCGGGAGCCTCTTTTTGGAGCCTTTGCGGCAGGCCCATGCTGCCGGCGTGCCCACACCACGGCTGGCTCGGTTGGGAGAGGTGCTGGTGGCATTGGAACAGCGTCGTGCTCTGCGAAAAGACGGTTGAGCTCCGGAAAAACGTCGTGCCTTTCCCTGGCGTGTGTGTTACATGAATCCCATGCGCGAGCCGCGGGACATCCGCAATCTGGTGTTGATCGGATTCATGGCCACCGGCAAGTCCACGGTTGGCCGATGGGTTGCCCGCAAACTGAATTTCGAATTTCTGGACACTGACGCCCTTATCGAGGAAAGAACCCGGAAGAAAATCAGCGATATTTTTGCCCAGGAAGGGGAGGCGCGTTTTCGTGAGTATGAACGGCAGGTGGTCGAGGAACTCCAGACCCGTTCTCGTCTGGTCGTTGCCACAGGGGGGGGGCTGGCCGCCCATGGTGATAATCTTCAACGACTGAAACAAAATGCTTTGGTGGTCTGTTTGTGGGCCGGAGCGGACACGATCTGGCGCCGGGCGAGACTGCATACCCATCGTCCTCTACTCAACGATCCGGATCCCCAGGCCAGGATCCGTCTTTTGCTCGAAGCGCGCACCCCGTATTACCGCCAGGCGGATGTTTTGGTGAATACCGAACAACGATCCTCCCGACAGGTCGCCGAACATGTTTATCATGAGTACATTTCCATTACCCACCCCGCCACGCAGATTGTTAAAGACCACATGATCGAGGGTGGAAGTGACGGTTCCACCAAGGATTCGTGAAACACATCTTGCCTGCATACGGGTTTGACACTGAGGTTGGCTGCGGTAACGTTGAGTGGCGGTTATTGGTGCATGTATGAGCGAGAATTTTAGCCTCTATAGCCCGAAAGTGATGGAACACTTCCTGAACCCCAAGAACATGGGGGATATGTCCGACGCTGATGGCGTGGGAGAAGTGGGTGCTGCAGCTTGCGGCGACATCATGAAAATATCGCTAAAGATCAAGGACGGGCGGATCGAGGATGCTCGTTTCAAGACCTTTGGTTGCGGTTCAGCTATCGCCAGCTCAAGCATGGCCACGGAATTGATCAAGGGCCGCACCATCGAAGAGGCCATGAGCGTGACCAATCAGCAGGTCGTCGATGCACTTGGTGGACTCCCTCCCGTCAAGATCCATTGCTCAGTGCTTGCTGAAGAAGCCATTAAGGCCGCCTTGGACGATTATCTCAAAAAACATCCCGAGAAAAGAAAAACACCGTAAGTGTCAAGGAGCGGGTTTGATCGTTCAGGGTTGGTTTTGGCAAAAAGTGCCGTTCGGGTAGTCAGATGGGTGGTAAGTTCCTCAGTTTGAAGGCAGTCCTTGGGAGATAATACTGCTGCAAAAAGGCGGTCTTTTATTGATCTGCCAAAATACGAGTCCGGCTAACCTTCAATAACGATCAAAGCGTTGGTCTTTATGAAAGAGTGACTCGGCGATGGTGGTGGATACTCCGGGAGTTCTTCACATGGATGTCGACATGGACCATACATGGCAAGGGTGGTTGATCTTCTGTAATTACTTGATGGCAGCTTTATTCTGTATACGCCATGGATGGAATAAAGCATCCCCATTACCCAGAGAGGAGGTCAAACACTGGAAATTGTGGGCGATCTTGTTGTTCCTCCTGGGATTGAACAAACAATTGGATCTGCAGACATGGATGATTTCTGTGGGACGGCTACTGGCGAGGGAACAGGGGTGGCTGGAGTATCGACGACAAGTGCAACTCCTTTTTGTTGCATGCTTTACAGGGGTGGTCGGTGTGGGTGTAATCTGGTGGGGCAGGAGGCATCTGGCCTTTTATGGAACACACCGCTCCCTGA
>CAZIDG010000007.1:0-13383 GCA_964538065.1 uncultured Verrucomicrobiota bacterium
CCACCTCGTCAAGAAACAGTGTCCCCCCCTGAGCCTGCTCGAACCGTCCAATCCTGCGGTTTTGTGCTCCGGTAAATGCGCCCCGTTCATGTCCAAACAACTCACTTTCAAGAAGTGTATCGGGTATGGCCGCACAATTGACCGCAATGAAGGGGCGGTCAGCACGATTACTATGATTGTAGATGGCCCGGGCCACTAATTCCTTGCCTGTGCCAGTGGCACCTCGAATCAGGACAGTGGCCGAACTGGCAGCCACCCGTCCTATTTCCTTGTAAAGCAACTGCATGACCCTGCTGCGTCCAATCATCTCATGGGGGTGCTCCTGCAAACCATCGCAAACAACCGGCGACGTCATAAGACGGGACCGATTGATGGTATCGGTCAAAAGATCGAGTAATTCATCCACTTCGAATGGTTTGATGAGGTATTCGCAAGCACCCAACTTGGTGGCCTCAATGGCAGTCTCAGTGGTGCCGTGAGCTGTCATCATGATGATTGGGAGTTTGGGGTGCAACTGATGCAAACGATCGACCAATTCAAGTCCGCTCAGGCCAGGCAGTCTGAAATCGGTCAAAATCAAATCAAATGGCTGAGCATGGGCAAGCGCCAATCCCTCATCACCCCGTGCAGCCAGTTCCACCTGGTAATCCTCAGCGCTCAATACTTTGTATAGTGCTGATGCGGTGCTGGGATCATCCTCAATGAGCAGTATTCGATGTTTCATTGTTGGCATTCAATGGCAAATGAATTTGGAACGTCGTGCCTTTATTGATCTGGCTCTGGAATTGAATGTTCCCACCATGCTTCTCGACAATGCGCAGAGCGATGGATAGGCCTAGGCCGGTGCCCCCTTCACGTGTGGAATAAAAAGGATCGAAAACGCGGCGTTGAACGTCTGGCGCCATGCCACGCCCGTTATCCGCAATCTCAAGAATGGCGACAGGAACCGTGCGACGGCCCAATCTGGAAACCCCGGTGCGGCACCGAAGGATTATGGTCCCATGACCGTTCATGCTTTCCACAGCATTATTGAGCAAGTTAATCAACACCTGTTGCATTTGGTGCCGATCCACGCCCAGGATGGGATTATCCATCGTTTCCACATTCAAAGCGATGTCCTGCTTGAGCAGATGTGCGGCCATGAGATTGCGCACCTCCTCCAAGAGAACCCCGGCGTGAATCTGGGTGGTTTCGGGTTCGGAAGGACGGGCGAACTGCAGGAAGTCCTTCACAATGCGCTCAAGCCGATTGATTTCATTGCCAATAATGACAATATCCTCATGAGAAGCCAGTTCCGGCGTCAGAGCCTTTTTAAAGCTGAAGAGGCGGAATTTAACAGCCGTCAAAGGGTTGCGAATCTCGTGAGCCACACCCGCAGCCAGGGTCCCGAGGGATGCCAGTTTTTCCTGTCGTTCGATCAATTCGCGACTCTCTGTCAATTGCGTTCGCAGCGGAGCGATCATGGTTCGATATACCACCGTGGCACTCACAAGAAGCAACATGAGCTGTAAGGCAAGCGCCGCCATTTGCGATGTCTGCAAGGCTGCAATGGCCTTTTCTGAAGCCTCAAAAAAACGCGGCAATGAGGCCTTTTGCTCTGCAGCCAGGGCCTCGGCACCCCGAAGCACGGAGGTGCTCAGATCCGTTATTTTCTGTTGAACCGCAATTGATGTATCTCGACGAATCCCTCGCAATCCCCGCTCAAGGAGCGGGCGAGTGTCTTCCAAATAACCTGCAAATGCCGTTTCCCATCTTCCCAAAAGGTCCCTCTCTGTTTCGGATATCAAATGGGGACGCGCATCGGAAACCCATTGCTGAAGCGCACGTATCTCAGTCTGAAATCGCACTCGTTCCTCAGGATCACCCGAAAGTTGAAAACGCAATAACGCACCATTAAGTGTCGATATGCCTGCCTGCAAACGAACACCAAGCATTAAACTCTCGGTGTGCATGGCCGCAAAATCCTGCTGAAGCACTTGCATCTGGCGCCAGGCTTGAGACTCGATGACTCCAATAAGAACTAATCCCACCAGAATAATGGCTCCAAATTTGAAAATAGCCTTCTTCATGAAACCGCATCGTATCTGAAATTTTTTAGACCAACAATGGCATATATTATTCCATGCTTCTTTGAACGAATGAGACACCGTCTTTTGCAATTCATTGCCTATTAGATTGTTAGCGCCTTTCAACCCTGCTGGCATGGCAATCGCTAACAAGCGGATCACATGAAGCTGGTTTTGTGCCGCAGCACTGTTGGAGCGTTACGGAGACAAACCGGTGTCGAAGCCATGCTTGATTATGATGGGTACAGATAGGAAGTCGGCTAATCGGACCGGCGAAGTTATTGCCATGCCCCCCCGCGTTGCGTGGAGGGAGTTTCGCGCTCGCCATGTTCCATGGATGGTGTTTTGCATTGCAGCTGCCATCACGGCCTGGCTATGGCATCAACAGTGGGGACAGTGCACCCTGTCGGGCATTGGCGAGGGTGTTCGATCCACTGTTGGCAGTCCTCAGGCTGGCTGGATCAAGCACCTCTCCGTGCGCCCCTATGAAATGGTGAAACGCGGTGATCCCATCATTGAGATTCTGCCGGTGGATCCAGGTGCCGAACTTGACTTGCTGGGCATTGAATTGGAATTGGCAAGGCTGCGCCTCCAACCAAGCCTGTCCGAGCAAAATGCCGTCAGTTACGAACGTGCACGTCTGGAATGGCTGCAGCAGAAAACCGAATTGGCGATGGCCAGGGTCAACCTCGATCGTGCTGAGAAGGATTTGCGCCGGAACACGCCCTTGCGTCAGGAAAAACTGATATCAGAGGACATCTATGACCTGAGTTTGCGGGATCGGGATATGTATCAGGCAGAGGTGACGGAGAAAGCCAAGGCGGTTGCTGAGGTTGAGAAGCGTCTGGAAACATTACGTGCTTTGGGCGTACCTGAAGGCAAAACGAATCAAACCCTTAACCTCCTGCTAAGCCATCTGGAGGCCCGTCATCAACAAGCGCGATCCAATCTTCAGCCGTTCGTCATTCGGGCTCCGATCGATGGCATGGTGCAATATTTATGCAGGCAAGCGAATGAATATGTCGTGGATGGAGAACCCCTGGCCATCATTTCCTCCCAATGGTGCGATCAGGTGGTGGGGTACTTAAGACAGCCCTATCCTCTGAATCCCCAGGTGGGCATGCGCGTGCGCATCACCACCCGCACGCGGGAACGACTGACAGCATGGGCACAAATAGACCAGGTTGGCGTACAGGTGGAACCCATCACCAATTCATTGGCTTTTCTGCGTCAGGGCATGGCTGTCGATGTTGGATTGCCGGTCGTTGTGCAACTTCCGGGGACCATGCATGTCCGGCCTGGTGAAGTGGTGGATCTCATGATCGTGCCTCAGTCCAGTTCCAAAATCCAGGAGGCTTCGCTCGAATGAACCATCACTGTCCGGACTACGCCTTATCATGAATCAAACCATGGAATCCGGTACCAGCACCACAAAACCATGAATTCAGGATTCGCACCGCAGATCATCCTTTCGATCGCACCCGCCATTCGAGTCGGTATTGCACTGGGCCTGGCGCTTGTGACAAGCATTCCGGTCTTCGCCCAGGTGGTTCTGAACGAAGTAATGGCCGACAACCAACGTGCTGTGGAACGCGGCAATGATTATCCTGATTATGTGGAACTCTACAATACATCCGGACAAATCATTGATCTCAGCGGCATGAGTATGTCAGACAATCCTGCCATGCCCCGGTTGTTCGTATTTCCGGAAGGGACTTCCATCCCAGCCTTTGGTTATCTTCTGGTCTGGTGTGATTTAGAAATTGACCGTCCAGGACTTCACACGGGATTTGCCCTGGGCGCAAGGGGAGATGCATTATCCCTCCATACCAGAGAGGGCGGCATCATCGACACAATCACCTTTGGCATGCAAATAGCCGACCAGCCAATAAGCCGCGTTCCCGATGGCAGTGGAATTTGGACCCTGTCAGCCCCTACTCCATTAAGTCCCAACGAGGCTCGTCCAACAGCATCACCCGCCAGCCTCCGAATCAACGAATGGATGGCGAAACCAGCCACTGGAGATGATTGGATTGAACTCTACAATCCACAGACGGAACCAGTGCAGTTAAGCGGATTGATTTTCACAGACAAAGCCACGGTGTGGCCGACGAATCGCCCCATACCAGCCCTGACCTATGTCGCCCCCCGCGGATTCGTGATATTCCAGCCAACCGCTTTGGAGAAAAATGATGCCGATCATCTCGATTTCAAGTTGGGGGCTTCAGGAGAAACAATCACCCTCTTCAGCGCCGACCGGGCAACCATGATTGATCGCATTACCTTCGGCGCCCAGGTCGTAAACACATCTCAAGGTTGCGTTCCTGATGGGAGCAAGCATGTCATCACCTTCCCTTCCGGCCAGCAGACTCCCGGAAGCCCGAACATCATGATCATGACCAACGTGGTCATTTCCGAAGTTCTCTCTCACACCGACCCCCCATTGGAAGACGCCATTGAACTACATAACACATCCACAAACCCTGTCGACATCGGCGGGTGGTATTTGAGTGATGACGCAGTACAGCCTGGTAAGTTTCAGATTCCAATCGGAACCACTCTCCCCCCTTTGGGTTACTGGGTTGTTTACGAACGCACTTTCGGCTCCGGAACCGATGGTTTTACCCTCAATTCGTATGAAGGGGATGAGGTGTTCTTATCTGCGGTAGATGCCTCGGGACAATTGAGTGGCTGGCAGGCCAGGGCACAGTTTGGGGCTCTCTTTAATGGAGTCACGGCTGGACGGTGGGTTACGAGCGTGGGAGTTGATTTTGTTCCCTTGGATCATCGCACACTGGGTGTGGATAATCCTACAAGTCTCCCGGAATTTCGCAAGGGCACCGGACTTCCAAATGCAGGCCCTCGCATGGGGCCCGTTGTCATCAATGAAATCATGTTTTATCCGCAGAATGGGTCCACCGGGGAGAATGTAGAGGACGAATATATCGAACTGCATAACATTACTTCCGATCCAGTGCACCTCTATGATCCTCAAGCTCCCACCAATGGATGGCGTTTGGCCAATGGAGTGACCATGCAGTTCACAAAGGAACATGTTCTGCCTCCCAACGGTTTTCTTCTGTTGGTGAATTTTGACCCGCTTTTGGCCCCAGAAACAGAGAAGGCTTTTCGGAGTAAATTCAATGTCCCCAAGGAGGTTTCCATCCTCGGTCCATACGGTGGGCGCTTGTCGGATCTCGGCGAAACCATCGTTCTGGAACGACCAGACCGTGCCCAAGGCACCAACAGTTCTAATGCAGGCTTTGTGCCGTATATGGAGGTGGAGCATATTCAATACAGCGTAAAAGCACCCTGGCCCCCTGGAGCGAGCGGCTCGGGTAATTCCCTGCAACGCCTGGCTGGCAATCTATACGCCAATGACCCTGTCCATTGGACCGCTGCCACTCCCACCGCAGGACGCCCCAACGTCCCCGATGCCGATGGCGACTGGATGCCGGATGCATGGGAAACTGCGCATGGATTGAATCCGTTGTCCTTCGGTGATGCGTTCGAGGATCCGGATGGAGACTCAGCATCAAATCGAGACGAGTACTTTGCCGGGACAAATCCGACCGATCAGTCGAGCGTGTTCCGAATTGCTCTATATCGTGATAACGAATCCTGGTGCATCGAAGTTCATTCGTCTCCTGAGCGCAACTGTGGAATCCAGTTGCGTGAGCCAACAAGTGATTCATGGCATACAATGGTAAATCTGCCCGCTGGCACTGAGCGTCCAACGGTCATCAGAACCAATTTGCCAAATGCTGGTGTACTGCTTCGACTCGTCATTCCTGCCACTCCCTAAAGGGCCACCCATGTCCAGAAATCTTGCCACCATTCAGGTCTGTATATGCGCCATCACCGGCTTGTGCTTGTGTGCCACAAGTTATGCAGAAACGCACAACCGTGTTTCGTTGACTCTTGATGAATGTGTCCGTCGAGCGTTGCTCAATAACCGCGACCTTCAAATCGAACGACTGAATGTGCCCATTGCCAGGCTTACTCTTCAATCTGGTTACGGTGCCTACGATCCGGTATTCACAACGTCAGTAAGGCGAGACGATGCTGCTGATAGCGGCGGTTTCGATCCGGAGGATTTGAGCAAGGACGCCATTTATGAAGCTCAATCCCAAAAAACCGTCATGGGCATCAATGGGCTTTTGCCCACTGGCATGAGCTATAGTTTGAATGGAAGCTATGCAAACAGCGAAGGAACACGCAACAACCTCAATTTTGAATCCTACAGCCTATATACCGGGGCCTCTTTGACCCAGCCTTTGCTGAAGAATTTTTGGACCGACCAAAGCCGGTTGACTCTTCGAATCAACCGGCAAAACCTTCGGATAACTGAGATGGGGGTCCACTTTCTGAGCATGAGCGTCGTCTGTCTGGTTCATCAAGCATACATCAACCTGGCCCATGCGCGCGAGCAATTGAAAATCCAGGAGGAACTCCTCCAAATGAAGCAGCAAATGCAGGCCGCGGTGACGCGCAGGATAGAATTGGGGACCATGAATATTTTGGATGAAAAGCTGGCTGCATCACAAACAGCACGGATAGAAACTGAACTGATAGCTTCACAAAATGCTGTTGTTTTGGCTGAAAACCAGTTGCGGGCAGTCCTGGGGGATCCCTGGACTAACGCAACTCCTGCGGAACTCGTCCCAGTCGACACACTATTCCCGTCGGACGAGCCACCATCGCAACAGGAAAGCTGGAATCACGGTCTTGCCAAACGCCCCGATCTCCAGCAATTGAAGGTGGATGTCAAGAAGGCCATTCTCAACCAGTCATACAGACGCAATCAACTATTTCCATCCCTGGACCTCGTCGCGGGTTACGGACGCAAGGGGGCAAGCACTTCCCAGGTATTTCCTCCTGCATCTGCGTCGGCATCTTCAAGTGATGCCTTTAGCCAAATTGCGCATGGAACGGCTCCCAACGAAATGGTTGGCATCCTTTTTGCCATTCCCCTCAGCCGGGTGTCCGAGCGTGCCCAATATCGGGCCAGCAAGGAACTCAAGGCACAGGCTGAGCTTCGTGTTAAGCAAAAGGAGGAGTTGATCAAAAAGGAAATTAGTGATGCCCTTCAAACAACCCTATTGTGTCGCCAACGGATCGAAGCTGCCCGGCGTGCCTGTGAGCATTCACGTGCCGCATTGGATGCTGAACAACAGAAATTAAATGGAGGTAAAAGCACGGTTTTCTTTGTCCTTCAATTGCAGAGTGACCTGGCAGAAGCGCGTTCAACCGAAAGTCGAGCTCGGGCCGAGTATCTCCGAGCACTGGCTCAATTCCATTTTGCGAAAGGAACCACCCTGGAACAACATGGCATATCCCTTGCCATTGAGTAGCCAGGCAAGGCCACTTTGTGTGGGCGTCCATTTATATGGAAGCACCTTAATCCATGATACTTCCGTCGATACTGCGGGCCGACTAATCCCCATCTCAATACAGTGCTTGTTCCGGTAAATAATGAAAGCCCTCCGCAGGACAACGCTCTGCATATGGTTGAAACAAGAACCCGTTGACCAATTCTGCTTGGATGGCTCAGGTGCGCCAACCATTGCTTTACATGCGAAAAGCTGCTAACAACTGGTTCGTATGGTTATACGCCCCGAGATTGAATCTGACATCGACGCAATATTCGAAGTCACCAAAGCAGCCTTTGAACATCATCCAATCAGCCAACACACTGAACAATTCATTGTCAATGCCTTGCGTGCCGCCCACGCACTTTCGATCTCCCTCGTCGCCGAAATGGAGGGCAACGTGGTGGGACACATTGCCTTCTCGCCACTGAAGATCTCTGATGGCAGCCAGGACTGGTTTGGCGCTGGCCCGCTGTCAGTGCTGCCTGCATTTCAGAAACAAGGCATTGGGAAGGCCCTCGTCCAGGAAGGCCTGTCCCTGCTCAAGGCTCGCGGAGCCCAAGGTTGTGTTCTTGTCGGCGATCCCAACTACTATCAGAGGTTTGGTTTCAAATCCTATCCGGAACTGACGCATGAAGGGGTACCTCAGCAATACGTTCTTGCATTGCCGCTGGCCGGTAACCTGCCCCACGGTGTCGCCATGTTCCATGAAGGCTTCCTCGCCAGAAAATAATCTCACCGGCATGGAGACGGTACCCAGCCGTTGTTCTCCTTATTTCGGTTTTCCTTTTGCGTCGAAGTTGCTGCTCAAGTCATCCACGAGGATGCCGCGCACATCGCCGGCGTTGTCGTACTGCCAGATTTTGATCGATGCAAAGGAGACGCTCCCGGTTTTCCATCGGGCGGGCCCCGCCCAAGCAGGGAGCCATATGCCAAGGTTTAATTGCGCCGCCATGGCGGGGACGTTTCGGGTGTTCACGCCCACCTGCCGGCCGTCGATCCAATGCCGGGCAGACTCTCCCGCATAAACGCTGTACTGGTCGGGTCCAAGTCGCTTGAGCGGATTGCCCAGGTAGGATGCGAACGGAACGACTGCATCACGGATCCACCAGAACCCGGCATGCTCGCTCACCTGGGAATCGGTGATACCTGGGATCGGCTTGAGCGTGGTGCGCCACTCGGTGGTGAAACGATGATACTGACCATCGGCCACCGGTGGCAGTGCAAACGTCTGCCAATCGTATTGGTTCTGGCAATAGGTGTTATAGAGACCGTGGGTGAAATCACCGTTCCTGCCTAATTCGGGAAAATCCACCTCCGACCAGTATTCGTTCAACCCGACGCCATAGGCCTTGATGTGCGGATTATAAAGGGGCATCGACGCCACAAAACGGTCCTTTTCGGCGGCGTCCACGCGCACCCCCCTGTAGCCAAAGGTCCAGATGGCGGGAACCGTGCCCCGGGGAGGTTCGAATGAATTCGTCCCTTCCACACCGTTCACCTTCATCCATACCTCGAATCGGCCCGAAGCGAACCACCCCTTGCTCACCAGCACGCCACCCACGCGGGTGCGGGCGCCTTCATATCCCACCACATCGCCGTCGTACAAATCGCCATGTGCCGTGCAGATCAACACGTTTTTCTCTTGGCCGGCCACCACATCGCGGCCCACGCGCACATTTTCGGGCACCACACCGTTGTTGCCCTGGCCCCACATCTTGCGCAGCGCGTACCACCGCGCCGGATCAATGCCACCGCTGCTCCAATCCTCCTGCAGGGCCAACCGCGCACCCGCAGGCAACGGCGGCATCAGGATGTCGTTCGTGGCGGCATGCACCATGCCCGTCCACACAATCAGGCTCAAACAAAACCATTTCCGCATCACACCGCCACTGTCGCCGGAATTGCCGTTTTGCAGCAACATAATATCAAGGACTGTTGAGTTGGTGTTTTGGGCATTCAATGAAATGCCTCGGATACAACTGGAGGGATTCTTTTTATATAATGCTAAAAGGACCTAATGGCTGAAACCTCGCGGCGGGACATAAGACTCTATCAGAATCCAATGGATATATGCACCTATTCGATGATTTCAGTAACGATTTCTCTCTGCATGTATCCTTGATAAGACTGGAAAATGACCAAACCGGAACCTTGACATTCCATCCAAGGGAGGGACATTAAAACCTAAGCAGTTTTTCTGTTTCCCTTTTTTGAAGGAGAGAACGTTTTATGCTTATCGGAGGAACGTGGCTCATGGACTTCGTGTCTTGGTTGCATCTTTGCGTACGCATCTGCCCAAACCATCACAATGGTGTGACTTGGGTTGTTGGGGGGAGCATGCATACGCTCCTGACACCAGATCCCTGGTCTGTAGCACGGTCCAATTTCAGGAGTCCTGCCACAATCATTGAATGACTGGAGAATATTTATGATGAAGCAAACGAAAACAACAGCGATCTGCACATTGATGCTGGCTGGCTTGCTGACGGGGGCCATGCCTACGGCACTGGCTGCAGGGCCAACCAATATTGTCATTTTTATTGGCGATGGCATGGGCTTTGAGCATGTGCAGGCAGGACGCCTCTACAAGAATGGAAGTGACGCCCAACCACTGACTTTTGAGACACTGGTGTATCAAGGCAAGGCGGTGACCACCCTCCCCAACGGTGCTGTTACTGATTCGGCCACGGCAGGTACCGCCCTCGCTACAGGGTATCAACACCCGGCCAATGGTGTCATAAGCATGGGCACGGGGAACTCCATCAAGACCTCCATTCTGGAAATGGCCAAGGCCCGGGGCCTTCGGACAGGCATCATTACCACGGATTCAATCAGCGGTGCCACACCCGGAGCGTTTGGAGCACATGAGCCCGATCGGACCTATGAAGCGGCGATCCGCTCTGATTACCTTCTGGACGATGCGACGTATGGCCATGCGGCCAGTCGGCCAAACGTATTGTTCGGTGGCGGCTATAATGATCCCGCCTTGATCTCCGGACCCAACATGACCTATGTGGCCATAGCGAATGGCCTCGGGTATCAGTTTGTTCAAAACGCCAGCGCACTGGATCTCTTGGCACCAACCGAGTACGCACTGGGGTTGTTTGGGTCGAGCTGGGCACCGATGAGTTCCTATGTCAGCGGCAGCACCACACAACCGCGTCTGCCTCAGATGGTCAACAAGGCTCTCAATCTCCTGCAAGACAACAATGGCGCGGGTTTCTTCCTCATGGTCGAAGGGGCATTGATCGACAAGTTGAGTCACAGCAATGACCGTAATTTCACCCCTGAGGTGGCCCAACTCGACCTGGCCGTGCAGGAGGCCCTTGCATGGGCAACCCAATCGGGCCAGAGTCTCCTGGTCATCGTCACAGCTGATCACGAAACAGGCGGTGTCAACGTACCCGATGGCCAGGTGATCACCCCTGGCACGATTCCAACCTTGACCTTCAGCAGCACCGGTCATACGGCCGCCAATGTGCCCGTCTATGCAAATTGGCCGGCAGGTCTTCAGGGCCAGATCATCGACAACACCGAGGTGTTCAGGATAATGGAGGATGCCCTGACAGGCGGCACTCCACCCGTGATCACAGGGCTCATGATCTCGGACATCACAGAAACCAGCGCCACCGTGACGTGGAACACAACTGAACTCTCGAGTAGCGAAGTGTTGTTGAGCGGGATCACCGACCCTTTCATCAATGCCACTCGGGTGACGGATCATTCGCTTTCATGCACCGGCCTGCAACCAGGAACCACCTATGCCATCACAGCGGCATCCACGGACCTGGCGGGGTTTGCCGGAACAGCCAGCACAACATTCACCACGGTGGCCCTGCCAGTTTCGCTTGATGCAATCGTCATGGCCAACCCGACTGTCACTCTCGGCACTCTGGCCGGCAACTATGATGGTGCCAATGTCCTCAACGATGGATTAACCCAGTCGATCACCGAGGCACCCGAAGGCAACGGTTCGGGGCTGCAGGTTGAATACACCCTGCACACGACAGTTCCGCCAGGCGAAGTAGCTTCCCTTGCCCTCTGTGGGGCTGTATCGTGGACATTGAAGGATGGCGCCAGCGATGGTCTGATAACCGAGGTGCGCGTTGCTGCTCCGGGCGGCGGCTATGGCTGGGAACAGATCACCTTAAATGCCCAGGTGCCGTTTCAGGCCGTGCCAGCCAGCAGTTATTTGGATGACAGCGGCAATATCGTCATTCGGTTTACGGATGGAGCTGCCATCAAGCGTGAACGCAAGGACACGCTCACCGTCGATTATCTGGTGGGTGTTATCGAACGCGCTTCAGACCCCATCACCGATCCTTCGGTTCCTTCCGACTTGACCACCACCGCGGCCAGCAGCACTTCAGTCTCGCTGAACTGGACGGACTCGGACACTGAAACCGGGTATGACATCTGGCGGTACAATACGGCCGCAGGCTGGGGCCTCGCAGGCTCGGTCGCCGCAAACACGACCACTTTCCTGGACACGGGCCTGGCCGCCTCGACCACCTACTCCTATGTGGTTCGCGCCTTTAACACCGTGAGTTATTCAGACTCCGCAATCGCATCCGCCACAACCCAGGCGCCGGAGTTGGAGATGCCAGAAAACCTTGTCGCCAAGGTGGGCCGGGGGGTGATCACCCTGACATGGACCGACACCAACACAGGCGAGAGCGGATATCAGGTGCTACGTTGTGAGGCAGGCGGCACATTGACACCGCTGGCCACGCTCGCTGCCAATACAGCCAAATATGCCGATACAGCCGTGACCTCAGGCACCACCTATCAGTACCAGGTGCGAGCCATCCTTGGGAGCACGCTGGGGCCTGTATCGGGCGTGGTAACGGCCAAAGCCCGCTAACACACAGGGTCCGGTTGAGTGCTTAAGCCACTCTCCCCGTTCAATCCAAATCCTCCCCGGCCATCCTGGGGAGGATTTTTCATGCATATGCTCATTTTCGCAGAGCGTTGGTCATGGGATCTCGAACCTGCGCAATGAAATCATAAAACACTGGGCTGCTTGCAGTTACTATTATGCGCTATGCTTGATTCCGGAAGGGGCATCGAGATAGAGTTGGCGTCCATGGTTTCTGGCATTCAAGCACCAGCCCCACGGACTGAAAGTGTCGATGTCCGTGCCCTGGCGGGCATTCTGGGACTGGCAGGCTTCCTCTCAGCAGCAGATAACTGGGTGGTGGCCCCCATATTACCTGCGATCGCCATGGGGTTTGGCATTTCGATTCCTCTGGCCGGCGCCATCATCACATCCTATCTGGTGCCGTACGGAGTCATGCAGCCGGTATGCGGTTTTGCGGGCGATCGCTTCGGGAAGACCCGCCTATTGAAGCTCATGGTGCTTGGTCTGGCCTTGGGCACGGGCGCGTGCTCGCTGGCGGGCTCGTTCGGGCTGCTTTGTTGCTTCCGCGCCGTCACGGGTTTCTTTGCCTCGGGCATCGTGGCGGTGTCGCTGGCAATCATGGGCGACCTTGCGCCGCCCCATGAGCGCCAGGCCCACGTGGGACGTTTCATGGGCATGGTCTTCCTGGGACAAGGATTGAGCGTCGGCTTTGGCGGGGCTCTGTCGCGTTTTGTCCACTGGCGGGTGGCGTTCTTGATCCTGGCTCTTTTATCGGGCATCGCCTGCGTGCGGCTAAGACGTTTGCCGGAAGATGGCCGGCCCCATGTCACACGCCCCTTTTTCCTCCAAGCCTGGAGAGCGTGCCTCACGCCCACCGGCCGGGTGATCTTTCCGCTCGCCTTGTTCACCGGCTTTCTGCTGCTTGGGAGCTACAGTTTTCTGGGTGCTTATCTGCATGAGGAGGCTGGGCTCAGTTTCCTTCAGGTTGGCCTCGTCGTGATGTGTTTTGGCTTCGCCTGTCTGGTAATGGGCCGACATGTCGGCGGCATCAGCCGGGCCATGGGACGGCGCGGCACCATCC
>CAZIDG010000007.1:13483-31268 GCA_964538065.1 uncultured Verrucomicrobiota bacterium
ATGGGCCGACATGTCGGCGGCATCAGCCGGGCCATGGGACGGCGCGGCACCATCCTGGCAGGAGCGGGAGTGGCCCTGGCGGCGGCGTTGTTGCTGGCCTTCGTGCCACGATGGCCGGCGTGCGTGTTGGCCACCATCTGCCTGGGCATGGGATATATTGGCATTCAATCCACCCTGGCTACGCTGGCTTTCGACGTCACCCCGGACAACAAGGGTCTGCCTTCGGCACTCATCGGCCTCGGACTGTTTGGCGGTGGCGGCCTGGGCACGGCAGCGGGCGGCTGGCTCCTGGCGTCGGCCCAATACCAGACCCTGTGGCTGGCGCTTGCAGGGGGCATGGCTACATTCATGGTCACGGCCGCACGGCTGAAATTCGAATAACTTGCCGACACTCGAATTTCCCAGCCCTTGAATGCCCCCTCTGTATGGTGCTGCCGGGATCCGTCGCCGTGCCACAAGATGGCAACCATATGCCCTCCATTGGAACATTGACGCCCCGGCGGTTGGATTTACACTGTCCGTCATGCAACCCATTTCATGCTTGCCTGGTCTTTCGATGTTCCTTGCGGCCGTGTTCATGGCCATGTCATCCCCCACTCCGGCGGCCGACAACACCCTGCCGCGAAGCACACCCGAGGCACAGGGTGTCGCCTCCGCCGTGATTCGGGATTATGTGGAGTCGGCCCACCGACAGGTGACCAACATGCACAGTTTCATGCTCGTGCGCCATGGCAAGGTGATAGCGGAAGGCTGGTGGAAGCCCGAAGCGGCGGAGAAACGTCATGTGATGCATTCGCTCAGCAAGAGCTTCACCTCCACGGCAGTGGGACTGGCGGTAGCCGAGGGGAAATTGAGCATCGACGATCCCGTGCTCAGGTTCTTTCCCGAATACGCGCCAGCCGAGCCCTCGGACAACCTGAAGGCGATGCGCGTGCGGGACCTCCTCACAATGACTTGCGGCCACGTGGTCGAAGCCAGTTTCACCACGAACGAGCCATGGGCCAGGACGTTCCTTGCGCATCCGGTTCCCTTCAAACCGGGCACCCATTTCCAATACAACACCCCCGGCAGCTACATGCTCTCGGCGATCGTGCAGAAGGTGACCGGCCAGACCGTTCTGGACTACCTCAAACCGCGGCTGTTTGAGCCACTGGGCATCGAGAATCCAGAATGGGACTCCAGCCCCCAAGGGGTCACCCTCGGCGGGTGGGGATTGAAAATTCGCACGGAGGACATCGCCAGGTTTGGCCAGCTCTATCTCCAAAAAGGGAAGTGGCACGGTAAGCAGCTCGTGCCACAATCATGGGTCGAGCAGGCCACCTCCAAACAGGTCTCCAACGGTAGCGATCCCACACGCGACTGGGACCAGGGCTATGGCTTTCAATTCTGGCGGTGCCGCCATAATGCATTTCGAGGAGATGGCAAGGACGGCCAGTTCTGCGTCGTGATCCCTGAGTTGGATGCCGTGGTGGCCATCACCGCGCTCACGGGCGACATGCAGGCCGAGCTCAATGTCGTATGGGACAAACTCCTCCCGGCGTTCCATGACAAACGCCTGCGAGCCGACAAGACCGAACAGCTTAAGTTGAAGGATACCCTCTCCAACCTGGCTGTCCACTGAACGGGATGGTTCTCGACGCTCCGTTGTTGCAGTAACAGACAAACGCTTCTCAAAGGGAGGCTGTTTTTGCTGCAGCATGTTATCCATGGTCGACGGGCATTATGGTTGCTCACTCTCCCCTTTGGAGTCGCAGGCCTGCCATGTCACAGTCGCAAATTGAGCAGCAGTCGGCTCCAGCTTGCACCCAGACCCAGCCTTTTCTAAGTGGATGCCAACTGGCACAGGTGTCGGCCCCAGAAAAACCAGCCAGCGATATTAAATGAAAACCGCCCGCAAGTGCGGGCGGTTTTACACGTACAATTTATTCTAAAACCAGCTTACTTCTTTTTAGCCGGTTTCTTGGCGGCAGGAGCAGCTTCGTCTTCAAGCGCAGCTTGAGCAGCCGCAAGGCGAGCCACAGGCACGCGGAATGGTGAGCAACTGACATAGGTCAGCCCCGCACGATGGCAGAACTTCACCGATTCAGGATCGCCACCATGTTCACCGCAGATGCCCAGCTTGATGTCAGGACGGGTCTTGCGGCCCTTCTCGACAGCAATCTTGACCAACTGGCCAACACCAGTCTGGTCGATGCTGGCGAACACGTTCTTCTTAACGATTTCGCATTCCTGATATTTGGGCAGGAAGGAACCGGAGTCATCGCGGCTCATGCCCAGGGTTGTCTGGGTCAGGTCGTTCGTACCGAAGCTGAAGAAGTGGGCGGTTTCAGCGATTTCATCAGCCGTCAACGCGCCACGAGGCACTTCAATCATGGTACCCACCATGTAGTTAAGCTTGACCTTCTTTTCCTTCATCACCTCTTGAGCCACACGATTCACGATCGCCACCTGGAGGTCGAGTTCCTTCTTGAATCCAACGAGCGGGATCATGATTTCGGGTTTCACCTTGATGCCGGTTTTCTGAACTTCGGCAGCCGCTTCGAACACGGCACGGGCCTGCATTTCAGAGATCTCGGGATAGATGATGCCCAGGCGGCAACCACGGAAACCGAGCATGGGATTGAATTCATGCAATTCGGCAACACGGGCCATGATCTTCTCGACAGAGATGCCAAGCTTCTTCGCCAGATCAAGCTGCTGTTCCTTGGTGTGAGGCAGGAATTCATGCAACGGCGGATCCAGGAAACGGATGGTGGCAGCCAACCCATTAAGCGCCTTGAAGATGCCCGCAAAGTCATCCCGCTGGTACGGGAGCAACTTGGCAAGAGCCTTCTTGCGATCATCGACATTGCTGGCCAGAATCATTTCACGCATCGCGTCGATGCGATCTCCTTCGAAGAACATGTGCTCAGTACGGCACAGGCCGATGCCAGTGGCTCCAAAGCTGACCGCATTGGCCGCTTGAATCGGAGTGTCGGCATTGGTGCGAACCGTCAGGCGCGTGACCTTGGAACACCAATCCATGAGCTTCTTGAAGTTCTGGTATGTCGGGCTATCCTTGGGATCGAGACTCTTCTCGACCAGGACCTGCACAACTTCGGAGGCAGCGGTCTTGACCTCGCCGGCATAGACTTCGCCTGTGGTGCCATCGATGGAGAGGAATTCCCCTTCCTTGATGGTCGTGCCATTGACAGAAACCGTCCGATTTTCGTAATCAACCTGCAGTGCCGAGGCACCGCACACGCACACTTTACCCATCTGACGAGCCACGAGAGCTGCATGCGAGCTCACTCCCCCGCGGGCGGTAAGGATGCCGACCGCCGCGATCATGCCGCGCAGATCTTCCGGAGAGGTTTCCAGGCGGATAAGCAGAACCTTTTCGCCCTTATGAGCGGCATCCACACAACGCTCGGCATTGAGGTAGATCCGTCCACAAGCCGCACCGGGCCCGGCAGGCAGACCTTTGGCGATGCATTTGGCGTTCTTGATGGCCTGACGATCAAAAATGGGAGCCAGCACCTGGTCAAGCTGTTCCGAAGGAACGCGCTTGATGGCCGTCTTCCAGTCGATCAATTTCTCCTTTTCCATTTCAACGGCGAAGCGCAGAGCGGCCAGACCGGTGCGTTTGCCATTGCGGGTCTGCAGCATGAACAGCTTGCCATCTTCGATGGTGAATTCGAAGTCCTGAACATCCTTGAAGTGATGTTCAAGAGTCTTGCGGATCGCTTCGAGTTCCTTGTAAACGTGAGGCATGACCTCCTTGAGCATGGCAACGGGCATCGGGGTGCGGACGCCAGCGACTACGTCTTCGCCCTGGGCGTTCATCAGGAATTCGCCGTAGAAAACCTTCTCGCCGGACGCGGGATCGCGAGTGAAGGCGACTCCTGAACCGGAGGTTTCACCCATGTTGCCATAAACCATGGCCTGAACGTTAACCGCCGTGCCCCATTCGTGGGGGATGCCGTATTTGCGGCGATAGACGATGGCGCGGTCGTTCATCCAGGAACCGAACACAGCGCCGGTGGCGCCTTCGAGCTGCTTCCAGGGATCCGCGGGGAATTCCTTGCCCGTGCGTTCCTTGATCAGAGCCTTGAACCGATTGACCAACTCCTTGAGGTTGTCGAGATTCAATTCGGTATCGAGAACATGTTCCTTGCCGGGGAACAGCTCTTGTTTGAGACCTGAAATGACCACTTCAAAAGGCTCATGATCTTCACCGGCGTCTTTCTGGACGCCCATGACAACGTCACCATACATCTGGATGAAACGACGATAACAATCCCATGCAAAACGTTCATTATTGCTGGCCTTGGCCAAGGCTTGAACCGTTTGGTCGTTAAGACCAAGGTTGAGGATGGTATCCATCATGCCCGGCATCGAATCGCGAGCGCCGGAACGCACGGATACCAGAAGCGGCTTCTGAAGATCGCCAAACTTCTTGCCGAGGATTTTCTCCATGTGTGCGATCCCAGCCTTGATCGATGACTGTAAATCTTTGGGATACTGCCGCTTATTGGCGTAGTAATAGGTGCACACCTCGGTGGTGATGGTGAATCCTGGAGGCACGGGCAGGCCAATGCGGGTCATTTCCGCGAGGTTGGCGCCTTTGCCGCCAAGGAGAGATTTCATACTGCCGTCGCCATCGGCTTTTTTATTGCCAAACAGATAGACATATTTGGGCGATTTAGTGCTTTTAGCCATAAATAGTACTTTAATTCACAATGAACGGAGTTCTTTCCTAAAACCAGCTTGCGAATTTAACAAAGGCAGGGCTTGTGTCAAACTTGAAGCATGCCATTTCATTTTCAATGCCCGCCCATGAACGTTCGCCATATTTCCGGACCGTTTTCCAGGAAAATAAGAAACACCCCCATGAGCGAACCTCCCGCAATGATGCCAGAAGCCACCGGATAGGTGTATTCTTCAGCGGCCTTGGGCGATACTCTTTGCACCAACCACCCCATGACGGCCCCCATGAAGAATAGCCAGCTGTAATACCAGTGAAAAGTCCAAGAAAGCCCAATCGCTGCCGCTGATGGTATGTACTTCTCGTGTTTGGGAAACAGGACCGACAAGATTGGTAGAATAATGCCCACAAGTCCACCAATGACGATCGACCAGGTTTTAATGGGACCGAGCACCTGTAAGCCCACGCTCAAGGCCTCTGCCACAGCCTTCCATGTCTGGGCCGATGGAGCGGGAAACTGATCCGTACCAAGCACAGAGGCGTTGGGGACCAGGACCTGAAAACATAGCACGGACACAATGGTGCCTGAAAAAATGCCTGCAAATTGAGCAATGAACTGCTTGCGCGGGTGTGCCCCAAGGAGATAACCACTTTTAAGGTCAGTCAAGAGGTCAGCTGATGCCATGGCCGCACCGCTGGCAATATTGGCACTCATGAGATTGACCTGCATGTTGCCCGGGCTCAAACCGCCAAAGACGAGCTGAACCACCTTGCCCATGGCTCCAATCGGCGTCGTGTCGGTCTCCCCTGTCACGCGGCATGCCACCAGCGCCAGGGCAAACGAAAGTAACACAGCCACAATGCTTTGCCAAAAAGGCATGTTAAAGGTAATGTGGGCCAGAATCGAGATGCCAATCAACGCAAATACTTGGCCCCCAAGGAACCAGGAAATGGGCGTCTCAATCTCTTCCATCGAGTCGCGTTTGACCGGGCCTTTCCGGGCGGAAACAAAGGACGCCAGACTTTGGAATGCGCGAAGGGCGCTGCGCCACTGCAAAGCCACCGACATCAGACCGGAAGTTACCATGCAGGCGGTGCCCCCCCAAAGAGTCCATTGCACAACATCCTTAAAGCCGCTGCCAGTAATGACTCCCTGGTGTTGCATGATCGGCACAAAGACCGCCCAGCAAAGAGTACCTCCAACCAACAAACTCGCGCTGGCCCTCATGCCTGTCAGGACCCCTGCCGAAAGAAAGATGGGGTCCCAGGAAAAAAACACCGTTCGTCCCATCCAAACCGGTCCGAAAACCAGCTTGTTGAAGTTCATCATCAAGGTGCTAAGCGACACAGCCTCCCACGCCTTGCCTAAAAGCCGGAAACCGTCCATCCAGAAGGTGTTCAGCGCGGCAATCACTCCCGATATGGCCAGTGCCCTCGCAGCCCTCATCCCCTTGGCGCCATGGGAATGGAGTGCCTTCAAGGTTTCAGCCGCAGCCACCCCGCTGGGAAAACGCAACTGCTCGACATTGATCATCTGGCGTTTCATCGGAATCGCCATGGTCACACCCAATATCGCCAGAAAAAACACCCAACCAAGCATGAGGGGTAAGGGTAAGGACTTTTCCATCAGCATGATATAGGCGGCAAATGCAGAAACGAGGGTACAACCGGTGGAATACCCCGCCGCACTGGCCGTGGACTGCATGCAGTTATTCTCCAAAATGGTCATCGGCGTCCCCACAATGCCAAGCTTGTGTAACGTGGTCCAAATGGCGTAGGAGAGAATGCATGCAGTAATGGCCACTCCAAAGCCCCAACCAGCCTTCAATCCGATATACAGGTTGGTCAATGAGAGGACTCCCCCCAGCACGGATCCCATGATCACCGCCCGCCAGGTCAACTGCCGCGTGCCCATCCCCCTCACGAGGTACACTTTTTCGTACCATTGGCGCTCGATTTGCTCGGGCGTTCCCTTAAAACCCTCAATGATCAGACGATCGTCTTCCTGGTTGCCTTTTGTGGTGATGGTGGTGGATTCCTGCATACTATCTTTCTAGAAGAAGCGTTCAAGGTCGCGCCGATCCTTTTTCGTGGGCCGCCCCGTTCCCTTGGGACGGAAAAACAGCGGATGCTCGGCTTCCTGGCGTGCTTTTTGATATTCCTCGGGAGGCGTCAGGTCTTCGACAAAGGCCTTGGCAGCGGGTGCTCCAACACGGTGTTCGACAAATCCCAACACTTTGACTGTCTTGGTCATGTTTCCCGTCTTGACAGTGATGATTTCCCCCAAACGCACCTCACGGGCAGGTTTAACAGTCTCGCCGCCAACTTTGACGTGCCCCCCACGACAGGCATCAGTGGCCGTGGTGCGTGTCTTGCAAAGACGCACCGCCCACAGCCATTTGTCAATACGCACGCTTTGCAGCTGGCTCATAGTTGGTTCGTCCACCATAGTGACTGCTCAGTTTAATTTCAGCCAGTACGTTTTTAAGAAAGCTGGTTCCGGACGGCTTATTGGAAAATCCAGCGGTTGGGGAACATAATGTTTTTGCAATATCCGGCGCTGTCCGGCCCGAATGGCCATTTCCACCGTTTTCACAAAGATCTCCGCAGGCCATCGCGCCGTATTGGCACTGGCAAGCAAAACCCCCTGGCTTCGAAGCAGTCCCACTGCATTCTGGACCAGCCTGCCGTAGTCCTTTTCAACCCGGAAAACGCCGCTGGCTTTGGATGTGGAGAATGTAGGCGGATCAAGAATGATGACATCGAACTGACGCCCTTTTCTGGCAAATCGATGAAACCAATCGAATACATCACCCTTGATGAACTCATGCTCCCCGGTCACGCAATTGTTCAGTTCAAAATTCCTCCGTCCCCATTCCAGATACTTGGATGATAAATCCAAATTTATGGTCCGTGCACCTCCAAGGGCTGCGCACACTGAAAAGGCACAGGTGTAGGCAAAGGTATTCAGGACTTCTGGCCGTCCTGCCCCGGGGGGATAGAGAGGGAAATCCGCGGCCACATGTTTTGCAAGTAAACGACGCCGATTGTCACGTTGATCAAGGAAAAGCCCCACCGAATACCCTTCGCCAAAGCGTAAGGCGAAACGAGCCCCATTCTCTAGGCCTATGAATTCTGGCGGTGCCGCTTCCCCCAATAAAAGCTGGGGACTGGATTCGGCCACATTTGCAGCGCGAACCCTTCGGTTGAGTGTCTTGAAATAACACCCCACCGTTCCCGTCTGGCTCATGAAGTCTTTCAAACGCTCCTGGACTTCAATTCCAGGGCTGACATCGCCTTGCGCCAATAGCCATCGGTCCAATTGATCCACATACAAGCCATCCATCCCATCCGAGGCACCATTCAACCAACGACCACAGTTCGTCAGTTCCGGTTCAACGATAGCTCGTCTCATCGTCATCCATGGCTTCTCGGAAAACGTTGATGGGGCACTAAACTTCATCAACTGGCCTGTCTCAGGATGCTCAAAGGCCAACTCCCTGGCATGTAGAAAGACTCTCTCAGCGACGGTGCCCCCATAGAGGCCATCCCCGAGAATGGGGAATCCGCTCTCGGCTGCATGAACTCGTATCTGGTGGGTTTTGCCGGTTTCAGGCACTGCCTTGATCCGCCATAATTTCCCCACCTTTTCAAGGACTTCAAAATGAGTTACCGCATACCCCTCTGGTGAAGCAGATCGAACACTCACATAACGATCCCCCACCCTGCCCAGATGGCTGCGCACGGTAACGGTTGGTCTGGGCATGGGACGGTCAGTGAGCAATTCATAGCTCTTTTTCACTCGTCTGGAGGAAAACTGCTCGGTAAGGCTTCGACAAGCTTGCGCGGTTTTGCAGAAAACCATTATGCCGGAAGTATCTTTGTCGAGTCGATGGACAATCGCCAGGTCGGCCCATCGTGGCTCGCGATGGTGCAGCCAGTCATAGATGCCCTCACCGGCATAAGGACTGGGTGCATGAGTATTCATGCCAGCCGGCTTGCAGACCACCAGAAGATGGTCATCCTCGTGTAAGATTGCCGGGATCACCAAAACTGCCATGCCCCCTTCCAAATCACATACAGGGCCAGGAGGAAATTTGTAATTGCATGTGCCACAATCACATCACTCAGGCGTTTTTTATAAATGACCAATCCCTGATAGATGAGTCCGCACAGGATCCCCGCCAGCCATTGTTCATGGGTCAGCCCGAAAATGAGCGAAGTAATGATCAACGGCCTCAAGGCCAGATATCCCATGGAAACACTCTGAAAATCGGATTTCTCAATGTAACGATAGACAAACGACCGATAGAAAACCTCCTCCAAGGGAGGAACAACCAACGAGGATCCCACCAGCCTCACGATGATGCATAACCATGCCAGGATCGACTGATCACCAAATGCCTCATGAGGATTCCATGGGGGCACCGGCTGCCCTGGCTTGGGATTGAATCCCACGTTTTTGAGGATGGGATTGATCCAATGATCCATGACTTCACTGAGCTTGGGGTAATAGGGATCCATGCCGATCCACATGACAAGCACCCCAACGCCAACCACGATGGCCTCCCAACTGAGTTTCCATCGCATTTCCTGAACATGGGGATAAATGGCCCATACCATCCCTGCGCCAGCCAAAGACTTGAGACCATACACCCAATATCGGGAGGCATCTCCGAAATAGCCTTGGAATGTCGTCAGGATTGCGAACACTAAAAAAGGCACGAACCGCACCTTGATGGGCGATTCAATGATCGATTGGAACCACCTGGGCCTCATGGCATGCTCAAGGATTTCCGTTGGCCATTTAGCTCGACAACCACTTGCTGGCGTTCAATGGCGACCACCCTCACACCCTCCACGATGTCACCGGCATATACGTTGTGCCCGTTCACCATGGCCGATGGATCCTTCCGTCGAAAATAGATGCCCTGTAATTTAAGCGGGGGAAACTCTACAGGAATCGGTTTGACCGCAGCCTTGACTGGTTCCGAATTCGCCGCAGGTTTGGGAGTGGCAACCTGGGAAGGTGCCGCGGCTGGCTTCTCGGCCACTTGCGCTGATGCGGTAAGAGCAACCTTGCCTGGCGGCGGCACCATGACTTGTGCAGCCGAAACGGTGGAGGGGGGAGCGACCACCGCAGGCGTGGAGGCTTGTTTTGGTGTTTTTTCAACAACCACTTCAACATGGGTGGTGCGGCCCGCCTTGAGCCCCTGCATGAAAAACCACCCACCCAGGCCCACAAGACACATGACGACCAACCCCAGCAAAACCAGCGGGACAAGCGAACGCTGCTGCGGCTCCGGATCGGGGGCAGTAGTGGGTTGCAGCGTTGGCCCGGCTGGCTTTGGAACAGCGTTCTGCTTCTTGGCCTGGTGAGCCCGCTTAATGGCATCGTTGATTAGACTCATGTGGAAATTTTTCCTTCCAATTCATTAATGGCCAAACCGACCGTGCGATAGTCAATCCGATCCTTCTGTTGAACATAGCCAGCCAACAGACTTTTATCACATAAGGCATTAACCAGACGTGGGATACCCTTGCTGTATCGATGAACACGCCAGAGAGCCCATCCCGTAAAACTCGGCAACCCCTTGGAGCCGGATATCTGCAGCCGATGCTGAATGTACTGGCTCATCTCCGTGCGCGACAGCGGCGTGAGATGATATCGCACCGTGATCCTCTGCCTCAATTGTCTCAACCGGTGATCATTCAGCCGATGCCGCAACTCAGGCTGTCCCATCAACACGATCTGCAGTAGCTTGCAGTCATCGGTTTCCAAATTGGATAGAAGTCGCACCTGCTCCAACAACTCGTTGGTCAAGTCCTGAGCCTCATCAATGATCAACACCACTTCCCTGCCCTTTTCGGCCTGCTCAAGCAGAAATTGATTCAATACCGCGACCGTCTCGAGCCGATCCAAACCCTTGACCTCCAAACCAAATTCCATGGCAATGGCCTTCATGAGTTGGTCCGGGTTAAGGACAGGATTAAGGATTAGGGCCGTGGAGTAGTTGGGCCCCAATTGCTCCAACAGGGCTCTGCAGATGGTGGTTTTTCCCGACCCCACTTCACCGGTAAGCTGGACAAAACCCTTGCGTTCCCGAATGCCGTACAGCAAGTGGTTAAACGCCTCCCGGTGTTTTGCGCTAAAGAACAAAAAACGCGGGTTGGGCGTTATATCAAACGGTGACTCGGTCAAACCGTAATATTCCAGATACACAAGGCTTTCTTGTAACCAACTGTAACTCATAAGAAAAGCAAAATGGAAGCCCATTTCTACTTGCACCAACGGCCTGGAATGGAAACATTGCTCCGGTTACGACACGAATGTGAAGGTTTGCAATAGTTGCATACATAAAGCATGAAAACCACACCATTGGGCAAAAGCGGGATGCTGACAACGCGCCTTGCATACGGATGCTGGCGTCTGGCCGGTACTTGGAATAAGACGGAGGTCACCCCCGCTCGAGAGGAAGAAGGCCGCAAGGCCGTTATCGCCGCCTACGAGGCTGGTTATAGGCTGTTCGACAACGCCGACATTTATTGTGGCGGGATGGCGGAGAGTATTTTCGGACAAGCACTTAAGGAAGTCAACGGCATGCGGTCGCAAATCCTTGTTGAAACCAAGTGTGGCATCCGGTTCGCAGGCGATCCCAATGCAAAATCCCCTCATCGCTACGATTTTTCAGCCAAACACATCATCGGGTCCTGTGAACAATCCCTCAAGAGAATGGGAATCGACACGATTGATCTGTACCTATTGCACCGTCCCGATTATCTCATGGATCCTGAGGAGGTTGCATCAGCTTTTTGCCAGCTCAAACAGTCGGGTAAAGTACGTTACTTTGGTGTGAGCAACTTCCGTCCGTCCCAGTTAACAGCCCTTCAAAGTGCTTGTCCGATGCCCCTTTCGGTCAATCAGGTTGAAATCAGTCTGGCACGATTGGATTGCTTCAATGACGGCACTCTGGACCAATGCCTTGCAGACAAGGTGACTCCCCAGGCTTGGAGTCCTTTGGCCGGAGGATTATTGGGAACCGGGGCCATGTTGGATCCCAAGCATCCCAGAGCGGATCGACTCAAGGCCATCCAGGACGCACTGGATGCGTTGGCACGTGAACATGGCACAACCCGCAGCGTCATTGCCCTTGCATGGTTGCTCAAACACCCGACTGCCATGGTGCCAATTATCGGTTCCATCAAACCTGATCGCATCAAGGAAGCGGTTGCAGCCGATGCGTTGGAGCTAACCCGCGAGGAATGGTACCGCCTGCTTTTGGCCGCACGCGGTGAAAAACTTCCCTGATACCCATGAGTACACCTGCCCAACTCGGTTTCCGCATGCCAGCGGAATGGGAACCACACATCGGCACCTGGCTTACCTGGCCACGACCGGAAGGCATCAGCTTCCCAGACAAATATGATACCGTACCGCCTGTTTATGCAGAATTGATCCGCCATCTGACCCGGGTGGAAGAGGTGCACATCAATGTCTGGAATGAGGAGAAGGAAGCCTGGGTTCGAGAGTTGCTCAAACGCTATAAAACACCTGTTGAACGGGTCTCTTTTCATCATTTCCCAGCTTATGAACCCTGGTGCCGGGATCATGGTCCTGTTTTCGTGACCCGAGATGCCAACGGCCAGCATGAGCGTGCGGTTGTGGACTGGAATTACAATGCCTGGGGTGGCAAATACCCACCATTTGACTTGGATGACGCTGTTCCCCAACATGTTGCGAGCTTTCGCCATTTGCCGCTTTTTAGTCCGGGCATTGTCATGGAGGGGGGATCCATTGATGTGAATGGTCAGGGGTGTTTGCTGACTACTGAATCGTGCCTGCTCAATCCCAATCGCAATCCCAAGCTATCGAAGGCTGGTATTGAGAGGTACTTAAGGGATTACCTTGGCATTACGCATATTTATTGGTTGGGGGATGGAATTGCGGGAGATGACACGGATGGGCATGTGGATGATCTATCCCGATTTGTTTCCACCAATACCATAGTCACCATCGTGGAATCCGATACCAAGGACGAGAATTACGAGCCCTTGAAGGAGAATTTCGAGCGTCTCAAGGCTATGAAAGATCCTGCTGGCAAACCCTTTCGAATTGTCCCTCTCCCCACGCCAGGTGTGGTTGAATATGATGGGCAGCGTTTGCCAGCCAGTTACGCGAATTTCTATATCGCCAATGGGATCGTGTTAATGCCGACCTACCGTCATCCCAACGATCGGCATGCGCTGGACCTCCTGCAGCGTGAGTTTCCAACTCGCCGCGTCATCGGTGTGGATTCGACAGAACTGATCTGGGGATTAGGCTCCTTCCATTGCATCACGCAGCAGGAACCTGCCTGATTTCAAGAAAAACGTTGCCGGTTAACAGCGACACAGGCATGAAGAATCCATGCTCTATGTCACTGCGGCTATTATTGGGCTTTTTAGTGGAATCACCAGCGGCCTGTTTGGCGTGGGGGGCGGAATTGTCATGGTGCCTGCCATGATGTTTTTCCTTAATGTCCCCATCAAAACCGCCATTGGCACCTCTCTGGCAGTGATCATCCCCACTGCTCTGATGGGCACCTACAAACATTACCAACAAGGAAACGTCTCCTGGCAGATCTGTCTTGGGCTCATTCCGTTGGCCATCGTGGGTGGTTACCTGGGCGCTCATCTCACCACAATGGTGTCATCCGAGAGTTTAAAACGCGCCTTTGGTGGCTTTATTATTCTGGTGGGTATCCGGCTCCTCTTCTTCAAATAGCCTGTTGGGCGTTGGATAAGGTTGAAAAAAAGCACACTTGGGACTTGATCTTTGCCCCGCCCGACAGCATAAGTTTTGGGAACTTTAAAACGAAACTATATGGCTGATAAAGCAAACAAATACCCGGAAAATGTCCCCGGCAAGTTCTACGTGGACAATCAGTGCATTGATTGCGATCTGTGCCGCGAAACGGCGCCGCAGAATTTCAACCGCAGCAATGATGGCGGTTATTCCTTCGTGGCCAAGCAGCCTGCCAACGCTGAAGAAGCAGCGCAGTGCAAGGAAGCCAAGGAAAGCTGTCCAGTCGAAGCCATCGGTGATGATGGCCAATAGTAACGTGTCGACTTTAGAAAACCGCGGGCATTTGCCCGCGGTTTTTTATTACCCTTATGAGGCTTACGGTCAGGACGCCAATAGTGCCTGCCTCAGTAATTCCATGGCTTGCTGCGAAGCGGCCTGCTTGAAACTCTCCCGTTCGAGACGATACAAATAACGTCCCACACTCACGCCCTTGGGACCAGCCAGACCAATAAAGACAGTTCCTACGGGTTTGTCTTCTGTTCCACCACCCGGCCCTGCAATTCCTGTCAGGGAGAGGGCGTAATCGGATTGAAACCGCTGTCTTGCCCCGAGAGCCATCGCCTTTGCTGTTGACTCACTCACCGCACCGTTCTTTTGAATGGTCTCTGCCGGCACACCCAGCAGATTGGTTTTGGATTCATTGCTATAGGTTACCAACCCTGCCAAAAGGCTCTCCGAGGCACCCGGCACATTGGTTAACCGATGGGAGACAAAACCGCCTGTGCATGATTCCGCCGTCACCAGAGTCTGTTTGCGTCTGGACAATTCATGAATGACCACCTCCTCCAAGCGATCTTCACCGACACTAAAAATACAGGGTGGAATCAGGCTTCTCACAATGGATTCTGCCTGGGCAACCAACGTCCCTGCCTGGCTCGTGCAGGCACTTAGGCGAATTTCAACTTCACCCACGCGCGCACAATACCCAATGACCAGTCCTTGATTCACCAGTGCGTCCAGCGAATGGCCAATCATTTCCTCCAAGGCAGACTCGCCATAGCAGGCCGTTTTGAGCGTGATCGAATGATAGGGCTCAGAGAGAGGAAATGCCTTTTGAAGCAACGGAACCACATCTCGAGTAAACATGGGATATAACTCTCGAGGAGGCCCCGGAAGCAACACCAACCAGGATGGATTGGCTGCTGTTCGAAATTGCCCTGCCGCAACTTCCATGGCCAACCCCGGTGCGGTCCCGTTGGGATTTTCCAGAACGCATGCACCATCAGGCACCATAGCCTGCACACTGGTGCTTTCAAGCATGGGACGATTTCTGGACTGATAGAACGCCCGGATAACATCTAACACCTTGTTATTCAACGTTAAAGAACGTCCAAGCAGACGGGCAATATAATCACGGGTCAAATCATCCGAGGTGGGACCCAAACCGCCCGTCACGATGATAAAATCGGACCGCAGAAGAGCTTCACGTACTGCCTGTTGAATATCCGGACCCGTATCAGGAACTGTGACCTGTCGTGCCACCTCATAACCCAACTGTGTTAACTGGCGGCAGAGCCACTGCTGGTGGGTGTTCAACACCCGCCCCAACATCAATTCGCTGCCTGTGTTGATAATCTCAATATGAACCACAGGCGGGGATCTTAAGCTCAACTCCGAGGGGTGTCCACTGGGGGATGCGATATTTTGGACTGAGGCAGGAAAGGATCGCGGAACGCACAGGTAAAATCGTAACCGTTCTTGAAATCTTCCCGGCTATCCGTGGGGGTCTTGCTGAGTATGCCCGCTTCCACCATATTGAATACAATTTCGCCGAAATCCTCACAGCGCGTGATACCCCACGTTTCCAAGACTGTAAGTGTCATGGGGCCAAATTGCGACAGACTGTACTCCCGTATCCCCTCCAATAATTCCCTACCCGTGACATGGCGGGCACATTTCTGACTTTTGGCCACCTTTTTCTGGGTGTAATCAAGAGCTTCACGAACAAATAGATAGCCCTCACGCTGATAGCGGGGATCAAAGGCCACTATTTTTTCCAGCATCTGCGAAAAATCGATCTCTTGCATGTATTTATGGCCGTGCCGACACAGCTGGCTTTGATGGCGGATGAGCCAGACGGTAACTTTTCACCGCCCAGCCCAAAAGCAATAATGACATGACCACCAGCAACACCAACTGTTCTTGTTTGGTTAAGTGCAGCATGCCCACGTTTTGAACAACCGCATGTGGTTCCAGTGAACCACTGATTCGGTCGCCCCTAGTATAGTAAGCGCTCAACAAACCGCAATGTTTACTATCTTCTTCGGCACAGCGATGACTTTCTTGAGCGTTTTGCCTTCCACAAAAGGTTTAATCTTTTCATTGGCCAGAGCTGCGGCCTGCATCTGATCAGGGGTCGCCGCTGCCGGAACCTTGATAAGACCACGAAGTTTGCCGTTCACCTGGACCGGAATTTCAATCATGTCTTCCACCAGAAGAGCAGGATCAAACACCGGCCACGGTGCATAGGCCAGAGTAGTGTCGGCCTGGCCAGTAAGGATGGCATTCAACTCCTCTGTTATGTGCGGTGCAAATGGCTGCAGGAGAATCAGAAACTCACGCATGACCGACTTGGGACGATTGGGCCACGTGATCGCCTCATTCACAAACACCATCAGGGCCGAGATGGCCGTGTTAAACCGCAATCCCTCCATATCGTCCGTAACCTTTTTAATACAGGCATGCAGCGCTTTAAGCTGCTCGCGTGTCGGTTGGACATCCTGAATTGTCGGATTCAACTTAATCCGTTCCAGCAACTTGGGATCAGACGGTCCTGATACAGTGGCAGCCTGTTCAAATTCCTCCTCGCTTGTTTCATCAATGAACATGCGCCAGACACGCCCCAGGAAGCGATACACACCTTCCACACCACGAGTACTCCATGGTTTGACCATTTCCAGAGGGCCCATGAACATTTCGTAGAGACGAAAGGCATCAGCACCGTAATCGACTAAAATGTCGTCAGGATTCACGACATTGCCCCTGGATTTGGACATCTTCTGGCCATCTTCACCAAGAATAAGTCCTTGATTGACAAGCTTATAGAATGGCTCCGGCGTGGAAACGAGATTCCAGTCAAAGAGTACCTTATGCCAAAACCGTGCGTAGAGGAGGTGCAGTACGGCATGTTCGGTTCCCCCCACGTACAAATCGACCCCAGGAGTGGGCTTGTCATGATCCCCCTTCGCAGTCCCCATCCAATATTGTTCCGCAGCGGATCCGCAAAAAGCACCGCCATTGCGCGCATCAATGTATCTCAGGTAATACCAGCAACTTCCAGCCCATTGTGGCATGGTATTGGTCTCCCGGGTCGAACCATCAGGCAGACTCACCCACTCCTGTGCTCGAGCCAGAGGTGGTTCACCTGTGCCAGTAGGTTTGTAATCCGCCAATGGTGGAGGCTGCAAAGGCAGTTTGGACTCGGGCAGTGCCTCATGGCGGCCATTTCGCCAAACGATCGGGAACGGTTCACCCCAATAACGTTGGCGACTAAAGAGCCAATCCCTGAGTTTGTAATTCACGCGCCGTACGCCGCACTGTTTTTCCTCCAGCCAGGCCGCAATTTTGCGCTTGGCTTCAGGGGTGGGTAATCCACTCAAAAAACCTGAATTGACGCTAATCCCATCATCCACAAAACCAATCGATTTGGACGGATCAGGTGCCTGGACAACGATGCGTATGGGAAGATCAAATTTCTGAGCGAATTCCAAGTCGCGGGTATCATGCGCAGGTACAGCCATGATGGCGCCGGTGCCATAGGTTGATAGCACGTAATCTGCTATCCATATGGGGATACGTTCACCGTTGACGGGATTAATCGCATACGCCCCAGTAAAGACGCCAGTTTTCTCCTTAGCCAGGTCTGTGCGTTCCAAGTCGCTCTTGGAAGCGGCATACGTCTGGTAATTCTTGACTGCAGACATGGGATCAACGACGGCGCCGCCCTTCCAGGAATCCGGAGTCTGATCAGGCCAGACTGATGGCACAATATCCTTAAGGAGCGCATGTTCAGGAGAAAGAACCATGTAGGTTGCTCCAAAAAGTGTATCAGGCCGCGTGGTAAAGACAGTGATGACCTTATCAGAGCCAGCCACCTTGAAATTCACCTCCGCTCCTTCACTGCGTCCAATCCAATTGCGCTGCATTTCCTTCAGCGAAGGGGTCCAATCAATCGTATCAAGGTCTTGCAGAAGACGTTCCGCATAGGCCGTAATGCGCAACATCCACTGGCGCATTGGTTTGCGAATAACAGG
>CAZIDG010000007.1:31368-50946 GCA_964538065.1 uncultured Verrucomicrobiota bacterium
CCGCATAGGCCGTAATGCGCAACATCCACTGGCGCATTGGTTTGCGAATAACAGGGAATCCTCCAACCTCGCTTTTACCATCAACAACCTCCTCGTTGGCCAAGACCGTACCCAGATCGGGGCACCAGTTCACTGGGGCTTCAGAGACATAAGCCAAGCGCTTGCCATCACGATAGTTCCGTTTATCTGCTTCCGATGTGACATCGGCTGGATAGGTAAGCGATGCAATAGGTTCGGCTTTGTTCGTGGCTGGATTGAACCAGGAATTGTAAAGCTTCAGGAAGATCCACTGGGTCCACTTGAAATAATTGGGATCTGTGGTGTCTATTTCACGACTCCAGTCATAACTGAATCCGAGGGCCTGGATTTGTCTTTTGAAATTGGCAATGTTGGCTTCCGTGGTCTTGCGGGGATGCTGCCCAGTCTTGATCGCATACTGTTCGGCAGGCAGTCCAAAGGCATCCCATCCCATGGGATGCAAAACGTTAAAGCCCCGTGCGCGTTTATAACGGGAAACAATATCGGTGGCGGTGTAACCCTCGGGATGTCCCACGTGCAGTCCTGCCCCGGAAGGATATGGAAACATATCCAGAACATAATATTTGGGAGGCAATCGGGTGGAATCCGCGCCGTGACGACGCGCAAATGGGTGGTGGGGAGGGATGCTATCGCCGGGGTTCCAGGACCGATACACTTCCTGACGGCCCCAGGACTGCTGCCATTTTCGCTCGATCAAATCAAACGGATACTGCTTACGTGTATGCGACATACAATTAGGCATCGTGCGACATTCCAACTCCAAAGGCAATCGAAGATTCCGACCGGCAGGCACGCCATGCATATCCGTCAACACGTGCGAATTCCGATTAAGAAATTGACATTTGTCCTCAGGAATGGCTTATCAGGGCCAATGAATACTCCCATGCTCTCAAAACGCGACTTTTTGAAGGTCACCTTGTCGGGGGCAGTTGCGTGCGCCGCTCTTCATCCGGCCGCGCTACTGGCCGCCAAAACCAAAAAAATCCCTGTTGGATTGCAGCTGTACTCGGTGCGCACCGAATGTGAAAAGGATTTCGCCGGCACCCTCAAAGCTGTGGCCAAGATCGGTTACAAGGGTGTTGAGTTCGCCGGTTATTATGGGAAGGATGCCAAGACACTTCGCGCCATGCTTGATGACAATGGTCTCAAGTGCTGCGGGACGCATATTGGCCTGGATACCCTTCTGGGAGACAATTTGGACAAGACCGTTGAATTCAACAAGATCCTGGGCAACAAGTTCCTGATCGTGCCCGGATTCGATGAAAAGTACCGTAACAGTCGCCAAGCCTGGCAGAATACAGCCATGCTATTCAATGAACTCGCGGCCAAGGTCAAACCTCACGGCATGCGCGTCGGCTATCACAATCACGACATTGAATTCAAAAAACTCGATGGCGAAATGCCCTGGGACACGTTCTTTGGAAATACCAAGAAGGCTGTCGTCATGCAGTTTGACACGGGCAACGCCATGCATGGTGGCGGTGATGCCGTGATATTTTTGAAGCGTTATCCAGGCCGCGCTGCCACGGTACATTTGAAACCATTCTCAGCGACCAAGCCCAATGCCTTGATTGGCGATGACGATCTGCCTTGGGAGGAAATCTTCCATCTTTGTGAAACCTCGGCCAAGACAGAGTGGTATATCGTGGAATACGAAAGCGATGCCTATCCTCCGCTGGTCAGCGTCCAAAAATGCTTCGAGAAGCTTCAAGCTTGGGGCAAGTGCTAGAAGCGCTCCATAATGTTTTAGACAAAACCACGCCGGAAACGGCGTGGTTTTTTAATTTTCCGCAAAGAGGTATTCCAGATCCTGTTTGGACAAGCTACGGGCAAAACCTTCCTCACCCAGAACGTCGGATATGGTTTGAGATTTGCGCTGCTGCAACTCCCATATTTTCTCCTCCACCGTCCCCGGCGCAATCAATCGGTAGGCCATAACGGTCTGTGTCTGGCCAATGCGATGCGAGCGGTCAATGGCCTGCGCTTCCACAGCCGGATTCCACCACGGGTCATACAGAAGCACGTAACTGGCGGAGGTGAGGTTCAAGCCGGTACCTGCCGCCCGGAGACTCAGCAAAAACACACCGGGTTGCGTATCGCTCTGAAATGCCTGCACCACCTCCTGTCGCTGCTTGGTTGCACCTGTTAACAGATGCGTAGGTATCTGCCGCTGTTGGCATTCCAGCTCAAGCAACTTGAGCATTTGAACAAACTGGCTGAATACCAAGACTTTATGTCCTTCGGCCAGAAGCGGTTCCAACAACTCGAACAACGTTTCGGTCTTGCCGGACAGCGCATCGCTGCCCACCAGTTGTGGGTGACAGCAGATTTGCCGCAAGCGGGTGAGTGCAGCGAGCACGTGTATCTTGCTTTGAGCCAGACCTTTATCGGCAACGGTTTGAAGGATTTGCTCGCGGCTGCGTCGTAACTCAGCCAGGTAAAGCTTACGCTGCAATTCACCCAATTCGCAATCGCGTCGTTCTTCAATTCGATCCGGTAGATCCCGAGCAACTTGTTTCTTAAGTCGACGAAGAATCAGTGGACGAAGCCGTGCTGATAACCGGCGGCGGCTGATATGGCGCAATTCCATATCATCACCAGGGGGGTCATATTTTTCGTTAAAATCCGACTGGCTGCCAAGATATCCGGGTTGCACAAAATCCATGATGCTCCAGAGATCGAGCAAACGGTTTTCCATGGGTGTGCCCGTAAGGGCTAAACGGTATTTGGAGTGCAACTGCTTAACCGATAGCGTCACCTGTGCCGAGGGGTTTTTGATGAACTGAGCCTCGTCGAGAACGATCGCACGGAAGGAAAACTTCTGGAGGGCAGTCAGGTCGCGCCTCAACAGGGCGTAATTGGTGACAATAATGTCATGCTGAGGGATTTGCTGACGTAAATTGTGCCGGGCCGGTCCGCTCTGAAGGACGAGCACCTTCATTTCCGGTGTGAAACGGTTGGCTTCACGGCGCCAGTTATGGAGCACAGAAGCAGGACAGATCACCAACGTCGGCTGAGGGTCATTTGTATTGCAATCCTTCAGCCAGGCCAACCAAGCCAGTGTTTGGAGCGTTTTGCCCAACCCCATGTCATCCGCAAGAACGCCGCCCAATTTCAAACGGCTCAGATGGCAGAGGAAATCAAAACCCTCCTTTTGATAGGGTCGCAAATCCCCCACCAGTCCCACAGGCAAATCAGTCGGTGGAATTCCGGCGAATTTGGCCACATGCTCTTTCAGCACTTTTACCTCGGCTTGATTGGCAAAACGGCTCATGACCGTTTCACCCAACTGCACGGCATGCACCATTTCCACCTTCTGGGTAATGGGGCTCAGGCCATCAACACCCAGATCCGCCATGGTTTCGTGAGCGGCCAAAACCGCGTCGGTGTCGAGTTGGACCCACCCTCCGTCAGGCAACTTGACGAAGCGGTTGGTGGCAGATGCAAGGCGTTCAAGGTCGGAGGCCGATAAGCGCATCCCCTCTCGTTCCCATTCAGTCGAGACGGTAAACCAATCGATGCCACTGCCCTCGACAATCAGTTTGGGACGGAGCTTATGCGGATTCAAAAACAAACGCTGGAAGGCCTGGTTCCCCAGGTACTCAGCCTCAGCGGGACGTTCAGGCCAGGTCATGGCCAGGCTGTTCAAAAAATGCTCATTGGCATCACCTGTCCAAAGCCCCGGTTCAGGCGTGAACCAGTCAAGTCGTCGCAACCAGCGAACCGCTGGATCAAGGCGTGGATCATCCAAAAATTCGGGCTTTTCCTGCTGACGATACACACTGGAATTAATCTGCCACTCATGGCCATTCCATTGCCAGAGGCTGTTGTCACGTTCGCTGCGGGCCAACAAGCGCAACCGCACCGTATCTTCATTTAACTCAAAGACAAATTGTGGTTTGGCCTGATGGGATATGCAGATGCGGTCCCACTCAGCCCCTTCGCCAGCGTGCATCTGTCGCAAACGAGCCAAAAACCGATGGCTCAGTTTCTTAACCGGCAAACGGGCGTTTTTGAGCCATCGACCGAGCAAATCCGGCGTGGGACTTCGCCGCAATAAATGGAATGTATGTCCCATCAAGATGATGGATGGCTGCCCATCGAAAAACAACGGCTCAGAAACAGGATGCACGCTGCCATCGGACAGACGAATGTTTTGCGTGAACGACAGATCGCTCTCCTCTTCAAAGAGGCTCGGAACAAATTCGGCGACTTCGCCCAGAAACTGGAGTTTTCCACCATCGGTCTCCATCTCCAGTCTTGCACAGTTTCCCCATCGCGCCAGCCAGGCCAGGAGATCAGTCCCGTACAACAACAAGGGGGCAGTGCCTGTACTGGTCGGATGCTGGTCCGCAAGCCATTGGACAAAAAGCCAGTCACCCGCCGGAAAGAGCTCCTGTTCATGTGCCGCCCGATTGGTGAGATCAACGACCTCCTCCACCGATTTGATTTTCTCACCGGTACGGGGACGGAAGATGGAAAAACGGACCGCCAGAGCATTTAAAACGTTTCCCGGCGTGGAGGGCATTACCGAGCACAGGACACGCAGGCTGGCTCGGGGCGCGTCCAAATGGGAAGGCATGGGAGGGAAAAGCCACTCTTCGATGCTGGCAATGAACTCCTGTTCCTGCTCAGCCTGATCTATCTGGGCCAGCCGTTCCATATTGGCCGATGGAATGAGTTCGCTGGGCAGAGGCCGTCGGGCACGCAAAAACAATAACGCCAGCCCTTCCAATCGCTCCTGGCCACGAACCGCCATCAGCCGAGGCCACCAGTTGGTGGCGGCAAAATCCTTCCGCGAGAGCGAAAGTTTACTGAAGTAGTCCTCCAGCAACAGCCACGCCCGCTGGGAATCCTGGCACTCTGCAAACGAGCGAAGCAGCTCCGCGCGTTCAGCCACAGATACCTTCGAATCTGACAACTCCCGTCTTAGGTCGGCCCAAGCGCCATACGTCTTGTCCAATACGCTGTTTTGCGCATCGTACTTCGCCTGGCTGCCATTGCCGGCACCATTCCCGTTCTTTCGCGCATGTCTAGGCATTTCAACACGATTCCATTTTATGCGTTCTTACCATCTCCACATAAAATGGGAGCTTTGGTCAATCTCAAATGGGATATTTTTTGATTGTGCCATCTTCAGGACCATATTTCTCTTGCCCCCCTTGTAAGAGCCAAGTACTTTGCGCCACGGGTTGGGTTGTTCTTATATATGGGTGAATTATTGTCGTCTGTGTGTTTCACCCTGACGTTCGCTGTCCGCCATCTATCCAGAAGTCACAAAAACGCACTGCTGATGCAGGGTAAAATTCAGTCCAAAGCGTTCACGTCCCTTGAGGATTGGTCGGTCATCAAATGATGATGGCTTTTATGATAAACCTCATGAAAACCGGGGTTCTTAAATGAATTGCACATCTCCTTCCGAAGGGTCGGCACCGAATGCCCATTTACCCGAGCCGTTGATATGGTTCGAGGGCATGATCGACCATTGCTACGACGTTGCAGAAGCCGCCAAGGCACAGGGACGCCCGATTGTAGGAATCATGTGTGAATTCACCCCGCGCGAAATCATCATGGCGGCAGGGGCAGTGCCCGTCTGCCTTTGTGGTGGATCTGCAGCCACAATCCCACCTGCCGAACAGGTGCTTCCCGCCAACCTGTGCCCCTTAATCAAATCGACCTATGGCTATCACCTCACCGGCAAGAATCCATTTTTGAAATGGGCGGATCTCGTGGTTGCCGAGACAACCTGTGATGGCAAAAAAAAGATGTTCGAACTCATGGGTCTCTCGAAACCCATGTATGTACTTGAGTTGCCTCAAAAGGCCAATGACGACGACGCACTCGAACGATGGACCCAAGAAGTGCGTAAATTCGCAACCCACATGGAAGAACGATTCCACACGCGCATCACTGATGAAAAACTGCGTGCAGCATGCCGGTTAATGAATCGTGAACGCGGATTGCGACGGCAGTTGGCGGATTTAATGGTCCATGAACACCCGCCCCTCACAGGCCGTCACTTGATCGAATTCAAGAGCATCATCTCAGGTTTGGAGGAGGATTTGCGGCAATATGAACGCGCACTGCAATTCTATAACGACGGAACGCCTGCCAGGAGGAACGTTGACAAGCCTGAGATACGGGTTCTGCTCACAGGTGTGCCCCTTGTCCATGGCGCTGAACGCGTGCTGGAATTGATCGAGGGGGCTGGCGCTGTCGTGGTTGCCATGGAGAACTGCACTGGGCTCAAGCCGATCCTCGACGATGTAGCTGCTGAAAGGGAAGACCTTATCCGGGCTATTGCCGAAAAGTACTACCACCTCCCCTGCTCCGTCATGACGTTGAACAACCGGCGCATTGAATCGCTTCGCGCGCTGGCGTTGAAGTATCGCCCCCAATGCGTCATCGATCTCGTTTGGCAGGCCTGTCTTACATATGATATCGAGACCTTCCACGTGCGCAAAATGGTGGAGGAAGAGCTTCGGCTTCCCTACCTGAAAATCGCCACGGACTATTCGCCCTCGGATTCCTCGCGAATCACGGGGCGGATCGAAGCTTTGTTCGAGACAATTCAAAACAAACAATATGAAAATCGCACCCCAAATACATTTATCTGATGTCCAGGGAGTTTATTCCGGACCAGAGGGGCGGCTGTGGGAGTTGCTCATGGGCGAACAAATCCACCTGGGGGGACTGCAATCCTCCCAAGCCCTGGCACAAGAGGCCGGCATTGTCGCCGGCAGTAAAGGAGTCGATCTTTGTTGCTGCACAGGGGCAGGAATGAGGTTCCTGGTTCGTTTCTGCAAGGCGGCCCAAATGACAGGGGTGGATGCAACTCCCGCCATCATCGAACTGGGCCGTCGCCGTTCAGCCAACGAGGGATGGGATGGTGCCATCTCTTTTGTGGAAAGTGATGCCTGTGCAACAGGGTTGCCCTCCAATCATTTTGATTTTGCGTGGGGCGAGGATGCCTGGTGTTATGTGGAAGATAAATCAAAACTGATCGCGGAGGCAGCCCGACTCGTCAAACCCGATGGCAAAATTGCCTTCACCGATTGGATGGAGGGCCCCGCTGGATTAACGGACTCGGAAGCAAAACGCTACCTCGGTTTCATGAAGTTTCCGAATATCCTGACCCTACAGGAATACCAATCCATCCTGACAAACAACCACTGTTCCGTGATCATCGCAAAGGACACGGGGCGTTTTGCCGCCACCATGCCGCTCTATCTCGACATGATTGAAAAGCAACTGGCCTATGATGCACTGAAAATCATCGGTTTCGATACTGTCATGGCCCAGGGCCTCATCGCCGAAATGAAGAATATTCTATCCCTGGCCCAAGCTGGGAAAATCATTCAAGGCATGATTGTTGCCCAAAAAAGACGGTGACAAGTGTGGCGCCCTTGCTCGCATATTTGAGCAGTCCGTGGATTCCCCGCGAATGGATCCTGGCACATGGGATCCACCCTAGAGGCACCTGGACTGATGACATGACTTACAGGGAGGTGGCGCCACTTTCGGCTGGTGTCTGTTCATTTGCAGAGATGCTGGCAAACAGGTCGGCAAGGTCGCCCGAATCAGTCATTATTTTCACCACAGCCTGCGATCAAATGCGCCGAAGCTTCGACGCCGCCTCTTTTCACGGCCATTCCCGGTCATTTTTATTCAACTTACCTTCAACCCGTTCAAACATGGCGCATCGGTTGTTTCGCTCTGAGATGGAAAGACTGGGCCGGTTCCTGACGGAACGTGGAGGCACGGTGCCAACGGACGAAGTGCTCCAACAAAAGATGCACGAGACTGGCGATGTTCGTCGATGTTTGTTGGAGGCAGCATCAGGGAGTTCCTCACAATCCTTCCTAAGATCGGTAACACAATATCATCGCGACGGTACTTTGCTCACACCACAATGGGTTATGCCAGGAAACGGAATCCCACTGGCACTCATCGGAGGTCCGATGTGCCAACAGGATTGGCCTTTTCTGGATGCGATTGAAGATTGTGGCGGCCGCGTGGTATTCAATGCAACCGAGACCGCTGAGCGCGGTCTTTATCCGGCCTTCGATTCAGGAGCGACAAACACAAATCCATTCGATGCCCTTGTGGAGGGGTGTGTGAACCACATGGTCGATGCATTCCAACGACCAAATGACGGACTCTATGCATGGCTGAAATCACGAATCCAAGCGCGTCATGTGCGGGGCATCATACTCTGGCATTTCACCGGTTGCGACCTTTGGCGTGCTGAAGCGGGAACGATGCGCCAGTTTTTCAACCTGCCCATTCTCACGCTTGAACCCAGTGCAGAACCCGGGGTGTCGCAACGCGATATTACCCGCATTCAAGCCTTTTTGGAGACACTCCAATGATGGCCACCCTGCACAAACTGAACTTGGATGAGTGGAATGATCGTTATGCCCAATTAAAACAACAGGGCCTATGCGAGCCCCAGTATGGCGGTCCCCTAAGGCGTCATGTTGAGTCCGGTGAGAATTACCGCCTCAGGCAATTACAGTTTGATCCTTCGCCTGCTGCGTTGAGATTGTGGAATTTTCTTCTGACTGAGAATGATCGCCTGCATGAGGCCCGCGCCGGTGGTTGGAAAATTGTTGGTACCATGAAAGACCTGGGAACCGTGCCAGTCATGGCCTACGCTCTGCCAGGCGTGAAGGCGTTTTATCCGGATGGGGCCTGGTGGACACCCTGTCTCATGGAATGCAGCGACAAATTGCTGCAACAGGCTGAAGCCATGGGATTCGATGCCTCCTTTTGCCCCGTCCGCGCCATGCTTCCAGCATTCGAAAACGGCGAACATTTTCCCACACCGGATTTGCTCATATGCAGCACCGGCGCTGTGTGCGATGATTTTTCGGCCATTGCGCAAAGGCTGGAAAGACATGGGCACTCGATAGTGTGGTGGGAGATACCGCGACGGAGACGCCCAGCACCTGGAGAAGATTCCTGCGCGATTCCTGGCAATCTCACGGCTCCTCGCATTCAGGTTGATTGTGTTTGCGAGGAATTAAAGCGCGTGGGCGAAAGCCTTGGTGATTTAGCTGGCAGGATGCTGGATGACCGCCTGTTACATGATGGCATTCGTGTGGCCAACCAGGTTCGGCATTTGCTTGGACAATTGCGGAAAATGGTTTATTTCGCTCCCCATGCCCCCCTGCCCGCCCTCGAGATGCTTGTGGCGGAAATGCTCGCAATTCACTTCTGTTCGGATCGCGAGGAAACCATCGCAGTTCTTGGCGGATTGCTTGCCGAAGCACAGAGGCGCCTGGGGCAAGGACAGTGTGTCATCACTCGTGATGCAGTGCGTGTTTTCTGGGTGAATCCCACGGCCGATTTGAGGGCGATGAATCTGCTCGAAGATTGCGGGGGGCGGCTGTGCGGGACAGATTTCATGTTCACGCATGCGCTGGATTTAATTCCTGAAAACCTGCCCCCATGGGAAGCCCTGGCCCACACAGCCCTGGCGGATCCAATGATTGGCCCGGCAAGTGACAGAGCCGTGCGCATCGTGAACGAGTGCCGGCAAGGACATGCCGAAGCCGTCATTGTTTCGCGCATCCCTGGTGCAAGCCACTGCGCTCGTGAAGGAGAAATCATTCAGACCATTGTGCGCCAGGAACTCGGTATTCCGACAATCGAGCTTGAATTTCCCCCCGTTTCTGATGCCATGCTACCAACACTATGTTCGCGCCTGCAGGCACTTATGGAAACTGCGCGAGCCAGAAGAACGATATGATTTTTGCCGGCATAGATGCAGGATCACGCTCCATTAAAGCGGTGTTGTTTGACTCCGCCTGCTCCCAGTGCCTTGCCTCGGGTCTGGCAGACCAGGGCATCGAGCAGGAGCAGCTTGCGTTAAAGCTTTTTGAGCAATTGCTGCTGGAGACAGGATTGGATCGTTCCCAGGTCTCGGGTGTCATTGCCACCGGCTACGGACGGAATGCCATTCGCTTTGCCGACAGCACGGTCACTGAAATCACCTGTCATGCGCGCGGTGTTTATAGTCTGGCCCCCCATGCTCGTACCATCATCGAAATTGGCGGACAGGACAGCAAGGTTATCTGTCTTGAGGAAAACGGGCGCGTTCGTGATTTTGCCATGAACGACCGGTGCGCAGCAGGCACAGGACGCTTTTTGGAAATGGTTGCCTCCCGGCTCAACCGGAGCTGGGATGAATTATCCGATTTGGCCCTCCTCAGCAAAAATCCCGCGATCATCAGCAATATGTGCGTGGTGTTTGCTGAAACAGAAATCATCGGACTTCTGGCAGAGGGAAAGCCACTGGCGGACGTGGTTGCCGGAGTCCAGAACGCCATTGCCACCCGCATTTCAGCGCTGGCGGGCCGCACAGTCGCTCCTCCGGTTTATTTCACAGGCGGCGTTGCGCTCCAACCCAACATGGCCCGCGCTTTGGAGGAGGCATTATCTTGTCCCGTTCATGTCGTGCCCAACCCGCAATTCACCGGCGCCCTGGGAGCAGCCATTTCGGCTCGAGTGGCGCATCAAAGAGTCCCTGGTCTATGAATAACCAAATCCCGGCACTGACGACATTCCCAACCAACAAACGGGCCAGTCTATCCATCACACCGTGTAAACCAGACCACAAAGCTTAACACTATGACAGAAGTCAAACAGGAATCATTGCGTGCCTTGCCATCTGTCAGCGAGTTATTGAAAACCGAGACGGCGATATGCTGGCTTCGGAGACACCCGCAAACATTGGTGACCGAATGTCTGCGTCGTGCTGTAGCGGAAGTCAGAAAACGTGTTTTGGACGGCCATCAATCCACATCCAGCATGTCCATACTGGATCAGGCTGGTGTTTTTCTGATGCAGGCCACTGAACCACATGTGCGGGAGGCCATCAACGCCACCGGCATCATCCTGCATACTGGGCTGGGACGCGCCGTGCTTCCCTCTGCTGTGATTGACTCCATGATGGGAGAACTCAAGGGCTATTGCACACTGGCGGTGGATCGCGAATCAGGAGAACGAGTCGAACGGGATGAGCTGATTGAATACATGCTGACAGAGTTGACTGGCGCCGAAGCAGCCACCGTGGTCAACAACAATGCGGCCGCCACAATGCTTGTTCTCGCTGCGCTTGCAGTCCAAAAGGAGGTCATTGTTTCACGAGGACAGCTCATCGAAATTGGCGGATCGTTCCGGCTACCCGATGTCATGGCACAAAGCGGGGCACGCTTGGTTGAAATCGGCGCCACCAATCGCACCCATTTGAAGGACTACCAAAAGGCCATCACCGAGAACACAATCGCCTTTCTCAGGGCGCATCCAAGTAATTATCGCGTTGTCGGTTTCACCAGCGAGGTGTCATTGCCTGAACTCGCTGAACTGGCTCATGCACACCATCTGGTTTTGATCGACGATCTGGGAGCCGGCGCCCTGATCGACTTGAATCAGTTTGGCTTGCCGCATGAACCGACCGTGCGGGAATCCATCAAGGCAGGCGCTGACGTCGTTCTATTCAGCGGCGACAAACTCATCGGCGCTGGACAGTGCGGCATCATCGTCGGTCGCAAGGCATTGATCGACAAACTGCGCAAGCATCCACTCATGCGTGCCATGAGAGTTGACAAATTTTGCCTGATGGCCCTGGAACGCACGTTACAGTTGTTTCGAGATCCCGATCGATTAAAGCGTGATCACCCAACCTGGACCATGGCCTGCATTCCGATGTCCGAATTAAAAATGCGGGCAGAGCGTTTGGCCCATTCCCTATCTTTGATCAATCCGAAGATAAAAACAGAAATATGCGAAAGTGAATCCTTCCTGGGAAGCGGTTCGCTGCCGACAGAGGCCATCCCAAGTTACGAAGTGGCGGTGGCCATCCCTGGGATAGGTGCATCCGAACTGGCTCGGCGGCTTAGAATGGATCAGGCCTGCATTTTCAGCCGGATCAAGGATGATTGTGTCCGGTTGGATGTGCGCACCATCGCGGATGTACAAATACCTCTTATTGCTGGGGCCTTCGGTCGTATCACGATATGAATCAGCTTCGACGCAACATCATGCTCGGAACAGCCGGCCATGTGGATCATGGCAAGAGCGCCCTTGTGAAGCTGCTCACCGGCTGCGAAACCGATACGCTCGCCGAGGAAAAGCAACGTGGGCTCACAATCGATCTCGGTTTTGCCCCCTGCCAAATGGCGGATAAACGCATCGTGGGTATCGTCGATGTTCCCGGTCATGTCGATTTTATCCGCAATATGGTCGCCGGTGCCCATGGCATCGACGTGGTGATTTTCGTTGTGGCTGCCGACGACGGGATCATGCCCCAGACCCATGAACACCTGCATATCCTCACCCTGATGGGATTGCGCCACGGCATAGTGGCTTTGACGAAAATCGACCTTGTCGATGCAGCCCGTCGGAATTTTGTAGTCAAGGATTTGCGCAGATTATTGTCGGACACCTTTCTGGCCAACGCGCCCATCTGCCCCATGTCCAACATCACCGGGGAGGGATTTGATTATTTCTATGATTCCTTGAATAAGGTCGTGGATGCCTGTGGAGATCGCTCCAACGACGGACTTTTTCGCCTTTGGGTTGAGGATGCCTTTACGATTCGCGGCGCCGGGACCGTGGTAACCGGCATACCCACCCATGGCCGCATTCAGGTGGGTGGACAGCTCCATTTGCTGCCTGCAGGACTGTCCGGTCATGTGCGCCGCATGCAAGTCTATGGTAACGACTCCGCGGAGGCTTCAGCAGGTGAGTGTGTTGCACTAAACATCCCTGAATTGGATCACCAGACCATAAAAAGGGGCATGACTCTGGTGGAATCTGGGGTCTGGACGCCAGTCACAATGGCGGAAGCAGAATTAAGCATCCTGAAGGCGATTCCAGGGAAGATTGATGATTATCTGGAGGTTCAGCTGCATGTTGGCACAGCTTCGGTTGCAGCAAACCTGGCCATGCTCGAACTCGACGAAATGAGGGGCGGGCAAAAACAATTCGTCCAGCTTCGCCTCGCGACACCGTTGCCACTAACACCGGGTGAGCGCTTTGTTGTTCGCGCCAACATTCCGGATTCTGGCGTCAACGGAATGACGACCATTGGCGGAGGACAAATCCTTGGATTAAGCAATGCGCGCCTGCGCCGCAAAAAACAGTGGACACTGGACACGCTTGCGTCCCGCCGTGCCGCTGTGGGCGATCCCTTGCGGTGGTGCGAGCAAATGGTGCGCGAATCTGATGCACCAGTCAGCATGGCCTCGCTTCAAAAGCAATGCTGGAACCGCAGCGATGAAATCGCCGCCACGCTGGACCGGTTACAGAAGGAGGGCCGTATCATTCGCACCGCCAGTGGAGGCTGGATCGATCGTGATTCTGTCCATAATAACAGCGACAAAATCCTTGCTGCAGTCAAGGCATTTCATGCCACTCACCCCCAAAATGCTGGCATCAGCCGCGAGGAACTGCTATCGAGTCTTGTCTTGAACCCCGAATGTCTGGATGCAGCGATGGATTTGCTATTACAGGCAAAATCTGTTGTACGAAACGGACCACTGCTGGCCCTGGCTGGCTGGAGCGCGTGTCTGCCTGATCGCGATCAACAATTATGCGACCGGCTTGCCTCCAGACTGCTCCAGGCAGGGTGGCAACCTCCGGTCCTGGAGGAGTTGGCCGTCGTACTGGGAGAACCACTTCAGCGCGTCACGGCCGTCATGCGGCTCCTTGCAGAACGAGGAGTGACGGTTAAACTGGATGACAAAATCTGGATGCATCGCGACGCCGTGGAGGCCGCAAAGCATATCGCCCTCAAGTTGTTCAAAAAAGGCACGTCCTTTTCGACCATGGATTTCCGCGACGCCCTCGGTGTCAGCCGTAAATTTGCAGTTCCATTGGTGGATCATCTGGATAAAATCCGATTTACAGTCCGTTCTGGAAACAACCGAACGCCGGGCGTTGAAGCAAGAAAAATGCTTGTTCCGAATATCTGACATGAAAATCGATTTTGCCAAAAGGCGGCGGGTTATGGAACGTTCCCAGGCTCTTGGCCATTGCATTTGCGATGCCCGCCGCCCCTGCCCTTGTGCAACGCTCCGTGAACATAATCTTTGTCCTTGCGCGGGGGAACGCCCCGATCCCGATGGATTATCACAGGTTAAACTCCTGGATTACACTCACAACGCAGGCTGCGCCTCCAAAATTGCACCCTCTGATCTCGATGCGGTGCTGGCGAGGCTGCCGGTTGTTGAAGATGCCTCGGTGATTTCCGGTCTGGCTGCCGCCGATGACGCGGCCATCTACAGGATTTCGGATGGCTTGCATCTGGTACAAACGGTGGACGTGTTTACCCCATGCGTGGATGATCCGCGGCTCTTTGGACACATTTGCGCCGCAAACTGTCTCTCGGACATTTATGCCATGGGCGGCACCCCCCGAACAGCTTTGAGCGTGCTAGCCTTTCCCTCGGAAACATTGCCTGGCGAGGTCATTTTTCAGATGTTGTCCGGCGCGATGGAGACATTTCGCGAGGCTGGCGTCTCCCTCGTGGGGGGACATAGCATCAAGGATGACGAAATTAAACTCGGCTTTGCCATTACCGGTTTGATCGATCCCAAATCAGCAGCCTCGCTGGAACACCCCTCCGAAGGAGATGTACTGGTTTTGACCAAACCGCTTGGTACAGGAATTCTGTCGTTTGCCCGACAGATCGGTCGTCATTTTCCAGAAGGCCAGCAGGCAGCCCAGACTTCGATGGCCACCTTAAATAAGGAAGCTGCAATCGCCATGCTGGAATCGGGGGCATCGGCATGCACCGATGTCACTGGTTTTGGCCTTTTCGCACACCTGCGTCGGATGTTGCGGCAGAGCCGGCATGGCGCCCTGCTTTTTGCCGAGTCTCTACCTTCGTTTCCCGGGACACGGGATGCCCTCCTCCAGGGGATTATTCCTGGTGCAATTGAACGAAACCGGGAATATGTCGGTGACAACGTCCATGTGGAGCCCGGCGTTGACGAATCAGCCGTGAACCTGGGCTATGATGCCCAGACCTCTGGCGGGCTTCTCATTGCCATTCCTCCCGAACGACTGGAGTCGCTCCGGGACAATCTGATCCGCCGTGGCGCCGGTGCATTTGTCATTGGCAGAATTACCTCCGAACCTGCTGGTGTGATCACGGTGCTTCCTTCCTGCAGTAACGTCCAGCCCGTGTTCCATGCCAATTCAGTTTCAAAGGAAAACAATCCCATGCCAGCATCCCCTCCTGATTCCCCAGACAATCACTCGAACTGTTGTGCCGACATCTTCAAGAACGACACCACTCAAAGCACAGCGGCTGAAACGCAAAAGGCATTTGGTGCCATGATGCGATCCGTCCAGGCGCCCGGCATGCTGGACGAAAAAACGAAGGAACTCATCTTGTTCAGCCTTGTCATTGGCAACCGATGCCAACCTTGTTTTGATGCACACTATCGAAGAGCGAAGGATTTGGGCATTACACAGGCTGAATTGGACGAAGCCGCCTGGTGTGCCATTGCGATGGGGGGCGCGCCGGTCAAAATGTTTTATCAGGAGAATCTCCAACGCCTCAAGTAGAGGAGGATTTCGGCATGTCAGGGCCCTTTTCCGGCAGCGCAAGGCGAGGCTCGATGGCACCACACGTCGTACATTCCAGACACCGCACACAGCCTGTAACATTGACTTTCTGATCCACCTTCACTCCCATCGAGCATCGACTCCGGCACAGGTTGCACTCGATGCATTCCTTGGGGTTGAACTGAAGATGAAACAGGCTGATTCGGTTAAACAAGGCCAGCAATCCACCCAGTGGGCAGAAAATCCTGCACCAGGGTCGATGGATAAACAGAGCCACTCCTATGAAGATGACCACGATCGCGCTCTTCAAACCGCTCATGAGCCAACCGTTGCCAGCCATCATGCTCTGCACGGAATAGGGAAGGCCGGCCTCAATCGCGCCTGCGGGACATAAACGACAGATGGATATGGTTTGTTCCTCAAAGGGAATTCCCTTGTATCCCAACGCGGCAGGCAGCAACAGGACCAGGCCGACCAACACAGCGTAACGAGTGTATCCCACCCAGGACGGCAGACGAATTTTGTTCGGCACGATTTTCCCTAGCAAGTCCTGCAGAAATCCAAAGGGACACGCCCAGCCACAAACAAGAGAACCGGAGATGGCCCCCACAGCCAATAGTAATCCAATCAGCAAATATGGAACCTCGCCCACCAGCGGCAACATGGCCGCGTAATTGGCCATCACACCCACTGGACAGGCAAAGGATGACAGCGGACAGGAATAGCAATGAAACACACATCCGGGAATCCCCTGCAACCATCGGCCCAACGGTGCCAGCCACACAGCAAGGAATCCGGTTTGCACCCAGGGGCGCCACCGTGCCAGTGCACGACCAAGTGCTGTTGATTGCCGTTGCTGGCCATTGGAAACAGGACATTCCATATAGAAGTGTCAGACCGCGCCATGCGGCCTCAAATCATTTAATTCAAGTCGGACATGGGGTCTTAGCTCCCACATCAACGCGGATCTTCCACGCGGCAGGCTGCTTGTTGGCCTGCTCTTGCGCCCACCGGTCCAACACTTCGGCCGGATTGGCCACCCCGTCCAATTTGGGTGGCCGTGGTGCAGGCTGGCGGTTGGCGTACTGCAAACCGCTTGTGGAAAAAGCCTTGATGATCTGTGTTTCCCAGGCGGCCTCCCCATCAACAGTATCGACGCTGGTCATGTGCCGCGCGCCATAATACAACAAGGCAAGTCCAGCCACAGCCACGGCCAGACCAGGCCAGAAATCATGGTGCTCCAGCGACCGCAGAGCAGGATTCACCGGTGGTTGGGGTATGCGTTTTGTCATGGCCACCCTACCCCGCGACAGGGAATACATTACTGGCGGAGGTGGATGGGAATCGAACCCACCTGGGACTTTGTTGAGCCCCACGCTGGTTTTGAAGACCAGGAGCGCCACCAGGTCGCCCCACACCTCCCAACCGAGGCATCCTGCCGGGGGCAGGATGCATGATACATTGATATCCGGCCAGTCGCGTCACGGGGATTATTGGGACAGATATGCCGAAGGATTTCAATCCGAATTACGGCCCTTGTCTATTTCGCAACTTTTTGGATTTGGGCCTCCAATTCTTCAAATGCAAATCCTTCCTCAACGACCTGGTGGGCACCGTTGGCGAGAATGAACCATGGCAATGCCGAAGCCTTCGTGGCCCATTTCGTACTGTCGGATGCCTCGGTCACTCTCCCTATCGGTAACTTCACCTGGCTGGTGGTTTTCCATTCGTTGAAAACATCATCTGTGATCACCACTGCTTGAACACACACCAGGCAGATCCCTTTGCTCTGCAATGCAGCGGCCTGTTCGTTCAACTGACGCATGATATATCGGGACGGCCGTTGGCCAGCATCAAACAGACAAACCAGCACAGGCTTCCCATCAGGAGCGGCTTCGGGGCCAAGATGCACCGTGCTCATATCAGGAAGTTTTTGCCCCTTGAGAGTTTGCCGCCGGGGTGTCTCACTTGATGGATTGGAATAAGATCTCAGATTAATCACAATATTGGTGTCACCAGCCTCGGCCGTGGCCTGTCCATAACCACTTTGAGAATTAGCATTGAGCGAAACATGCCCTTCGCAGACTTTGAATTGGAAATGTCCCTTGCTGTCTGTCGTCACGCTGCCACTTGGCTGTCCATCGCCATTCAGAAACACATTTGCACCGGATACAGGCTTTTCTTTGTCATCCAGGACCTGTCCCGCCACAATGCGGTCGACCACTTTGAGAACAACAGGTTCCAATTCCACGTGCATATTTTCAGGCTCCGTGACTGCCTCCTGCTGTCTTTCACCATATCCTTTGCGTGAGGCACACACCATAAACGTTCCACCCACTGGCACACCCTTAATCTCGTAGCGCCCCTCCGCGCTGGTGGATATGCGCTTCTCCTCGTACCAATTATAGCTATTCCCCCCTTTAAGTTGCAGGCCTATCTGGGTCTCGGCCAAGGGGGTGCCAGCCGGATCCTTCACAACTCCAGTGAGCGTCACTGCCGGTTTCAAAATAACATTGAGATTCGTGATATCCTCCGAGATCTCTTCAATGGCACCAACCTCATGGGCCATGTCGCGAACCACCAGAATCGCCCCTGATTGTCCCTGCCAGGGTTCCAGCGACCAACTAAGCTTGAAGGTGCCATTGGTGTCTGTTTTGAACCATCGCACCTCGTTGCGCGGTGGAAACACAGCCAGTTGAGCTCCTTCGACAGGCTTTCCTGCTGCATCAACAACTGTGCCCAGAAGTTTGTTAACTTTGGTCTGTTCGCCCATGTTGGAGGACTGTCCCAACCGGACAATCACATTGGTATCACCCCCCTCAGCTCCTACAGAGCCATGCATGTTCCCTTTATTCGCTGAAAGCTGAATCCGTCCCTCGCAAACCGCATCGAACGCAAAACGCCCCTCAGGGTCCGTCTGCACGTTGCCATCAGGTTGATCATTGCCGTAAAGATGCACATTCGCCTTCGCCACAGGTTTTTCGTCTTGATTGAGCACCACGCCCGCCAGTTTGAGCGTGGCCGGTCTCAGTTCGATGGGGTCAAGTTCCAGCCGTGAGGTATCCGTTTCGGTGATATTGTGGTTCTGTTTCTGGCCATACCCCGGCGCTCTTACAATGATGCCATACTTTCTGCCAAGCGGCAGGGCCGGAATTTCGAACCGGCCTTCAGGCAAAATGCGCACCATGTCCTTGAGCCAAATTCCCATGCGCCCCGTCCAGAAAACCAGCGTCACATTGATATTGGTAAGCGATTTTTCCTCCGAGACGACTCGCCCAGCCAGTGTGAGCCCTGGTACAAGTTTAAGATCCAAAGCCCCGGTGTCTTCGTCAACTTCCTGTGCTACGGCGAGATTGTTTTCGGCATCCCGAACAAACAAACACATCGATTCGTTGCCTTGCTGGCGATACCCATTCGGATTCAATGAAAGTTCAAACACCCCATTGGTGTCGGTTTTATAGGAAACATCGGGGCTGTAATTTCCACCAATCAAGCGTATTGGAAGCCCTGGTGCCGGTTGACCATCTGGTTTCCGAACTGTACCCCGTATTTTCACCGCTTCCGCCATTTCGATCTCAATGCGATTGGTCTTGCCATTCTCGATCTGGACAGTGGTCTGCTGCATAGGCCGGCTTTCATGATTGAATAACAAAGAGTATTCGCCGGGCACCAAACGCAGTCGTGCCAACCCAGTGGCGTCCGTCACCATCGACACGTTGTTTTTACCACCATTGGCACTGACGTTGACATCGGACACTGGTTTGCGATCGGATTTGGCTACTGTCATCACCTCCAAAACGCCGCCATGAATTGCGATGATCTTGACATCCCGAGTGGTTTGTCCTGCTTCCACAGACACAGGCACGGACTCAGCCACCCACTCAGTAGAGTTGGGTTTTCCGATGACTGCGCGCAGTTCAAAGGAACCTTCCGGGACATCATTGATCCGAAACGCAC
>CAZIDG010000007.1:51046-61169 GCA_964538065.1 uncultured Verrucomicrobiota bacterium
ATGACTGCGCGCAGTTCAAAGGAACCTTCCGGGACATCATTGATCCGAAACGCACCGTCAGGACCTGATGGAGTGATTTCATTCTCGAAGGGCATGGCGTACCCACCTTGAACGTTCAACAACAACATTCTGGCCTGGGAGACAGGCTGTTGAGTATCGCCAGTCAAAACCCGGCCCTCAATGTTTCCACTGGGCTTCATGGTCAGTTGTATATTCTCCTGTCCAGCGCGATAGCCATCGTTTTCCAGATTCCACGAGGACTCCTCATCCTTCATCGAGCTCATAACTTTTCCGGGGTGTAGAGCCGCTAATTGGGCCACGGCATTCGTAGGAAAACCGCTTATCGCGAACCGTCCGCCAACATCGGTGCGGGCGGCAAAACGATCATGCAGAGGCTTGCCCGTCAAATGTTGAAACTGTTTGGTGCCATTGGTCTCAGTTATGAGATAGGCTAGGCTGACCCAGACTTCTGTATCAGCCAGGGGCTGTTTTGCTTCATCCACCACCGTGCCCGACACAGTTCCAGGAGACGTCAACACCAAGCGTAATTCCGTGTTCGGATCTCGCTTTATCCTTTTATTGAGGTAGATCCAGGATGGTGCGAGGCCTGATTTGTTGGCCAGCAACCAGCCATCGCGAGCAGTTTCCTGAATCCGAAAGCTGCCATCGACGCCTGTTTCAACTTTTTGAGCTATTTGCGGTCCGTATTCTGGAACGCCCTCGTTTGCAAAACACCAATATTCCACTGAGGCACCCACAACGGGAGTCCCGGCGACATCAGTAACCTTGCCAAACCAGATGGTGGCGTTGGTGGAGGAAGTCGAGGTTTGAGAATCTACGGCACGCTCCTGCCCCTGGGCATGGCATACCACACCCATGAGCACAGTAGCGGCGACAAGCAGGCAACGCCGCATCATGTTCATGTTCTTGTTGTTAATTTTTCTTAGCGTCGAGTGTCAGCGGGTTGCTCAGCACCTGGAAGGGACTGAACACTTCGGCCTTACCGATCAACGGACGCTGCGACTTTTGGGGCTCCCGCCATGAGAGCGAACAAACGCCTCCTCACCCAAACTCGAAGGTGTTGGTGTATGCGGTTGTTCCATCTGCATTGGCCAGAATCAACTTGGGCCCCCGCGGCCTGTTCCCGCCGACCAAAATATCGACGGATTCCTTCTGCTGACCCACGAATTTGAGGTTGAAGGCGATCTGACGTTTGCCTTGCTCCTCGGCTGACAATTCAGCTTTTACCGGCTCCCCGATTTGGAGCGTGGCAGGCTTATCCGCAGCCACCTCAAAACGGGCGGTATCGGGGAAGTTGTATCCTGAAAGGGTCCACGCAGCCCCCTTATCATCCTTCCGGTTGATCAACCAGCGCACCATTCTATATTGGCCGACGGGCAGATTAAATCCGCCGTTTTGAGGTTTTCGAATGAAGTAGCCGTTCTCCCCATAGGCGCTGAATTCCGCGATATTCTCCGGCACCTTTATCGGTCCCAGAACAACGTTCTCTGCCTTGCGCACCTTAACAAAAGCTCCATCGCGTGCGACCTCAATGTTGAACAATTTACCATCCACCTCCACCATGCGGCCCAAAAAACGGTCCCCCGTTTTATCCCCCACAATGCGAATGCGATCATTGCTGTAGGTATCCAGCCCCAGATCGTTAAACGCCCCATTCACATTGCCATCCACCAGTTTGATGCGTTTTTTGGCGCCATCAAAATCAACCACACCTTCGTACCATCCTGAGGATGCCATCAGCACCTGGGGAGCCTCCTTGGGATCATATTGATAAAAACGAAGGGTTAGGTGGTACGTAATCGGCCCGTCTTCACCTTTAAAAACGACCGGTGTTGCAGAAAAATAGCCACTATAATCATCAAGACGCGCCAAAATCGGTTTCTTGTCATCCAACCGTCCGTTGCCATTGGCATCAATATACAAACGGTCACAGGGACCAGACTTGCGCGTGCGGCTAAAACACAACCACCGTCCTCCCGATGGATCCATCGGCGTCTTCCAACGTGCGTACCAGGCTTGCCCGTCAAGTTTGGGCATGGCAACTCCCGAGGGGGCGTTAGTGGAAACCTCCAAGCGACGGTATCCCAACTCCGTGTCCCCCGTATGGTATTCCAACCACTTCTCGGCTTGTCCCCAAACTGGAGTGGCCAGGATGAGTCCAACCAGAACAAAAAGATTTGAGATTTTCATAACCAATTCCAGGGCAATTAGTTTGCAGCAGATCTGTCTTTGGCACCGTTCTCAGGCAGGACCGGTGGTGCTGCTGGTTCAATATGCATCAACAACTTCAATCTTTCTCGGTAAAACGGACTTGCCAAAGAGAGTACCAGGAACGGAAGCATCGTCCCGAAGGTGATGATGGCCGCAGTGCAAAGGAATCCCAGCACATAAAACCATGGCAACATTACGCCTTGGACGATGGCGTCAAATGCAAAAAAAGGCGCCACCATCACCATCCACGAAACAGCCAGTAAAACCAGCACCCAAAGACAGAGTGCAAAGGGTCGCCACTGGCCACGGCAAATCTTACCGGATAGGATGAGGGCCACTGAACTCGCCAAAGTACCCATGCCCAGTAGAATGGAGGCAGGAATAACCTCAGGACTCAGCGAAGACAGACTTTGTTTCGAGGCCAATGCGAGGATGCCAAATCCGATGAACGTTGCGAGGACACAGAGGAATGTGACGAAACGGTGTCGCTGACGCAGATAACCGGCCAACAACCAGACTCCTGCAAGTCCAACCGCATATGCAGCAACATCATCCAGTAGAAAATCTACCCCTCCAGGGAGATTTTCGATCGGTGCACTGGCCAGACCGATCATGATTCCCAACGGCAGCCAAATGAGCCATGCCGATGCGCGTCGGTTGGGGCGCAAGACCAGCAGTCCTAAAAGCACTGCCCATGGGACCAGCAGAAGTGGTGCATCAACAGGCACCCATGTGTAATTAACCGGTGCGCCGTCCGTGGCGCCTAATCCTCCCAAATCAGAGGAAACCACGATCCTGAGGTCACCAGCGGCTGTGAGGGGCACTCGCCATGAGTGCGAACAGGTGCCTCCTCATCCAAACTCAAATGTACCTGTATTAATGGCTCGATCACCCTTATACACAGCATATTTGGGCGGTTTGGAGCGATCCTGATTCGCCAGTTGATAGGCTGCCCCTCCCGCCCCAATCAAGCGGTAATCCATTCGCAGGACCTGTCCATGGCGTGAAATTAGGATTGAATTGGTCAGTGGGCCGCCAACCGCAAGGGTGGCAGGCGCTGTGGTTGCCACAGTCAGCCCTTTGGTCGATGTTACACCGCTGATATCGGTCATTGCCTTGACTCCCCCCTGTTCCAAGATGATTCCTGGGCGATCAGTATATTCACCAGCAGGCACCTTCACTCTCTCTGCTGGCCGGTCAAGAATCACAAGACAGGAGCTACCGCTCAATACCAAGCGCTGAATATGTTTCCCGGTAATAAGCAGGTCTCCCAAGGGAACAGACTGACCCGTAAATTGAAGTGACGGGACAAACTCACCATTCTTCGATTCTGCAGCCACATCCACTTGATATGCCTGCCCATTGAGAAAGAGCTTTTTCCTGAACGGGAAACCATCCATGGATCCCATGGAGACGTTGAAATTCTCGCTTCTTTTCTCCCAGGGTCGCAACACCATCTGGCTTTTCTCCAGCAAGAACTTACCGTCCAACTCCTGTAAAACGATCCCCACCTGCGCATCCTGTCCCCCCAGTACAGCCTTTCCCTCCCAAAATGAACGAACGGACATGGTACAGGTGGGTTGCGTTCCAAAGGTGTAAAAGCGCAAGTCCGCCAGGATTCTACATACTCCCTGACTCGTCAAGAAAGGCACATGAATGCTGGAAAAATCGGCAAAAAAATCGGAATGACTCGATGCTTGGAATTTATTCGAGGTATCATCGGTCAAATCCTCGTTGCGATTGAGATCAAGGATGAGTGTGTGCGAATCACGCAGCCAGATAAACGGCATTCCATTGCCATCACTGTTACCGAATCTCAAAAGACCACGCACCAGCTTGCCTGTCCCCTTCCCCATATCGGGTTCCTTTTTGAAAGGCACAGTCTGTGGAGTGATGCCCACTCCTAGGGAAATCAGGGATTGAGTCGTTTCCTTGTATTTCAACAGGATTTTATTGGTTGCGGAAGATGCTTGGGGAACATCCGCACGAAGAGGATTTATCAGGACAAACAAAATCCCAAACAGGGCTGCCAATGAAAGCACGGGGAACTCTTTCATCGAACGCCCCAACCTTGGGGTTGTTTTCCTCATTAACATACCTCCCTTCTACCACACCGCAGGCATTGCATCAAGCGCTATCGCAACATAAAACACGGCCCAAATTTGGAGGTTTTCGTGTCTGGGGCAAATGGCAAAGGCGCCAACCTTGTGGGTTGGCGCCTTACTTTGACGCGGTTAAAACCGCGGCATGTTCCCAGATCTTAGTGCTGGATGACGCGGTAGAACTTGGTACCGGTCGCGTTAGCCTTTGTCACAGTATAAGGACTGCTGGCACCATTGACATCACTCCAGGTTCCTGTCACAGAGGTGGATTCCTGCAGCGTGCCCGTGCCTGTCCAAGTGATGGCCAGACCATCAGCTTGCCGCGCAATGGTCAACTTCGCAGGTTCCAGCGATATCTTGGATCCGCTGATGGCAACATTGTCGAAATCGGCAACAATGTTGTCCCCTTCTGCACGGCCCAGCACGCAAACGGCGAACTGAATCCCTTGCGAGAATGGGAAGGCCACTTCGGTTCCAAACACGTCGTCCACATACAGGGCGACTGTCGAGCCGTTGGCAACCATCTTGATGCGATGGAGACCACCATCGTTGAAGGCAGCATCATCGAACGCCGGGATATTGGCGCCGCCACCCGTTGCATTATCCCCCGCCTGGCCAATGCCGCGATTATAGCACCAGCCAATGCCGTTTTCGGTCAGATCGGCAAAGAGCACGAAATTCGTGCCTGTTGCATCGAAGATATAGACCCCCGAGCGAGTACCCGTGCCACTGCCAACATGGGAAACGCGATCCACTTCGAAGACCAACGGATCAGTTGTTGCCGCCTGGAAGTTCGTAGCAATCGTCATCTTGACGCCGGGCCAATAGTTGGTGGTAACCGTAAGAGACAACTCAATCATGTCACTGACCGCCGTCACCGAGGTTTCGGCAGCGCTGGCATATTGAGCCTCGAACCCGAAGGCATTCGTCGCCCACTTGCCGGCAGCAGGAGCGCCGGTGAAGTCGTCGCTGAAGAGCGCAATGGGCTCAGCATAGCTCAGTACACTCACAGAGTTTGGAGTGATGGTGTCCTGGGCACAGGCAAAGCTCAGTGTCGTCGTGCCTTTGGCCACGCGAACCACCGAAACTTTCTGAACATCCGCCGCACCAGCAGCAAAGGTAAGGGTCAGTGAACCATTGACGGCTCCCTGAGGAATGGCCACCGCCGGATTGGCGCTGGTCACCACGACCTGGACTGCATTGGTTTGGTGAATTTGCGGAGGCACAGTCACTGTGATCTCCGGATTGGCGGCTCCCGCAGTGAGGGTGACCGAGGCAGGTCCCACCGTAATGCTCGGCACAGGGCCTTTGACAACCACGTTGTCAAAAGTTGCCACGAGCGAGTCGGGGTTCGTGCGCGCATAGGCGCCAATTTCAAACACGATGTTATCGCTGTTGGCGAAGGGAACCTCAGCGCCAAACACATCGTCGAGGTAGATCTTCACCGTGGTGCCGTTGGCCATCAACTTGATGTGATGGTTGCCGTGGTCGTTGTATTTGGCATCATCGAAGGCCGCAATATTGTATGCCGTGCGAACACTTTCGCCGGAAATATTGTATTGCCAGCCGCCTTCGTTGTCATTCTCCGAGAACATGACCCACTTCGAGCGGGTCGGATCCGTGATCAACACCGCGGAGCGGCGGGCAGCGCCTGTGCCAACGTGGGCAACTCGATCCACTTCGAAGGAAACCGGAGCCGTTGGACGAGCTGAGAAGGTCTGCTTGGTGGCCAAGGCAGTACCGCCCCACCACACATCCGCTCCATCGCCCAAACCGGCCGAAACCACATACAGCCGGGCCATGCCATTGCTGATGCTGATCGACGAGTTGGTGGTTAATCCACTCACTTCAAGGCCGGCGTTATCCACACGCCACTTGGCGGAATCCACTTGTGTGCCGGAGAAATCATCCTGCACCAGGGCATAAACTGGCTCAACCACGGAAACGCTGACACCATTGGCCACTTCCACACCCGCAACATTGGTGACGTCAAAGGTCGTCAGGCCCACTCCGACCGGCTGAACTTTGAACGTATTGGTGGCCGTGCCAGCAGGATATGTCAGGGTCAAGCTACCATTGACTGCGCCTTCGGGAATAGCGACGGCGGGATCGCGGCTGGTGACAGTCACGGTGGTCGGAGCCGCCTCGGTCAGGAGGGCAGGAACGACGACCGTAACAGCCGAATTGAACTCATTGGTCGCAATCACGACCGCTGCAGGATTCACCGTGATGGGTGAATAGACCGTCTCAACCTTAACGTTGTCAAACGTGGCCTTCACCGTATCGCCCATGGCACGGGCATAGGTGCCGATTTCAACGTGAATACCCGAACTTACCGGGAACGCATACGAGCCACCATAAACGCCATCCAGGTAGAACGCGACGTTTGAACCATCGGCAATGAACTTGAGCTGGTGATTTCCAGTGGTGTTCATCGTGCTGTTAAATGCAGCGATGGGCAACGAACCACCCGTGGCCACATCGGTGTAATTTGCACACCAGCCGGTCTCGGGATAATTATGCATGACAGACACGAACTTGGAACGATCTGCCGTGGTGATATAGACCCCAGAACGGCCCGAGGTTCCGGTCTGCGTCATGCTGACGCGGTCAACCGTAACGACCAGGCGCGTTTCCTTGGAGGCCATAAACTCCTTCGTACTCTTGAGGGAAATGCCACCCCAGTACTGTTCCGCGAGACCGCCCTCCATGACCAACTGACCATTCTCAGTCTTGACGGTCATGTCGCCGGTACCACTTTCAAACCCACGAGTGCTCAACTCCCACTTGGAGGTGTCATAGCTGGAGCCAGCAAAATCATCCGTCAGTTGCACACCAGCACCGAGCGGAACCGATACGTTCAGGTCGCTTCCCACCAGCACACCAAGGTCGTTTTGCAGAGAGAAGACCGACTCGCCATTGGCCAAGCCCTGGATCGCAAGATCCTTCACATTGGAAGCACCTGCTGCAAAGGTCATGGTCAGCGTGTCTCCTGTGGCCCCCACCGGAACCGCCACAGATGGATTGCTTGAAACCACCCGAACAGTCACAGCCTGGGAGGCATTCAAGCCCACAGGTATCTTCACCTTAACAGTGGAAGACGTTGTGCCCAGCTTCACCTTGGCAACATTCGTTGAGAAGCTGACCGTCTCGGCGGTATTGATGCTAACGTTGTCAAACTGACAGTCTGCCCCGTCGCTGACGGCTGCACGCGCATACCCGCCCACCTCAAACACGATGCCGGAGGTAAAAGGAAATGCGACCTCAGCTCCGAACACTTCGTCCACATAAAGTCTTACCGTGCGGCCGTTCGCAATCACCTTCATCTGGTGCAGGCCACCATCAGTGTAAGGACTCACATTCAAGGCGCCAATGGCTGTGCCCGACCCTGTCGGATTATCACCATCCTGGCCAATTTTGCGGTTATAGTGCCAGTTACCTTCTCCACGGATGTCCGCAAACAAAACATAATTCTGACGGCTGGCATCCGTAATCCAAACGGCGGTTCTCGAGGCCGTGCCCGTGCTGTAGTCCAACAGGCGGTCTACCGTGAACACCAGGTTGGTCTCATCCGATGCAGAAAAGGTAGGAACGGTGGCGACGGCAGCCCCACCCCACCACCCGGCGGTGTCGCTACCGTAGAAAGACAGAATACCGCCTGTGACGGTAGGAGCAATATCACCCACACCGCTCTCGAAGCCTATGCTGTCTACACGCCATTTGCTGGTATCCAGCCCCTCCTGGTCAAAATTGTCGGAAAACAGGAGCTCGCCTGCGCTGCATTGCCACATGGTGGCAGCAGTCATAAGCGCTCCACGCAATAATACTGAGCCAATTGGAGTCTTCATTTTTGGTTCTTCACATTTATGATCAAGCCCGGTCTCTACCCCATTCACCACGGAACCAAGCCAGGTTCCAATCCAAGGGGCGACTACAGGGCATTGTTGTTGATACTACCGTTTACCGCCTTGGACGCCTTAACAATAATGCCATAATCTAGCATGAATGTGACAGCTCCTCGCTTGCTGACGGTTTTGACTGTCAGAACAACCATTTCCGAAACAAATTCGCACCCCGTAAAAGGGCGTATTTCGCCAAAACCAAGCCTATTTCCTCACACCCTACCGCCCAATATTACTATTGATGCGGCGTTAATGTGCTTTCCTGGACAGAAACGGAATCCAGCCATTCAAAAACATGGGGCTCATCTTGATATAGGTTGTTTTGTTCCTGATGAGCCCCCCCCTTTCCCCCCACCTATCACCTGCCAATCCCCCCCGGCGGCACCGGGTGTTCCATCATCTGCACCGGTTCAGATATTTTGAGTCGATACTACGGGCCATTCGTGCAGCCGACTGCTTTCCCATCCTTGGTTTTCCGCCAGATAGCCGGCAGCCACCAACCCCTCCCGCGTCCGCATGTCATTATCTGTGCGCAGCCACACCACAGTGCCGCTGGGGTCATGAAAAGAATGACACTCGAGGATTCGAATATTACAGCTCACCACCACCGCCAAAATGCGTCCCACCACCTCTGGATCATCCCCAATATGAATGACAATGTTGACCTGCTTTGAATGCCGTGCCATACACGCCTCACTCTGTTACCGTCCGACATTGATACACCCGGAATCCCCTTGATAAATTGATTGTGGTAGCGGATCTCCATGTCGGCGTCTGTAAAAACGACGTCACATGAGCTATGATGTCAGGAACCCGCTACCACGGGTGTGTGACTGTCCCCTCATTGCTTTCCCAATGACCACAATCTTCATTAAAGTACAGCATCATTGGGTAGGCAGCAATAAGCCGAAATCCGATTTTGGAATCGGATTTTCGCCGATAGCTTCCAATCGATGGTTGTTATTGGCACCCCAAGTTTTTCAGTGTAAATTATTCGTAAAGTACGACTATGAAAGTATTAATCGCTGGTTGTGGTTACCTAGGGACAGCGTTGGGGGCAGACTTGGTGGTCAAAGGCCACGAGGTGTATGGATTGAGGCGATCGGTCGACAAGGATGACGCACTTGTGTATTCCGGAGTCAAACCCATTCATGCCGACATCTGCAACGCATCCCAACTTAGGAACCTCCCTCGAGATTTTGACTGGGTGGTTAATACTTGTGCCCCCAACACAAGTGACGTCACTCGTTACAAAGAAGTATATCTTGAAGGAACACAGCAGCTTGTCGCATGGCTAAAGGACTGTGGCATCAAGAAATATGTATATACCAGCAGCACAGATGTTTACGGTCAAAATGATGGATCTTTAATTAAAGAAGACAGCCCTGCTCAACCCACCACGCCCACCGGAATGATTTTGGCGGAAACGGAGCAAGTTGTTATTAACGCATATAAGGAATGCAAGTTCCCAAGTGTCATTCTGCGCGTAGCAGGCATTTACGGTCCCGATCGCGGTTATTGGTTTCGGCAATATCTTCAAAACAAGGCTGTTATGGAAGAAAAGGGCGAGCGTTATGTGAACATGATCCATCGGGATGACTTGATCCAAATCATTATCCGAACCCTTCAAGCGGGACGATCGGGTGAAATCTTCAACGCCGTGGATGACGAACCGGTTACTCAACTACATATGTTCCGCTGGCTTTCTGAGACATTGGGGAAGCCCATGCCACCTTGTGAAAGCAAGGCGGAAGCCGCCACCCGCCAGCGCACATCCACGAACAAACGTATTTCAAATCGCAAACTCAAGATGGAATTGGGCTATGCGTTCAAATATCCCACATTCCGGCAGGGCTTAACTGCTGAAATCCAGCGTCTGGAACAAGC
>CAZIDG010000007.1:61269-77611 GCA_964538065.1 uncultured Verrucomicrobiota bacterium
AATATCCCACATTCCGGCAGGGCTTAACTGCTGAAATCCAGCGTCTGGAACAAGCCGGCGCAGTAGAACTGGCTTGATGGCATGTGGTTCGGGGTAGCGATGAAGACTGAAAACGCCTGTACGGATCTCCAGTAGGATGGCTGCCCCCATTCTTTTCTGGCGCTCCAGATCTCACCGAGAACGAGGTTTCCGTTCCCTGTCTCAACGTTCGGTCCTTTGGCCCTTTGAGGCGGCCTACTATGACCTCGACTGACTTCTCCGGCTTCAGCGTCGGCGTCTAGCGACTCCTGATGTTCGACCAACAGTACCCCTTGCCGGGCCTGCATTGGACTTTAACCAACAAGTCAGTGCATCCTGCCGAGTGCACAAAAAGAAGAGGCCGGGCAATTGCCCGGCCTCTTTTGCATTAATTCTGTCTCCCGTTATCGATTACTGGTTAACACCAACACGATAGAATTTGACGGGATCGGTGGCGCTCGGGGTGATTGTCATCGAACCGGAGATTGCTCCTTCCTTCACCCATGAGCCTGAAACCAGATTTGTGGTGGAATAGAGATCCCCTGCAACTGTCGATGTGATGGTCAGCTTGCCATCAGCACGTTTCCATGTCAGCACTGGCACTGAAACCTCACCGGTGGTACCGAGGAACTGTATTTCCGCGAATTGCAGGCAGGCAGCGGTGCTGTCGTTCTTGGTGTGATTGAAGGTAATACGATAGGTCTTGTAGCTCGAGTAATTGCTAAAGAACACCTCCTGGAATGCACCCATTGCCGGATCAACTGCAACAGCTTCACTGGCATTACGCAGCGTCGGCAGGGAAAGTGCGCCAGAGGCAATGGGGGTGAAAGTCACCCCACCGTCATTGGAGCCTTCCAGTGCATAGTCTGCAGGATCTCTCTCAGTATTGGCATCAGCAGTGTAGATACGCAAACCAAGCACCCTGGTAGCGTTGGTTACAGCCGGCGTTGCGGTCGTGTCCACCTGTGGAGTGATGATCAAACCGACAGGTCCGGCAAACGGCGGGAAACCTGCACCGGCACTGAAGCCACTGCCACCATTGACATACTTGGTGTAGTTGCCATCGGTGGCATTGGCAGCATTCGTAGCCGTGTCCCAAGCACTCACGGACTGGTCACCAAAGGCACTTACCAGATCAGTGGTCTGGATGACGTTTGTCATTGTGCTTATGATGGTCACGGTGGCTACCGCACTCGTTGCCATCCCGTACGTATTGGAAGCAATACAAACATAGTCCGCAACATCACTGTAGGAGACAGGGTTGATTGTGAGAGTCTCCGTGGTGGAACCCGAAATACTGCCACCATCGCTCAGCAGCGCATAAGCGCCACTGGTGCCGCGGGCCCAATAAAGGGCGGGCGCCGGCGTGCCGCTGGCTGTAGCCGAGAACGAGACACTCGAGTGATCCATGACCCTGGCGGATTGCGGTTGGGTGAGGAAATAAGGAGTCGGAACGGAACTAACGGTGCCAAGGAATTGAACTTCGGCGAACTGCATAGCGAGAGAACCAGCATTGTCTCTTACCTTGGTGATGGAGAACCGGTAATAGGTGTAGGCATTGCTGTTGGCGAAGTTATCTTCGGCAAAGAACTGTGTATTGAAGTCAATATCCAGTCCACCCTGATTTCGGCCTGTGGGCATGGTGATCAGGTTGGAGGATATCATGGTGAAGTGCGCCCCGCCATCCGTGGATCCTTCAAGTATGTAATTGGCGGGATCACGTTCCGTCGAGTCATTGGCGGCAAAGATGCGCACACCGGTCACAACGCAACGACCTGCCGCAGGCGACCAGAGCAGCCCTGCCGGTCCCACAAAGGGAGCGGAGGGGCCATTGAAACCGAAATTAAGGTATTTCGACGTTAATCCATCGATGGCATGCTCAACAGACTCGCCACTAGGGGTGGAACCGTTATAGATGGCGATGCCATCACTTGGCGTGGCCAGATTGGCAGCACTCGAATACACGGTGAGAGTCGCCGCCGCGCTGTTCACAGAACCAACCGTATTGCTCACAACCACACGATAATTCAGACCCGAATTGGCGAGAGTCACATTAGCCAATGTCAGAGAAGCTGTTTTCGTGCCAGAGACGCCATTCCCTTCAACGAGATCGGCAAAATTGGTACCTCTGCCGCTTTGCCACTGGAATGTATTTCCTGTCCCTTGGACGCCCACAGTGAATTGCACTGTGGTTCCTTCCTTCACAGCGATGGCAGCCGGCTGGTTGGTGATGACCGGCAGGATGGTACCAGTCGCACCGCTGAGAGCGAAGATGGCCGCACGGCCACTGGTGCTGGTATAGGTCAGATCAATCGATGTCACAGGGCTGGTTGAATCATCGAGCATGATATCGGCGCTGTACAACCGGGGATTGCCACTTCCGAGATAATTAAACGTTCCAGCGCTCACATCGACACGTCCGTTGGCCGTCCAAATGATGGGCGAGTTGTTAAACCAGTCGAGCGAACTGATGGTGTGGGTTTCGGTCACAGCGTTCTCGTGGTTAATCACAGCTTCAATCACGCCGGGACCATTGCCGGCACCCGTCAGAAACGCCAGGGCCGAATAAGCGGCCGGAGTCGCCAGCGTAATCGTCGCTGTGGCGTAGGTGGGATCAAGGAATACCGCGTTGTTTTCAGTGTAACTGGCGGGCATGGTGAAATGGTGATCCGGCGCCCCTTCACCAGTTATGGACGCTGCGGGGGCAGGCAGTCCATAGGAGGTATTCTTCGCGTAATATCCCTGCTCAAACCATGTGCTTCCAGTGTTGCCCGCTCCTCCATCCATCGTTGCAGAGGATCCGTAAGCCAAAGCGGCCGGAGGGACTGCGGTGGCCTCAACAATAATGTCGGCATTGTAACCCGTTCCAACGATTGGCGTGTATGCGCCACCGGCAGTTGCGGCACCACTAATGGCCATAATGCATGAATGGCCGCTGGAATTGCCACTGACGTAGCGGATGACAATGTTGGTAATCGGGCTGGTGGAGCCAGACAGGTTAGCATCGACGGCGTAGAGTCTCGGATTTGCCGAATTATGATTATCCAGAGAAAATGACTGGGCATTGACGCGGCCATTGGCGATCCAGGTGACGCCAACGGTGGCATTGAACCAGTCAGGGGATGCCGCCTGGCCTTTTTCATTTGTACCATCCTGATGCTGTGCAGTGAACTCGAAGACGCACCCACCGTTTCCACCACTTGTCAGGAAGGACAGGGCTGCGTATGGAGCTGGGGTCGCTAACGTCCAGTTCGCAGTGGTATAGGTACCCACGTCCAGCATGATTGCATTGTTGCTGGTGTAGGATGGTGCAAAGGCAAATTGGTGATTGTTGGTAGACACTATCGTGCCCGCAGGAGGCAGACCGACCGTGGTATCTTCAGCAAAGAAGCCCTGTTCGTTCCAAGTGTCCCCAGAATTGGCCGACCCACCGTCCATCGAGGCTGATGTATAGGCGTTGGGAGCAACGGCCGCAGGGGCGTCCTTTTCTACAATCATGTCCTGGTTGTAGCTTTCAGGTGCAAGGGGGATTGGATTAAAGTCAGCGCACATGGCACTGACCGCTGTCATTCCAAGCACAGCAGGTATGAGTTTTGTTTTCACAGATTGAATCAAGTAATAATAGGGATGGTTTTCGATATGTTTCCGACTACATTCAATATTTTCCAATATGGTTTCCACAAACTGATTTACACAAACTCAAAAGCTGCATGGACCTGGAATGAATTTGAGGGCGCAACACTTCCAAGTTTCACACTGCTTCAGGCTTTCGTTTTAGAAACTACACGTCGCAACTTGAAGGCGTCAACCGTAAACTTGTACTCCCCCAGAGGTCCGAGTTATCAAGAGAAAACCATTCCAGGAGACGTCGAAAAGAACTGAGAAAATGCACGATATCACTTCTCACATCTTTTTTGTGAAAAAAGAGACATTTATGCTCGACAAGAAATGGTGTTGAGTTAGTTTTCAGACAAAATCTAGCACCTAGAGACTTGGGGAAGTTTTATATGAAATTATCGTCCCTCACCTTATTCACCATTCCGGTTCTGTTGTTTACGGCCTCCGCAACGCCTGGCGACGATCGTGGAGCCCGCAACAATGTGCCAGAGTCTGTCAACTACTCCCTGATATATTCGCTCGACATACCCAATGCCGCCGACTACAGCGGCGGGGTCAAATATAACATCGACCTGAGCCAGTATATTTATGATTTCAGCCGCGTCGCGTACTATCTGGAGCTTCAACAAAGTGATGGCCCCCTGAAGTACATCTGGGTCTCCATGGACGCCTTTGCGACAGATATCAACCAAATCGGCGTTCCTACCGTGGCCAGTGGTGCCGTGTTTCAACAACCGGTGGCCAGCATGAATGTGGTCTCGAGTGTGAATGGGATTGTTACTGGCACCGGTCTGGCTGGTGGCAACGTTGAGTTCTGGCCATATAACTACTCCGAACCAAATGCGAATGGTGTCCCCAACGCCAGCGACACAGCCTTTGATTGGGGCGATACCGCAGGAACAGGCGGCAACTATGGTTCAATGCAAATAGCCAACAGCGAGGCCAGTCAGATTCTGTTTGCCTTCAATCGCTGGGGTGGCAACTCTGGGACCGTGGACCTCGGAATCGGCAACAATCCGAGTGGGAATCCGGATTACACCTTTGCCGGCACCGCCTCCAGTTATGCTGTCAAAACCCTTCAGGTTTACGCCCTTCCAGTCACCGAATACGCTCCCACGCTCATCAAGGCAAGCGCCATCAACCTGACCAACGTGATCCTCAATTTCAGCAAGGCGCTGGAGGATGCGGCAACCAATGTTTCTCACTATTCCCTCAACGGTGGCGTGAGCGTCCTTAGCGCGACCCTTGATCCCGTCAACCGACTTGCAGTGAAGCTTACCACCACCGCACAGACGCCCCAAAAGGACTACATCATCACTGTGAATGGTGTTCGCGACCAGACCACCTCGCACCTGCAGGTGGCGGCCAACTCCACTGCCACCTTCAGGTCTTCCGTTGCCGGGCGTGGTGCCACGGTAAATGTGCCTGAAGCGGCCAATTACAAGCTGGTGTATTCCCTGGATATTCCCAATTCACCCAATTATAAAACAGGAATTACCTATACGGAGGATCATCGGGCCGACTTTTCCGGATTCAGCCGGATCGCATACTATCTCGAATTGCAGCGACCAGACGAGGCCTTGAATTATGTATGGGTATCGATGGATGCGTTCACCAATAACATCAACGCCATCGGAGTGCCGGTCCTTCCAACGGGTGCGTCTTTTCAACAGCCTCTGGCCAACATGAATGTGGCCTCGAGCGTGGAAGGAGTTGTCGCTGGGACAAGCCTTCCTGGTGGCAACATCGAATTCTGGCCATCGAATTATGAGTCGGCAAACTCAGCTCTGGTGCCCAATGCAAGTGACACCGAATACGACTGGGGCGATCGCCTGACAGCCGGGCAATACGGCTCAATGCAGATCCACAATTCCGATGCAAGCCAGGTATTGTTCGCGTTCAATAACTGGGGTGGCAACGGTGGAGTCGCCGATGTGGGGATTGGCAGCAATCCATCCGGCCAGCCTGACTGGACGTTCGCCGCAAACGCATCCAGCTACTCGATTAAAACACTGCAAGTTTACGTTGTGCCCATTTACGACACCAATCGTCCCACGATCTTGAAGGCCGTCGGATATGGTGGGCTGACCAACGTCGTGCTCACGTTCAGCAAACCACTCGATGACAGCGCGACCAACGCAAGCCACTACGCCATCAACAGTGGCATCACAGTGCTGGGGGCTGCCCTTGATCCCATCGGTAAAGCTACTATCACGTTGACGACCAGTCCTCAACAGCCCAAGACTCAATACACAGTGACCGTCAACGGTGTGTTCGAACGTTCAGGATTCAATACCCCTATTGCTCCAAACTCGACCATTGTTTTCACCTCATCCACGGTTCCCGGTGTCTTCTATAATGTCCCGGGAGCCACCAATTATTCCCTGGTTTATTCATTGAATATTCCCAGTACACCCAATTATGCCAGCGGCCTTGAATATGATATCAACCTGGCAAACTACATTGCCGACTTTACTCGGATTGCATATTATCTGGAACTCCAGCCTGCCAGTGGCCCCATGCAGTACCTCTGGGTTTCAATGGATGCTTTCACGACCGATATCAATCAAATCGGTGTTCCCACAGTTCCGACCAGCGCCGTCTTCCAGCAACCTGTGTCGAACATGGACGTGGCTTCCAGTGTTGAAGGAATTGTAACAGGCACAGGCCTGGCTGGAGGTAATGTTGAGTTCTGGCCATACGATTACACTGAGCCCAATGCAAATGGTGTTCCCAACGCCAGCGAGACGGCCTTTGATTGGGGCGACACCGCCGGAACCAGTGGCAACTATGGCTCCATGCAAATCGCCAACGGCGAGGCAGGCCAAATACTCTTCGCCTTTAATCGCTGGGGTGGCACAGGTGGTGTTGGTGATCTTGGCATTGGCAACAACCCTTCCGGGAATCCGGATTGGACCTTCGCTCAAAACGCCTCCAGTTACACCATCAAGAAACTCCAGGTTTTCGCCATGCCCACCACAGCCAAAGCGCCAGCACTCGTTAAGGCTGTCGGTCAAACAGGGCTGACCAATGTGGTTCTCACATTCAGCACACCTCTGGAGGATGCTGCCACGAATATATCCCATTATGCCATTGACGGTGGTGTCAGTGTCCTGGACGCCCATTTGGATTCGGCAACAAGGCTTTTGGTGACCCTCACCACCACTGCACAGAACCCCCTGTCCACATACACCGTCACAGTCAATGGCGTTCGCGACCAGTCTCCTGCACATCTGCAGGTCCCCGCAAACTCCACGGCTAAATTCAGATCATCGATCGCGGGACGTGGCGCGGAAGCCAATGTGCCTGAAGCCGCAAATTACACACTGGTTTATTCGCTGAATATTCCGGATGCGCCCAACTATAAGACCAATATCGTCTATGACGTGGATCGCAGTTCCGCTATCACTGCATTCAGCCGCATTGCCTATTACCTCGAGTTGCAGGAAAGCGGAAAAGCTCTCAATTATATGTGGGTATCCATGGATGCCTTCACAAACGATGCAAGACGCATCGGCGTTCCGACCGTATCCAGCGGAGCCACCTACCAACAACCGGTCGCCAATATGAACGTGACGACCAGTCTGGAAGGAGTCGTTACCGGGACCAACCTTCAAGGTGGCAATCTTGAGTTCTGGCCATCTAACTACGAGGCGGCCAACGCTGCCCTCGTGCCCAACGCCAGCGACACCTTGTACGACTGGGGTGATCGCATGACAGCCGGTCAGCATGGTTCAATGCAGATTCATAATGCCGAAGCCAGCCAGGTTTTGGTCGGTTTCAACAATTGGGGTGGAAACGGCACCATCGCCGATCTGGGCATGGGCACCAATCCCAATGGCCAGCCAGACTGGACCTTTGCAGGCAATGCATCATCCTATGTTGTAAAGACGCTGCAGGTCTACGTGCTCTCCAATCAAAAGCCATTCGGCATCATTGGTCGCGGTTTCGAATCCGCAGGAAAATTCAAAGTAACCTGCGAAGCACAATCTGGAAACGCGTATTCACTCTGGCGGACACCCGAACTTGGATCCCCCGTATGGACCAAGGTTACGGAAACAACCGCCACATCAGGCACAGTAACACTTATCGATTCCCAGGCCACCAACAAGGCGAGCTTCTATCAGGTTCGAACTCCCTAATTCGCTGGGGCAACACCATTCCTGAATGGAAAGGCTGCCAACCGAATATTTGATGTCGGTTGGCAGCACATTGTTGCCAGTGCCAGTTCATCTGAATAATGCTCAATTTGAACATCCGCGGTTGCCTGGCCCCTGCATTTTAGATGCGGTAAAAACAGAAAACCCTTAATGGGACATCCTAATTCGATTGTATGTGGAAGGTCTTAAGTCTTTGGCTGGCTGTTTCCGGCTTGGCCGCGTGTCATGTGTCTGCGGCAGCTCCGCCCATTCGAGTCATGCCTGTGGGTGACTCGATTACCTATGGGGCAGGTGCACCTGGAGGTTACCGCGCACCTCTTTACCGTCTCATGACCAATGCCGGCTACAACGTCGATTTTGTTGGCACAGCCACCGACAACGGCGCAACCAGCCTTCCAGACCCCGATCATGAGGGCCATTCCGGCTGGCGCATCGACCAAATCGACTCGACCATTGAAGGTGTTTTCCAAAAAGTGAGCGATCCCGATGTCATTTTGCTGCTGATCGGCACCAATGATTATGGTCAGGACTACGACACCCCTCACGCCATCAACCGGTTGGAGAACCTCATTGCCAGAATGGCTACCAATCGTCCCTATGCCAAGATCATCGTGGCCAACTTGCTTGTCCGTAATGAACCCCAAAACACCCAGATCCAGAACACATTCAATCCATATATACCCTCTTTGGTGCTTCGACAGCGTGCCTTGGGCCGGGAAGTTTATTTTGACGATCTTCGAAGTGCTGTGCCTCTTACTGATTTTCCTGACCAATTGCACCCAAATGCTCTCGGGTATGCCAAAATGGCCACCAACTGGTTTGGGGTCATCAACAGTCTTTTCACCCCTGCTGGCAGCAAGTCCCCCCCTGCTCTTTCGCGGGCGTATGGTTGGGCGGGATTGACCAATGTGACCATCGTCTTCAGTAAACCCATCGCCGAGGAATCGGTCATACCCGAACATTTCAAAATAAGCGCCGGGGTATCCGTCACTCATGCCGTCCTGGATGCAGCAACCAAACGAGAGGTAACCCTTACAACCTCACCACAACAGCCTTTTACCACCTACACTGTGAGTGTAACGGGGGTTCACGATCAAACCACCGCTGAATTGGAAATCATCGCAAATTCGGATATCGTATTTAAGTCACTTGCGGCACGTGGGGCTACCGCCAACGTTGCAGAGGCGGCCAATTATAGACTCGTTTATTCGCTGGAAATCCCGGACAAGCCCATGTTCACGAATGACGTTTCATATACCATCGATCATCGCAACGCTGTTACCGGGTTTAACCGCATCGCGTATTATCTGGAACTGCAACAAGGTGCAGGCACCCTCAACTTTCTATGGGCCTCAATGGACGCATTTACAAAGGACGTGAATCTCATCGGCATACCAACAGCCACGAGTGGCGCCTTTTTTCAACAGTCCGTCACCAACATGAATGTTGTGTCCAGCGTTGCAGGAATCATCTCAGGCACCAACTTATCGGGTGGCAATATCGAGTTTTGGTCCTCGAACTGCAGCCCTGCCAATTTGGCGGGTGTCCTTAACGGCAGCAGTGCCGCGTATGACTGGGGCGATAGTCCCTCCATTGGTAATTACGGTTCAATGCAAATACACAACCATGACGCTCGCCAGGTTCTGTTGGCCTTTAATCGTTGGGGAGGTGTTGGCGGTTATGCGGACCTGGGCATAGGCAATCGATCCGGTAATTATTTGGATTGGATGTTTGCCCAGAACGCTGGGACGTACACCATTAAAACTCTGCAGGTGTATGTCCTGCCCATACCGACACCCCTTCGCCTTGGTTTGCCGTTTTTTACCGAAGCATCACAACTTCAATTCAATTGGGAGGCACAACCCGGTACGATGTATTCCGTTTACAGGAAAGTAGAGATCAACGATTCCGCATGGACCTGTCTAGGCACCCTTTCGGCAACCTCGACAACAGCGGTTTTTCTTGATACAAAGTCGACCAATGTCTCAAGTTTCTACCGGGTCACCAGCCCATAGAATACATGCCGTAGTTTAGCGTTGTTTATTGCAAGTCAAAGAAATCGACCAGTTTATACGCTGAATAGCTTCATGGAAAAGACCCTGAAGCGTTCGGGCAAGTAATTCATTTCACTGTTCGGTTTTCTGAATTTACGTTGCCGATAGGAATGGGATCTGATGTCTACCCTTTGGCCCCAAGCTGAAGGTGCCAGAAAAGAAGGCCGTCTGCGAAGCCCTTTTGGAAACGAGCCGGATGAACTGGACCGTTGGTTTATGTGAGCAACTGACCTGGTCTTTTCCACCTATTCAACCGTTCTTTTATTTTTCGGGTGAATCCATTATTAACCGGCCCTGATGAGAACCCGGACCCGCTGTTATCATTGCATATCGTCCCTGGAACAGAATCTGCGATTCAGACAACCTCCGGCCATCGAGAAACACTGCAGGATGTCCACCATGAAAAGGCAAGGCCAGCGTGGCCTGGCATTCATTGGGGAGTTCGATTTCATACTCCAATGCCTTATCCGGTCCCAGGCACCGCCAATTCACACGCGCTGGCCCCAATTCGGTTGCCACTGTACCTTCTGCCTCCTTCAAGTCACCCAGGTGCGGCTCAATCCACAATCGGCGCCTCGTGACGGGCCCATCGAGTTTAACACCCAGAACGCAGGCGCTAAGAATATAGGCAGGAATTGATCCGGATTCGTGACAGTTTTCCCCCGGGGCGAATCCTTCCCACACGGTATGCGTTTCACTGTTGGCCATGTCCGTCCATTTCTGCCGGATGATATTCAGCAACAGAGCATCCGTTTCCGGTGTGTCGATGCCGCGCAGAGCCTCCAAAAGAAACTGGTAGGAGTAAGGCAATCCGGTGTGTTCCTGATAATGCGCCAGTAGCCATTTCTGGACCCGGTCACGGCGCGCCGTTGGCGCCATGTCAAAGTACAGGGTCATGAACGCAGCCGGAACCGTGGGAGGATATGGTTGTCCATCGAGTAAACCGCCGAGGTACGTACCCGCATGATCATCCCAGAGACACCGATTCAAGGCATCCCGCAACTCGTGGGCGCTCGTCGCATAGGCACGGTCCTGCTCGCTTAAGCCCATGCAGCCTGCCAGGTGACTTGCATCCTGAAATGCCTTCACAACATGAGCATTGAGCGTCGTTCCCTCGCAGATCTTATAGCAAAGCGGGTTGCTGCCAGGATAAACGAAGTCTCGGGCTTGGATGAGCCCACGCTCAGTTCGGTGTTGTAGGAACCAGTTTAATTGTCCCTGCACTGCCGGCCAGAGCTCCCGGGCCAAATCAAGATCACCTGTGTGATCAGTATATTCCCGGATGGCCTGGATCCAGAGGCACGCATAATCTTCAATATAACCATGGATGTCCCATCGATCTGAGGGGTGATGAGCCTTAACCCGCCCATCCGTCTGGGCGCTCTGTCCAATATGCCGGAGCAGTCGGCGCAAGAGCCTCGGATCCCCCATGCGCTGCCCGCCATTAGAACCAGGACCAGCCAGGGCCACTTGGGTAACATGATAGGCCTGCACATAGCCATCCGCCATCCATTCGGTTCGTTCCCGTGTGGCACAGTCAACACAGGCATCTTCGCTGCATGCTTGCACCGTGTTCACACTGTATTGCCAAAGCCGGTTAAGAAGATCGTCATTGCACTTGAATCGTCCTACAACTTCAAATGGATATACCCGACTGACCACTCTGACATTTAGCAGTCGCACAGAGCCAGACTTGACGCGAATGACAAGGTACTTGAAGCCGAAGGTGTCACAACTCATGTAGTTTTGAGCCCCGGCGCAGGCCGTGTAACAGTTCACTCGTCCATAGGACTCGGCCGGTTTATGATTGGTTTGATAAAAACGCTGAGCGTGTTCAGTCTCAATCTGACTTCCCTCTTCGGCCTCGAACTCCAGCACCGTATAGGCCTGAACAAAACGGCCCACATCGATGACCAACTGCCTGCCCGCCGTCAAAGCAATTGGAAGAGTTTCAGCCAGCGGCCTGGGTGTGGCCTCCGCCAAATAAAGTGGTTCAACCGCGATCTCACGAAGCCGAGGAATGGAGCGGGCCCGAAGCAATCCCCACTGCCGGCCACTGATGAATACGGCCCGTTCCCAAGCTGAATCATTAATTCCCACTGATGTCCAGTCGCCCGTTTCACGACGAGCATCAATCCGGTCCGGGATGCTGCTCCAGGTATTTTCCCACCTGTCTGTCGGCGAGGGAAGAAAACGCGTCCGCGTGCTGCCACGCCAGGTCTCGTCGGTTTGAATTGTCGAGACATGATCGCCTTTAAATGTCATATCCAATCTTGCGGTCAAACCAGGTGCGTGCCGCATGATGCGTCCGCTAAAGGAAGACCAATCGTTACTGCCCCTGCCGTCATGATAATGATGCACCAACACCGCAATGATGTTGATGCCCGGCCTCAATCGGGATGTGACATCCAGAATATCGTATTCCGGTGCGATGGGATCGAAACGGCCTGGTCCCCTTTCCACATACTGTCCATTGATCCACAGGATATATCGAGAGTCGGCAAACAGATGAAGGACGCCAGTGCGTGGGACTTCGGCCAGTTCGAACTGTTTGCGAAAAGCAGCGTACACCTGTTGTCCCACGGGTGCGGACTTCAGCCAGATGAACGAATCCTGCAAACTGGACGCGATATCATGTTCGCCGGCGCCTGCCTGGGCCACTGCATTTTTGGGCATTCCTTGCAGCAGTCCTTCATGCTGACGAGGGTCGGTCTGTGCGATATCGGAGCCGTTTGCCTGAACATAAACCATTACCCCAAACAGCCAGACAATGAATGGAAGAATATTCCGGACAGTGTGTCTCATGGGCAACTCAATAAATCATCAGTCAGCGCAGTGATCTTACAGCTTCATGAGTGTTGGTCTACGTCGTTATTTTGAATCTGATGTCTTTAATAGAGACTGAAACCGATAGGCGCCGGAACCCACGGCATAGACCGCCGCATGGGCATCCATTCGAACGAACTTGACTCCCTCCGCCTGGCTCGCAGGCTTGCCCGATTCGGTGACCGCCTCGGCCTCCTTCGCAGGCACAAACACGGTGGCGGTTGTGTTGGCTGGAATCGTGAGATTGAGCGTGAATTGGCCCCCCTCACGCTTCCAATCACTGAGAATTGGGCCGTGGATGGAATCATAGCGGGCCTTCACCCACGCGAGATCGCCCACAACCGCCGGGCGAAGAATGATCTTCTTGAACCCGGGTGCGGAAACATCCGGCTGGATGCCTGCCAGGCCCTGGTAAAACCAGAAACCAACGCAGCCGAACGTGGGGTGATTACGCGAGGCATCGCCATTCCACGCTTCCCAGATCGACGTGGCGCCTTGATTCATCATGTGCAACCATCCGGGATAATCCTCCTGGGTCATCATCGACCAGGCAAGATCATCGCGCCCCTGCTCCATAAGCGCATGGAACAAATACAAAGTGCCGACAATCCCAGTGCTCACATGGTTCTTTCGAAGATCGCGAATGTTGTTGACCAATTGGCTCAAAACCAGCGCGCGCTTATCTTCAGGAACCAAACCCAGGGCAAGAGGCAGAGCCTGTGCGGTCTGGCTGTCCTTCGCATAAAGTCCGGAATCAGCGTTCAGGTAATTTTTGTTGAAGGCCGCCCGAATGGTGCTTGCCAGGGAGGCATATTTTTCAGCATCCGCCTTCTGATTCAAAAGCGATGCTGTCCGGCTTACGATCCCTGCGAAGTAGGCGTAGGCAGCGGTTGAGGTTTGAACGACAGGCACACGCCGTCCTCCTCCACCGGCGCTCTCATCGAGCCAATCGCCCAGGCCCCACTGAATCGCATGATCGCGAGCGGTGGAGGCCAGGTAATCCACATAGGCCTTCATGGCGGGGTAACCTTCCTGGAGGACGCGTGTATCGCCATAGTATTGATAAAGCTTCCACGGCGCCAGGACGATGGCCCCGCCCCACCAGGGATCGGCCATGTCACCCGGCGACCCATCGGACTTTGACCGCCCCCAGCCGGACGTTGGCACAAAATCGGGCACATGCCCGTTGGGATCCTGGGCATCCACCATGTCGTTAAACCACTTCCGGTAGAACAACGGGGTGTCCAGGTTAAAGAAGGCCATTTCCATGCACACGCACCCGTCGTCCATCCAGCCCATCTTCTCCCGCTGAGGGCAATCGGTTGGGATGCCGTGCATGTTGTTAAGCAGGGTGCGAAGGATCGTCTTCTGGACCAGGTTGATCCTTTCATTGGAGCAGACGAACTGGCCGGCGGGCTCCGGATCGGTGGTCACCCACCTTCCGGTCAGGCTGTCCAAAGCCGGTTTCTCGGCCAGACCCGTCACCTGGACATATCGAAACCCGTGATAGGTAAACCGAGGCTCGAACGTTTCAACACCTTCGCCCTTGAGAATGAACTCCTCGGTCTGGAACCGGCCGTAGGTGTGGCTTGTAAGATTTCTAGTGTCCACGGTGCCATCCGGGTTGAGCCGTTCGTTGGATTCGAGCGTGACCCGGGTTCCGCGCGGCCCGCGTGTGGAAATTCGCGCCCAACCGGCAATGTTGACGCCGAGGTCAAAGACATACACTCCAGGCTTCGGCTCCGTGAGCTGGACAGGACGGATGGACTCTGTGGCTCGAATGGGAGGGTGCTGTTGTGAAACGAGCCGGCCGGCGGGCCGGTCCACAACAACAGCAGAACGCCAGGCCGTATCGTCATACCCCGCCAGGCTCCAGCCCGGTTTGTCTTCACGGGCGTCAATGGTCTCGCCGCCTCGGACGCAATTGAAAGTGATCGCGCCTGTGGACCACTTCCAGGAGTCGTCTGAAACCACGGTGCGTGTCGTGCCATCCGCAAACACAATGTGCAATTGGAACAACAGCCGTGGCGAGGCGGACCAGGGGGCGCGCTCGAATGCGAACAGGTCCGGCGTGGCCAGGTTGTACCAGCCACCGCCCAGCATGACCCCCAGGGCATTCGCCCCGGATCGAATCGCATCCGTCACATCATAGGTTCGATACAGGACACGGCGGCTGAAGTCGGTGAATCCTGGATCGAGGACGTCAGCCCCTATTTTGCGTCCATTCATCTCGAGTTCGGAATAGCCCAAACCACAGACAAACGCCGTGGCACGGGCCACCTTTCCTTCGAGCCTGATCTCCTTGCGCATAAGCACGGCTGCGTTTCCGGGCTGGTCAGCGGTGACAACACCGGCGGCAGAAATCCGTTCGCCATCCGTCAAACGTTTCAAACCCCATCCGGAAGCCTCGACACTGTCCTTCGCCCGCGGGGACGCTCCCAAGGCCACGTTGGTTCCCTTCGACATCACCTCCATCTCGGCCAGGGCGAAGCAGAACGGCTCAGGCCCGCTGCCACGATTCCAAAGCCGCGTGGCGGTCACGCGCACATACCGGGCTCGAATGCCGTTCGCAGCAAACGCACGAAATTCATTGCCGGGGTTGGGATAATCCTCCCGCGTCTGGTCCACAATGGCCTGGCTCTGGCCGAAATCAGGATCATTGGAGGCATCGAGCCGAAAACGCACGGGAAAGCCAAAACCTTGAACCTTCTCAAACCCAGAAGGAGCTGGCGGATACAGAAGAACGGAATCGATGGCACGCTCGGCGCCCATGTCAACCTGCACCCACTTGACCTCGTCGGGCGATTTGGCCTCGAGAGCATGGTAGCCTGGCGATCCCTTCGTAGCGGTCGTGAAAAGTTTCTCTGTGGCGGCAATCCAGCGCCCCTTCCAATCCCCAGGGCTCAACAATCCCATGGACCAAACCGCCGGGGTGCTCCAGGCCGATGGCTGGCCGGTCTTGTCCCAAACGCGGACCTGCCAATAGCTCCTCTTCCCTGATGCCAAAGGTTTTCCGGCGTATTCGACCTGGATCGATTGGTCGGACGGAACGCGATCCGAGTCCCAAAGATCGAATCGTCCGGCATCCAAATTCTCCCGGCTGCTGGCGACCACAACCTGGTAGGCCGTTTGTTTTTCATCGCGACGCTCCGACTCCAGCCGCCAACTCAGGCGTGGACGCAACGTGTCGATTCCAAGAGGATCGGTCCGGTATTCGCAGCGCAGATGGGTCGGGATCAAGCCCGCTCCATCGGCCAGGCCGGTCACACCCAACACGATTGCCGAAAATCCGGCGACAAGAATGCCGATGGCTTTCATAAAAAGGCTGTTTTAAAGATCACGCTGCGTCAGGCCTTGAGTCTGGCTGGCATTATTTCTGAACACGACGCCACCCCATTGACGACGTTTTCCAGGGGTTGGCCCAGCACGGCCATTCGCGCAATGCGGGCTGAAGTCTGGCGCATTTCCGTCTTGGACTCAATGCTGCAAAACGCGGAATGACAGGTCACAATGAGATTGGGCGTGGCAGCCTCAGCAGGCGTTTGCAAAGGCTCGTCCTCCACAACGTCCAGCCCCGCGCCCGCCAAGCGTTGTTCCCGCAGGGCCTCAAAAACGGCCGACTTCTGGATGATGCCACCCCGCGCTGTGTTGACAATGAAGGCCGTG
>CAZIDG010000007.1:77711-79527 GCA_964538065.1 uncultured Verrucomicrobiota bacterium
AACGGCCGACTTCTGGATGATGCCACCCCGCGCTGTGTTGACAATGAAGGCCGTGGGTTTCATCAAGGCCAGCTCCCGTTTCCCAATCATGTGATGTGTGCCATTATTCAAGGGGCAGTGAATGGAAAGCACATCCGTGGATTGCAGCAATTCATCAAGGGTGCGAACCCGCCTGACCCCAATGGCCTTGTCAGCACCGTTGGCCAAAAAAGGATCGTAAAAACAGACTCGAAAACCCAGCGCCTTCGCCCGCAAGGCCGTGGCGGTGCCGATCCGCCCCAGACCCACGATACCAAAGTTCAGTTCCCTCAACCGGCGCAGCTTCGGCTCCACTTGAATGGTCCACCCCAGCCGTTTGGCCTCCTGATCCAGAGCGAACAACTGGCGGCATAAGGCCAGGGCCAGGGCAATCGCGTGGTCAGCCACCTCCTCGGTGCCATAGTCCGGCACATTGCAAAGGGGAATCCCCGCCTCGCGGGAGGCCTCGATATCGACACTGTCGTATCCCACCCCGTTGCGAATAATGGCGCGACAGTTCGTCAGGCGGCCGATGCCCGCCGATGTGATGGGGGTGTTGTGCCATACAATCAACGCCTGCGCACCGCATATCTCGTCCGTGAATTCGGCGTCGCTGTGGCAAAGGTAGCGGCGCACCTCCGCCGCGTCGCCAATGACCGAACGTTCGATGGACAAGTGTGAATCGCTCAACGGGGACTGCGCCCAGTCGATTAACGCAACCAAAGGTTTCATGTCAGTTGATGGGAATTTTGTAGAAGCACTGCCAATCTCCTCCTTTGGAGCCAAGATCGATGGTTCGGGCGGGACTTGCCTCGTTAAACTTTTTCCACTCCACATGCGCGTCCTCAAAGAGGAAACTCGCGCCGAGGGAAACATTCCTTGCGCCCCGGTGGCATGACGATGGCACGGTCTGTTTGGTTTCAGGATCTGTTGTCATCCAGGAAAGGGTTCCTTTGCCGGCCCGGACGGACCACGTGCCGGATGCCTGGATTCGATCTGTCAGCACGGGAGCTTTTCGATATTCGCCACCCATTTTCTTTCGGGTATGCCAGGCAGCGATCCCGTTGGCGTCATAATCCCAGTCGCTGGAGAGCTTTCGACCGGGCAAATAGAAATATCCCGTCAACACTGGCTGGGTATCCGCGTTGGGATCATCATTGCGCCACATGTCGGCAAGCCGGTGCCACTTGTCGGTCGGACAGAAAACGACATGGAACTTGCTCTTTTCGGTTTTGGATACGTTGGATTTGATCAGGTATTTCTTCCAGAAGTTGGCCATCGTAACCCCCAACCAACTGATATTATAACCATCTGAATTGTCCGGAAAATAGTCGTTACTGTCGGAGGCGTACATTTGCAGGGCGATGCCCCACTGTCGCATATTGCTTTGGCACAGCGCCTTGTCCGCCTTGGCCTTGGCATGGCTCAGGGCTGGCAGGAGCATGCCCGCAAGAATGGCGATAATCGCTATCACAACCAGCAGCTCTATCAGTGTAAAACCCCTTACGACCCGGGTTGGAGAAGCCGGTCTGCATGCAGAGGAAATACGGGCCATGAATGATGTTGTAGGATTCATGAGGATATTCGAATCAGAGGCACTTTTTGAGAAAACGTTCCCGGGGTCAAAGAGGTGGGTGTTGAACACACCCACCTCCTGCAACTCGTGTCATCCGGATGTCAATCCAATGACATCCCCTCTTTTGGCAGTGCTAGCGGCGCACGCGGTAGTACTTCTGCCCAGCCCCAATGGGAGCCGTATAGGGGCTGGCCGCGCCGACAATCTCCGTCCATGTCCCAG
>CAZIDG010000007.1:79627-89411 GCA_964538065.1 uncultured Verrucomicrobiota bacterium
CCCTTCAGCACTCGATCCACATAGATGCGCAGAAGGTTGTGTATCTGATCGAACTGCACCGCAATGTTGTGCCAGTTGTTGTCGTCGATCCCGGTGAAGATTAGCCCGCCCGACGCATCGACCACCGCGGTTTCCTTCTTTCCGTTGTAAAGCCCCATCGCGGGCAGCCCCGTCCCGGGGAAGTCCGTATTGGGCGTTCCAGCATACGAATCCCTCCGGAAAAACACCGTCAGGCTGTTGGTCACAAATATGCCACCACCCGCCGCAGGCAGAGAGGTGATGTCAAGCCGGTCAAGTGGCAGAATCGCGTCCACTTGCACCACATAGTTGGACCTGAGTCCATAGGCGAAGCTGAAATCCCGTCCATCCGTTTGCCCCAGCCCGCCCAGGCATCCGACATTGCCTGTCGCCGCATCCAGCTTGCTTGGATCCGTCGATGTGGCCGGTGTGTTGAAACTAAAGTTGGACAAGGGCGTCCACGTGGCCGCGGGATTTCCATGGCTGTCTTCAAGCTCATAGCCGCCCCCGCTGTTGTCGTTGTAAAGTCCATCCGCGCGCTTGTCGCTGATGCTGAAGGTGTCGCTGTAATCGAGCGTCTCGATGAGCTGCGGAGGCGCTCCCACCTTGAAATTATCAAGCCAGAATACGCCGCCGCTTCCACCCGCTCCCACCGCACCATTGGAGAAGTTTTGGTAGATTCCATCCGCAAAGGTGGCCAGTGGCACGGTGGTGACCTTCACTCCATCCACATACAGACGCAGGAGGCTGTTGATCTGGTCGAAATGAACCGCAAACGAATGCCAGTTGTTGTCATCAACACCGATTCGCACAAAGTTGCCGCTGGAGTTGGTGACACCTGTTTCGGTCACTCCGTTATAAAGCCCGATCCCAGGGTGATTCGCCACGGAATCGCGCCGCAGGAAAATGGTCAGGCTATTGGCAGCCGAGATGCCGCTTCCCGCCGAGGGAAGGCTTGAAATGTCCAGACGATCAGTCGGCATGATGGCATCCACCTGGACCACGTAGTTGGACTGAAGTCCATAGGGTATGCTGAAATCGCCGCCATCGGTCTGCGCGAATCCCGTGCTGGCGCCCGCGTTTCCCTGAGCCGCAGCAAGCTTCGCGGGATCCGTGGAGCTTGCGGGAATATTGAAGCTGAATCTCGATATGGGCGCCCATGTGGCGGTGGCATTTCCATGGCTGTCCTCCGCATTGTAGGCCCCGTTTGCATTGTTGTTGTACAACCCATCCGTGCGGATGGTGTTCGTGGTAAAGGTGTCGCTGTAGTCCACCTTGCCCATGAGTTGGATGTCAGGGGCAATCACCTTGATCACCACAGGAGCCGATGTGGTGGACAATCCCAGGTTGTCTGTGGCAACCGCCGAGAGCGACAGGTTCCCCAGGGCAGTGATCACGGTTTTGATGCTGTATGGACTGTTGGTGACGGTTCCCAGGATTGCCGTGCCATTGTAGAAATCCACGCGAACCACCCGGCCGTCGGAATCCGAGGCTTCTGCATTCAGGGTGATCGCCGCCGGAGCGGTGTAAGTGCTTTCACTGCCGGGCACGCTCAGGGCTGCCGCGGGCGCCATGTTGGCGGAGTATATCTGCGCCACCGAATATTTGTGGAGCAAATAAGTGGTCGCCTCTTCTCGTTCAGCCGCAGTCAGAATACGGTTGTAAACCAGCATTTCCGACAAATCCAGGCTGGCGCGGCGATTGTCGCTGCCTTCGACCTCGCTGCCCACGTAAATGTCGTTTGCCTGGTTGATCTCAAGCGTGGGCATGGTTGTCTTGAGCGTCCGGTTGGTTTTGCCCTCCAAATACCAGGAGGTTGAACCCTGCGCCCTGTTTTCCTCCAGTTGCCATACCTGAAAGGCCCCTGTGGATAACGGCGAACTGGAGAGCGTGTCCGACACGTCATGCCCCTCCGTCCCATCGGCATAATGGCTGCCAAGCAGACCGTTGTTTTTATTGAAACAAATGGCCCAGCCCAGATCCTTGTTGGCTGCCCACGGTCTTGATCCGATGATCTGGGGATAATCGCCTCCGGAGGAAAGGCCCCGCCTTGCGACAAATAGAACGGTCCAATCGCCCGTTCCCGGCTGCAAACTCACGCTCGATGGGATTTGCAAATAGTCATCCACGCCGTCAAAACGAACGGCGGGCATGCCGTTTTCCAACGCTTCCACTTTCAAAGGCTCAAAACCTGCGCCTGCGTTGTTCTGGACCGCATGGTTGCCGTTGCCACTGGCGTCCTCCCAACTGCTCACCACGCCGGTTTCGTCAGCCGTCACCCCGGAATCGGCCTTGAGCCACAACTGGAGCCCGGCCTTGGTGGCCAGATTCGGCGTGGAATAGGATCCGGTGAAAACCAGGGTGACCGGCGCGGATGTCACCGCGCATGACCGGGTGTCCGTTACAACCGCCGTGAACGCAACGGAACCGGTGGAAGCCACACTGACGGGCAGGGAATACGGCGGCGTTCCGGCCGTCGCAATCAGAGCGTTGTTCGCAAAGAAGTCCACCTTCTTCACGCCGTCATCCGCATCCGAGGCCTCCGCCACCAGCGTGATGGTGGTGGGAACAACCAGGCCGCCACCATTGGTTTGCACGTTCAAGCCCACCACGGGCGGATCGTTCGGAGAAAAGCCGAATCCATACTTGCCGCTCAGATACACCGCAACCGCCTCACGCTCCGCTTTGGGCAGGACACGATTGTAGATGAGGACCTCTGCCAAATCCATGTTCGCCCGGCGCGAGTCGGCGCCGCCCACATCCCGTCCGATGTAAATGGACTCAAGCTGGTCCACCACACCCGACGGCATGGTGGCATTGCGCACAACATCCAGGTCACCGTTCTTATAAAATGTCGTGGTTCCCGAGCTTCGGTTCTCTTCAATCTGCCACATCTGGAAGTCGTTTTGTGACAGCACAGACGCCGACATGATAACGTTGAGATCATGTCCGGTGGTGTCATCCGCAAAATGGCTGCCCAAATATCCATTGGCGTCGTAGGCAATCGCCCATCCTTTGTCATAAACCGCCGTCCACGGCCGCGCGCCGATGATCTGCGGACAATCCCCCTTGGACGCATTCAGGCGCTTGGCCACGAAAAAGCAGGTCCAACTGTCGGATTGGGGCTGCAAACTGGCGCTGTTGGGAATCTCCAGCACATTGCTTACGCCATCGAAGCGGACAACGGGCTTGCCATTGAGAGCATCACCCACCCAGCGGGGCTGCTCCTCTTCAGAACCCCCGGCCCGCGGGCCGGCATGATTCTGGGACGCGCTTTGGTCCAGCCACGCCGTCACCTGTCCGGAAGCGTTGGTGGAGACTCCGGCATCAGCCTTCAACCACAAGGCAAGACCGTCGTTCACGGGCGTCTGCGCCTGGGTGGAAGCCAGACCGGCCATTAAAGACAGGACGCCGCACCAACGGCGGCACGTTTGATAAACAACCTCAATCGAGGCCCTTTGCTGGGGGGATTTCCAGAATGGATTCATAGCATGTCGGTTTATTGTTTGGGTCACTCTGTTAACATATCATATAGGTTTACGAACGCAGTTCAAGCTTTTTCGGTGTTATTTGTAATTGCGCTCCTGGCCATCCACCGCCCGTTCGCCTTCGCCGCCGTATTTTATAAGGTGGCGGTTCCAGACAAGGATCGCGAGGGACTTCCTGGGAACCTATTTTTTGTGAAACAAGCGATTTATGTTGTACGCGAGACACCCTATATGTATCATATCCTACATGTATGCGCCGTCCCTCCATAGCCATGGAATCGATTCCCGTTGTATGAGACCGAATATCCTCCCGTTTAAACCATCGCTGCCTCAGCTCATTCTTGTGCTCCTGCTGGCCGTCGGATCGCTTTTCATCCACGCGGCCGTTGTCTCCGTGGGAGAATTGCGATGCGAATACCGGGATAACCCCCGGGGGCTGGACGTCGCCCAGCCTCGCCTAAGCTGGGTCATGTCCTCGGAGCTGCGCGGCCAGGCACAAACCGCCTACCAGGTGCTCGTGGCCAGTTCCGCCGACATATTGGCCAGGAACGAGGGCGATCTCTGGGACTCCGGCAAGGTGATGACCAACCGGACCCTCCATGTTGTTTATCAGGGCAAACCGCTCAGTTCCCGCGCGCCTGCATTCTGGAAGGTGCGCCTGTGGGACAAGGACGACCAGGCATCCGACTGGAGCGCCCCGGGATCCTGGACCGCAGGCCTCCTGGCGGCGGGCGATTGGCAGGCGAAATGGATTGCCGATCCGGAGAGCATTACCAACGGGCAGACTCGGAGCCCGCTCAATGGATATCACAGCCAGATTGCCGCTTCAGAGAGTGTCCAAAAATGGGTGGCCATTGATCTGGGCCAGGCCCAATCCATCGATGCCGTGCGGTTGTTTCCTGCCAGGCCCTATGATTGGCAGCCCGACACCCCGGGTTTTCTTTTCCCGGTCCGCTTCAAAATCGAGGCGGCTTCAAAACCGGATTACTCGGATGCGCAATTGGTGGTGGATCGAACCCAGGCCAACGAGGTGAATCCCGGCACCAACGCCCCCTCCTATGCCTTTAATGCCCTGTCCGCCCGGTATGTTCGCTTGACGGTGACCAAACTGGCCCGTCGCGACGGCAGCAACTATGCCCTGGCGCTCGCCGAAATGCAGGTTCTCTCATCAGGACAGAATCTGGCCTTGGGCAGGACGGTCACGGCCCTGGACACGATAGAGACCGGCCCATGGGCCAAAGTCAACTTGGTCGATGGCGTATTGAAAGCCGTGCCGCCAGGAGCCGTCCAATCCGCCCTGCCGGCCACAATGGCGCGCAAATCCTTTTCACTGAATGCCAGCGTCAAGCAGGCCACCGCCTATGTCACTGGTCTGGGGTTGTATGAGTTCCGCATCAATGGCCATCGGGTTGGAGATGGCATTCTGGCCCCCGAATGGACGAATTACCGGAAACGAATCCAATATCAGGTTTTCGATGTCACCAGCCTGTTGAAAGAAGGCGCCAATGCGATGGGCGCCATGCTCGGAGAAGGATGGTATGCCGGCCGCTTGATGGCCGTCGGGTTCAATGCCTACGGTTCGTATCCACGGTTTCTATGCCAGGTCGAGATCGAGCTGACCAACGGTCAAACATACACCGTTCTGAGCGATCCCTCCTGGCGCACCACCATCCATGGCCCCATACGAGCCTCCGGCATTTACGATGGCGAGGAGTATGATGCGCGCAAGGAACAAGCCGGATGGGATGCGGCGGAGTTCGACGATGCCTCCTGGAGCGCCGCCCAGGCCTTCGACTTGGGAAGCGCCCAGTTGGTCTGGCAGCGCAACGAGCCCATTCGCGTCATGGAAGAACTCAAACCCGTCAAGATGACCACCCCCTCAACCGGAACCTATATCTTCGATTTCGGACAAAACATGGTGGGTTGGTGCCGCCTGAACCTGAAGGATGCGACGGGAACCACCGTGAGAATCCGGCATGGAGAAATGCTTAACAGCGACGGCTCGCTCTACACGGCCAACCTGCGCGGAGCACCGCAAATCGATCGCTACACCTTCAAAGGAGCCGATGTTGAGGTTTTTGAACCGCACTTCACCTATCACGGCTTTCGTTATGTGGAATTGACCGGGCTGAAGGCGGCGCCCACGGTCGATTCGATCATTGGCCGCGTGTTTTATTCCTCGGCGCCGGACAGAAGCCAGTTCGAATGTTCCGACGCCATGATCAACCAGCTCATGCGCAACATCTATTGGACTCAGCGCGCCAACCTGATGAGCAGCCCCAACGATTGTCCCCAACGGGACGAGCGCTTCGGCTGGATGGGTGACATCCAGGCCTTTTCCCAAACCGCCATTTTCAACATGGACATGGCCGCCTTCTTCAGCAAATGGGTTCGGGACATCCGGGACGACCAGGCCAGCGATGGGCGTTATCCTGATTTCGCCCCCCACCCGGGCGATCCCAACGTGAGCTTCTCAGGCGTTCCGGCCTGGGGGGATGCCGGCACGGTCGTCCCCTGGCGGATGTATCAGAACTACGCGGATGACCGGTTGCTCGCCGAGCATTTCAGCTCCGCCAAGCGTTGGGTCGAATATGTGCGCAAGCTGAATCCAAACCTGATCTGGTCCAACGGCAGAAACAACGATTACAACGATTGGCTCAATGGGGACACCCTGATCCAGACTGGTTGGCCAACAACCGGGGGCGCAGTGCCTCAGGAGGTGTTTGCCACAGCCTTCTTTGCCCATTCCACGGAAATCGTGGCCAAAATGGCGCGCGTCCTCGGGCAGACCCAGGATGCCACCACGTATGAGACCCTGTTCGCCCAGATCAAGGCTGCCTTCAACAGAAAGTTCGTTACCGCCGATGGCCATGTGTATGGGGACACCCAGGCCGGTTACGCGCTCGCGCTGCACTTCAACCTGTTACCGGCCAGCCTTCGCCCCAAGGCGGCGCAATATATGCTGGCCGGCCTGAAAAAATACAACGGCCACCTGTCCACCGGCATTCAGACCAGCCATCGTTTCATGCTCGAACTGACTCGTTGCGGTTATCAGGACGAAGCTTATCGCATCCTCAGCCTCCGGGACTTTCCCTCCTGGGGCATGATGATCGAGAACGGGGCCACCACCATCTGGGAACGCTGGGATGGCTATGTCAAAGGGCGCGGGTTTCAGGATGCCGGCATGAACTCCTTTAATCACTGGGCCTTTGGCGCCATTGGCGAATGGGTGTGGCGCAACATCGCAGGCATCAATCCAGACGACTCGGCGCCCGGTTACCAGCAATTCATCATCGCGCCACGCCCTGGCGGCGATTTAACCTGGGCCCGGGCATCCTACGATTCGATTCGCGGCCGCATCATCAGCGAATGGAAGATTGAAAACGATGCGTTTGTCCTCAATGTCACCGTGCCGCCCAACACCTCGGCCACGATCCATCTGCCGACCATCGCGGCGGGATCCATTACCGAGGGAGGCAGGGATATCAAGCAGGTCGAAGGGATCACCTTGCAGGGAGTGGAGTCCGGCTGCGCCGTGTTGCGTGTCACCTCGGGAACGTATTCCTTCCGGACACCCTGGCGCAAAACCACCGCATTGATCTACCGCCGGAGCGCCAACCAATTAACCCTGTCCTGGGCCAGCGCCAACGACATCCTTCAAGCTGCTGCCGGTTTGCCGCAAGGGACGAATTGGTCCGATTATTCCAACACTTACTCGAGCGCGGTGGTGGTTAACTGTAACCAAGACAACATGTTTTACAGGCTCCGGGGACTTTAACGAAAGCGGGATCAGATCGAACCGGCGTATTTGGAATCCTCGCCCAAGCCTTCCGGGCCCATGCCGTGGTAACCGCCATCGACCATCAGTTCGGTGGCGGTGATGAAGCTGGCCGCTTTGCTGCACAGGAACACGACAGGCGCGGCCACTTCCTCCACCGTCCCCAATCGTCGAAGCATGTGGAACTTACCCCAGACAGGCTCCCACTGTTCCCGACCGCCCTTGGCCGCCTTATCGACTTCGCGCGTCCAAATCCACCCTGGGCTCACGGTGTTGACCCGGATGTTGTAAGGCGCCAGATCCATCGCCATGCAACGGGTCAGTTGGTTCACCGCCCCCTTGGCGCCGTTATACGTCCATCGATTGGGCTGGGCGATGTGCGCTGAAATGCTCGACAGGTTCACAATGGCCCCGCCGCCGTTCGCCTTCATGGTGGCCATCACAAGGCGAGCCATCGTGGCATACGCAATCGGACCCACCGTCATCGCGCGCAACCAATCCTCGCGGGTGGCCTCCGCCCCCTTGGCAATGAAGGAGAAGGCATTGTTCACCAAAATGTTCACTTTTCCCCAGCGTGCAAGCGTGGTCTGGACCAACTGCCGGCAGAACTCCTCCTGCGCCATGTCGCCCTGCACAAATTGCACAGGGCATCCTTTTTCGAGCAGCTCCTTTTCGGTCTTCAGGCCCCCCTCGCTGATTCCGCTGAAGGTGACCGATACGCCATTGGCGCACAACGCCTCCACAATGGCCCGCCCTATCCCCGTTGATCCGCCGGTGACGATGGCGGCCTGGCCTTCCAAGTCTTGAAATGTTGGAGTGTGTTCCATGCCCTGTTTGTTTTAATGTTTCATATTTAGTGTACAATCCCAACCGCGCGAATGGGAGATCCATCCCGCCCTTTGATATTGAGGGGAAAGCCAATAAAGATGAATCGAGAGGACAGTTGCTCCAGCCCCTTCAACCCTTCCACAAGCACGATCTCGGTTCCCCTGGCCAAAAGGATTCGATGACATTCCAGCCAGTCGGCGCTGGGAGTCGGTGTATCCATCCCCAGCATGGCAATCTTTCTGGAGGCAATCCATCGGGCCGCTTCCAATGTCAACGTGGGGAACTGGGTAAAATACTCTGCCTTCCCGAACATGCGATCCCATCCCGTGCGGTAAAATATGCGCTTCCCAGGTTGAAACAGCGTCTCATGGGTCAGGAACATTTCAACGGTAAGCGGCGTTTGAGCAGCAAGGGCGCCGTTCGGTGCAAAGTCGATGAACGCCGCCTCCCCATAAAAACGCCCCAAGTCCAGCATGTCGATGGTCGCGCCATCCTCCCAAAAATGGTAGGGGGCATCGACATGCGTGCCTTGATGGGTGGCCAGGCTGAGCTGGGTCATGTTGTAACCCATCTTGGCAACGGTGTGGAATGCGGACACGCTGATCTTGGGGTCCAACGTAAAATTCAACTGTCCATCTTCCAACGGGTGAGATAAATCAACTATTTTGGACATGGGATTCATCGTTCGCCTTTACATAACACCATGGTCCCATCGGATTACCTGCCCGAGGCGGCCATCTCCTCCTCCAGATCTTTTTGCGCCATGGCCAGATGCTCCATCATCGCTTTTCGGGCCCCCTCCACATTGTGGCGCCGGACGGCATCGAGGATTTTCGTGTGATGACGAATCACGATATCCGTGCCGGAATGGGAAATCGTGCGCACCCTCGATTCATGCAGCAACCCCGAAACCGTGTCCATCAGAAGACCGAAAATCGGATTCCTCGCTATTTCGGCAAGGATGCGGTGAAAACGACCGTCTATCTGGATCTTCTTTTCGAGCGTGGACGCCCGGCCCAATTCGACAATCGTTTCCTCCAATCGGGCGATGTCCTCAGGTTGCGCCCGCTCGGCCGCCAAAGCCACCATCTCCGATTCCAACGGACGCCGGACTTCGAGCAGATGCAGGAGTGTGCCGCCGCCCCTTCGGAGAAGCGTCGTGAGGCTGCTGACGACCGTTTGCGGATCCACCGGTTTCACCCGGGGCGCACGGCCTTGGGAAACTTCCACCAACCCCTGCCCGCGCAAACCCCGCATGGCTTCGCGAATCACCGTACGGGATACCCCGTAAGACCGGGCAAGATCACCCTCTGAAGGCAAAACACCATCCTCCCCAAACTGGCCGGCAAGGATGCGCGTCTTGATATCCTGCAGGACCGTCGCCACCATGTCCGTGCGATGAATGATGTCGATGGGCCTCACGCCGTCCGCCTTTTGTCCGCGTTGAGAAACCTTCCCTGTCGGAGTTGAAATGGAATTCTGATGTTTACTCATTTAGACCGCCCATATTTGCAAAAGAAACCATTCGAATTGTCACCCGCACACCTGCACAAGTTACCCGCTGCACTCATTCGGTGCATGGCAGCCATCGACGCGTCGCCCAATGGCCTCACCTCGCGAAGAGTGATAACATACCCTATAAGTAAAACACCAGCATATTGATGCAAGCCGA
>CAZIDG010000008.1:0-21198 GCA_964538065.1 uncultured Verrucomicrobiota bacterium
AAAGCAATGGTTTGTTTGGAGTTTCAGACTGGACCATGCTCATATACAGTTATTTCCATGTTTGCATCGATTATAAATGCGGATGCCCTGGGCGTGCTCTTCCTGTTGCTGGGTCTGGAGCTGGTCCTGGGGGTGGACAACGTGCTGGTGATTGCCATCCTGGTGTCCAGGCTGCCGGAGCACATGCGAAAAAAAGCGCGCATCATGGGGCTTACCCTTGCGCTGGGCGGCCGCATCATGGCTTTGGCTGTTGTGCTTTGGCTGGCCCAACTTACAGAACCAGTGGTGTCGCATTATAGTGTGAGGGACCTCATCCTGCTCGCCGGTGGGTTATTCTTGTTGTATAAGGCAGTGACTGAAATCCATCATGTCGTGGAATTGAAGGAGGAGGAACGTGCAAACCAACACAATATTTCCGCCTCGTTTCGTAACGCCATCCTCCAGATTGTCTTGCTGGACATGGTGTTCTCGGTGGACTCGGTCATTACAGCGGTGGGATTGACCCGGGATTTCTGGATCATTGTGAGTGCGGTGACCCTGTCCTTTCTGTGTATTTTGGCCTATGCCGGCCCGATCGGGGAGTTTATTTTGCGCAATCCTTCGCTGAAGATATTGGCGCTTTCATTTTTGGTGACCATAGGTGTGACCATCTTTATGGAAGGCATGGGGGCACATGTGCCCAAGACATATATTTACCTGCCCATGGGGTTCGCGCTGGTTGTTGAGATGCTCCAAATGCGCTATTTCCATAATAAGCAGAGAAAAAAGGTGCAGGGTCCTGCAAATGCATCCCCTTCTTAGGATTCATTTCCCGCTGACGCCCCGCGTTTTGAAGCTGCAAGTGTGGTCGCGTAGATCTTTTCCAAACGCTGGATCATGATGCGGCTGTCAAAACGCTCTCGGGCCAGTTTTTCACCCTGAGCGGCCAGGCGGCGTCGCTCAACGGGGTCGGAGAGAAGGTTGTTGATTTCCCGCGCCAGCCCAGCTTTGTCGCCCATGGGTGCCAAACGCCCGGTTTCACCATGAATGCATACCTCGGGAATGCCACCCACCGCATACCCCACAATGCCGCAGCCGCACAGAAGGGCCTGGACAAGGGTGCGTGCCTGGCCCTCCTGGTAGGAGGGGAGGGTGTTGACATCCATGGCAGCCAGCATCAATGGCACGCGCCCTGGCGGGACCAGCCCGGTGAAAATGACCTGATCGCGCATGCCCTGTTGTGCAACCTGCACCTCCAATTGCGAGCGATTCCAGCCATCCCCAACGATCAGGAGCTTGAGCCCCGGATGCTTTGCCGCCAGCTCGGGGAGTATTTCAATCAGGTCCGACTGGCCTTTTAAAGGATCCAGCCGGGCAAGGATGCCGACCACGGGTGCATCCAACGGAATGCCCAACTGCCGTCGCGTGCTCTCACGCGCGCCAGGAGGCACGTTGAAATCGGCGATGTCAACCCCGCTGGGAACGACTTCGAATTGTCCTGGAATCCCAATCCCATGCTTCAGAAATATGGAGCACATGGCATCGGTGATGCCAATGAGTTTATGGCATCGACGGGCTGCCCAGCGTTCAATCAATACATAGGACCAATAGACAAAACGCGGCTGCCGGTCATGGAACGGGAGACCATGGATCGTATGCACAACCGCGGGGACATGTTCGGCCCATGCGGCGGCGCGTCCCACGATCCCCGCTTTGCTTGAATGGGTATGGACGACTTCCGGCTCTAATTTCCGGATGAGGTCGCGCAAGGCGCGATAGGTGAACCAGTCGTGGCCGGGCAGTATGGCACGCCGCATGGCCGCAACTTCGTGAATGTCCACCCCGGCCTTTTGTGCCTCCGGCAGGAGCGAGCCCTCAGGACCGTAAATCGGTCCAAAAGCCAGTGCTACCTGGTGACCTGCACGGGCTTGGGCGGCGCAGCACATGACCGTGTTTTGTTGGGCGCCTCCCAGAATGAGCCGGGTGATAATGTGCAGGATCTTCATGCCGGTCACTTCTTGCCGCCTGCCTTCTTGATTTCACGCTGGATGGTTTCGGCTTCCTTGGAACGGGGCGCCCACTCCAGACCGGCTCGCCACACGTCGAGTGCCTCGGTGGTATTGCCGGACTTCTTGAGGACGATCCCCTGCATGTAGGCAATGGCCTGCTTTTGTTCCACATTCAATGAGGGATGGTTTGTCTGTGCCATGGGCCACAGGAAGGACAGGTCCTCTTTGACGATCTCTTCGCGCCCCAGAAATTTGGGCATGTGGAAGTTGTTGTTGACACGGGTGAACCGGATAATGACATCGTTGGGGGCTAGTCGAACGGCCTCATCCATCTCCCGATTCCCATCTTTGACATGGCTGATTTGAGTCGGAGGCCATATGGCATCGCGTCCTTTCATGGTCAGCGTGCTGCCGTAAAGCACACGCCCTGTCGCATTTATGGGATCGAGTTCCAATACCTTGAGGAGATACTGTTCAGCGAGCTTGACCGCTTTGGGGTTGTCCTGCACCCCTTCGTCATGACAGAGGTCGCCCAGTTGGAGCAGAACCTGGATGTTCGTGCCGTTGGTGCCAAGTTGGCTCTGCAATTCAGATAAACGTCGGGCATAATCCTCCCCGGCCCACATGGGCAGGGCCGTCAGCCAGAGGAATAATACATAACCCAGGACGCGCATGACTTTAAGACAACATGCCATCATTATCGACTCTTCGAAACAAAAATGATTGTAATCGTCGTGCGCGGTTAAATGAAGAACTTGCTGGTCTTCACCTCGGTTTTTAAGTAAAGTACCCGGGCAGTTGAAAGGTGAAACCGCGCGCACCTGCCTGGGGGCTGCATGCTCTCGTGCCGGGGCGCCAAGCAACCCAGAAAATATGTCAATTTGTTCAAGCGCTCCTCGCGCCTTGTTGGGCGCATGCCTGCTGTTGGCTGGCATCACGACAGGTCAGGCCCAGTTCGAGGACATCCAATCCCGAGTCAAGGAGTTTACCCTCGATAACGGTTTGAAGTTCCTGGTCCTGCCACGTGGGCAGGCCCCTGTCGCTTCCTTTTACACCCATGCCGATGTCGGCGCCGTGCAGGAAGCAGCCGGATTGACCGGGCTGGCTCACATGTTTGAGCACATGGCCTTCAAGGGAAGCAGTCATCTGGGTACCAGGGACTATACCGCTGAAAAGGTGGCCATGGATCGCGTGGATGCGGCCTATGCGGTTCTGGCCAAGGCTCGTCTGGAGGGCACAGCCTCCAGGGATGAGCTTGCAAAGCTCGAGGACGCCTTCAGGGCCGCTGAGGCCGAGGCTGGCAAGTATGTGGTAAAGAATGAGTTCAGTCAGGTGGTGGAGCAAGCAGGAGGGCGCGGCCTAAACGCAGGCACTTCAAGTGATTACACCGTCTATTTTTTCAGCCTGCCCTCGCATGCCGCCGAGTTGTGGTTTTACCTGGAATCGGAACGCTTCATGGACCCCGTGTTCCGCGAGTTCTACCAGGAACGCAGCGTGGTGATGGAGGAACGACGCCTTCGCACGGAAAGCAGTCCGGTGGGAAAGATGATCGAAGAAGCCTGCGCCGTGGCCTACAAGGCACATCCTTATGGATTGCCGGTCATTGGCCACATGAGCGACCTGCAAAACCTCACCCGGCAGGATGCCTATGAGTTTTTCCACAAGTATTACGTCCCCAGTAACATGGTGTCAGCCATAGTGGGTGATGTGGATCCTGAACGCATGAAGAGCCTGGCGCAGCTTTATCTTGGTCGTTTGAAGGCCAGTCCCAAGCCACCACCGATCCATACTGTGGAGCCTCCCCAAACCGGGGAGCGCCGGGTGACACTCAAGTTGGCCTCTCAACCAATCGTGGCCATGGGGTATCACAAACCTTCGATCAACCATCCCGACAACGCCGTCTATGAGGCCATTGGCAGCATTTTGAGTGAAGGACGTTCCTCGCGCCTGTATCGCAGCCTGGTTCGGGATAAGAAAATCGCCCTCCAGGCCGGTGGTTTTCCTGGATTCCCTGGTCAGAAATATCCCAATCTGTTCCTGTTTTTTGGCATCACCGCCCCTGGTCACTCCAACGCCGAACTGGAAAAGGGGATCCAGGAGGAAATCGATCGTTTATGCACTCAGCTTGTGTCCGCCGAGGAGTTGGATGGTGTCAAGCGCCGCGCCCTGGCAGGTTTGATCGGACAACTGGACGACAATAGCGGTTTGGCGGAATTATTGACCAGCTACGAAAGCCTCACCGGTAATTGGCGTAACGTGTTTAAACAGGTTGAACGCATCAAAGCTGTTACACCTCAGGATGTTCAACGGGTCGCCCGGGCAACATTCATTGAAAGTAATCGGACGGTAGCCACCATCGAGACCGAGCAAAAACAAACCAGTCAGGCACAATAATCAACCCGGTTCAATTCCATGAAGACTTTGTTGAAACAGATCGTTCCTTTGCAGTCCCTCCTGGTGGGTGTGGTGCTCGCCGGTGCCACCCTTTTGGTAAGCGCGCAAACCAAGCCCGCCACGCATTATTCGGAACTGAAGTACCCGAAGATGAATGACATCAAGGTGCCCGAGCCCATCCGCTTCGAGTTGGCCAACGGCCTCGTGGTCTACCTCTATGAAGACCATGAATTGCCGAAAGTGGAGGCGCGTGCCATGATCCACGTCGATTCCCGATGGGAGCCGGTTGAAAAGGCCGGCCTGGCGGACATCACGGCCTCAGTCATGCGCACCGGCGGTACGGCGACGCGCAATGGTGATCAGTTGGATGAGGAGTTGGACCGCCTTGGCGCCAGTGTGGAAATAGGCGATGGTTCGGCCTTTATTTCCGTGCTCAAGGAGGACGTGGACAAGGGGTTGAGCATCCTGGCCGACTTGCTCCAACATCCCGCTTTTCCTGAGGACAAGATCGAGCTCGAAAAGATTGCGCATAAAGGCGCCATTTCACGTCGCAATGACGAGCCCAGCAGCATTGCCTATCGTGAATTCAACCGCGTGCTCTATGGCAAGGATACCCCCTATGCGCATCAGACCGAATATGCGACCATTGATGCCATCACGCGCGCTGATTTGCAGGCCTTTCACAAACGGTATTATCAACCGGAAAGCACCCTCCTCGGTGTCTGGGGCGATTTCAAGACCGATGAGATGCGTGCCAAACTGGAGCGATATTTCGGCGTTTGGGCCCGGGGGGGGCAATCCAGGCCCGAGGTGCCCGCCGTCGACGCTGGTGCGCGTGATCGTGCCGGGGTGTATTACATTGAAAAGGCTGACGTCAACCAATCGTGGGTCCTGCTGGGGCACTTGGGTGGGCAAATGAATGATCCGGATTTTTACGCGCTCACCGTCATGAACCGCATCCTCGGTGGTGGCATGTCCTCCCGCTTGTTCAGCCATGTGCGCACCGAACAGGGACTTGCCTATAATGTGCGTTCTTCCTGGGGCGCGGGATGGGATCACCCGGGGGCATTCCAGGCCAGTGGCAGCACCAAGTTCGCCACCACGCTCAAAATGCTTGATTCGATCAAGAAGGAAATCAAGCAAATGGCTGACTCAGAGGTAACCGATGAAGAACTGAATCGCGCCAAGGATGGCATCCTCAAAGGCTTTGCCTTCGAGTTCGACTCGGTCGGCAAGGTTCTCACCCGTATGATGACCTACGAATACTACGGGTATCCCAAGGATTATCTCCAACGTTATCGGGAGAACATCGACAAAGTCACCAAAGCCGACGTTCTTCGGGTTGCTAAAAAGTATCTGAAGCCTGATCAGTGTGTTGTGTTGGTGCTTGGCAAGGACAAGGAATTTGACCAGCCGCTATCCACCCTCGGATCGGTCAACAAGATTGACATCACCATACCCGGTCAGCCCGCAGAGGAAAAATAGACGGTGTCAGGACCTTTGGAATGCGGGGTGGCTTGTGTCGTGACGGAGCAAGCCACCTGCTTCTGACGCATGGAATGAACGCGGTTCAGCGTGTCGGGGACTTGGGTTCTACACCGGGCAACTGTTTTAAGGTCTCAGCGCATTCCTCATACTGATCTGAAGCAATAAAGTCGACACCTGCCATCCTGGCTGCCTGCCAGCGGACCTTTGCTGCGTCCAGGGAACCGAAATTATAGCTTGCAGACCAGCCTTGTGCCTTGCGCGCAGTGTTGTCATGGCCATTAAGAGTGTAAAAGCGAATCCAATAGCCCTGCTGATGTGCCGCATCCACAAGGCGCTTGAGTCGGGTTGCGTCTTCATGGCTCCAATCGCCCGCTTTGGTTTGGCCTTCCGGTTCGACTTCACGCCAGGAATAGTTGAGCCATCGGCGGAAATTATCCGCATGAACCTCGGGCTTGCCTGTCGCAAACATCCTTAGCCGCCCGCCCACGGGAACGGTGTCGTAGAATGTCCTGGCCTGAAGGGCACCGTCGGAAGTCAGCACGAGAATGGGTTTGATGTCCATCGGAGCCATGCGGTTGGCGTCATCGGCTTTGGGCGCTGTGCACAGCCAGGATTCGTATTCCCCCATTAATTTCCACAGTGTTGTGTAGAATGACGGGTCATCGGTTCGAAGATCGTTGATATTGAGCGTGAGAATGGGCCATTGAGTTGAGTCACCCTTCTTGAGCGCCTGTTCCACGAAGGGCCTTGCTTTCTCAAAAAAGTACTCACGCAAGGTGGGTTCGTTGCCCTTGGGTTTGCCTCCATGACTGGCAAGAATGCGCGGTGTGTCAGGCGCATCGCCGGGGGCTGCTATCAAGTCGATTTCAATACCCACTGGAACGCCTGTGGCCAGGGCCCGATCGATCCGATCCACCCATTGTCCCTCATAGGGGTAACAATTGTGTGCGTCCAGCATGACCCGGTTCCCAGGTTGGGTCGTCTGGACTTGAGCCCAGGCTGCATTACAGGACAACGCCAGTGACAGAAAAATAATCGCAGGAATCCGGTTTTTCACAGCAGTAACCTTTTGGTTGCGATTATGCATATCACCACCCCCTGGAATGGCAACGCCGATTTCCAGGGGATGTGCGTGGGGTTCCAGGGGCATCCCCATCGCAGGCGCCATGCAAAACAAGGATCAGGCAATCTTGACCTTGATCTTGCAGTTCTTCATATGGGTGCGGTTGAGCTTTGAGATGATGCCAGCCGCTTCACTGGAAGACACATTGACAAAGAGATGGCGTTCGCGGATGTCCACCGCGCCAATGGTGCTGGGCGGCAGGCCTGTGACCCCGAGGATCGTGGCGACAACGTCAGGGGGTGTGATGCCCATCTCCGTTCCAGCGTTGATGTACAAACGCGTCTGATCTTCGGCCGGACGACGTTTGGGCTTTGAGGCAGGAGCCAGGTCCGCCGACTGAGGCGTCGTTTTTGGCGTGTGAACAGGCTGACCACCTGGTTTTAACCCGGGCTGTGGCGAAAGTGGCGTTTTTGGCGGTGTTGCTTTTAATTTGGATGCAGGCGCTGCTGCCATGGGAACGGCAGTCTTGGCGGGGGCTGCAGGCACAACAGAGGCGGCTGGTTTGGCCGGTGATGGTGTCATGGCCGGTAACGCTGCTTTGGATTGCACCGGTGCCGCAGGTTCAACACGCTTCGCCTTGGGCTCGTGATGGACTGCAGGTGGCGCTGCCACCACAGGAACGACCGCTTTGGCGGGGGATGCAGGTGCAACAGGGACGGCTGGTTTGGTCGGTGATGGCGCTGTCGCCGGTGTCGCCAATTTGGGCTGTACGGGCGCCGCAGGCTCGGCTCGTTTTACCTTGGGAGCCGGTGGATTGACAGAGGTTGCCGACGCCTTCACTGGGGCAACGGGCGCTGGCGCGACTGGATGGGCGGGGCGGGGGATCGCGCGTTCCTCACGCTTTGGCGCCGCAGCATGGCGCGTTTGCTGTTCCTCGTAGCGGCGGGGGACGCGATTCATCTCTGAATCACGAGACGGGCGTGTTTCACGACTGCCCCGTTGTTCGGATGAGGCGCGTTCATTGCTCTGACGGTCCTGTCCACCAGGCGTTTCGCCACCCTGAAGATGGTAAAGCAATGCCGACGCGATATCCGTCGAGCTGAATCCTTCTTCCAGCAGTCGCTCAATCAGCCGATCCTGTTTTTTGAATTCACCGCTTTGCAGCGTCAGGCGCAGCTTGTCCAGAAACGCGTTGGTGCGGGCTTCATCCACTTCGGACGGCGTTGGGATTCGGCACCGGCGGATCCGGGTGTGCGTGTACCGTTCGATGTTGTGCACCTGGAAGACCTCGCGCCCTGCCACAAAGGAGATGGCCCGTCCGCTACGGCCGGCACGTCCCGTGCGGCCTATGCGGTGCACATAATCCTCCACGTCATAGGGCAGATCGTAATTGATGACCACTTCCACATCGTCCACATCGATGCCACGGGCGGCCACATCGGTGGCCACCAGGAACTCCAGGCCTGATTTGCGGAACTTGTTCATCACGCGGTCCCGCATGAACTGTGTCATGTCGCCATGCAACCGGTCGGCCAGGTAGCCGAGTGCGTTGAGATGATCCGCGAGGTCGTCCACCATCCGCTTGGTGCCGCAGAAAATGATGCCCAGCTTGAAGTCGTATAAATCAATGAGCCGGGTGAGGAGTTCCATCTTGTAGCGGCGGTCCACTTCATAATACTCCTGTTCCACCGTGGGGACTGTGAGCGCCTTTTGCTCGATGTGCACCGACTGCGGATCCCGCGAATATTTGTGGATCAATTCCTGGATGCTCCGCGGCATGGTGGCAGAGAAGAACACCGTCTGCCGTTCGGCAGGCATGGCTTTCAGGATAAACTCAATATCCTCCCTGAATCCCATGTCGAGCATCGTATCCGCTTCGTCCAGGACGACCGTTTTCACTGTCTCCAGTCGCAGGGACCCGCGGCGCATGTGGTCCATCACACGTCCCGGTGTGCCAATGATGATCTGGGCTCCCTGTTTGAGGCCCAGAAACTGCCGGTCGTAGGATTGTCCGCCGTAGATGGGCAACGCATGAATCCCCTTCTTAAAAAACGACAGCTTGTGGACCTCTTCCGACACCTGAATGGCGAGTTCGCGGGTGGGACACAAAATCACCGCCTGGGGGGCTCGCACCTGTGGGTCGATTTTCTCAACAATGGGCACCACAAATGCGGCGGTCTTGCCCGATCCGGTTTGGGATTGTCCAATGACATCGCGTCCCTGCATCAGCAGAGGGATGGATTCAGCTTGAATTGGGGCTGCTTGTTCAAAGCCAAGCCGGTCAATCGCCTTGAGCGTCTCGCTGGAAAGGCCCAATTCAGAAAACAATTTGGTCGTCATTCAGTCTGGTCTTAGCGATGACATCGCATCGCAAAAGGACATCCTATCACCATGGCAGAGGACATGGGAACACATCTTTTCAGGAAATGTACCGCGTGTGTATGTTGGATGTTTCCTTCTACATGCCAAGCTTTTATGTGGGATCAAGAGGAAGCCATATGCACTGGCGTTCCTCTAAAATCGAGAGCCCTGACAGGCAAAAATCCAGTCTGCGGGATCATTTGGTGCCCAGGACCCGGTAAATGGCTGGCCCTTCGCCCACGGTATCTGTGGCAATGGTATTGGTTTGAGCCGTTCCAACATTCTGCCAGACAGGCGGATTCAGACAGGTGGTCTTCTGCAGTTGATACGGAGCAACACCCCCTGTCCATTGCAGGGTGATTGTGGAATCGTTTCTTGTGACGTTCAGATGAATATCCACCACCGGCAGAGTCTTGGAGAAGGTGTCCAGAACACCGATCTCGGTTCCATCAGGGTGGAATGCGACCAACGAAGCCACCCAGCCTGCTTGGGTTACATCGACGCGGACATATTCATTCACGAGGCCGCCAACAATGTTCGTGGCCAGGTTGTTGTGAGCGCCGCCAACGGTCATATGCGGCCAGTCCTTGACGACCACCTCCGGGAAGTCCAGCCAGCTTCCACCTCCGGTGATGCAATAGTAAACGCCATTCAAAAAGCCACGCTCATACTCGTGGGTATGTCCACTGAAACAGGCGTCCACTTTGTATTTTTGAAGCAGTGGAACAAGGCTGGTGCGGGCCGACGCTTCGCCTTCATACCACCGTTCGCAATAGGGCGGCGTGTGGAGGAACACAAACTTGAACCGGGCATTCTGACTGGCGGACGATTCAAGGTCGCTGCGGATCCATCCACTTTGGATGTCAGTGTCCAGACACAAATAGTCGATGCAAATGAAATGACAGCCGGCATAATCAAAGGAAAAACTGCCATAGCCCGGCGTATACCCGGAACGTTGTTTGCTGGGCATGTCAGCGAACTTGCGAATGGTCGAGGTGGATGCGGCGTCGTGGTTGCCCCAGGCTACAAACCAGGGGATCGTTCTGCCAAGGAGTCGCGCCACGCGACCAAGATAAAACTGTTGCACCCCGCTATAATCATTGCCTGATTCCGCAAGATCACCCGTGGTGACGGCAAACCGGCTCCCGTTTGCTGCGATATGACGCATCATTGATTTGGTCGGTTCCAGGGGATCCGTGGGGTAGGTGCCTCCGTTCTGTCCCTGACTGTCGCTCCACACTGAGAATGAAAAGGTATCATTGCCGACTGGGGCCGTCATGAAGCTGCCTCCTGGTGCCACCTGGCCAAGTCCTTCGACCCGGTAGTAATACCGCGTGCCCGGTGTAAGCCCGGTCAGCACGCACTTGTAAATGTAAGTGCCAACGCCTGAGGCTTCCTGCGTACAGTCAGCCTGGGCGTCAAGGTTCGTGGTGGTTCCAAAGGCGACCTGAGCGGTGACAGCGACATTCTGCTCCCACATGATGGTGATGCCATTCGTTTTGAGGTTCTGTAAATAGGGTGGATTGATGATCGTAACGAAAGGATCGCCTGTGATGGTGATGGTTTGAACGGTCTTCCAGATGCCCATGGCTCCCCGGGCATCGCGGCTTAACACACTCATGGCATAGACCCCTGGCTGGGTATAGGTGTGCGAAAATGATACCCTCTGGCCTGAGGCAACCAGACCGCTCCAATAGGATAAGGTGCTGCCATCACCCCAATCGACCCGAACTTGGACCGTATCCCCATCCGCGTCGGTTGCTGCAAATTCACAATCCACAGATTGTCCGGTCTCGGCCTGCGTCGGACCCGCGGTGGCCACGACGACAACGGGAGGCGTGTTTGAAGGATCGCCTGAATACACACCCGCCAGTTCGGCCGCGTCGGCACCAGACAGACAGGCATCATATGTGGCCACTCGTGCCACGTCGATGATCCCGTCTTCCCCATTATCATCCGCGAAGAGGAGGATCGTCGGGTCCAGGGAAAAACGGCCATCCACTCCCTGTGGAGATCCGTGCAAAATCAACTCACCATCCAAATAGATGTTGTAAATGCCCTGTGAATTATCCACAGCCACGATAAGACGCTGCCAGGCACCCGCCTGACACGCTTTTGTGGAGTAGCCCGTTGCCCCAACCCCAATCCCCCCATCCGTGGCACGAATAAAACAATCTCCGTCATTCTGGTTGTTCGTGGAGGTTTGGAAGAAACAATACCAGGGGCCAAGGGCGCCAACCCGAAAATCGATCAACAGGGAATACCGGTTGACATAGGCATCGGAGCCGATGAGGGGGGCGCCATGCCGGCAAATGTAATAACTGCCCACCCCGATGCGAACAGCGCCATTATCGGCAGTGGGACCTTCGATGGCAGTCTGGCTGCCGTGAAGCTGCAAATTTGCCCCCTTGGTTGCCTTGAGGAGTTGTTGGGGATCGTCAAAATCCCAGACGCCGACGGGTTGAGGCCCGGCATGGAGGAGGGAGGCCGACAAGAGCAACACCAGGGTGAACACCATTTTCGGGAGGAGTGTTGCCTGCCAGTGTTGCGGCAGAATCCCGATGCCGGGATAACCCTGGCCAGGTCTGTTCGTCATGTCTAGGGATAACCCGGAATGTGGCATGTTTTGATTTGTCATATCGATAATTAAAATCGTTTATGCCCCCCCTTGAGGTACAAACCTCATTCATGGGGCCCGGCATTTTTTGTTTCTTCCGCTGAACTGCTTATTTGGTTTCGCCTGGTTTATCGCCCTGAAGTAATGGTGCCTTTTGGGCCATCTCGCGCAAATGATGAGCTGTATTGGTCATGGCGAATAAATCGTCGGCGGTAACGGCTTCACCCTTTTCAAGGGATGCCTCGACACGCTTGATGACCGTCAGTAACTCCTTGTCCCCAATGCTGATGCATGCATTTTCAAGCGCTTTGATGCGCGGGATGATGTGCCATGGCTTTTGGGATGCCACAGCATCCCGCAGGTCCAGTTCGAAACATTCGATCTGGCTTGCAAAACCATTGAGGACTTGGGCGCATTCATTGGGCTCCAGATGCATGCGGGCGGCAAGCTCCTTGAGCATGATGAAGCCGCCCTTTGGTGAGGAGTAAAGGGCTGTTTTGACGGTCGTGAGCACCTTGTTGGGCGAGTATGGCTTAAGTATATAGTGCTGCACATGGAGTGAGGCAGCCGTTTCAACGGTTGGCCGGTCTCCCAACCGGCTGCAAAGAATGATGGGCACCTCTGCCAGACGCTCCACTTGACGCATCTTTTCAATCAGTTGCAGACCCGAGATGTCCGGCATCATGATGTCGCTGATACACAAATCGGGGGTCAGCCCCTTTTCCATGAGTTCCCATGCTGCCCCGCCGCTGTTCGCTTCCAATACCTCATAGACTGCCACCCGGTGAAGGGTGTTCTTGAGAACCAGCCGGGATACGGCATCGTCTTCAACTATGAGGATCTTGATCATCTTCAGTCTTTCATCAATCGATGCTTGTAAGTCTATAAGGTGGCTTGTGTAATAGTCGGAGGCAATAAAAAAAGCCTCCTTTATGATATTATTGGCAGGCAAGGAAAAGTCCGCCATTCACCCGTCATGGTGGGGGATCAATTGGTTTGTAAGGCCTTTTGGATGAGCAGGATGCACACGTGGTATGTCATGGATCCCGTGAAGTATAAAACCAGGATCCAGGCTTGCCGCACGGGCGGACAAAGAGTATGGCTTTTCAGCATGTCAACAAGCGAAGCATTGAAACGATCCGTTGGGTTGATGGTTCTGCTGATGAGCCAGCTTGCAGTCTGCGCTGCCGTGGTAACCTACACGGCCCCAGAGCAGGAACCTCGTTCGTCCGATTATGAGGTGTGGGCGGGGGGGCAAAAAGTGGATGTTTATGCTGCCCGGACCTTGGATGCCCCGTTTGCAGGTAAGGAATGGGATTTTGGAGGGAATTATTCATTTGCGAATTTTGACACTTCTGGCGAGGTGGAAGTGCGCATCAAGGCCCGATGTTCTTTGGATAAACTGGTGATACGCCCGGAGGGAAAAGGGGTAAAACAGCGGAGGGAGGGGGCCAATACTGTGGTGCTGACGCTTCCTGGACCGCGAAAGCTGAGCCTTGAACCGGATGGAAAAAGAGGGCCATTGCTCTTGTTTGCCAATCCTGTGGAGGAATCAACCCCCAAGGCTGGTGATCCCGGGGTGGTCTATTATGGTCCAGGTGTTCATAAGGCGGGCCGGATTGCCCTTGGAAGCAACCAGACTCTCTATCTGGCTGGCGGCGCGGTTGTTAAGGGTGGCATTGAGGCCTTCGGAGAGAATATTCGCATTCGGGGGCGTGGAATTCTGGACAGTTCGGACTACGAGTGGCGGAAGGGACCAACCCCATTTGTTGTCTCACTGTGCGGGACCAATCTCGAAGTGAGCGGCATCACGATTCGGGGCGCATCGCACTGGACCATCGTGCCCAGAAATAGCAGCAATGTGGTGGTGCGTGGAGTGAAGCTGTGCAATGCCCGTGTCCAGAACGACGATGGCATCAATCCATGCAATTCCCGCCATGTCTTGATCACGGATTGCTTCATTCGCACCGATGATGATTGTGTGGCCATGAAGGGGCTCGACAACTCGTTGGCCAACAACAATGTGGAGGATGTCACGGTGGAGAACTGTGTCTTGTGGTGTGATCGCGCCCGAATTTTCCTCCTGGGCCATGAAAGCCGGGCCCCGTATATGCGAAGCATCACCTTGCGCAACCTGGATATCATCCATTTCACCATGACCGCCTTTCTCTTTGAGCCCGGCGAGGAAATGCGGTTGGAGAATGTGACCGTTGAAGATGTGCGCATTCACGGCGAAGGCCAGGGCGAGTTGGTGCGTCTTAGGCCGGTGGTGAACCAGTACATGGACAAGAAGGTACCCGGCCATGTGCAAAATGTGCGATTCAGCCGCCTTGGTGTATCGGGACAGCCCGGCCCGTATCGCATCCAGTTGGAAGGAGCTGATGCGGATCACCAGGTCAAAGACGTTGTTTTGGATCAAATCACACGGACTGGCGAGAATCTACGCCCAGATGCCCAGTATTTTGAAGTAGGCAAACATGTTCAGGGTGTAACGCTCGACAAGCAAAAGGTGCGTTGATCGGATGTTCCCCCCAGCAGGATCAGATCCCTTGCTGGGATTCGATCCCCAGCACGTATTTGGAACAACGCGAGATTCGGAATGGGAGGGCGTTGGTGACCCAGACCACATCGTCCGCATGATGAGTGCCGTACTTGATTTCGAGGATGATCGATGGCCCGCTGTGCCGGAGCGGCATCATCGCATGCCCCACCTGGCGTAATCCAAAAAACTGGAGGTCGGAATCCACTGTGAGACGGAAATGGCCGTTGGCGCTTTCGAAGTAGTGTCTGCAATAGCGATTGGCCAGCGTTGGTTCCAGACAACGCAATTCAATCCTGGTGGCTTCCGGCAAGGGAGCCTGGTTCAGGGCTGACTCCAATTCATGCGGTGGCAGACAACCATTCACCGAGAGCGCAGGAAGCGGATAGGCAATCTTTCCTCCTACCAGGCCGCGCTTGAGTTTGATTTCCAGTTGCGGATGGGTGATCCGGCCCGAGAAGGAGCCATACCATCGGACCCGTACCTTGAGTCGGTTTGCCGCCCCACTGGCATGTGCGTGGTAATTCCGAAGCTCCGGCGTATCGAGGTAGACATTATTGACCACTCGCGGGGCATATCGTTCACGAAATAACGCAGGATGTCGTCGTACCAGGGCCAGCACTTCAGGGAGCGACATCCCTGTCGGGAGCACCTTGCGTTCGTAACGCGGATTGGGGGGCAAGGCAATCATGCGGTAATGTGCGGTTTAATATCTAGGCGCCCAGGCCACGTTCATCAATGCAACTGATCTTCACTCCATCACTCAGTTTCCGCAGGCTTTCGCTGAATTGTTCCAGCTTGCCGGTGTCCTTGAAATCCACAAGAAATGACGCTTCCACCGTTTCGGTGGTTTCGTCAAAACGCCTCAGACTGGCCGTGGCTCCCGTGGCCGTGAGTGTCTCCATGATCTGCCGGGCGGTTAATTTGTTCGAGCCTGTGCTGCTGATGGTCAAATAGAGGTTGGGTTGATCAGGACCGCGGTGGGCGAAATGGCGGATGGCGGTCAGACCCAGGATGAGGACGATCGCCAGTATGGTCACCACGGCCTGACCTGCACCCAGCCCCAGTCCAATCCCGATGGCCAGAAACAGGTAGGCAAGTTCCTCAGGTTCCTTGATGGCGGCACGGAAACGGACGATGGATAGTGCGCCCACCAGGCCCAGCGATAGTGCCAGGGAGGATTTGACGATGCTGATGACCAGCGTGGTGGTGAGCGTTAACAATAGAAAATTACGGGCAAAAATCCTTCGGTTGGAAAGAGCGTGTCCAAATCGCGCATAGGCCTCGCCCAGCACAAAGGAAAGCAGTGCTGCGATGGCAAGATTCAGGATAAAACCTGGCATGGAAGGCAGGTCGGCGTTGCTCAGGAATTGATTGTGAAACCATTGGTCCAATTGCATAGCTTTGATAGTTAGGTTTGGTTATTCGCGTGACGCTGGTTCTTGGTGTTCTTCTGTAAACATCATTTATGGTTATTGCCTGGAACTTAGAACTCGGGAAACTCCTCCATAGGCTCCATGTCAGGCTCGCCGAATGGCATTCCTGGTGGGCCGCCACGGGAGGGGAATAAATCCTGGTTTACGCCTGCACGGAGTTGCTCCTCCGTCAAGGTGCCGGAGTGGTTCTTGTCCCACGCAACAAACCATTTGTTAAATACTTGGAGAAATTCATCGTGCGTCACCGAGTTGTCCTTGTCTGTATCAAGGGCCGTCATAAAGACCGGCCCAAGGAACATGCCGGGACCAAAATCTCCAGGACGTCCCGGCCCCCCACCTGGACCGCCCGGCCCCCCAGGGCCAAATCCGGTTAGTTCAAGGCCATTGGTCCGGCCTGCCAGTTGGTCAATGACCGATGGTGTGCGCACTGCAACAAAGGCCTTGATTGGTTTGTCGGCTGACATGAAACCGCCTGGCCCCCCGAAGGAAGGTCGTCCAAATTGATTGTCAGCATTCACCGATTTCGCAGGTTCATTTTTGACCGCCTGGTCAAACCTGCTTAGCTTTTCCTCCGATTCTCTGGCGACGGAGGGACGCAGAGCTTGGGCAAGTTCATCGACTTGCTGTTCAATCCGTTTGGGTTGATAGACGGTTTGACTGAATTTGGCCATGTGTGCCAGGTAGATGCGCTTAAACTTTTCCACCTTATACACCCTTTCCAGGAAGAGGATTTTACCGCTCCAGGGTTTATGAATGCTTAGGTTGTTTCGTTGATCCTGTGAACCCATCATGGGGAATCGGCCAAAGGCGTGATCCAGATCCCACGGAAGGAACTGGAATTGGCGTGTTTTGGGATGAAGATAGACCACGAAGTTCTGGCCCATCGCCAGAATGCTGTCCAATGTGCTCAGCCACGTGGTGGTGGCCATGAATCGTGCAAATTCATCCAGATCCAAAAACTCCTCCACATGAGCGGCAAATTCCTCGTCGTTTGCCTGGGATACCAATTTAGAGAACGCGATCACCCGGCGCGTTTCCTCGTCCGAGACTGGCGTTTTGGGGTCATATGCCTGTTTATAAGCCGACCAATCATTCCCTTGATACTCAAATAATTGGCGACCAACCGGCTTGAAGATGGCGCCTTTTTTTGTGGCATATCGTTCCTTGGCGAAGTTGTTGTCGATGTTTTCCACGATGGAATACAACCCCATATAGGTGTTGGTATGTTTCCCGGGGACTGTCAGATAAACCTCTGCATATGAGGTGCGTGGCGCGGGAACGCCTGTATCCCGGAACACTTGATGCGCGAGAACTTCGTTCATCATGCTTGGATCTGTCACGCCGCTGTGGAGATTGATTTTGGTGACGCCACCCAACCGCCTGCCTGAGGCATAGTCGTTAAGATCGATCTTGAGAGAACGTTTAAGGGATCGGCTGGACTGCATGTAGGTGCCATTCCCTTTATATCGCACTGCTACGCTGGGAAAATCCAAACCATCGATTTGCAGATCCGCTTTGACAGTCGGAAACACGATTCCCGCTGCTCCCGCCACCCCATTTCGGGCTCCTTGAGCTGCCTGAAGGCCAGGTCCTGGCCCCCCTCCACCTCCAGGCGGGGGACCACCGGGACCACCGGGGCCGCCAAGGGATTGCAGAGTGGAGTTTAAGCCAGATCGGAACTTCCCCGCATCCAATTTACCCGTTTTATTTGTATCCCAATCCAGAAACCACTTCTCGCCCAAAGCGTTGAATTCCTTTTGCGTCAGTTTCCCATCGTGATTGGCATCCCCCAGCCGCAGAAAGATTGGGGCAATGAACATGCCGGGGCCAAAGTCTCCTATTGGACCACCTCCGCCTGGTCCTCCTCCCGGAGGCCCTCCTGGCCCTCCAAAGCCTCTGCCCCCTTTGGGTTCTATGGCTTCCCATTGCTCGGCAGTGAAGTTGAGGTGAATAGTATGGACATTGGTCAGATTGAAAAGATCTGTGTCTGAGAGGGTTGCTCGTACCGGCTGGCCAGGGGTCCGATTTGACATGGCAAGAGAGACGGCCAGAACTGCACATAGTAGCATTGCGCTGGCTATGGTAGCCGTTAATCGCGGCCATCTTTTGGCCTCGCATGTCGGTGGAGCGACACTTCTGGGGTCCTTTTGCACCATTTCCTTTGATGACCGTGGAGACGCGAAGATGGTTACGCCCGATGTAACCCAAATGTTACATATTTTCGCGCCAAATTGTCACAGTGGTGAACACTGAGTCTGCTGCATATCGAAAAAGCAATCGAGATTTCTTGTGCTTTTTTCATGGTAAATGCAACATGACCCCCCTCCGGCGGGCCTGCCATGCTTTCCGGTACGGTGGATTACAACATGTTCTCGAAAGCAACTCATTGATGAACAATATGATGGGCATACGAATGAGACGCTGGACCCGCGAGGTTAGCCCGGTGATACGCCTCGCTATGCCCATTATGGGGGGCATGATCAGCCAAATGCTTGTGGGCCTGGCGGATACGATCATGGTCGGTTGGGTGGGTGTGGTACCCTTGGCTGCATCGTCCTTCGTCAATAATCTGGTGAATTTACCGTTCATCTTTGGGATGGGGATGCTGAGTTCGATAGCGGTGCTTTCTTCGCATGCCTTTGGAGCGCGTCAACCGGTCCAGGTCGGAGAAATGTTGCGAGGAGGTCTTGCGCTTTCGGTCTTGATTGGCATGGCGACCGCCTTGCTGGTGTTTCTCGTACATCCGTTTTTGGGATATTTTCGCCAACCCCCCGAGGTGGTTGCTGCATCGGACCCCTACATTTATCTTGTGGCTTTGTCCCTTGTTCCGGCGTTAATTGCGCACGGCTGCAAACAGTTTAGTGAGGCGGTCAACCAACCCTGGATCCCTGCCTTAATACTCCTGGGTGGTGTTTTACTGAACATACTCCTGAATTGGGTGCTGATTTTTGGCCATTGGGGGGCGCCTACCCTGGGGTTGGAGGGTGCGGGGTGGGCAACCTTGATTTCCCGGGTCGTGATGTGTGCGGTGTTTCTTTTGTATGTGCTGCGATCCCGTGTCATGCGCGCCTTGCATCCTGCCCATTGGAGGGTTGCGGGTATCGTAGGCAGCATTCGTCGATTGGTGGTGGTGGGTTGGCCGGTGGGGGCGCAGCATTTATTGGAGGTGGGGGCGTTTACCCTGGCTGGTCTCATGGTGGGTTGGATCAATGCCGAATCCATCGCAGCCCATCAGGTGGCCATCACGTGTGCCTCGATGTCCTTCATGTTTGCATTGGGGATCGGTTCCGCCGCCTGCATCCGGGTTGGGCAAACCCGTGGCGCCCGACAATATGCCCGCATGCGCCGGATTGGTTTGATTGGGATCGTGCTTTCGGCACTGGTAATGAGCGTTTTTGGTGTCCTTTTCATGGCTGCGGGGCGGTCACTGGCCCAATTTTTTATCCAGGATCCCAGCGTGATCACCCTGGCCGCCCAATTACTCTTCCTGGCTGCGGTTTTCCAGGTGGCTGACGGTATTCAGATTGCCTCGGTGTCAGCGCTGCGTGGATTGGAGGATGTGCGTCTTCCCATGCTCGTTTCGGCCCTGGCTTACTGGGGCATCGCGCTTCCGATGGGTGGTTTTCTGGCCTTTTCCGCCGGGAGGGGGGCAGTGGGAATCTGGATGGGCCTGGCTTGTGGATTGGTGGTGGCGGCATTATCCCTTGCCCTGCGCTTCGTCTATCAATCTTCGCCCGGCAGATGGAGCGTCTAAAGCAGCCTCAAATGCCAGGGTATGGAGGATGACTTTGGAAGAGGGGAATAACATTCCATTAAATTATAATTCACATTAAAACATTTGAAGAATAATCACCCTTTCCGATGTCTTTCAGGCTGATTTCCTTCTGTTGTTTGTTATTGACCAAAAATCCTGCGACTGCGATACCTAAACGCAGTCGTCCCCGGCATGGATGCCTGTTTTCGTGGGGACTTCGACCTGATCCCATAATGTATGCGCAAGCGGAGCCAAACCAATGGATGGCCGTTTGATCCCGGCAGGGTGGGGGAAGCTTTGTCCCACCACTGGGAATGGCTTCTTTTGGCGGCGTGCATGGTGGGCGTAGCCGGTTTCATTTGTGCCTGGCTCTTCACTCGCTATTCCGTATCTGTTCGGTTGATGCACAATGAGCCCCCCGCTTTTTTCTCCGCGTCCGAGGATGGCAAGGTGTGGTTGAACCGTGAGCCGACAACAGCCACCTTGGTGGATGTCATGCATTCGCCTGACCTGATGCGAGAGGTGCTGAGTGCGGCTCGTTCCTCTCTCGGACTTGATCAATTCAGCCAGCGGTCGCGGGTTGAAAGCGTGCCTGGCACGGACTTGATCCATATCCGGGTGGAGAGCGCCTCTGCCAGCGAGGCCGTCGAATTGGCCAACGCCTACGGAGAGGGAGCCGTTCGTCTCACGCAAACCATGCAGGCTGGAGTGGTGCGTGATATCGAGGACATGCTTCGGGAGAAACTCCAGGCCCTGGAAAAAGATTTGACCGCGGCCAATCAGGGCTTGATCCGGTTCCAGAGCGAGGCTGGTGGAGTGGATTATGAAAAGGAAACGCCGGCCCACCTTCGCGAGTGGGCCGACCTGGTTCAGCGCAACGACGATTTGCAGTCTCAGATCAAGTCGCTGGATCAACAGGTTGTCCATGCTCTCAAGGAGGCTCCCCGTCATTCCCCCGCGCTGGAATCCGCCCGTACCGCCCTGGCCCAGGCCCTGTTGCGGTATACGGAGGAGCATCCCAAGGTGAAGGAACTTCGCGCCAGCATTGCCTCCCTTGAGGCCCAGGCCGGGATTGATGGGACTCCTGCGACTGTTCAGGCCTATACGGGTGGATCCATTCCTCAAGCGGATGATTTGAACCGCCAACGCAATGATCTGCAGCGTCAGCAGGAACAAACAGCCCAGGCCATGGCCCGGATTCAACAGACCATTTCGCATCTGCCGGCCCGGCAGTTGGAGTACGCCCGGATCAAGTCACGATACCAGGCGCTGGCGCGGCTGCGTGAGCAGTTGGCACAGCGGATTGAGGAAACTCATCTGTTTGCCGGCCGGACGGCTGGGTATTACCGTTTGGTGGCTCCCGCCCGCATTGAAGATTTGAGCCGTTCTGGGAAACTGGCGGCGGGCCTGCTTTGGGGGCTGTTGGGCGCTCTTGCAGGGGGGCTGGGAGCTGCCATCGTGGCTGCCTTGCTCGAATTGGCCGATCCCCGCATACGCACGTCTCACGATCTGGGACGTGTCACCCGCCTTCCCCTCCTGGCGAGCCTGGGTGATCTTT
>CAZIDG010000008.1:21298-38281 GCA_964538065.1 uncultured Verrucomicrobiota bacterium
CACGATCTGGGACGTGTCACCCGCCTTCCCCTCCTGGCGAGCCTGGGTGATCTTTCCCGCATGACGGAGGCGGAGAAAGAGGATTGGGCCTTTCGCACTCTCACCGTGTTGAAGGGACGCCTGCAAAAGAATAACCATGAAGCCCTCATTTGTGGCTTCATCTCGTCCAACCATGGAGAAGGCCGTTCAACGTGGATCCAGTTGCTGGCAGGAGCCGCGCGTAAACAGGGCTACCATGTCATGGTCATTGCGTCGACGCCCCCGCCGTCTCTCCCGGAGGCTTCTCCGGCTCCGGCGTTGGACCCCGTCTCTGAATCCTCGCTGGCTTTGAAGACCGTACCTCCGGCGTTTCTGATCCCGGCTGTACAGTCAGTGATGAATGCGTCCCTGCCTGAAGTGGCTTGGAGCCTGGAGGGCCGGGCACAGTGGCAAAATGCACTTGAGCAATTAAATCATATGGAAAACGTGGTTGTATTCGCGGAGCTGCCGCCCGCGTCCATGTCGGAATCCTTTTTGTTATCAGAAAAGATTCCACATCTCATCTGGCTTTGCGGCAGGGATCAAGCCCAGGCTGGAGAAACCCGATCGCAACTCGAGACACTCCGCCTTAGCCGCGGACGGCTTGCCGGGGCGGTGTTCAACCGCGCCAGCCAGCCGGGATGGCGGCGTTCCTTTGGCTTCATGAAAGCCGCAGCCGTCCTCTTATGCATGCTGTGGACCTTCATGGTTTGCGCACAGGATGCCGTGCTCCCGTCGGGCAATTTCAACCGGGAGAAGGAAAACATGGCACCCGCAACCCAGGATCCCGTGGGAGGTGTCTCGACTAATAGCGGCACCCTTTCTGTAAACAAACCGGATCAACTGGCCGATTGGCAGCAGAAACTCACCCTCGGCCCTGGTGATGTTCTGAACATATACCTGTATGATCAGCCGGAAACCGCCAAGACGGGGTTGTTCATTGGTCCCGATGGTCGCCTGACGTATTTACAGGCGCAGGATATCGAGGCCGCCGGGCTGACCGTGGACGAATTGCGAACGAAACTTGAACAGACCCTCTCGCGATTCTACCGGTCCCCGCGTGTCGTGGTGATACCTTCCGCGTTTAACAGCAAAAAATATTACCTCCTCGGAAACGTCATGCAGAAGGGCGTGTTTCCCCTGGATCGCCCCGTGACGATTGTTGAAGCCATCGCCAAGGCGCGGGGATTTGTGGTGATGAATCAGGCCCGTTCCTCTCTGCTGCAAGCGGACCTTGCCCACAGTTTTCTGGTGCGGCGGGATGGTCAGAATGGTTTCAAGCGGATGGCAGTGGATTTTGAATCGCTCTTTTTGCAGGGGAACCTGGCGCAAAACCTTTCCCTGGCGCCGGATGATTACCTCTATTTTCCGCCCCTGGATTTGCCTGAGATTTATGTCATGGGCGAAGTCATGCAACCGGGCACATCCCCCTTCACAGAGGATATGACTGCCTTGAAGGCTGTCATCACGCGGGGTGGTTTCACGGAGAAGGCCTGGCGCAAAAAGCTGCTCGTGGTGCGAGGGTCTCTTTCCCATCCGCAGACTTTTGTGGTGGATGCCGGAGCCGTTCTGGACGCCCGCTCCAAGGATTTTCCCCTCAAATCGCGTGACATCGTATATGTGAGCCGCAAGCCCTGGTCCAAGGCCGAGGACTTGCTCAATGCAGCCATATCAGACTTTGCCCGTAGCGCCATCATCACGTGGACCGGCCAGAATGTGGGGCCGTGGATCACTTCACCCATTTTCTAATCGCCATGAATATTCGTCCTTTTCTCCTTTTGACGTGTGCGGCTGCCTTGCTGGTGGCGGGATGCAAGCACTATGGGCCGCAGTTCGACGCAGCGAAACACCCGGAAACACCATGGAATCCGGCGGCAGCGCGCTTGGACCAGAAGGCTTTTTCCGCGCTGGACAACACCAACAGGCTGGATTCAGGCTGGCTCAAGGCTCCCACCAATTTCTTCACATTGGGGCCGGGGGATGTGATCGAAATGGAAATCATGGGTTCCCCTGCCTCAAGATCCACCGCCTTGGTGGGCCCGGATGGCAAAATTTATTACGATCTGCTGCCGGGGATCTTCGTGTGGGGCAAGACCGTTGCCGAGGTTAAGGTCATGGTGGAAAATGAGTTCACGCGGTTTGTTCGCACCAAGCCCGAAATGACGCTGACTCTGCGAAGCGTGGCGAGTCGACAGATCTGGCTCCTGGGCAGTGTGCAACAACCCGGTGTTTACTCGTTGGCAACGCCCATGACCCTCCTCGAAGCCATCTCCATGGCTGGGGGAACGATCATCACACCAGGATCCTCTGAGGATTTTACTGATTTGAAAAACAGTTTCGTGATGCGGGAGGGGCGCCGGTTGCCGGTGGACCTCTACCAGTTGCTCAAATTGGGTGATCTCACTCAAAACATATATCTCCAACCCGATGATTTCGTGTATCTTAGGTCAGCAGTGGCGCGTAATGTCTATGTGTTGGGAGCTGTGGCTCGCCCCAACATCATCCCGTTTGCGGAAAAGATCTCACTCGTCACCGCGATCGCTGGAGCAGGTGGTCCTGTCCCCTACGCTTACCAGAGCCATGTGGCCATCGTTCGCGGGTCACTTGCCGAGCCCAAGATCGCGATTGTGGATTACGGGACGATAGTGAAGGGAAAAACCAAGGACGTGCTGCTGGAGCCAGGGGATATTGTCTATATGCCTTTTGCGCCCTACCGGCAACTTGCCATCTTTGGAGATCAGATCCTCCAGCAGTTTGTGCGCACCATCGCCCTCAATGAAGGCCGCAACGCGGTTATTAAGGGTGCCGAGCCTGTCGGCAGCAGCATTGGCGTGGGATACTAACAGGCTGAGGGTGTTAAGATTACGAACGAGCTTGGCGACGGTTGCGCCGCGCCAGGCTCGCAAAGGCCATCAAGGCCACGCCTGTTGCCAAGGCATATGTGCGTGGTTCGGGCACACCTGATAATTCCAATCCCCAACTAACCAGGGTGGACTCGCCGGTCTCGGCAAAATCGCTGATGGCCAGCGTCCAGACGCCGTTGGCATTTAGACCATTAAAACTGCTTAAAAAGGCGGTGCGGCTGTCTGTAAGTTGCGTGTTCGCTGCGGCGGTGGTGCGGCCATCAGGAGCCCATGTTCCAGTAAGCGCTCCCCCCAGCGGGATGTTATGGGCTCCATTCAGCGTCAAGCGGTACACATGGATGTCTCCATTGGCGGCCGCATCATCCAGGGTGACATTGCTCAGACCGGCATCGCTGTATCCATACTCAGGAAACTGAAGCGAACTGGCCGCCCGTCCAACCCGGTTTAGGAGTACTGAATATCCACTTTCGTGGCTCAAGGTGACGAACAGATCCCCATTCAGTCCACCGCTGATGTTCAATACCACATTCACATCCTGCACGTAGAGGATGCTGGATGTGACCGTTTGCTGGTTGATCAGGCCGAAGCCTGAACCTCCCTGGTTGTCTGGTGCTTTTTGGTTGATGCTGTCGAAAGAATATTGTTCAAACAGGGCCGCATGGGCTGAGAGCCCCAGCAGCACTGCGCCACCTGTAATGATGCCCCCTATGATTTTCATGCTGTGTGTGTTACACCGATGTCTCAAGGTACTGTGATTCGGTAATACCGTGTCGAATACTTTACCGCCTCCGTATCCTTGAATATAACGGAACCATCATTTTGTGCAACTGCCGTTCCGATTTTTACCCACGCTGTGAGATTGGTGCTCGCCTCAACGGCGTAAGAGAATCCCGGCAGCCCTTGAAATGACGCCGTAATCGCCCCATCGAATTCAACCTGCACCTTGCTGGCGGAACGTGCGGGCTTGGTGGTGATCTCCTGCAATAAGACCAGTACCTTGGCCGTGCTCTGATTGCCATGACTGTCTGCGATGGTGTACTCAAATTCATCATCACCATCGAATCCCATGGGAGGCGTGTAATAGATCAGCCCCTCGCTTAACACCACGCTTGCGTTATACAGGCTTGTGGGACTGACCGAAACAATCTGAAGAGTATCACCATCGAACTCCAAATCGTTCCGCAATAATTTGGCAGGCGAGATGCGGGAAGTTGTATCGAAGTTGGCGGTGACATTGTCAGCTACTGCGACAGGTGGATCGTCCACTGGCGCAACGACTATCGTGACCGTGGCTACCGCTGAGGTTGATGTTCCGTCACTCACGACATAGGAGAAGGTGTCTGTGCCAAAGAAGTTGGTTTTGGGGACATAATTTAATGCAGGGGCAGTCCCTCCCAGCGTTCCTCTCAGTGGAGCTTGAGTAATCGTGTACGTTAGGGCGGCACCTGTAGGACTCTGACCAGACAGGTTGACAGTCGTCGGGCTGTCTTCCAATGTGCTCAGATTCAAGGTCTCTGCTGTAGGCGGACCGGCCTTGGGTGTCCAGGAGACTTCGTTGGACGGTTCGCTCTCAAGTCCATAACTATTGTAGGCGGTGACGACGAAATAATAGGTGATTCCTTCGGTCAGGTTGGACACGGTTCCCGAGGTCTGTTTGCCTATATTCTGGGATTGGTTATGAATGCCACTTGTGGTGCCCCAATAGAGAATATATCCACTTAACCCCGCGTCAGTGACGGGGTCCCATTCAAGCGTAACCTTGTGGCCGGTGAAGGCCCATCCATTGGTCCCGCAAAACGTAGTCAGCATCCATGCGACTAAATAACAAACACTCCGGCCAAACTTCATGACTCACCTTTCTCCTATAAGGCGATTTCGAAACATAGCACGTATTCTGCCGTCGTCCGCAAAAGGATTTGATTTTGACGTCACGTCTGCAGCCAGAGGAGGTGTGCATGGGGTTTAAAATAATCGTAAGTAACTAGTTATAAATATGTAACAAAGACACACAAGTGCATGGTGGCGACAGGAAAATATTGCTATTAGCATTAATAATCACTTAACAAACAGGGGCGGCCTCGCCTGGGGAGGCTGGTCCATTTTTTGAAAAGTGTCCTGAATATGTTCAATGAACCTCTGCGATTTTGACAACCTTTGCCCCTCGTGGAAGGGGGGGCAACAGCCTGGGTTCAGCAGGGTCCTGAATCAGGACACGTAAATCCAGGTTTGCCATGGGAGCCCGGTTGTGATGTGCTGGATAGATGCCAAATCATCGAAAGGCGAACAAAAAGATCATCAGCACATGGCTCGATCAGGAGATCATCCGTCAGATGGATGAAGCTGCGCAGCGGGAGGGGACCAATCGGTCGGACTTCATGCAAGCCGCGGTGTTTCACTATTTGCGGATGCGCGGCATGGAGGTACATGCCACCCCATCAAGAGTGGCCAAGGAAGATGCACCAGCTTCCCCGAAGGTTGAAGCGACTGCCAGCGAACTGGATGTGACATTACTTTAGAGTCTTGGGTCTCCAATAACCTGGTTGGCTTCGGTAGGTGAGATTATTCCCGGTCGCGTTTGATGCCCAGTTTGTCCATCATTTCGTATAGAGTGGGGCGGCTTACGCCCAGTTCCTCTGCTGCACGGCTGATTTTCCCCTGATGACGTTGGAGCGATTCCCTGATCAGGCGTGTCTCGAGTGTTTCACGGGCTTCCTTCAAGGTCTTGGGTGGATTGCCGCCGTTTTCATCCAATTCAAGGTCTGCAGCGGTGACACGCGAAGCTTCAGCCATGATTACGGCACGTTTGACCCGGTTTTCCAATTCGCGGACGTTTCCCTGCCAGGAGTGCTGTTGCATGGCCCGTATGGCTTCGGGGGTGAAACGAGGCGCGTCCTTGCCGTTTTGTGTGGCAAATCGTTTCAGGAAAGACTGGGCCAGGAGGGCGATGTCTCCACCACGCTCACGCAACGGGGGGAGTTTGATCGAAACGACGGCCAGACGGAAGAAAAGGTCCTCCCGGAAGGTTTTGCGTTCCAAGGCAAGCCGTAAATCGCTGTTTGTGGCAGCGACCACCCGGGTATCAATGGCAATTTTGGAACGCCCGCCAACCCGCTCAATGATCTGATCCTGGAGGAAACGCAGGAGTTTGACCTGCAGAGGCAGGGGCAATTCACCGATTTCGTCCAGGAACAAGGTGCCGCCCTGAGCGGACTCGATGCGTCCGGCACGCTGGGCATGGGCTCCCGTGAAGGAGCCTTTTTCGTGGCCGAAGAGTTCACTTTCCAGGAGATTTTCAGGGATGGCGCCGCAGTTGATGGCCACGAAGGGGCCATCTTTCCGGGGACTGCGCCGGTGGATGGCTTGGGCCACCATTTCCTTGCCAGTGCCACTTTCGCCGAGGATGAGCACGGAGGCATTGGTGGCTGCCACTTTGCGTATGATGCCGAACACATCCTGCATTTCCGTGCTGGTGCCAAGCATGCCTTCAAAGGTGTCAGTGCTCAAATGCTGCTGCATGTCGCGGTATTCGCGCTCGAGCTGGGCGACATGGAAGGCGCGTTTGAGAATGATCTGCAGTTCCTCCATTTGCAGCGGCTTGCAGAGGAAATCATAGGCGCCGGATCCCACGGCCTGCAAAGCGTTGGTTTTTTCAGACTGGCCCGTGGCGATGATGACTTTGGTGCAGGCACCCATGCCGACAATTTCCGAGAGGGTGGCCATCCCCTCGGTGGGATCGGCTGGGTTAGGTGGCAGTCCAAGGTCCAGTAAAACAACCATGGGCCGATGCTCCGTGAAGGCTGTCATGGCGCTGGCTCGATCCTCCGCCATCACGACATCATAGTCGCGCGTCAGGGCCCACTTCATTTGCGAGCGTATATCTTCATCATCATCCACGATGAGCAGTTTCGGTTTCATAGGGTTGGTTGGATGGGCAGTAATAATCGGAAAGTTGTACCCTGGCCAGGCTGGCTTGTGACTTCAAAACGACCATGATGGGCATCCACAATGGCTTTGCTGTGGAACATCCCGATGCCGATGCCTTTTTTCTTGGTGGTCTGAAAGGGGCGGAACAGGGAACGGTTGATAAATTCGGGAGACATGCCACATCCATTGTCGGATACGGCCAAAACCGCCCAGCCGTTGAGCTGGTCGGTGGATATCTGGATGGCGCCAGACTTGCCCACAGCATCGCGCGCATTCAACAGCAGGTTGACAATCACTTTGTTCAACTGAACCGGATCGGCCTGTACTTGTGGCAGGGTCTTCCACTCGTGCGAGAGGGTGATGCCCGGCACATCACCAATGCTGGCGCAGGCTTCCTCTGCGAGTTTGTTCAAATCACACGGCTGGGGGGAAATCTTGAGCTCCTGCCTCAGGAGCGTGAGCCGGCTGATGAGGTCGTTGATATGGGTTACACTTTTGGAGACCGCCCGCATCGCATCCTCACGGAAGGCTGGATCCTCAAAGTGGACCTGCAGATTCTGAAGCATCAGGGAGAGGGTTGAGGCGGTGTTTTTCAAATCATGCACGAAAAAGGCCGACATGGTTTGAAAGGCCTCCATCTCCTTGGCCTGGAGGAGCCGTTTGGACAGGCGGAGACTGAGCAGGCTGCTCCCGATCTGGTCTCCCAGGCATTTGAGTAGATCGAGGTCTTCAAGGGAGTAAGTAAGGCCGCTTACTCGATCCCCGACCACCATCAACCCCATGAGCTGCCCTGAGGAAACCAGGGGGACGCAAATGCGGGTTCCGCCATTGGGAAAAAAGGCTGGATTGCATTGCTTGAGCGTTTCCACCCAGGGGTCGCGTCGTTCATTGAGGTCAATCGGCTGGGTTTGATGCAGAAGCGCATCAAAAATCGCAGTCCAGTTTGCACCTGCATCCACCAGGTCCGAGGCACGGGCCTCAGGCATGGAAGTCGAGGCGGCAAAAAGGAGGCGCTCGCGCGATTCATCGGCCAGCCAGATGGTGACCGACAACACATTGAACGTTTCAGACATCCATTTGGTAACCTCACGGCACAGATCAATGTCGTTGACCAGTGAGACAGTACGCTCGGTGAAGGTGGCCCAAACCTTGCGGTAATCGTGAATGGGGCGGTGGAAATGATGGCTGACAAAACGTTGAAGGCGCTGGCGCAACCGGTCGGAGAACAACAGGATGGCCAGCAGAACGATCGCAGCGAGGACAATGAAGGATTGCAGGGCGAACAGGTTGGACCCGCCCCATGGACTGACCAGCTTTGCGAATATCCCCACAGCCAGGAGATACAGGCCGGCCAGCAGCACAGTCAGCGAATTGAAGATGACCGTATGCGAGGGGTAAAGGTCCACATTGAAGAGGCTGGAGCGTTTCAAAGAAAGGGCAATCAATCCACAGGAGATCAACAGTGCTGTGGCATTGAGGGCGCTAAAAGACAGGGTGGTGGCTGAAAAGAGTAATGCCTGGCTGCTGGTAAAAATACGAACAATAAACAACACTCCCAACCCCAAAATCATGAACTTAATCCGCCAACGCATGGTGCCGACGGATGTGCGGAAGGTCCGCTCGAGGTTCATCAGGATCAATACAGCCCCCAATAAATAAATAATGTTGAGGGCCTTGGCGGGGCCTCCAAAAGCAATCAGCCAATCGCCGCCGGGGCCCAGGGATTGTACGTTGACCACCATTTGCTCATAAAACACAGTCAGAACCCCGAGGGGGGCAAGAAAGGCGGTTCCGATCACCGGCCACCAGCGGTGGAGGAACTCGCGATGGTTGCCGCGTGAATAACAGAGGCTGAACACCAGCCAGGTGCCGGGCTGCAATGCCATGGCGGCCCAGGCATATGTTTTCCAGCGCATGATGTTGCCGGAGGAATCCCCCCAGGCACCCATGCCCATGCATGCTGCTTCAAGAGACAACAGCGCCATGCCCAGCGCAAAACTGGCCGAGGCAATCGAACGGCGCTCATTCCAGAACGCTGTAATGGCCAGGCCCAGTCCGAACACGGCGCTTGCATACGCCAATATCATGGCGACAAACATAAGGGGCAAACTTGCGCCAGGCATGGAATCTGATTGCAGCCACACCCATGACTGGCAACAAGACAGGACCGAGCCAGTGGTGGCTAGGGGCAAACGACGCTCCTTAGACGTCCATGCAAAGCTAGTCTAAGGTTAGCGTAAGGCCCAAAGATGTAAACCACGAATTTAATAAAATATATCTTGCGTCGCATTTTCGTCAGCCTTCACATGAAGTGCGCATATTGTTGATTATGATTGGGATTCATCGCCACAACATGCCCCCGTTTCCTCATGCTCTGGCTTGAGAGGGATGGTGTTTTTTAGCCATTTCCGAGGCGAATCCTTATAGAACGCACGCCCTTCATGCAGTGACAGGTGTTCCAATTTGCGATGACGTGCCTTCATGTACGAATGGACCCTTTCCAGTTGATGATCCTCCATATCATGGAAGAGGGTGGAACCAAGCCGATGGCGAACAATGGACAGATCATGCAGGTGTCCAAGATGATTGCCCAGGCGCCGAAGGTGCTCATGGGGACAATGCGAGTCGCCAGGTTGCATCGGCACCACCATGTCCAATTGGTGCAGCAGGCATTTAACCCGCTTGCGAAATTCGTGCATGTGCCTCGTCGTCGTATGCAGGAGGGCACATCGGAGGGCTTTGCGTCCTGAGCGGTAAGCTTTGCGCAAACCCTCTCGAATCACCTTTTCATCCACCGCTTCTTGCGACAGACGGTTGACCAGGCCAGATGAGCGATTCAGTGTGCCGACTGCATCATTTACGGCTTCTGGTGTGAGGTCTTCCAACGCGTTGTAGGCAACGTGTTCCACCAAATGCAGCAACCAGGGTCGGATGCTGCGCGCACTCTTACGCGTGGCCAGGTATTGGCAGGTCGCATGAACCACCTGGGCATCCCGATGGGGTGACAATTTCCGCCCTGCATCCCGCAGAGCGATGTTTTGTCGCGTGAAAGAGGCTTTTCTCAGCAAAGGTCGAATCAAGCGCAGCAACGCCCTCATTTTTTTGATCTGAACACGAACGATGTGGACTGATTCGGGGTCGTTTGGCGCCATGTTTATCTGCACAGCGGCATCATGGGTCAGGGCACGGGCGATTCGCTTAAGATCTGCTGCCTGGATCTTATGTTTTCGTACGGCATCCCTTTTCGGCTCATGGAGCATGCAACCTTTAGTTTTGAAGGTAGTGTAACATATTGTCGGCAACCCAGGTATTCATTCCGTGCAACGCCTTGCCATGCCGGATATATCAGCGTGTGGCCTGGGGGATTGTCACACTGCCTGGCTCGAGGGGGGTGCCTGGGATGCTGCAACTATGGCAGCCGCAGATGCTTCGCACTGTGTGCGCAGAAGGTCGCGTTCCTGAACGGTCAAGCCAGAGGGGTCAAATCGCAACCGATAATGAAGCCAGGCCAGGTCCCGCCAGGGGCGGGTGTCTGTTTGGGTCATTTTTTCAATGCGATCAAACCACTGGAAGAGGGTTTCGCCTTCGCGACGTTCCGCATAGCATTCAGCCAGTGTGTGTTCCAGTAGGTAAAACTCCGAATCGATGCCTGACCACGTGGCTGATGTTGGAGCCGCCGGCTTGGAGGATCTTGAACGGCTCTTTCGCTTGCCCAGCAGGATCCTGATGGCCAAAACCACCGCCACTACACCGGCGGCGTAAAAGGCATAAATGCGGAAATTGGTTTTACTATAACGCCAACGGTTGAATTCGAACCAGATGCGCGACCATGCATCACCCAAGGGTTGGAAGATCGATGCCGCTTGTGCCTCCAAGGCCTCCCAACCCGCCGGAGTGGTGTCGAATTCCTCCCAGATCTGGATCGCCGGGTTCCACACCAGGCACCAGGCATGGCCATGCCGTTCGCGGACAATAAATTGGTTTTGGCCATTGGATTCCGAGACCGAGTAGCCGGTCGCATAGCGTGCCGGGATCCCCACCTGCCGCAGCAACAACACCGTGGCGGAGGCGAAATATTCGCAATGACCTTTATGCACCTTGAGGAGAAAACGGCTCACAGCGGAATCCTGTGATCGGCGCCGGTAGGTGTTGATCGTCAAATCTGTGGTGTAGGTGTATTGGGACTCAAAGTAGCGCTCGATCGTTTTCTTGACCATTGCGTGGTCCAGGGTGCCCAGTTTGAGGGCCTCTGCCACCTGGCGCACCGCTTCCTTTTCCCCCTCGGGCACCTTGAGATCATCCTCGTTGGGAGGATCATCCATGGCCTGGCGCAAACCGTGCAGTGCCCGGTATTGGACAAAACCCGGCCCTTGTGACACCCGCACGGCCCCAAAACCGTTTCGCTCCATTTCCATGGCCGGCATATGCTCGATGCGGGCCACGCCTTGAGGCAGCACCAGCACCCCCTTGCCCCCGGGCAGATACCCTGCCACTGAAAGCGTGGAATTGGTGCGTTTGTTGGCGAGAAGCGTCCAGGCATCATCAGCTTCGGGCAGAACGGACTGGAATGACTTGCCGGTGGCGTACCAGGTGTTGTAACGGAAGGTGTTGAAACTGGCCTCCCGCAGCAGGGAGGGTGGGGGAGGAGTGCCTTCGGCCTTCAAACGCCACATGATCCGGTTGGACAACTTGACTCTCCCGATTCGTCCGAGGGCTGTCTGGCTTTCCCGTATGTCTGAATCGCGCCGCACGAAGCTGAAAATCCAGTTGTTGAACCGGTTTTCCATGACACTTTGCAGTTCATGCAAACGGCGCTGACTATCGAACCCGGCAATCACCACTGCGCTGAGAAACATGGCCCACAGCCAGACCGGGAATCGGCGGTTGCGGTTGACCCATAGCACCCAGGCCATCAATCCGCAGAACCCTGGATAGAAAAACACCCGGTCCGGTTTGGTGGCGCTGGTGGCCAGCAGGCAGATGGCAAAAAAGGGATACGCTACGTGCAGGCCGGCATCGGGTGGATCCTCCCCTGGCCGCCTTCGCAGCAGAATCGAAAACACCCGCCACCCCAGTCGCTCGCGAGTCCCGAGCCACTGGGCGGCCATGATGGGCAAAAACATCATGGGCAGCCATTGCATGAACTGAAAGGCCGAGTCGGTGATGCCTTCAGAGGCGTAGAAATAGAAGAACAACCCCACAAACAGGACTGAACACAAGTCCCATATCCTGCGATAATCCATTTCGCTTATCTCCCACCGGGTGTCCACCTGGCGCACACCTTCCAGGAAAAGGGCTGCCAGCAGGCCAATGATGAAATGGCCGGTTTGCCAGCCCCAGAAGAGCAGGGCGACGCCGATGAGAAATGGAGGGGTGTTCATAGGCGTGCCAGACCCTCCGCGACTTTGGATCGCTCGAATACATGGAATGACTCCGGGGCTGCGAGCATCGGGCCCGGATCAAGGTTGCTGCCCTGGCCATCTTCGACCACCACCAGGACCAGCACCGGCACCGCCATGGATTGCAGGCGGCGAACAAGTTGCTGGCGCGGTTCATCCCACGCCAGGAATACGCAGATGCATCCGCTGACCATGCCTCCGTGGTTCGACACCAGCCGGTTAAGCTCGTCAAAGGCATGGTCCCGGCAGGGTTGCACAGCGGCCAGAATCTCGAGCAATTGTTCCGTATGGGCCACACCGCGACCCACCGTGAAACAATAAGCGGCGGGTCCCACAAACAGCAGGTCCAACAGTGATTCCTGGGTTTGGATCGTGCAGGCAAAGGAGGCCGCGATCGATACCGCCTCTTCAAACACGGCGGCCTGGGCTTCGGGAACAAAGGTGTCCAGGACCAGCGCATGACGCACGAAAAATTCGTCCTCGTATTCCTTCACGATGGGCTTGCCCATTTTGGCCCAACTGCGCCAATGAATGTGCCTCAGGGGATCCCCGGGACGATAGTCCCTGAGCGACATGAATTCCTCCGATTCACCCACCGACGATGAGAGGGCGACGCCCCCCGGTTGGTAGCGCATCGAACCTGGCAGGTCGATGGCGGGGAGGGGATAGCGACGGGGCAAAATGAGCAACGATTGCGGAAGGGACACCTCATACGGCCTGCGGAACAGACGAAACGGATCCATGCACCCCAGGCACACATGCTCAAAACGCACCACACCTCGTCGCAACGGCATGAGTTCCATCATAGCCTCTGCCTGGCCGCGGGGGGGGACGGGGGGAAGCAGGGTCGTTTTGACGGTGGCACGCTTTTTCTGACTCAGCAGCCAGCGCCATCGATAATATCCGTAGCGGCGATCCACCCAATTGCGCTTATCCTCGCCTGGCTCCGGGGTGCTAAAGAACTCCTGCATGGTGGGGCGGGGATCCGCCAGTCCCTCCATCAGATCGACATCCCGCAGAAAACGGCGTGCATGGTTGTGCACCACCACTCGATATCGCAAGGGCGTGCCGACCGATACCACCCTGGGCAGGACGCGTTCAATGGTGACCTTCACCTTGGCAAAGCGACTCAGAAACATCGCCATGAGGATCAGCCAGAACAGAAATGTGAAGGCTTGATAGCCGACTGAAAGGTTGGTGTCTCCGCGCGATGCTGTGATCACCAGCGCCGCCAGCACGATCATGCCCCCCGGCGTAAAGTGCCGTTTGAACCAGAATTTCAGGCTCGATACAGCCTTGTAATTATGGTAAACGTAGCGCTTGAACATGATGGGAGGGATTGTGTCCCTGTCGTTACTCGATCACTTTTCAGGCGGGCACCTTGGTTTTCTTTAACAGATCCTCCACAACGCTTCGCGCCGTCTGGCCTGAAAAGCGTGCCTGTGGTTCCATCACCAGCCGGTGGGCTATGACGGGCACGGCGCATTCCTGGATGTGGTCCGGTGTCACGAATTCCTGGCCGTCAAACAACGCCAGGGCCTGGGTCGTTTTCATGAGCGCGATCGAAGCGCGCGGACTGGCGCCCAACTGGACCCCTGCGGCATGCCGGGTTCCCGCCACCAGAGCCACCATGTATTGTTTAAGTTCCTCACTTACCCTGACGGCCTTCACCGCTTCCTTGAGCGCGGCGATGTCCATCAACGACACCACCGGTTGAAGGGTCTCCAGGGGATGCCCCTTTTCCTGGGCTGCCATGATTTCAACCTCCTGTTCTGCGTTGACATAGCCCAGGCTCAGTTGCATGGCGAAACGGTCCATCTGCGCCTCCGGCAGTGGATAGGTGCCGCGGAATTCGATCGGATTCTGCGTGGCGATCACGAAAAACATGTCCGGCAGTTCGCGCCGTTGGCCGTCCACGCTGACCTGTTTTTCACCCATGGCCTCCAACAACGCCGATTGAGTGCGGGGTGAGGCACGGTTAATCTCATCGGCCAGAAGAACATTGGTGAACACCGGTCCTTCGTGAAACCGAAAGGCGTGCTCTTTCTGGTCAAAAATCGACACCCCCAGGATGTCCGACGGCAGCAGGTCCGGGGTGAATTGCAGGCGTTTGAATCCGGCATCAAAGGAGCGGGCCAGCGCCTTGGCCAGCGTGGTCTTGCCTGTGCCAGGGTAATCCTCCAGCAGGACATGGCCGCCGGAGGCAAACGCTGCCAATAACTTGCGAATGGCCGCGGATTGGCCACGCATGACCTTCTCGATGTTGACGCCCATCTTGATGAAGGTTTCCCGTGCTTCTGAAAAGTTCTTCGCCATCATGGATGCTTTCAGGCAAATCCTCCCCTGAAACCGCCCTGGGCTCAATCCTTAAAATTTGATGGCGCACACGGTCCTTTTGACTCATAGTGGCCGGCCAATGAAATCGATGACGGGTTATGGGCGTGGTGAATGTGCCCAGAATGGCTTCAAGGCCACGGTCGAATTAAGTTCGGTCAACCGGAAGCAGACGGAAATAACGGTTTATTTGCCGCGCGAGCTGGAGGCGCTGGAGAGCCAGACACGCGATGAGATCAACCGCGTGGTCGCGCGTGGACGCGTTACGGCGCGCATCGAGCTCCACACCTCCGAGGGCGGCTCCCTCCAATTCCTGCGTGTCAATGCCACCCTGGCCAAAACCTATGTCCAGGAGATGAGACAGTTGGCCCGCACCTTGAACCTTTCCGATGCCATCAGCCTGGATCTGGTTGCCCGTGCCCCTGGCGTGGTCGAATCCAGCACCGACATGATTCAACCCGACCGCTTTTGGCCGGCGATTGAAAAGGCGCTCCGCCAGGCCCTGGCCACGCTCATCAAGATGCGCGAGCGCGAAGGCGCCAACCTGGCCCGCGACCTCTCCCAACGCATCGAGACGCTTCGCAAGGCCGCCGCGCGGGTCGAAAAGCGCGCCCCGCAGATCGCCAAGCGTTTCAAACAACAGCTTGAGGACCGCCTGAAAAGTGCGGGTCTCAAGGAGGTGGACTTCAAGGACCCTCGCTTGGTCCAGGAACTGGTCCTTTTTGCCGACCGCACCGACATCAGTGAGGAACTCACCCGCCTCAAGAGCCATTTCCAGCAGTTCAACGACTGCCTCAAATCGCGCGAGCCCGTGGGGCGCACGCTTGATTTCCTGGCCCAGGAAATGAACCGGGAAATCAACACCATCGGTTCCAAGGCCAACGACAGCATGATCTCCCGAGAGGTGGTCATCCTCAAAACCGAGTTGGAAAAATTCCGGGAGCAGGTCCAGAACGTCGAATAAGCCCCTTGTGGGCTGCACCAATATGGGAACCCCCGGCAAACAACCGTTGCTTCTGGTCATCTCCGCCCCATCCGGGGCGGGCAAAACCACGGCCTGCCAGCAGTTGCTCGCGGCGCAGCCCGAGCTCGCACGCGTCATCACCTGCACCACGCGCCAACCCCGCCGTGGCGAAACCAATGGAGTCGATTACTTTTTCCTGACCGAAGATGACTTCGATTACAAGGTGCAGCGGGGGGAGTTTCTCGAACATGCCTCCGTCTATGGCAACAGCTACGGCACCCTCAAGGGCGAGGTCGTGGGCAAATTGCGCGAGGGCAGGGACGTCCTGCTCGTCGTCGATGTCCAGGGTGTGGCCTCGATCCAGGCCCGTGCCAAAGAGGATCCCGAGTTGTGCCGTGCTCTGGTGACGGTGTTTCTCACCACGCCGACGCTTGAGGAATTGGAGCGCCGCCTGCGCCACCGTGGCACGGATGCCGAGGATGTCATCCAGCGCCGCCTGAGCCAGGCCAGGGCCGAGATCACCCAGTGGAATCGTTTTGATTACCTGGTCATCAGCCAGACCATTCCTGAAACCCTGCGCCGTCTCCAGGTCATCATGGAAGCCGAGAAAATGCGCCAACACCGCAGCTGCCCGCCCGCCTGCTGAGTCGGCCCATGCCTATGGCGGATAAGGGCGCGACCTTCAATCATGCCGCACGCCGCGCCTTCGCCTTTACAGTGTGTTCATGAATGCCCGCCAGGGGGTGGGGCCCTCCGTTGCGGGCCGCTGACGGAGGCCTGCGCGTTCTTTCGACTCGAGACATGCTGATGGAAAGCCGCAAGAAGGCGCAAAACTCGCAAAAAAGAAAAACCGTTCAGGATTTCAAAACCTCATTCATTTGGACGGAATGCTCTCCCGACCACACCCGTGCGATCCTATTCCCAATGGGTTCTTGCGAACGCCTCAGGCGTGGTAGGGCCCGCACTCCGTTGCGGGCCGCGAGCCGCGCTTGTGCCGCAAGACATCGCATCCAAATTCCAGCCGTAATACCACACGCTTCATCCTGTCATTTGCATGCTGTGATTCCAACTCTGTGCCCGCACCACGCCGCGCCCAGGGGACAGGTCGCCCCACCACGCCTGCGGCGTTTGCATGAGCCTTCACACAATAGAACTCGCATCGGGATTCATACTGTGATTTGATGGCCTCATCGATTTGCCGGAACAGGGCCGGACATGAAGAGGATGAAAACAAACATGCGCGTGGGGTGCGCTGACAGGGCTGTTATGGCCAGGCCGCCGCACCGATACGCCGCGCCTCCCATGGGTGCGATGGCATCCCGCTGCCCTTCGATTGGTCCAGCCAGCCGGGTAAATATACCTACGCCACCAGGCCGCCATCCCGTGGCTCCACAACTCCATTTTCATCGGGTCGCAAGTTGGCTATCCACTGACCCTATCGGGGAAAGGGGAGGGTCGAACCTGTATGGGTTTGTTCATG
>CAZIDG010000008.1:38381-69703 GCA_964538065.1 uncultured Verrucomicrobiota bacterium
TCCACTGACCCTATCGGGGAAAGGGGAGGGTCGAACCTGTATGGGTTTGTTCATGAAGACCCGATTGAGTATGTTGACCTGCTGGGTTTTCAGGATAGGGGTCCACTTTACAATTTTGTCATTCCGGCGAATTGGCCAGCACCGGGTCCCGACGAGCCTCTGTTACCACGGCCCAACATACCGCCGAGTGCGCCTCCTGTTGGGACGCCCAATTCGGGTTCGCCAACCCAACCACCACCTGGAGCCCCGCCAAGTGCTCCTCCTCGCAATCCACCAAGCGGAGCGCCGACCAATCCCTCTTCAGCCGCCGGAGGCGCAATGCAGATTGCTGCGAACAATTGGAATGACATTTACAACAGAGGGGTGATCAATGAGGGGATCAAAATATGCCGCAGCAAAATGGGATCACAGTCAACTGGCGAAAAGTGCTGCGTTATGATCTTCTGTTCACACCGTGGTTGTTTCAGCGGGAGAATCAGCCTCACAATTGCGATGGTTTATCTTTCTGACAAGCCGTGTTCGACAGCGCGGACCGAGTATGAAACTCCCGGTGCCGTGGTAACCCCTTCGTGTCCTGAAGGGGACCAACTAGTATCTCTCTATCAAACAATGTTCAGTCTCAACAGTAGTCAATAATATTAACAAGATGAACGAAAACATGCGCATCGCCTGTTTGGCCTGCATTTCGGCTACTTTACTGATCGGTTGTGGCCGCAAGAATGAATCTGTTGATATGAGCGATGCAAATCATCGCGCGCAGGAAACGATACAAAGCACGGCTGATCTGCGCCGTCTTTTGCTCCCATCTTTGGACACAAAGGAAATTGTCCGAGATCTTGGCGAGCCCCGATGGAAGGAAGAGTTGGGAAAGGGTTGCGAAGTGTGGCATTATAATCTGGCCGCTTTTCCAGCTGACGACGCAATGCAGGGAAGCTATGTCGTCGGAGTCGCAATTGGCATTACCAACGGGCGTTTGGCAAACTGGGGTTGCTCGTATGTAGGTTCTTCGAACGCAGGCTTCTCGGGAAAACAAACCGTTTTAGCTGGCAATGTGCAAGCGGATTCTCCAATAGTTGAGTTATTTGTGGTTCGTGAAGATTTGATTGACGGGGGGAGATTCATTGACACTGAACGGTTTCCAAAGTTGGGGTACATTAGCCAAAAAGCCGATGCGGACTTTACGAAACTGCGTGAAGTGACGGTGGACGAATCAAAGCGTCTGCAACCTAACGGGAGTCAATCTGTGGTTTGGTCTTTCGGTATCACACTCATGCCGGACGACAAAAAACGACTCAACTCACTTACAGAAACGAACATCTCTAAACGATTATTGATCATGGTTGGAAACAGACCCATTACCGCACCCATGATTAGAGGGCCGCTGGAAACCGGGAGTTTTCGCATTGATTGCGACGATGGTGCACTGGCGGAGTTCTTAAAGAAGCAATTGGCGCAAATGCAGTGAAGATCAGGACCAGTGATTGATTCGCGAGTTGCCGAAAGTCCATGCCCGCTGCAATCAGGCGGGGAGGCTTGCCCCCAGTGTCGGAGGTGCTGAAAGAGAGCCTTCCCTGGGATAGAAAACGGGGCTGGATGGCCCCTGCGAATCCGGGCTGTGAGGGTGGCTTAGCCTTTAGCGCCTTGCAGGCTTGGCCTGAGGCAACTGCCGGGGTGTCCCGCTCCTTTCAACGTTGTGGCTATGGAGTGACCCGATTGGAGAAAGGGGGCGGGTCAGTCTTCTGTCATGTTTGGAGCGAAAATTGGTCTAACTTGAATTGGAGTTACACTCGATAAACGAACATGGATGAAGCTATTCGCAATGTCATGAAAGTTCTCCTTGTTACAGCGTTCCTGCTTGGCGCCATATTTTTTGGTCAGGCTATGGACTTTGGCTATCAGTTGGCGAAGGCCAGCGATGTCGAGTTGATTCACCAGTTGGGCGAAGGGCCATCGGAGCGACAGGTCGCCATTCTTTATATACTTAATGAGCGCTATCGGGTTCCTGGTGAACTTATCGTACATGGCAAGGTGCCGTATCAGGAGGCATATCCGTTGGAGAAGCCGTTGGATCCTTTGCTGGTTCCAGCAGTGTTCCAAGTAGCGAAGGCTGATCCGACCGTGGGTACTCGAATTGCCGCGGTGGACCTCATGGGGGTGTTGCACACCAGAACAAACATCACCGGCCTTTTCGAAATACTGGTTGCAGACCCCAATACAAAGATACGTTTACTGGCCTGTTCCGCGGTGGTCGAACATTCGAAGAAGTGCCATATGCTGGTCCCTTGCTCAGTGGTCAATTCGCTCTCTGAATGTCTCGTTCCCACGAACAGTGTTGCCAACCTTCGCACAGCATTAACACATATTGCCGAATTTGGAAGCGCTGTTTCCAATTGCGAGCATCAGGTCGAGCTCTTAACAAAGATATCTTCAAAAGAAGTCCGAAAGGAAGCCCGAAAGGCTTTAAGGGCTATCAGGTCGACATCCATGGAGCAATAGACCGCCATGCCTGGACGATAATCCGCAAGCCCTGTTGTTTTGCCATATCCACTTTTTTGGAGGCAGGTCACCGCGCCTGTGCTTCTTTCATAACGTGGGCTCTTGCTTTCAAAATCACAGGATTGTGCTATAATATAACCCAATTGGATGACATAAGGATTATGATATGACTGAACCCGTAATATTTCAGAAATCTCCCATTGTGCAGGATGCCGATACCGGCACGTATTGGTGGTGTGCATGCGGTCGATCCGGGAAACAGCCTTTCTGTGATGGCTCCCACAAGGGAACGGGGCTTGCACCTCTTGAGGTCAATATTCCCACCCGCAAGAAGGTGGCCTGGTGTGCCTGCAAGAAAACCAAGACGCCCCCCTTCTGCGACGGCACGCATAAGAGCCTTCCGTGATTTTCTGACTTTTCAGAGTGTGGCGGGTGTGCTATCGCATCCGCCATGCTCACCACACATTCGCACCATCAACAGGCGAACCGGCCGTCGGCTTTGTCTGCGCAGGCGTCGCGACGGCGATTTCTCAAAACCATTGCAGCTTCATGGGCTACGATAGCCATCGTGCCAGGCTCTGTCTTGGGACTGCGCGGCCAAATCTCCCCCAACAACAGGCTTGCCCTGGCGGGAATTGGGGTGGGGGGCGTGGGATTCAGCCAGCTTCAGGAATGCGAAAAGGCCGGATTCCAGATCGTCGCACTCTGTGATGTCGATCATGCCTATGCGAAAAAGGCCTTTGACCGATGGCCCCAGGCCAGGCGCTACCGCGATTTTCGCGAGATGTTCGTGGCCGAAGGCGACAAGATCGATTGCGTGCATGTCGGTACGCCCGACCATACCCATGCGTTGATCACCTTGGCTGCCTTGCGGCACAAAAAGCACGTCTGCTGTGTCAAGCCGCTCACCCGCACCCTGCACGAGGCCCGTCTGGTGGTGGACGCTGCCCGCAAAGCGGGTGTGAAGACCCAGGTCACCGCGGCTCCCAATACCACCGAGGCGGCCTGCCGCACCTGTGAATATATCCAGGCGGGTGCGATCGGTCAGGTGCGTGAGGTTCACATCTGGTCCAACCGCCCGGTTTGGCCTCAGGGCATGACCCGTCCGAAGGGCTCGGATGCGGTCCCCGAGAGCCTCGATTGGACACTATGGATGGGGCCTGCGCCGATGCGTCCCTTTCTCGATCACTGGCCGGAAGGGCATTACGCACTCACCCAGGTGAAGGCTGCCGGCAAGGACGGCCCCTGGTACAAATCCGTCTATCACCCGTTCAATTTCCGGGGTTGGTGGGATTTCGGGACGGGTGCCCTGGGCGATATGGGGTGTCACCATTTCAACACCCCTTTCCGGGCGCTCAAGCTCAGCCACCCCAAATATGTCCAGGCCACCGCCACCAGAGTGTTCGAGGAAACCGCTCCCCTGGCTTCGGTGGTCGGATATGATTTTGAGGCCCGCGATGGCATGCCGCCCGTGCGGCTCATCTGGTACGACGGCGGCTTGAAGCCGCCTGCTCCGCGTGCCTGTGGTCAGGAGCCGTTGCCCGAGGAAGGCGTGCTCTACGTCGGGGAGTTGGGCACGATGCTGGGGCACGAAATCCTGGATGAACAACTGGCTCTCAAGGCCAGGACCATCCCTCGCACCTTACCGCGTCGTGGCGGCACCTGGGCGGAATGGATGGAGGCGTGCAAGGGCGGGGAGCCTGCCGGTTGCCATTTCGAATGGGCCGGTTTGCTGACCGAATCCGTGCTTCTGGGCAACATCGCCATCCGGGCAGGGAAACGCCTCGAGTGGAATGCTGAGGAGCGTCGTTTTGCCAATTCCGATTTTGCCAACCAGCTTGTGGAAGAGAAATGCCACAATGGGTGGTCCTATGACACGATCTGATGCAACAAAAAAGGCGCCCGTTGCCGGGCGCCTTTGAAAGTACTCTCCATTTAGCGGGGAGGCAGCTTCTTTTCCAGACGGCTCTTTTCGAGCACGGCGAACTTGGGCACTCCACCGTCCATGGGGACCTTGACCTCGCCTTCGATCAGCGGACGGGCATATTCCACGAATTTTTCATTCGGCAGCATGCCATCTTCGGTGATCCAATCGCGGGGGATGAAATGCTCGACGTTGGCGATCTCCGCCAGGTCGTGCAGATCCGTGGTCCACTGGTAGGGATTGCTTTGCTTGCGCACGATCTTCACCATGACACCGCTCTTGCCGGAGATGGCGGCGCGCACTGCGGTTTCGCCACAGGCAGCGGCTTCGGCGATATCCGTCGCGCTCGAACAATGCGAGGCGGCGCGCTGGGCATAACCCAGTTTCACCGTGCGGGTCTTGGTGTTCAATTTGCCCTGGACGATCTCAGCCAGACGATCAGCGGCGCCGGAAAGCACCGGATGCCCGAAGGAGTCCAGGCGGGTCTTGTCCGCGCCGATTTCCTCACCGGCGGCGTTTTTCAAGCCTTCGCCCACGACAACCACGCAATACTTAAGGGCCGCCACGGTTTCCTTCACCTTGGCCAGGAAGGCCGCTTCGTCAAAAGGAACTTCAGGCAGCAAAACAATGTGCGGCGCGTCTGTGGGCTGGCGCTTGGCAAGCACGGTGCCCGCCGCGATCCACCCTGCCGCCCGGCCCATGACTTCCACGATGCAGCAGGAGCCGTCATCGGTGGCCATGCTGGCAACGTCGGTGGCCACTTCCATGACGGTGGTGGCGTTGTATTTGATCACCGAACCGTAACCGGGGCAGTGGTCGGTATGGGGAAGGTCATTGTCAATGGTCTTGGGAACGCCGATCACCCGCAAGGCATAGCCGCGTTTCTCAGCTTCCAAATGGATCTTGTGGGAGGTGTCCTGGGAGTCATTGCCACCCGCATAGAAGAAGAAACGGATGTTGTGGGCTTCAAACACCTGGAACAGCCGGTCCATATCCTTGGCCGCGGCCTCGGGGTTCTTTTTGAAATCAACCTTGTAGCGGCAGGTGCCCAGAGCGGCGCCTGGAGTATGCTTCATGCTCTCAATGGCCTTGGCTTTCTCTTCGTTAAGGTCAATCAGTTCCTCGTTCAGGATGCCGAGGATGCCATTCAGCCCGCCATAGATTTCCTCAATGCTCTCATGCCGCCCAGCCTCTTGAATGACGCCGGCAACGCTTGCGTTGATTGCGGCGGTCGGTCCACCCGATTGGGCAACCAGTAGGTTTCCAGTAAATTCGGCCATAGTTAATGTTCAAGTTAAATCCGGACGCCCTGCCACCCGACTGTATTTCCAGGACAACGCATCTCGGTATCATTTCAATCTGTTACACCTTGCCAATCCATACAGGGAGTGTCAAAGCGGAATTCTTGTTGATTTGGCGGATTGATGGTTAATACCATCATGGCAGCCTTGAATCAGGGGCTTTAGCCAGTGAAATACACCCGGCAAAAGTCCCTCTATTGGCGCGCGAAGTATTCCACTCCCCCTGCCAATCCGGCACCTGATCCCTTCAATGGAACAAGGTGCCCGGCTGCGGTCTTGCCGCCGCTTCATGTAAACGAACCCAGCTTATACCCAATGCGGAACTGTTTCAATGGAAGGAATGCATTCTTCTGCCAGCTCCATTCCATCGGCTGATGCCGGTGTAGCGTCGGAGATTATTGGTGACGAAGGATTTCTGAAGTCGATTCCCGCCATGTCCGTGTAATGACAAAAAACATCCGTGTTCTGGATATGGCCGCGGAAAAGCTCGGCTCCCGGCCCAATGGCCGTCAGAGGCACAAAATCGGCGGTATGATTGCCTGATGTCCAGCCTATCCCCGTGTAGTTGGCCAGAAGCTGGCCCATTTGCTGGGAGGTGGAATTCATCGAATCGAACAGCGTCTGGCCTTTCTTTTCGTAAAACGAAGCCAAAAGCGCCGCCCGCTTGTCTGATACCTTGATTTCCATGGTTTCGGCCAAGGCGGCTTGGATGATCGCGGGGGTGGGGGTGTCCCCCAGTTTCTTGGACAGTTCGGAGAACGATGTTTTGACCTTGGCCAGGTTGGCGAACAAGGCGCCGCTTTCCTTGTAATTGGAGCCCATGCCGTTAAGGCCCAGATTGGCCGTTCCATGGTCCACCGTGACCACGACCAGGGTATCTGGATTCTTCTTTTGGTAATTCAGACACACTTCAACGGCTTCATCGAAGGCGATGAGATCACGCAATGCTGCGGCGGCATCGTTGGCATGCGCACCGTGGTCCACCCGCCCTCCTTCGATTTGAAGAATAAAATGCTCGGATCGGCCCAAATGCGTCAAGGCATGCTGGGCCATGATGGCCAGAGGCGGCACATTCTTGCGGTCGGTTGCGTTTTGAAGATGGTCTACTGTAAAGGGCAGGTGATAGGGGGCGAATACACCGAGCCATTTGTTTGAGAGGCTCGCAGCCTCCAATTCGGCAGCATTCTCGCACACTGTGTAGCCATGGTTGCGGTACTCTTGAAGGAGGTCCTGCTTGTCTTTGCGGTGCTGGGCCTTGAAATACCGGGCACCCCCTCCGAGCAATACGTCAATGTTACTCTTAAGATATTGCGCAGCAATGCTTTCAGCGTCTTCACGTTTGGGGCATCGGGTCGAAAAACCGGCAGGTGTTGCGTGGGTGATTTCGGTCGTGGTTACCAAACCGCGTTTCCATCCTGCGTCCTTAAACAGGTCGTACAGAGGGGTTAATTCCTTGCCGGTGGGCAGAACATTAAGGGTTCCATTGACAACCCGGGATCCTGATCCCCAGCTCGACGATGCTGCCGCAGAATCCGTTACGGGGGAATTGAGCGAGCGCATGTTCATGAGCGCTATGGTAGCTTCAGGATGCTGGGTCAGCTGAAGCCATGTCAGACCGCGACCACGCAGAACACGGGAGAGATAATCACCGCATGTTATTGTGCCCCAGCTTGTTCCGTCGCTCACCAAATGGATGATGCGCTGAGGGGTGGTTTTGGATTTTGAAACCGGTTTGTCTTGAGCCCAGGAAAGGGCTGGGATGCCCAAGGCTGAGGCGGTGAGCCATCCCGTACTGCATAAAAAATTGCGTCGACTTACTGACATATGTCCAGATTAGACGATGCACAAAGGCCCTGCAAATGGAGTTTTTGTAACTTTTTGATGACAATTTTGTGAACTGGACGGCTGTGGTCATTCATTGACATGGTTTTATGAACCTCAATTCCCCAAAGGCTTTCAACATCCGTTGATCCCATCGAGTGCTGACCATTTCCATGGGCGAACAGCGTTGTCTTCTCGCTATACTGACTATTAGGAGAAGAAGTGCCAGGGTGATGAGGATGTTCTGCCATCCATCCAGCGGCCATTGGTTTTTCCAGTACAAAGTCCATCGATGAGAGAAAGGTGCAAGGTAATGGATGGGCCAAAGATCGGTCGGTGTGGGGCCGCGAGCACCCAAAAAGTCCGCGAGAAGGTGCAAATGGACTATGAGACAAACCCACAGGGCTGTCCGTGTCTTGTCTTTGGCTAAAAAGACGGCGGCCATGCACAGGAGCACCACACCAAAACAGCCATGAAGCAACAGGTGGTGGAAACGGCCATAAAAATCCGTTTCAGGCCTGCTCAAAACGACATTGGCCAAATCAATACCCAGCCCCAAACCATCCAAGTCGGGCAAAATGCCGGCCCATGCAATGATCTTTCGATCCCGGTCGTTTTTGGCCACAGCCTGGGCCACGCACCAGCTTGCCAGCAGGTGGGTTGTGGGGCTCATTCTGCAAATTCCAGAATCCCAAATCGTTGTGGAACATGGAAGGATCCCTGCAACGAAGGATTCCAGGTGAGATAGGCCTTGTTGGCATAATCGCACCTGAAGAAATTGATCCGCCAATGCGTGCCCACCTTGGGTTGGGCCGCCTCCCAGGCCTTGAGGGGTATCCGCATCTCACAGGTCCAGGTCTTGGTGCGTTGGTTCACCCGGACCGCCGTTTCAAAACCGCTTGACCAGGCAAAATCGCGCTGGGGCAGGTGGGTGATCATCAAGTCCAGTTTTTCGTTGGTGGGTGCCACCTGGAATTCTCCATAATGAAGGATATCCTTGTCATCGGCGCCAATGAATGCCTCGGCCACATCACGATTCCATAGGCTCACCCCCTTCTGGTTCAAATTATAGCGTTCGCCTTGATTATGAGTGAGTTGAAACGTGGTAAGTTGGGTGAAGGGGCATGCATATCCAAGGTACAAATATTGATCCGACCACAGAACGCGCACCGAGGTCGAAATGGCCGCCAGCACCTTTCCGTCGGCTGTGGCCCGCTCAAGTTGGATGGGAGTGGCGGTTTGCCAGACAGTATCATTCAACTCGCCATCCAGGGCAAAATCCTGGCTGATGTGCCGTGCTTGGACGATGGGTGTGGGAAGTGAACGAGCCAGGAGTCGGCGGGCGTTATCGAAATAGATTTTCCGAAGGACTGACGAGGGCAGATCGATGCTGCAAATGCGCCAATTGCCCTGGATGGGAGTCATGTGTTCCCAATTCCGGTCGCTTGTTTCGAGCCAGCGCCATTCCTTGAGATAAAACACCTCGGCATCAGCATCCGTGGGGGCAGGCTCGTTGCCACTGGAACCCAGGATTAACCGGTCATAGACCATGAAATCCGTTCCAAATAAAATCCGATCCTGGTGTTTCAAAAAGAACCGATGGACGGTTTCATGATTGTGGCGACCCAATTCCGGGATGCGGGCTGCCAGGTCCACCATCATGTTGGGATATCGCGACAAGGCAGCGTCCACCCATTCCAATTCCTCGGCATTATTGCCGAAATGGACGGCCACGAAGGTGGTTTTGGGATGACGCTCGATCACACGGTTGAGTGCTTCCAGCAAATCCTTCCAGGCTGGATACTTTTTGGAATCTCCAAACCACCAACCGCGGTGGTCCTTGAGCTCCGCCCATCGCTCATTCTTCTCATCATACGGCTGCCAAAATGCCTTGGGATCAGCAACATGGATGGATACCGGCATGCCCAGTTCACCACACTTATCCCACATGGCGTCCAATTTGGGATCATCGATGCGAATCAGTTTGTTCTGACCATCACGCAGGTATAAACCGAGGCGCTTGAATTCCTTGAAACCCGCTGCACCCAATCGGTGGCCTTCCTCGATTTGCCGTGCGGCCTTTTCAGAAAAATCGGGTTGATCCCAACCGGAGTAATCGAGCGTCATATAATGGAGGATGCGGCCCGGATACAGGGCATCTGCCAATGCCTTGTTACGTTCAAATTCAGAGGGAGCGCCATTGGGACCTGGAGTGACCGTGCCTGTTCCCAGATTCACAGCCATTCCAATGCCCGCGGCATCCATGATTTTGATCGCCCGAGCCAGGTGCTGTGTCGAGAAATCCAGGTGCTGGTGCATGTCGATAGTCCGATGCTCCGATCGCCAGGATTGAGCCAGCTCACGTGTGACGGCAGGCGGTTCGCCAGCGTTGGTCATCAGGACGAATCCCGTAATTACCGCCGATAATAAAAGCATCTCTTTCATACTGTTATGGTTGGAGTGGTGTAGGTGCGATGGAGGGTATATTCGTTTCCAGTTGGTAAAGCCGCGGGATGATGACTTTCTGGCCGTAATGAAAGGACTCGACCAGCATGATGAAAAACAGGGTCACGATGATGCCCAACCCTATGGTGGCGCCGACATGTCGCGGCTTGAAGTCCCGCAGGGCAGGGGCGTAGGCAATCAGGCCAAAAATGGCCGTGAGAACGCCGATGGCATCCAGACTGGCCCTTTGCCAATAGCTGCCTCCCAATCGGACCCACATGCCAAATTCATCGAAGGTCAGTCCCATACCCACGCCATAGAGCACCGAGGTGATTTTTAGGGATCGTTCCCCTGGATGGGCTAAAAGAAGGTACCCCCCCACAACGCTCAGGAGAAAGATGCCGTAATTCAAATGATGGATGTGTGTTCCTCCGATATACAAATAGAGATCGGGAATCCGTTTCGACATGATCAGGAACACCACCAGACGAGCCGCAATAAAGGTCAACAGGAAGGAAAAAAGAATCGTGCGTGCCACCAGTGGATCCACGCGTGTGCCGGACTTTTTGGGCTGCGGCTTGACCATGCCTTATCCTTTATGCCGGAACCGACCTGACAGCAAGGCGAATTGGTCAAAGCCGGGCCTTTGAGTTCCATGCGCACCCGGCCTTGGGGTATGAACTTGTCAATCCAAGGTGCGGCGGTTAGGTTCGAGGCGTGGCATGAACGAGGACGCACATCACGAATCCCCGCGCATCAAGGTCGTGGGACGACGCACTGGAACCCCCTCCGATTTGTCCATTGCGACCAGCAACCAACGCCAGTCCATCGAATGGCGCAAGGCCTTGGGGGGGTGCGGATTCCCAAAGGGGTATTTCGTTTCAAAACTCACGAAGAAGCTGACGAATGGTTATGGAAAATAATCACCCGTCCCCGGGAGGATTAGAACCGCACCTCGCTCATTCATGAAACCCAGTTCGGCGACATTACATCGCGCCTATCATCTGGTATTCAGACACTACGGACACCAACACTGGTGGCCGGGTGACACGCCGTTCGAGATATGCGTTGGGGCCATTTTGACCCAGAACACCAACTGGGGGAACGTGGAAAAGGCCATTGGCCAACTCAAACAGGCCGGAGTGATGGATCCAGCGTCGATGTATGGGCTTAAAGAGGCAAGACTCGCTGAGTTCATCCGGCCAGCCGGTTACTACAACGTAAAAGCCAAACGCCTCCGTGCCTTCCTTGAGGTCATCATGTGCTCGTTCCACGGTTCCTTGGAGTCCATGCTTGCCCAGCCACTGGATCGGTTGCGATCCCAATTGCTTTCCATTAAGGGCATTGGCCCTGAAACGGCCGATAGCATGGTTCTTTATGCTGCGGAACAGGCCAGCTTCGTCATTGATGCCTATACGAGGCGGATTTTTGCACGGCATGGCTGGTGCGCACCGGATGTGGATTACCATGACCTGCAACGTGTCTGCATGACCGTTCTGGAGAAGGATTGGCGTGTGGAGGGTCTTCCTCATGAACATGGAGGAGGGGGGGAGGGCCCTGTTCCTGAACATGGCAAGGCCGACCTGGTCGATTATTGGCAGGATTACCATGCCCAATTGGTGAATATTGGAAAGGACTTCTGCCGCCCCAAATCTCCTCGATGTGTGGAATGTCCCCTGGCGGCTTTGCTCCCTGATGGACGTCCTGTTGAGACGCCATGATGTTGAGGTATAATAGGAAGGGGTAACGCGTTCCGGCACAATTTCTATCGTTGCTTGAATCCCTCATGATTGGTAAAAGATGTCCTTGATGATCTGCGATACAACAGCGTCGAGCATGCAGGGATGGTTCTCGCGCCGGCAGTGGACCAACGCGTGAGGATTACCGCATGTCACCTCTTACTTTATTGATTCTATTGCCCTGGCTGGGGGCGCTGCTGGTGTTGTTTACACCGCGCGACCTTAAATTGCTCATGAGGGCCATGGCGGCGTCGGCTTCACTGGTCACCATGCTGGTGGCAGTTGTGCTCTTTGTGCTGTTTCCCACAGGCAGTTCGGATTTTCAATATGTTCAAAAAGTGCCCTGGGTGGAATCCCTTGGCATATCCTATCATGTGGGGGCGGACGGGATAAACATCGGCCTTCTCCTCATGGGGGCCATCGTTGGTTTTGCCGCAACATGCGTTTCCTGGGAGATCAAGCACAAGGTTAAGGAATACTACGTGCTCCTGCTGGTAATGCTCGGGGGCATTTTGGGCGCTTTTGCATCACTGGATATTTTCTTTTTCTATTTCTTTCACGAACTGGCGCTCATCCCCACGTTCATCATGATTGGTGTATGGGGGCGAGGTGAACGCAAGAACTACGCCACCTTTCAGATCACGATCTACCTGAGCCTGGGAGCGCTCCTGGCCCTGCTGGGGTTGGTGGCGCTGTATCTGCAATCGGGCATCCAGTCCTTCGACATGGTTGAATTGACGCGGCATTTCCAACAGCATCCCTTAACAGGACGCGCGCAGCATCTGATCTTTCCCTTCCTGTTGTTTGGTTTTGGAATCCTGGTTTCCCTGTGGCCATTTCACAGTTGGGCGCCATTGGGGTATGCTTCAGCGCCGACGGCCACCGCCATGCTGCATGCCGGCGTGCTTAAGAAGTTCGGCCTCTACGGCCTGTTGCGGATTGCCATGCCGTTCATGCCCGAGGCATCGCAGACCTGGATGCAATTGCTCGCATGGCTGTGCCTGGGCAACATCCTCTATTGTGGTTTTGTGGCGATGCGTCAGAAAGACCTCAACATGCTGATCGGCAATTCGAGCGTGGCGCACATGGGCTTTGCCTTTCTGGGCATCGCAAGCCTGAATTTAATCGGATTCACCGGCGCCGTGATGGTCATGGTGGCGCATGGTTTGCTCGCGGCTTTGACGTTTGCCCTGAGCGGCTACCTGTACCAGCAGACCAGGACCCTTGAGATGGAGAAAATGGGGGGGCTTCTGCGGGGGATTCCTTTCATCGGGGCCCTGATGGTGATGGCCATGCTGGCCGGATGCGGCTTGCCGGGATTCCCGAACTTTGTGGGTGAGGCGATGGTGTTTTTTGGCGCCTGGAAGGCTTGGCCCTGGATCACCGCCCTGGCGGTGTGGGGCGCCTTGGTGGTGGGAGCCGTTTATATGCTTCGTGCGATTCGTGCCATCCTCCATGGTCCCATGCCCGAGACGATGAAGGTGGTGTCCGATGCCAGTAATCCCTGGCGCAAGCTGCCCTTTGTGATCCTGGCGGTTGTGTTGCTTGTGTTCGGCTGTTTTCCACGGTTGCTGGTGGACAAGATCAAGCCCAGCATCAACCCGTTGGTTCAGATGGCGGCGCCGGTTGGTGGATCGCCCACGCAAGCGGTTGCCGTTGAAGGGAGTCGCGGGAGCATTCGTTGATTTGCATCATGAACATATCGTTGACCATTTTGGAATGGGCCGTGGTGGCCATCGGATTGCTCCTGATCCTGCTCGATCTTTGGGTGCCGCATGATTTCAAGCGCACCCTCAGCCACGGTGCGGCCGTGCTGCTTGTGGGGCTCTTCGCTGCCACCTTCTTCATGGACGTGTCGGTGGCACGCCATGCCTTTGGCCAGATGTATGTCATGGATGGCCTGGCATTGTTCTTTAAGCGGTTCTTTCTGCTGGCGGCTGCGGGCGTGATGGTCATGGCCAATGACCAGTTCCGGGGAAAGCGCGAAGGGGGTGTCGAATACTCCGTTTTGGTGCTGTTTGCCCTGGCGGGCATGATGTGGGCGGCTTCGGCGAATGATTTCAGCATGCTGTTTGTCTCGGTGGAATTGATCGCGGTGAGCTTTTATGTGCTCGTCAGCTATCTGCGCCACGAGATGGGATCGATCGAAGCGGGGGCCAAGTACCTCATTCTGGCAGCCCTGGCTTCTGCGTTCATGGTGTTTGGCATTGCGCTGATCTTTGGCGGGACGGGAACGCTCTCCTTCTCGCAATTGGCACAAGCGTCAGGAACCAACAGACTGTTTCAGTTCGGTGTGGCCATGGTCTTGATTGGTCTGGGCTTCAAATTGGCGGCGTTTCCCTTCCAGATTTGGGCGCCCGATGTTTATCAAGGCGCTCCCACCCCGACGACCGCCTTCCTGGCCGTGGGATCCAAGGCGGCGGGCGTGGTGTTGCTTCTGCGCGTGCTGTTTGGAGCGGCTCCCCAGATCACCCAGCATTGGCAGACGCTGCTGCTGGTGACCTCTGGCATCACGATCCTATATGGCAATCTCTGTGCCATCCCTCAACGCAACATCAAGAGGCTCATGGGATATTCGAGCATTGCCAACGCCGGTTATCTGTTGCTGGGAGTGGCAGCCATGAGTGGGGCCGGTGCTTCAGCCGTTCTCTATTATCTTGCGGGCTACCTCTTTACCTTGGTGGCGGCCTTTGCGGTCATTGGCCTGGTCATGCGGCAGTTGGACCGGAGTGCGGATATCGGGACCTTTGCGGGCCTGCACCAAAGGGCGCCCCTGCTGGCCGCCGCCTTGACGCTGGCCATGGTGTCCCTCTCGGGCATACCGCCGCTGGCTGGATTTTTTGGAAAATTTCTCATCATCAAGGCGGCCGTAGCCCACGCAATGAATGATCCGCTTTGGATGGGACTGATAGTGGTGGCCCTGATTGGGATCCTGGTGTCGTTCTATTACTATCTGGGTGTGGTCAGGGCAATCTTTTGGGGCAAGCCGTCCGAAGAACAGGCCACACCCATTGAAGTGCCTGTTTCACTCAAATGGGTTTTGTATGCTGCCATGGCTGGGATTTTCTATCTCGGCATCATGCCCGGGCGCGTTCTGGCCTGGTCCCAATACGCGGCCCAGGCGCTGAACCTCCCTCAATAAAATGCTGCAAGACGTCTGGCATTCTGCAATGCCAGACGCTCAACGAGGATTCATCCCTACGGTTGCCTGATCAACTGGGATGGTGTTTGTGTTGTGAAATCCACCGTTTCACCTTTCGAACCATAATACCCGCCCCAGCCGACTCGTACTTCACTTATATGGCGGGTGTCGAGGGTTCCTTTGGTGCTCTGGGACCAGCCGGCTTGCTCAAAACGGCTTAGGGGAACCACGGTGCGTTCCCTGCCGGCAGCGCTCAGCGAACGGCCGGTTCGGGCCAGATACTCTGTGCCATCCTTATCCCGAAGAACAAGAAGCAACTCCGTGGAGGTGGCTTGCCCTTCAGGCACCACGGTGTCCAGAACCAGGGCTTCCGCCTGGCTCAAATCCTGAGTTTGTTCATAAGGGAATGACAGGAACAGGTAGGTGTCCACCTGGCCTTTGGTCAATGTCGCGCGCGCGCGCCAGCCATCTGACTGTGTCCCCTGGGCAGGGACTGGCTCAAGGGTTTCGCGGACAAATTCGCCACGGCCCACGGTTGGCTTGACTCCAGGCAGCGGCTGTGGGGTTAAACTGGGAAGTGCAACGCTTTGGCGAAGACGGCTTCCGCGCACGGGCTGATCCGTGGTGAAGATCACGCCGCCATAGGCTCCGAGCGACAGTTCCATGTTCGGTTTCTGCTCGCGGGCACTCACTGTGCCGGTGGCTGGATTCCATTCCCGCACGGCTTGAGCACCCTTGATACATACAGAGCCATTCCAAGTTTTCGGGGAATCGTTGATGACAAAAAAGACCTCCGAGCCGTGCACATGGCGATGGGTTACCCGCAGGGGCGACTTGCCATCTGCGATGGTGAAATCCGCCTGTAACGCCTGATCAAGAATGGAGGGCAACAGGTTTTCAAAGCCCGTGGGAAGGTACACAGCCATTCCACCGGAAGAGAACGCATGGACCGAAGGCATCGTTCGATCCGTGCCAAACACGGAATTTCCCCATGCCTGCACCTCTCGTGCAGGGAAGGATTGGTCTGTGTTAGCAGGCGTTGCCCCGATGGCAATGACCATTCCACCGGATTGAAGGAAACGTTTGATGGTTTTCCATGCAGACGACGGCAGCGTGTCTGCACCGGGCAAAACAATACAGCGCCATCGCAATTGGCCATGAACAAGTTCACCGTTTTCGACCCTGGACTCGTCCAAAGCCATGGCGTCAATGACTGTAAAGTCGCGTTGATGAGCAAACAACAGATCCGTTGTGGCGTTAAACAGGTGCTCGCGCTGCACACAACCGGGGGCCGAACCCGACAAGTGACGGGCTGGCACATAGCGGGACCAGAGGCTGTTGACGGGGTGGAGCACCGCAATATCGGCCACTTGATGACCGCCGCGCAACATGCCAGCGATTCGACCCACCCATTCGTTGAGGCGTCGCAGGGCCGCATCGTCCAGATCGGCGAAGGAGTAGTAGCTGGTGATGGAATTGATGCCAGCCACCATCAATCGATTCAGGGTGCCGCGCATCTCATCTTCCGTCACGATGCGGACTGGCCGTTTGTCTCCAGATCCCCGGTAATGCTGCACATGATCGGAGGTTTCGGACATGACCAGGGATCGATTTTCCAATTCCGCGGCGCTGCTGGCCAGGCGGGCAATCCGCCACTGCACCTCGCTGGGAATGCTCGTCAGACAGTCGATGCTGGGGGCGTCCAGGCGGCGCAGGCAACCCATGAAATCACCATACAGGGGCACTTGTCCCACCATGCTTTCCTCCATGAGCAGATGGCCTCCGGAGCGGATGCCATGTTTCTGACACCATAATTGAATCTGGCCAAAATAGTGGTTTGCAGTGAGATCGCCCACCGTGGCCCAGAAATCGTATCGGATCCGCTCACCCACGCCGGTGGTGTCATAGAGCAAACGGGGGAGGAGGGGGGGCAGGGCGCGGCCATGGCGTTTTTCAAATGCCGCGGGCAGCTCTGCCGCCCAGGGCAGGACCCGGTAAGGCATCGGCCTGAGGAAAAGGCTCATCAAGGAGGGTTCATCGGTGAATGTCGCCTGAAAATACTCACCCAAAGGGCGGGGCAGTTGATGGAGGTATTGCTCGTGGGTGACTTCAATGAAGCGACGCGTGGCGGCACCCGACATCAGGTTCGGATATCGCTCCTTTGAAAATAGATTGTTGTCCGCATGCGTGCCCTCATGAAGGGGGGCCATCGTGATGCCCAGAACCTGCCAGGAACCCTTGGGAGGCTGCCATTGAAGCGTGCCATTGCGGGCTCCCTGGGCCAGATCGATCCGCTGCATGACGTCTATTCGCCCCTGGATGACAGGATAGGCCTCCAGCAACAGTAAATCGCCTGGTGGGAGGGACAGTGTTACTTCCTGTCCGTCGGTGCGTTGCTCGGCGATGAGCAGGCCCTGAGCCTGCCATTCAGGGTGTCCTCGCAGGGTGAGACCTCCGGCCATGCCGGAGGGATAGCCTTTTTCATCGTATAACCACATGGACATGCCGCGGGCATGGGCGGTTTCACAGGCGCGACGGAACGCCTCCCAGTGGGTGGGGCTTTCCAGATATTGATCGAAGGAGACATTGCATACCACGCCCCCAAAACCTTGTGCCAGCAATCGATCGATCAATTGGTCCTGCGCCGCCGGGGCATCGGGCCAATTGTGGATGATCTTGAGAATGCGTGTGTCTCCCGATGGCGAGGCGAAACGGGCTGGATCCAGCGATTCAGAAGTGGCTGCGTTTGCCATCCAGCCACCCCATATACAGAGTGCAATAACCAATGCTTGAAGCATGGTTACGGATGATGCCCGGGGGCTTTTCGAAAAACCAGAAACAATTCACCTTTTACACAACGACTGGAAACCAGCTTGAACTGGGCGGCATCGGCCAGTGTCGGACAGCCTGTGCCATCGGCAATGGTGGGGGCGGAACGACCGCCAAAAATCAAAGGGCGTATGGCGAGATGCAGTTCGTTAATGCAGCCCTCTTCAAGCAGGGAGGCGTTCAAGTCTCCATCGCCTTCGCAAAGGAGATGCCTGATTCCCCACTGTTTACGAAGCCATGGCAGGGCCTGGGACCAATCGATCGTTTTTTGACCACACACGAAAACATCATCGGCCAGCGTGCGCAGGCGGGCGAGGACACCAGCTCCAACGCAGCGGGGGGTGAGGATGATGATGGGGCAAAGGCGTTTTTTGAAGATTGTGGCGTTGGGGTTTACCGATCCCGAGCTGGCGACCACGATCCATGGGCCTGGATGGGTTTGTTCAAGTTTGTTCTTCAAACGCGAATGGCGTGCCTGTTCTTTTTCCATGGGCATGTCATTCGTTTCAATCGTTCCAGCAGACACCATGATGGCATCTGAGGAGGCGCGCATTTTTTGTAAATAATGCTGGTCGCATGGGCTGCCAGCCGGGGAAACCAATCGGTTCGCGGTGGCAGTCTTGCCATCGGCGCTCATGACCATGAAGACCGAGATGCTGGGACGCTTTGGAGTCACGACAGGCATTGTTCCGAGCCCATGCGGATTATGCCGAAGGGTCCAGCGCTTTGGGCGAACTGAAAATGAGCGAAGCCACAAAGGCGCGTCGCAACTCGGCGGGCTGGCGCAGGGAGCGGATGGTTTCGGCGTGGGGTGACACCTTCACGACTGGAGGCGGCCCAGACATTGTTTCCGGTTTGAGATCGCCCGCTTTGGCGAGACGATCCATGACATTGGCCTCAAGATCTTCACCCTTGTTGATGACCTGGGCTGTTTGCTTCAACGTGGGAAGTGAAACAAGCGGTCGGATGGGAGGGGCCTGTTGAGTGACTACAGGCCGGATGAGTGGTCTGAGCTCAGGTGGCCTGTCGACTTTGACCACGATTGGCTTGATCACCACTGGCGGTTTGGGGACCGGAGGGGCCGAAACCACAGGGGGAGCGGGCGGTTTGGGCTTGGTCTCCGTGTCTTCAAGCAAATCCCTCAGCTCATCCTCCCAATTTCTGGGCCGGCCGGGGGCAACGGGGCGTCCGGGAGCCGGTTGCTCCCCCTCTTGTCCTTCCTCGGGTTGTCCTCGCTTTTTCAGCCAGTTGACCAGGGCCGAAAAGAGGATGACAACGATGAAAATGATCAGTTGTTCCATGCGATGCTAACTAGCTGGCCTTGGGCTTGGTCTCAGGCGAGCTGGGACCGGTTCCGGCGATACTGTCGCGCATGGACGTATCCGCCTGGATGTTTTTAAGCCGGTAGTAATCCATGATGCCAAGGTTGCCCTGGCGGAATGCCTCCGCAATGGCCTGGGGCACCTGGGCTTCGGCTTCGACCACGCGGGCACGCATCTCCTGGGTTCGGGCGAGCATTTCCTGCTCGAGGGCCACGGCGGCGGTACGCCGGACTTCTGCCTGGGCCTGGGCGATGAGTTTGTTGGCTTCGGCTTGCTCGGCCTGCAGTTTGGCACCCACGTTTTCTCCCACCGAGACATCTGCGATATCGATGGAGAGGATTTCAAATGCGGTATTACTGTCCAATCCCTTTTCCAGGACGGTCTTGGAGATGCGGTCCGGCTTTTCAAGAACCTCTTTATAGGTCTGGGCTGAACCGATGGTGGATACGATGCCTTCACCGACACGCGCAATGATGGTTTCCTCCGTGGCGCCGCCTACAAATCGATCAAGGTTGGTGCGGACTGTCACGCGGGCGCGGGTCTTGACCACAATGCCGTCCTTGGCCACGGCATCAATCATCACCTTGCCCGCGGTCGGATTGGGGCAATCAATGACCTTGGGGTTGACGGACGTTTTCACGGCTTCGAGCACCGTTTTGCCCGTGCCCTTGGTGGCCAGGTCGATGGCGCAGGCGCGGTCGAAATTCAGGTGGATGGCCGCCTTTTTGGCTGCAATGAGAGCCTGCACGACAATCTCAACATTGCCGCCTGCCAGATAGTGGGTGGATAGGTCGTCGATCGTGACATCCAGGCCGGATTTTACGGCGGTGATGCGGTTGTCCACAATCATGCCCGCCGGCACACTCCGGAGCTTCAGTGCGATGAGCTCGGTGAATTTGACCGGAGCCCCGCTGAACAACGCTCGAATCCAGATGCTGAAGAAATTGATGGCAAGGATGATCAGTACCAGCGCGATTAAAAACAGGAGCCCCATGACGAGGACGCCACCTGTGTTTGGAATATTGAATGCCAGAACGGAACTCATATGCGTTTATTTCCTATTGTTTAGTTGTCTCCGAATCCACGGCCCGCACCACCACGCGCGAGCCTTCCACCAAAACCACCCGGACGGGGGTATCCTTTTCAATCATGGGACCCTCTGCCACGACATCGACCCGCTGGCCGTTGATGACGGCAGCGCCCGATGGCCGTAAAGGAGTGGCCGCACGGCCTGTTTGGTGAAGAAAAACCGATTTGTCCACACCCGTGTCGCCCGAGGCTCCCTGGGAGGTAAAGAGGCGGGCGGTTCGACTGCCCGGAAAATATCGTAAATAAAGAATGGCGCCCAGGATGAATCCGAGGATGACCGTCGCTAGTACAACATGTCCTGCTGAAGTGCCCACCCGGGCGTAGGCGATGATCACGGCTGCCACAAGACACCCGAAACCCACTACACCGGCAATGAGCCCCGGCAGGATTGTTTCGAGAAAAATCAGGAGCGCACCCACCACAATGAGTGTAATCACCACTTCCATTGCCGCCATAATAGTCCGGAACATTCTACTGGGCAAGGTGAATACAACGATAAACCTCATGGGATGGACTCCGAACAAAGGAAAGAGAACCCATTGGAAGGCAATAGAAAGGGTGGTTTTACACCGGAGTCATTGTTTTTTGAAAAGGCATGTGGAGTGTGGTTGCAATAATTTGTCTTCTGACACATGCACCTGGACCAATAGACCGCCTCGAAACGAGGAAAAATAAGGGGCGTCACACTCGTGACGCCCCATGCAGGAGGAAGATTACTGGAGATAGTTACAGCTTCAGCACCTTGCCTGAAATGCCACTATTGGTCTGGCCTTCCGATACGGAGAGGACGATCGTTTTTCCCTCCAGGTCGGTATGCAGCTCATAAAGTTCGCCCTCCACCCGCACCATAATACGATAACCGTACACAGTACCTGGAGTGTAGGATTTGCCGGGCTCGGGGCATCCCAAGGAGATATCATTCCAAGCCATGGTCTGGAATGTGACCACCGTTGCCTCCTTGGGAGTAAAGCCCAAGTGGTTATTCAACGCAGCCAGTGCATCGCGCAAGACGGGATGGGCGGGTCGGGTCCGATAATATGCCGTGGGAAGGTTCCTGCCTTCCGGATCCAGTAACATGAGCAAGCCATTATCAGGGACTGATCGTTTAAGTTCTTGCCAATGAATGAGATCAGTGGAACGTTCGATGATATATTCCTGCGCATCACATGCAATGAACCTGATTTCAGCACCATGATCGGGCGACGTCATGATATAGGCAGGCGCGGTGAGTGTTGGTTCGCAGTGTATGGCTACAGCCTGACTTCCTTGCACAGCGCTCTCCTGACCATCGAATGAAATGCGTCCCACAAGGTTCAGCCACCCATTTCGACCATTGGTTGGTTTAAGTTGATAGCTCAGAGTGCGAGGTTGGGCATCCATGAAGGGACCCCATTTGATGCGTCGTTGCACAGAATCATACAGGCCATCAGCACTCACACTTGATACTTCGTACTCGAGCGGGATGTTTTCCTCCACAGCGTATGCGCAGATCCCATCTGTTGAGGTGAGGGTAATCTGAATGGTCATCCATTCATCTGCTGTACATATTCTGGGGGCGATTCGTTGTGCGATTGGTTTGGGGAATGCAATGCTCCTGTCGCTCGTTAAGTTATTGGACTGGAAAGGGTCATAATTCGCCCAACATGAAGGTGGGGGTAGATTATTGGTTGCGTATCGATAATATTCACCCTTCTTCCAGAGCATGCCGGCGCTTGTCACATAATTCATCGGGATGGGATTGGGATCCACAGGCCACGTTTGATTCATGCGCCAGGCGCGGCCATAGGCAGTCACCTCATTCAACGTGATGCGTTGATCAATGGGGGAGAGGTCGGCAGGGTGGGTTCCTTGCGCGGAGATTGATGCCATGCCGATGATGGGTGACGTATATCCGTTGAGCGAGGCCTGGCCGGTGAAAAACACCTTGGTCGAAGCGTTGGTGTTCAGTTTGACCCGATAGGTCAGCATTCGAGCATAGCCATCCAGGAAGGGGCCGAATTTTACTTTTTTATTGATGGCGTCATAGTTTCCATTGCTGGAGACTTCAACGACACTTCCTTCCGGGGGGGTATCTTCAACTGCGTAGATGTCGTTTGTGGAGCGGGGGATGGCGATCAGCATCACTTCGAAAAATGAGCCGCGTGCGTAACTGTCAGGCAATTGACGGCCAACGAAAGGCATCTCATTTATGTTGGTGACGACCACCAGTTGAATGGCATCGGAGTAGGCTGTGCCCCCGGCATTGTCACGAGCAGACGCTGTGATCGAGTGCTTGCCGACTGGCGGATTAGTCCAGATCATGCTCACTGATTGAGTACCTGAGATGGACACAATCAAATGCCCGATGGTGCTGATCCCGTCTTTGAAATACACCGAGTTTACCTTGCCATCCAATTCCTGTATCTCTGCGGTGAGCATTAGATTTGTAGGACCAAGGACATAGGTGTCATTGGTGGGTGATTTGATCACCACGTTTGGAACCAGGTTCGTGGTGAGCGCGCTCTCCATCAAAATGACAGTTGCCTGGTTAAAACCAGGCTGGATTTGATACGTGGAAGAAGGTTTTAGGGTTAGTATCACGGTTTCTGTCGGTTCGCCAACACCGTCATCCAGCGGGTGGATTGTCAGGTTTGTGGTGACTTGGCCCGGCTTAAAGAGGACGTTTGTGGGCAGAGAAGAGTAGTCGATGCCGTTGGAAGCGGTGCCTGACAATTGGAAGTTCACCTGGAGACTTTGATTGGTTTGGCCCGAGCGCGTAATCAAGAACAGGCCTGTGTTGGTGGCCCCTGAGGAGCGCTCCGCTGCTTCTGCATCTGAAGCTATTACACTTACATAATTGGTCGTAATCAGGTTGGTGCCGGATTGGGCATACAGCCGGACCGCATCGGAATAAGTAGTGGCACCGGCGTTATCACGCGCCGACACCTTTACCAAATGCTCCCCTGCAGGGGGATTGGTCCAATAGAACTGCACCGTTTGCGAGCCTGAAATGGCCGCGATTCGTTGTGAAACCAGATTGGTTCCATCCCAGAGACATAATTGGTTCACCGTCCCGTCCACGTCACCTATGGAAGCCCGAACCGTAACCGTTGCGGGCAGTGTGACGGTTGTGTTGTTCGTTGGAGACAGGAGAGTTACGGAGGGCGGTCTGTTGGAGGGAGTTATGGCATCTATCAGTGATGCCGTGGCCTGGCCCATGCCCGTTTGAATCTGATAGGCCCAGGATTCGCGCAGGGTGATGATGACTGTTTCATTGGATTCCAAGAGACTATCCATCAGCGGTTGAATGATCAGGTTGGTTGAAACCTGGCCAGGCATGAAATAAACCGCTTCGGGGAGTGCAAGATAATCCATCCCGTTGGATGCCGTTCCCGAGAGTGTATAAGACACAGTCAGGGGCGCGCTGATTTGGCCCTTTCGGGAGAGGGTAAATATGGCGGTGTTCGTTTGCCCGGAAGAGTATTCCGAGGCTACCGCATCTGTGGCCGCCACGCTGACGATGTTGGAGCGGCCATCGCTGTATAAGTTGATCGCACTGAGTGCTGACACCACCACCTGGTTGGCGCTGTTGGTCCCTTTGGCGTAAATGAGGAATGACCCGCGTGGCGCATTGGTCCATATGATGGTTTTGATGCGTGGATCAACAGGGGATGGCGAGGGTGAATTGGAAAGCGAATTGCCAATCCATTCGGTGCCCTCGAAGTCTATTCTATAGAGTGCCACATTCATGGGGTTGCCGGCATCATCGGTTCTGGCCACCATCCATACGGTGTTGGATGCATTGACTTCTCCCATGTAGGTGGGGGAAGACATCGATAGGGTCGATGTATTGGTCGTGAAGGGAACATTGACATCGATCTCCAAGGGTGGGGTCAATCGGGTCCAATATTCTTCATCCATGGCGCGCGCTTGGAGGACATGGTGACCAGCAGACAGCGTGAGCCGCGCGCTATACTTATTGGTGGGAGAGGCGTAAAGACCGGCGTTCGTCGAAAATCCGACCATTTGAGTCCCATCGTAGAATTCCACATATGGCACAAAACCGTCGAAATCAGAGGCTAGAGCGGTGAGGGTGAACGGCACCCCTGCGTGAACCTCGCCTTGAACCGGAGGATTATAGAACGCGATGGAAGGGGGATTGGGCGCCTTGGTTGTGATCTGAAGATCGGCAACGCCTGTCGAAAACGACCGGCCTGCCTGATCATAGAGCCTTACTGCAATTTGATGCTTGCCAACAGTGGCAGATGTCCACTCCAGGCAAATTATTTGGGTTTGGGTGATCGAAGGAAGTATGGACTGTTGATGGACCAAAACATTTTTGTCGTACACCTCAGCCTTCACAGCATGGTTGTCGATACTGTAGGTGGCAACCCATAGTGGTATTTTCCCCTGGCTGACTGTGAGATTTGGATTTACCGATTGATTGAACAAATTGGCATAAATCACTCCAGGGGAGGGGGTAAACGAGTCCTTGAGAATGGCCGTAGCAGTGCTGTTGGTGCCAATCGTATAATCGCTTGTCGCTACGATCGATATATCGACTGTTTCATTGGTTTCGAATGCATTATCCGGTATGGCCCTGAGCCAGGCATCTGCACTGATTTGTCCTGCCTTAATGCCCACGCTTGTCGTTGCAAGATAATCATTTGCGGAGGCGCTTTGGCTAGTGGAAGCCAGTTTAACGATGAGATTGCCGTTTGTTGGTCCTGTTCTTGTCACCAAAAAGTGAGCGGAATTGGTGCCCTGTAGAGGCAGATATGTCTCATAGGCCTCTCTTTGAATTGGAACGATGTTTACAGCCGGGAGGGTCTGTCCAAAGGCCGTAAGGACTGCCATTCCCATTGTTAGAACCAGTGAAGTGCCGAGTTTGGTTAGCCAGGTTGAATTTAGGTTCATCATATTGTCCTTTCGGATCGACCATTATTAATATGTCCCACCGTTTCATTAGAACATTCTGTGCGCTGTAGGGGGCTCATACGCACTATTCATGTTTAGTTTTGTGCGCCCCAAGAAGAACCGTGGTTCCAGAAAAAGCGGATGTTCCGAAAGTGAAAGGGTTTGAGGGCGATCTATTCACTCGCCGACCAAGCCACTTTTTCTGGAACCAGTTGTAATACAAGCAGGAAGCGAGCCAATATTTGTGCCAGTGTGGAACAATATTTTACAGCAACATCGACTGTTTTCGAAAAAGAGTCTCACGCAGTTTTATAAATATGTAACCAATTAATTACAAATGAGATAAAACCAAAATGGCCCTTTGCCTCAAATAAGGCGCGTGTTTTTGACGCATGGTGAATTAAACTTTAAATTCACTCGATGCGTTAAAACAGAAGCCCGATGCGTGAAATGGACCACGAATTTGATGAAATTTATCAATAACGCTGGAGTGTTCACGTATCGGTAAAGAAAAAGGCCGGACATGGTCCGGCCTGACGTTATCGATAATAATTAAAACTGGTCTAGCTCATCCGTTCAAAGCTCTTGGCCAGTATCTGCCAATCCTTCAGCCCCTTCAGTTTTTCCGTAGCGTTGGCATTGAGCCGGGCTTCGGAGGCATTCTTGGTGGGACGATTGACATTATAAAACACACCGAAATAGCCAGGGAAATTGGCGCAGGCCAATTTGTAGGCGGCAGCATCGTCTGTCACATCGTGTTCGGCTGGAACGGGTTGAAAGACACCTCCCTTGCGGGGATTGGCGGCATCGAACGCGCCCGGGAAAAATTCCACGCATTCGCTCAGGCATTCAATGAAGCTGAAGCCATCATGTTGCATGGCGGCTTCCATCATTTCCATCATGTGATTGGGATTGGAATGGGTGGTGCGGGCGACGAACGTGGCCCCGGCGGCAATCATCTGTTTCACCGGATTGATCGGTTGATCGACTGAACCCCATTGGTCGGTCTTGCTCTTGAAGCCCAGGGGCGACGTCGGCGAGGTCTGTTTCTTGGTCAGGCCATAGACGTTGTTGTCCATGCAGACCACGGTCAATTTGATGTTCTTGCGCGCGGCGTGGGTGATGTGGTTTCCGCCGATGGAGAACAGATCGCCATCACCGCCGAACACAAACACATTGAGGTCCGGACGGCTGAGGGAGATACCGGTGGCAAAGGGAATCGACCGACCGTGGATGAAGTGAGCGCCATGGCCTTGAACGAAGTAAGGAAAGCGGCTGGAACAGCCGATACCTGATATGGATACGAACTTTTCCTGCTGGAACTTGAAGCGCTCGATCATCTTGAAATAGAGCGCCAGGACCATGTAGTCTCCGCACCCGGGACACCAGGTGGGATGTTCAGCGACTAATTCCTTCTTGGTCAAAGGCTTGCGATCTGTATCGGGTGTGGTCATCGGAGAGTTGGCTTTCGGATCAATCACGGGTGAGCTCATATTATTATGTCTTCCAAGTCGCTGATTGTTATTTGCCGGACAGGCTGGCGAGCTTTTCGCGCATCCGGTTCAAGATTTCCTTCACCTTATAGGTCAAACCTTCGGTTTTGTTGATGCCGACGATCCGTTGATCGCAATAACGCGAACGGAGCAGGCCAGCCAGTTGGCCAAAGCCCCAGAGGCCTTCGTCATTCATTTCCACCACAAAGATGTGTTCAAAACCGGCGAAAATCTTGTCCAGCCCTTCGGGCAGGGGGTAGATGTTGCGCAGGTGGATGCAGGAGACACTCTCTCCGGCGGCGCGGGCCAGATCCACGGCCTCACGTATGGGGCCCATGGTGGAACCCCAGCCCACGAGCAGGACTTTGCCTTCCGGGGCGCCATGCACCTTGGGTGTGGGGATTTCACGCATGAGGGCCTGAATTTTGTGGCGGCGTTTGGCGCTCATCGCCGTGTGCAGCTTGGCACTGCCGGAGGGATGGCCATATTCGTCATGTTCCAGACCGGCAGCCACTGGATAAATACCGTTTAAGATCCTGGTACCAGGGGCTTTGTGATGAGTGATGCCATCCGGTGCCGAGAGGTCGTAAGGCTTATGTTCCTGCACGGCAGTCAGATCGGGGCTGATGTCCTGGCAGATCTTTTCCATATTAGGCATGGGGAACGCCTCAATACGGGTGCCAATGGCCTGATCGGACAAGACAAAGACGGGCACACTGTACTTGCGGGCGATATTGGTCGCCTCAATCATGGTGTAAAATGCGTCCTCCACGCTCGTGGGAGCCAGCACAACGCGGGGGGCGTCGCCATGGCTTCCATAGACCGAGATATTCAGGTCGGACTGTTCCACCATGGTGGGAAGACCAGTGGAGGGTCCACCACGCTGGACATTGATGACGACCAGGGGCATTTCAGCCATCACACCCCAGCCCAGGGCCTCCATTTTGAGGGAGATGCCCGGTCCGCTGGAGCTGGTCAAGGCCACGCGTCCGGCATAGCTGGCTCCCAGCGCCATGGAGATGGAGGCGATTTCATCCTCGCATTGGACGAAGGTGCCGCCGTATTTGGGCAGCTCGTGACGCAAAAGCTCCATCACTTCCGAGGAGGGGGTGATGGGATAGGCCGCTCCGAAGCGGATGCCAGCAGCGATTGCACCGTAGGCCAGGGCCTCATTTCCGGTCATGACGACCTGGGCGCCAGTGCCGCGGTCGCTGGGGGCGAATTGGAACATTTCCACCAGTTTATCGACCGAATAACCGTAACCGGCGTTAAACGCACAGGTGGCGTTCTGCAGCACACTGGGGTCTTTCCGGCCAAAACGCGCCGTGATGAGACTCATCAGCTTCGTGACATCCATGTCGTACATGCGGGCCACCAGGCCCAGTACAAACATGTTTTTGCCCTTGTCACGTCCTCCGCCGCCAATGGCTTCCACCGTCAGGGAGGAGATGGGCACCCGCACGTGGCGATGGGTCTTTTCCCATTCCGGCTTGGGCTCCACGTGATCGGCGTCGTAAATGACGATGCCCCCCTTTTTAAGGGACCCCATGTGATTATCATACGAATGCTGATAAAAGGCCACCAGGACATCCGCCTCATCGCCTGCGCTGACGACCTCGCCCGTGCCGATGCGGACCTGGAAAATGGAGGGACCACCCGAAATGGTGGAGGGGATGGTCATGAAGGTGATCACTTCCTGCTCGCTTCGGCCGGCCAGCCGGGCGAGAAAACCGCCGATGGCCTGGATGCCATCCTGGGAATTACCGGCAAACCGGATCACAACTTCGGAGATTTGGCTTTTTTGGCCGGGGGAGGACGCCGTCTTCGCATTCGCTTCGTTCATGGTCAATAGGGTGCTGTATTACCGTTTAATATGCGGTATTTGGTCTGCTAATAGTCTGTTTAATTTTGTCTCATCAGGTTAATTTCAATAAGCCTAACACGACATCTAAACCAGTCAAACGGGAATCCACCCCCTGGAGGCAACTATTTTGCGTGGTGCACCAAGATCAATCCCCATGGCGGCCCAAATGGAAGAAAACCTATCGACTTCACGCCATGGATGGATCATACCGCGCGTACCAATTGCCCTAGGGTCTGGCGGCTGCATTGGGTGGCAGGTGCGTTGATTTTCAAAAGGGTAATGGCTGGCGGATTCACTCATTCAGTGCCTCACGCTTGAGGGGGGCGTGCTCAGGATTGTGATGTGTGCGAGTGCCGGTTCGAGCGGGACGGGGTGGGGAAAAGAAACGGTGTTAATGGCCTTTTGGGTTGACGATGCGGCCAGTGGTGTCATTAAGGAATGAAACGATATGATGCTGACACGGCTTTCAAAGTATTTGATGGCGCTCCTGGCGGGGGGATGGCTGGCATGTCTGGCCTCGGGCGGGGATGTCGTGGTTGCCAAACCGGAGATCACCGATGATGCCCTGGTGAATCCCGGCATGGGATGGACGCTGCATTTTTACTCGAACCTGATTGAGAATTACGGTTCGAAATTGGAGCCGTCGGACACGCTGGAGGATTGGCCGGGGCTTGCGGTCATCTATCTGCGGGTGCCCTGGTCGTTCCTGGAGCCGGAGGAGGGGCGCTTCAACTGGTCGCTGTTCGACACTCCGGCGCAACGCTGGATTGCCAAAGGCAAGCGCATCGCCCTCCGGGTCAGTTGCACGGAAAGCTGGCTGCGCCATGCCACGCCGGAGTGGGTCAAGGCGGCGGGTGCCGAAGGGGCTGAATTCGATTTTGGAAAGGGCGTTCGTGCGGGAGGCGCCTTGTGGGAGCCGGATTACCTGGATCCGGTGTTCCTGGCCAAGCTGAACCATTTTCTTGAGGCCATGGCCCGCCGGTACGATGGCAATCCGAACGTGGATTTCATCGATGTCGGCACGTTTGGAATGTGGGGGGAGGGGCACACCGGGTTCGGAATCAATCTCGATGAGGAAAAGACGCTGGCCGTCGCCAAAAAACACATCGATTTGCACCTGGAGCATTTCCCCCACACGCAACTGTGCATCAGCGATGACATGGCGGGTCACAACAAGCCCGGCCGCCATTTTCCCATTACGGACTACGCCTTGAGCAAGGGCGTGACCCTGCGTGACGACAGCATCCTGGTGCAGCCGCCGCCGAATTCATGGTACCACAGCGAGATGGCCCAGGAATTCTGGCCGCGCCTGCCGGTGATCCTGGAGCATGAACACTACGGCGGTTCCAAGGCGCGCCAGGCCTGGAGCGGGGACCTTCTCATGAAGTCCGTGGAGGATTACCATGCCAGCTACATGTCCATCCACTGGTGGCCGCGTGAGATGCTGCAGGAGAACCGCGAGTGTGTGGCGCGGATCAACCGGCGCATGGGATATCGGCTGGAGTTGCGCGAAATGCGCTGGCCCCGGGAGGTCACCGCAGGCGAGCCGTTTGAGGTTGCCGCCACCTGGGCCAATGCGGGTGTTGCGCCGTGCTATCCGGGTGGATTTTGGGCGCTGACCTTCAAGGATGCGAAGGAAGGCATCGCGTCCGTGCAGGTCGATGAAGATTTCGACATGCGCAAGCTGGAGGTGGGCGCCCCGGGCCAGGCGCCAGTAAAGACACTCACCCAGGGCGTCACAATTGCTCGGCAGTTAAAGGATGCCCAGGGCAACCATGCTCCGCCCATGGCGCCCGGCGACTATACCGTCTGGGTTTCGGTTGGAACGCGTGATGGCACGCCGCGCATCGCCTTGCCCCTCAAGGCAGGCGATGGCCAGCGGCGCTATAAACTGGGCGCGGTGAAGATCCTCGTACCCAAAACTCCGTAAGCCAATGCATGATGCAACCATCCACATTGCACCATCATGGCAGATAGGAAATGGCGGTGCGATTGAGGAAATAGACCCGCATGCGAATTCAGAGGATGGCCGAGTGCGTGCGTCTGGAGATGTCCAATCGCGCAAACGCTTCCAGTGATCGGACAAATGGGGAGCACCTCAATCCGATGAGTCCACTTGGGACAGGGTTCCTCGGGCGGAGGTAGACAAAATCCGGCTCCAAGCAATGGGAAAGCGATCAATGGACCGATGCAAAAATTATAGGAATGTCCCCTCTACTTGAAATATGAAAACGTACCTTGCGTTAGTGATAGCGGTCGGAATGTGGGTATGCTTAATCGGTTGTCGGGACAAAACCGAGAATAGATCAATTATTGGAGTGTGGGAATGCACGAATTTGACAAGTCATGAGCATATATCTCATTTTGCAAAACTTACGCAAGAATTTAAGAATGATGGTAAAGTGGTTGGCTATTTAACCGGGAAAAGCGGGCAAGAGACAAAAAAACAGGAGGCTACTTTTAGGGTTGACGGAAACATCCTTCGCATTGGCGATGAACAAACCGAATATCAGATATCTTTTTCCGGTTCAAATCTTGTGTTGACAATAACAAAAGCATTATACCAAGCGGATATTGGAAAGTTTTTGATTTACCAGCCGATAGTGACGGAGTCGGTCCCAGCAAACGGGCATGAAAAGGAAATTGGGTCGAATAGCCTTGAAAAACTACCCTGAAAGGGATCGCCCATAGTTTGATGCTGTAATTCGAGTGCATTGATGTCGAAAAGTGTCTCGATTCCTGAGTATCTCTAAGCAGAACAAATCCATCCTACCTTCGATAAGACTTCCGAGATATCGATTCCCCTTAACAGAGCTACGCTGTGAAACACGGCAAGGTTTGGCTGCTACTGTTTTTTTACCATCATGCTTTTTGTCGAATGAACTTCGCCGCGTTTTTAGGGGGGGATTTTCCTGCGCTGGCGTCGTAATTTGCGGTCTCATGGCTGCGATGGGGGCAGCG
>CAZIDG010000008.1:69803-86872 GCA_964538065.1 uncultured Verrucomicrobiota bacterium
AGGTCACGACGATTTGGGGCAGGTAAACCAGTCTGGATCAAAACTCGGGCTGTAAAACTCAGGCTCGACGGGGATGCGGCTTTGTCATAGCTTACATAGCCGCTTAATATTTATGCGTTCAGATATCATTAAAAAGGGATTCGAACGCGCGCCGCATCGGAGTCTGCTGCGCGCCACCGGGAGTATCGAATCAGACGAGGATTTTAATAAGCCCTTTATCGGCATTGCCAACAGCTACACGGATGTCATTCCGGGTCATGCACATCTGAATGAAGTTGGCCAGTTGGTCAAGCGCTTGGTGCGCCAGGCGGGCGGGGTGCCCTTTGTATTCAACACCATCGGTGTGGATGACGGCATTGCCATGGGGCACAGCGGGATGAAGTACTCGCTGCCGTCACGCGAGCTGATCGCGGACACCGTTGAAACGATGTGCCGTGCCCATTGTTTCGATGGGATGATCTGCATTCCCAACTGTGACAAGATCGTTCCAGGCATGTTGATGGCCTCCATGCGGTTGAATATTCCCACCCTGTTTGTGAGTGGCGGACCGATGGCGCCGGGGATTGCCGGCCGCAAGGTCGTCAATGAGGAACTGCCTGAGTATCTCCAGCCGGCGGCTGAAAAGGCCGACCTGATCAGCGTGTTCAAGGGTGTGGGGGCGTTCAAGACCGGACAAATCACCGAAGAAGGCCTGACGAAGCTTGAGAAGGCGGCCTGTCCGACCTGCGGTTCGTGTTCGGGCATGTTCACGGCCAATTCGATGAACTGTCTGTGCGAGGCCCTGGGTTTTGCGCTGCCGGGCAATGGCACGATCCTGGCCGTCTCCAAGGAACGCGAAGCGCTGTATGAGTGGGCAGCACGCCAGATCCTGAAGATGATCGAATGGGATCTCAAGCCGCGTGACATTGCCACGCTTGAGGCGTTTGACAATGCGTTGATGCTCGATGTGGCGATGGGCGGATCGACCAATACCATCCTGCACACGCTGGCCATCGCCCGCGAAGCAGGCCTGCCCTACGACATCGCCCGCATTGATGCGATTTCGCGCCGCGTGCCCTGCCTGTGCAAGGTGTCGCCGTCGTCGAACTACCATGTTCAGGACGTGCATCGCGCCGGGGGCATTCACACCATCCTGGGCGAACTCAAGCGCATGGGGGTGTTGAACACCGGTTGCAAGACCGTCACGGGAAAGACCATTGGCGAAAACGTGGAGGAGTGGGACCTGCGTTCCGAGAAATGCACCTCCTGGGCCAAAACGGTCCGCATTTCCGGCGCGTCCGCGCTCCTGCTTGATCCCAACGACACGCAGGGGGCAACCACCGTCATGCCCAATGGGAACCTGGTGCCCAAGCCGATGAGCGTGTTTGCGGCCGATGAAAAAGCCATCACCCTGTGGCGCAAGGCGGCTGGTTTTAACGCAGGAGATCTGGAATCGCAGACCGCGTTGTTCGCCGCCAAGGCGCGCCTGGATGTGGAAGGGCAGGGAGCCCTGGAAGGTTCCGCCGCCATTTCAAGCTACCTGGAAACAACCCTGCGCGAGAGCAAGGGATTGGTGCGCGAGGAGTTGGGCAGTTTGCGCGGCAATCCTGTGCTGATCCGCTGGCAGTATGCGAAGACGGGCGGACGCCAGGCCATTGGGGTGTTGCAGATCATGCGCATGCGCAACTGGCAGATCACCCGTGCCAGGGTCATCACGGCTCCGGCCAGTGTTGCCAGGGCGCAATCGGTGGGGTTGATGCCCTATGATTCCTCGTTCATGTTTGATGCCCGGGATTGTGTGCGCACGAAGGACACCGCGTACACGCCGGATGGTGGGTTGTCCATCATGTATGGCCAGTTGGCGCCGGAAGGCAGCGTGGTCAAGACGGCCGGCATTAGCGCGGGCTTCAAGCAGTATTGCGGACCGCAGTTTGTGTTCGAGGGGCCCTGCGTGATCTTTGAAAGCCAGGACGATGCCTGCGAAGGCATTCTGGCGGGCAAGGTCAAGGCGGGCGATGTGGTTGTCATCCGCAACGAAGGCCCCAAGGGCGGGCCCGGCATGCAGGAAATGCTCTCACCCACCAGCTATATCGTTGGCATGGGTCTGGGAGACAAGGTGGCGTTGATCACCGATGGCCGGTTCAGCGGTGGCACGGCGGGGGCCTGCATTGGCCATGTATCGCCCGAAGCTGCTGAGGGCGGGCCCATCGGCCTGCTGAAGGCGGGGGACCGGATTCGCATCGATTTCCCCAACCGCCGGATGGACATCCTGGTGGCCGAAAGCGAGTTGGAAGAACGTCGCAAAACCTTTGTGCCGGTGAAGGTTAAATTGACGGGATGGCTGGCCCGGTATCAAAAACTGGTCAGCAACGCCAGCAAGGGGGGCATCCTCTGGCAGGGCGAGTAATCCGGCTATCCTCGGATTTGAAGACACGGCGTCCGTTCCTTGAAAGGGGCGGACGCCTTTTTCATTGGATCCATGGGGTCGTTTTTGGCCCTTAACTTGCTATATACCAGGCCGTGCCCCATCCTTGGACTGATCTATGGCTCACGAAGAGCCATGTGAATTTACTTCCTATTGGGCGGGTGCTTTGTTAAGGAATACGACGTCATGTTTCGCATTAATATCATCATCTTGTTGGTCTGGCTGATGGGAGGAGCAAATGACTTCCTCGCTGCACGGGCTTTCGCGCAACAAACCAAGGATGTTCCCAAGGAATTTCACCTGTTGAACGGCGATATCCTCAAAGGCGAGGTCGCCTCGGCGAACGAGGAAGGGTTGGTGGTGCGTTTGGCGGTGGGCGGATTCAGCGATCGCGTGGCCTGGCCCAAGTTCACGCAGGAGACGCTGCAGGTGATGACGAACACGCCGGCCTTGGTGAAATATGCCGAGCCGTTCATTGAGGTGCCGCTGGAGCTCAAGCCCAAGAAAGCCACTCCAAAGAAGCCCTTCCTTCCCAAACCCGTCGAGCGCATTGAGTTGCCGGCCAAGGACACCAGTTTCATGGCTGCGGTGATGGCGCCGTCGGTGCTCCTTTTATTGGTCATCATTTACGGGGCGAATGTTTATAGCGCCTATGAAATTGCGCTGTTCAAGGGCCGGCCGGTGCCGCTGGTGTGTGGCGTTTCGATCGTGTTGCCCTTTGTAGGCCCCCTGGTGTTTCTTTCACTGCCAGGCACCAATGTGACAGAGGATGACGGTCAGCCGGTGGCTTCCACCGAGGGCACGTATGATGTGAATTTTGCCATTCCAACCGTGAACAGCGGTTTGAGCATGGCCAACAAAGGCGGTGGCCAAAAGGCCCAGGCGGGCCTCCAACCGGTCACCTACACGCGTAACGAAACGACCTTCGACCGCCGTTTCTTTGAGACCAAGTTTGCAGGCTTTTTCCGCGTGGTGCTGGGGGATGCGGAGAAGGAAATGGTCATTGTGTTCAAGACCGTGAAGAATGAATACATTGCCCGGCGTATCTCGCGCATCAGCGGCAATGAAGTACATGTGCAGTTGTTGCGGGGTGGAACGGCGGACGTGGGCATCACGTTTGGGGAAATCACCCAAGTGATTCTGCGCCATAAGGATGCTAAATAAGCGGCTGGATGCTGGCCTGAGTTGCCCGGTGGCTGGCCGGATTGCATGTCATCATTACGTGTGATTTTCATGGGGACGGCTGAACTGGCCTGTGCCAGTCTTCAGGCGTTGGCTGCGGATCCGAATCTCAAAGTGGTGGCGGTGGTTACCCAGCCGGATCGGCCACAAGGGCGGGAATTGAAGCTCACGCCCTCACCCGTCAAGAACACTGCCCTAAGCTTGCAGTTACCCATTCTGCAGCCCGAGCGTCTTCGTAACCCGGACGCCATCAAGCAGTTGGCTGATCTACAGCCCGATCTGATCGTGGTGGCTGCCTACGGGCAGATCCTTTCCCAGACAGTGCTTGAGCTGCCGCGTCATGGCTGCCTGAATGTCCATGGGTCCCTTCTTCCACGGCACCGCGGAGCCGCCCCCATTCAATGGGCGATGCTCGAAGGCGATGCTCAAACAGGGATAACCATCATGAAAATGGATGCGGGTCTGGATACAGGTGCCATGCTCAGCACCGCAGCCACGCCCATTGGCCCGGACGACACCGCGCAGACACTGCATGATCGCCTTGCCGCGATGGGGGCTCAATTGCTGCTGAAGACGATTCCGCCATATGTCCAAGGCTCTCTCCTGCCTCAGCCTCAGGATGATTCCAAGGCCACCTATGCCCGCAAGATCAAGAAGGAGGATGGCCTGATTGATTGGCGTTTACCCGCAGCCCAGATCGCCTTGCGTTTGCGTGCCTTCACCCCCTGGCCGGGGTGTTACAGCTACCTTGAGATAGGGGGAAAAGCGCTCCAAGTGCGTGTAGGCAAGGCAGAAGCGTGTTCCGGCTCTTCAGGACAACCTGGCAATGTTGTGGAAGCGCAGCCTGAGGGCATCATGGTGGCATGCGGGGAAGGAATCCTGCGGATCCTCGAACTGCAGCGCCAAGGCAAACGCATGCTCAAGGCCTCGGAATTCCTGGCAGGAACCCCGCTCAAGCCCGGTCTTTGCTTTTCTCAGTCTCCGCAGTAACCGCGACAGGCGGAGACACTCTCACGGTTTGCAGGTGATCTTGTCCCAGTTGTACCCGTTCTTTTTCGCATATTCTGCGAAGACGCGCTCATGCTGGATGAGGACCGCCCTCACGATGCTGGAATCATCCGCACGGCCGAGGTTGGCCATGAAATCGGGGATGATATCCACCTTGCGATGCGCATACGTCAGGGCGAAGACGGCTGCCGCCATGGCAGAGTAGGGGAGATCCAGACATGCCTGCTCGGCGAAGTCCTCGACGGCATTGGCCAAGAAGTCCAATTGTTTCACCAAGTGGGGGTGTTCGGGAGAGCTGATCTGGGCAAACTCGGCCTTCCAGAGCGGCAATTGCCGCAGCACGGTATTCACTACGCGTGGCGTAATCGCCGATGCTCCACGATTCACATAAGCTGCAATTTCAGGCATGGTTTTTTTCTACCCGGCTCAGGTCTGGATGTAAACCGTAAAACCCTGCGGAAAAAAGCCTGGCTCAATGAGGTATCGCCGTGGTGATGCATTCCCAAAGCTGTCCGAGACGGATGGGCTTGGCCAGCACGGCGGTGATGCCTGCTTCCTGGAGGTCGCGGGCCTGGAGTTTCCGGGCCGGGCTGGCGATGAGAATGACATGAGTCTTCCGCAGATTCGGGTTGGCCTTGAGGAGGCGTGCCAGGTTGATGCCGTTTTCACCATTGATTTGGGCAGCCACGAACACCGCGCTGTAAGGTTCGCCCGACACGGAGGCACGCTGGCACATTTGGAAGGCCTCCTCGATCGTGGTGGCGGCATCGAATCTCAAATGACACGGGGCAAGCTGGCGCTGAAGCACCATGCGCTGGCCTGAGCTTGAGTTGACCAACAGGAGCCGGGGGCTGGGTGTGGGAAAAACGGGCGGTGCCAAAAGCCTTTGCGAAGTTTGCTTGGCCACTTTGATGGAGAACCAGAAAACCGAGCCTTCTCCCAGGTGGCTGTCCACCCCGATCGTGCCTCCCATCAAGGTCGCCAGTTCCTTGGCAATCACCAGTCCCAGACCGATTCCTCCATGCCGACGCGAGTCTGATCCATCCGCCTGGGTGAATGCGCTGAAGAGTAAAGGCAAATGCTTGGGAGCAATCCCAATACCGGTGTCCCGGACATCGATGCGCAGCTCCAGTTCGGTGTCGTTTTCATATTCCCTGGTCACTGTGATCATGATTTCACCCTTGTCGGTGAATTTGATGGCGTTATCGAGCAGGTTGCCCAGGAGTTGCTTGAGGCGTTCGGCATCGCCTTTCAGGCTGGTTGAGAGATTTTCCGGGATCCAACACACCAATTCCAATCCCTTGGCCTCGGCATGTTCGCCGAAGTGAATGGCGGTTTCTTCCAATACCTCGCGCAGGTCAAAATCCTTTGTATCGAGTTGGATCCTGCCGGTGTCCATCTTCGAGTAATCGAGGATGTTGTTGATGGTGGCCAACAAGCCCTCGGCGCTCGTATTGAGCGTGGCCGCGTAATCACGCTGTTCCGGGGTGAGTTCACTCGTGGACAGCATGTTGGCCATGCCAATGATGCCGTTCATGGGGGTGCGCAGTTCATGGCTGACATTGGCCAGAAACTCGGACTTGGCGCGGTTGGCGGCATCAGCAGCTTCCTTGGCCTGAACGAGTTGCGTGTTACTGGCCTCCAGATCGCGTTGTTGCTGTTCCAGGACGGTGCGGGCAGCTTCAGCGGCTTCCTTGGCGCGGGCCAGTTCGGTGTTTTTGGCCTGCAAAATGCCACGCTGTTGTTCCAGCAATGCATTGGCGTGCCGAAGTTTTTCAAACAACCGCACTTTGTCGATGCCTGAAGACACCCGGCTGACGAGGGTGTTCAGAAAATCGTAATCCTCGGGTTTGTAATTTCGAGGGTGGTTTTCCAGGACAAAGAACACACCATAGACGTGACCATTGGCGGTGATGGGGATGGCGCAATAGGAACCGACGCTCTCAGACTCAAACAGCATCTTGGCGTTCAGAGGGTCGTTTGTAATGTTGGGGATGAAAAGCGGTTCCTTGTTCTCCATGACCCACCCGATGGTGGTGCCCGCCTGGGTGACCTTTTCGGGAAGTGTTGCTCCCACGGCCTGGCCGTCCACGGTGCTGGCCGCGACCACATAATCACCCATTTCCGGTTTGCGCAGGATGACGCAGGCGCCGATCGACGCAGGCAGCAGCTCAGTCGCTGCCTCGGTGATCCGAGCCAGGAGGCCGTTCAATTCCTCCGGATGGTCGATGGACATTTCGATGTTGGCCAACGCGGCCTGTCGGCGGAGCTGGTGTTCCTGCACCATTTTTTCCATCTGGAGCAGTTGCTCGGTGGATTTGCGATCCGTGATGTCCCGGATGCTGGCGCTTACCAAAATGGGTCCGTCGTCGCTCGAAATGGTTTTATTGATGATTTCAATGGGAAACTGATTGCCATTCTTTTTCTGGCCCACAGCTTCGAAGATTTTGAAATTACCAAGGAGGAGGCTTTCAGACACCGTGTTCCGGGAGGCTTCATCAAAAAGCTCCAGCAAATTATGGCCCATCAGGTCGGAGATGTCATAGCCGAACATGTCGGCCAAGGGCTGGTTGGCGTCGATGATGATGCCACGCTGGTGAACAGCAACCCCTTCCGATGTGGCCGAGGAGAGGCGTTTGTATCGCTCCTCGCTTTTGTGGGCATCGGTGATGGCCGTGTTGAGGGCGTTCTGGCGCGATTGCTCCTCGAGCTCCATGATTTGACGCCGACGGTAGGTGTCCATCCGGACACGGTGAATGTAATATCCCAAGCCGGTTGCGATGAGGAGTCCAAATCCGAAGTTCAACCATTCCATGAACTGGTTGCTCTGCAGGACGATCGCGATCCACCCCGCCAGAGCCGGGACCACCAGGCACAGCAGCCATGGAGTGGAAAGAAAGAGGCAGCCGGAGCCTACGATCAGCAATACCAAGTTATACGTACGATGTGGATCCCGAGTCAGATAAAGATCCAGCAGGCAGTTGACGAGTACCAATCCCCCCACCAGCAGTGCAAAGGGATGTGCCCATCGCCCCGGTATGCGGAACAACGCCAAAACCAATCGGAGCAACAGGAAAATACCAGTGGCGACCGCCGCCATGTGCACGGAGGGATTGTTCAGTTGCGCCAGGTTTACATAAGGGGCTGTCAGGGAGAAAATTCCGGCCAGATACGACTCGCTGATCGTGTATAGGGTGAAAACCACCAGCAGTGCTGTCAGCGCAGTGCGCAGGTAACCACTGACAATATCATTCAGGGCATTGGCCAGCGCTTCCTCGGTAACCGGTCGGATGGCCGGTACGCGGTAGGTATCGGTTGGAATGGCCGAGTTGATTGTGGAGGGTGGTTTCACAGAGTGACTTATATCGGTGAGTGAGTCAGTGTGTGCTGTTTCGCAATTTCATTGCGTGCCATGGGAGATGAGCGTGTCATTTGGACAGCCTCCCTTTGAGCACGAACGCCAATGCCTTGACCGTGAGTTCGATGAAAAAGAAGGGTTTGGCAATCAGATCGTTGCCACCGCTCAGGCTGGATCGCGCCCGGCTCTCAAAATCGGTCAGGCTGGTGACGAAAATGACGGGTGTTGTCTGGTTCAGGGGCAGCGAGCGAAGCCGGGTGCAAAGCTCAAAACCGTTCATGCCGGGCATGTCCACGTCCAGAATGATCAAGTCATATTGCTTTTGAGAGAGCAACTTGTCAGCCTGCATAGGATCCTCAATGCCTTCCGACTTGAGCTGGGCTTTTTCGAGCGCGTAGATGATGGCGCGGCGGGAGATGATTTCGTCATCCACCACCAGAATACTGATGGGAGGATTGTCCATCACACTGGGGCCGGTGCCCTTTTCGAAGAGAATTCCCAGGAAATCCACCACATGCGCGATGGTGCGCATGACCGACGGGGTGATGTTTTTCGGTTTTTCGTTGAGTTCCTTGAGCAAGGCCTCCAGGGCGCTGCACATCTGAGCGATGTTTTTAATGCCCACCATGGCTGCATTGCCAGTCAGAGAGTGCACCTTGCGATACATCTCAAATAACAACCCCAGCCGCGCAGTCTCGTTGGGGGCGCGCAGGAACTCGTGCATCAGCTTGCGCAAACCTGCCAGCGATTCCGGCGCCGACTCGAGAAACGTGCGCAACAACTCCTTCTCGAAGGCGGCGTCCTCTTCTGCATCCACCTTGATGAGGGGCTCCTTGATTTTGGGCTCACGAGGCTGGGTGGGAGCCGGGGAGGTCGAAACGTCAGTGGGCGTGGTGGACGGAGCATCAACCTGTGCAAGGGATGGGGTTGGTGCAGGGGTGGCTGCGCCGGGTGCGCTCGCAGCGGCTGGCTGTGAAGTCTGTATTGGCGCGGCAGGTTCCTTCTGGGCCGATCCCTTTGAACTCATCGCATTCTTGAGTGCATCGATGATCTGGCGTGGGGTCAGGGATGCCTTGTTGAATACCTGAGTCGCGCCGGCTTGATTCGCCTCGTTAATCATGTTCGGCACGTAGGCGTTGGTGAAAACCATCACCGGCAGTTTTTCATAAGCCTTCTGGGCACGGATTTTGCGCAGGATTTGAAGACCGTCCATCTTGGGCAGCATCAGGTCCAGTAGCAGAGCATCAGGATGAGCTTCATGCACCCGATAAAAGCCCGTTTGACCGTCCGCCGCGATTTCAACCTCGAAGCCTTCCTTATCCAACCGGCTGCGATAAATGTTGGCGATGATCGGATCATCTTCAATTATAAGGACTTTTGACATGGCAGGTATGTTGGTTAGGAGTGCGAGTGCATGTAGTTGTCGAGAAAACCTCGAATCCGCGAAAACTCATTTTGGGCCTGCTCGAATACGGGGCGGGCCTCTGAGATTTTGTTCTCCACACACCGGTGTTCGATTTCAGAAAACGCCCTGGCAATGCGGGCCATGCCACAGGTGGCGCTTGCGCCGGCACTTCCATGGGCCAGGTGTTGGAGGTCCTTGGTCATGCCCTTGCTGAGGGCTTCACTCATTTTTTCCATCCGCCCTGCGGTCTGGGTAACGTACAGGTCCACCAGTTCACGCAGGTTGTTCTGGTCTCCATTGGCGAAATCGAGCAATCGCTCCATGTCCACGGAGGGTTCCATTGATGCGGCCGGCGCGGACGGCGTCGGAGTTTCGACGGGTGTCCTTGCTGGTGGTGGTGCGGCCGGGGCCGCGGGACGGCTCTGGGATTTCTGGGATGGCGTGGCCGGTCCCCATTGTTCAATGACCTTCAGCAGCGCGTCGGCACGCACCGGCTTGCTGAGAAAGTCATCCATGCCTGCGGCCAGACATTTTTCGCGATCCCCGACCATGACGCGGGCTGTAAGCGCGATGATCACGCACGGGTGGTGATCCGGGGAGGCTGAGGCGCTTTGCTGTTCCCGCAGGCGGATGCGGCGGGTTGCTTCCAAACCGTCAAGCTTGGGCATCTGCACATCCATGAACACAAGATCATAGGAGTGGTTCTCCAACGCTTCCACGGCTTCAAGACCGTTGTTGGCCACATCGGCTGTGTACCCCATGCGCCCCAGGAGGCTGAGCAAAACCTTCTGGTTGATGACGTTGTCATCGATCACCAGCATTCGTAACGGCATTCTGCTGGCGAGTTTGTTTTCTGTTGGCTGTGCAGCGGGTGCGGCCTTGGTGGGCGCCTCCACGTCCTGCATGACCCGATGCAGCGCCGCAACAAAAGAGGATGTCTTGACCGGCTTGGTCAGGTGTGTGACGGCTGTCACTTGTGAGGCGCGCTGGGCCTGATCCCGGTTTCCAACCAGTTGCAGGAGGATGCATCGGGGTGGTTTCTCAAAAGTCATCTGCCGCAATTCCCGGCAAAACGCGGCGCCATCCATTTCAGGCATCTGCAAGTCCACAAGGACGAGGTCGGGTGGGGATATGGTGCGCAGCAGGGCTAACGCTTTCAGTGCCGAAGTGGTTTCCTGACATGCCAGCCCATTGCGGTGGCACAATTGCTTGATGGCTGCGCAACTGGCGGCACTGTCGTCCACCACCAGGGCACTCAGTCCCTTAAATGAGGCCGCCGGAGCAGGGACGGTGACCTCCAGGCTCGACGCAGCAGTCTGGACTTGAATGGTAAAATGGAAGATGGAGCCCACCCCCGGTGTGCTTTCCACCCACATTGCGCCTCCCATCAATTCGGCCAGTCGTTTGCTGATGGACAATCCCAGCCCGGTTCCACCGAATTTACGGGTCGTGGAGGCGTCGGCCTGGCTGAACGATTTGAAGAGCCGTTCCTGTTTTTCCGGGGGGATGCCGATGCCAGTATCCTGGACTGTGAAATGCAGACAACGGCCGGCGTGCGCAGAGATTGGCTGCTCCGCATCCAGACGCACGTTGAGCACGATCTCGCCCGCATGGGTGAATTTGATGGCGTTGCTGACCAGGTTCAGAAGGATCTGGCGGAGACGCGTCACATCCCCCACCACCGTGCCGGGCGTGCCCTCCTCGAGGGCATACACCAGATCGAGCCCCTTTTCGCCGGCCTTTGTGGCCATGACATCGACCGCACTTTCCAGGCAGGCACGGAGATCGAACGGTTGGTTCTCCAGTTCGAGTTTGCCCGATTCGATCTTGGAGAAATCCAGAATGCCATCCAGAATGTTCAACAGCGCATCGCCGCTGGAACGGATCGTTTCCACCAGGTCGCGCTGCTCGGGGTTCAGATCGGTTTGCAGGAGGAGGCCGGTCAGGGCGATCACACCGTTCATCGGCGTCCGGATTTCGTGGCTCATGTTGGCCAGAAACTCTGATTTGGCCCGGGTGGCTGTTTCTGCTGATTCGGAAGCCATGCGGGCGGACATCAAATCCTTGTGGGTCCTGGCCAGTTCATCCTGCATGAATTTGGCCCGCAACGTTGCGCGGATCCGTGCCCGCAATTCCGGCACTTCAAAAGGCTTGGTGATGTAATCGGTCGCGCCCAGTTCGAAACATCGCACCTTGTCATCCATGTTGTCCCAGCCTGTCAGCATGATCACCGGGATGTTTCGCAGGGCGGTGTCCCCTTTCAGTTGTTGAAGGACTTCAAAGCCGGAGAGGCCGGGCATGGTGATGTCCAGCAGGATGAGGTCAAACGGTTGCCGTCGCGCCAGCATGAGCCCCGTGGCGCCATCGTGCGCCGAGGTGATGCACACGGGCTCCTCCTCGAAGCTGGAGTGCATCACGTCCTCGAGTTCCGTGGCGTCATCAATCAGCAAGATTTGGGCTGTATGGGTATGCATGCGGAATGGCCTACAAACGATGATCAGGGGGTGTCGGGCTTCCGGATCCCTGGAGTCGTGCCAGCTCGGTCTCCACGGCTGCCACGACGTTGCGAAATTCCTTTTGCAGCTTGTCATGGAGGGATGCGACGTCGCTGTATGCCTCAGCCCTCCCGGCCTTCTCCATTTGGGAACAGAGGCTGGCCAGCAACCGGGCGCCCAGATTGCTGCTGCTGCCTTTGAGACTGTGGGCCGCAGCGGCCAGCGCCGTCGTATTGCGTGCCGTCATGGCCTGTTCAATCTGCTGAAGGCGTGAGGCGCCATCCTTCAGGAAAAGCTCCAATAATTCACTCACTGCTTCGGGAGAATCAGCAATCCCCAGGTCCCTCCAGGCGTCCAGTGCCAGGTGTTCGTTGGATCGGACGTTTGATTCGCCAGGCGAGGCAAGGCTGGTGTTTTTGCCCATGGCGCGCTCCAACGCGGCGTGGAGTTCCTCCAAATGCACCGGTTTGCTGATGTAGTCATCCATGCCTGCGTCCAGGCATCGCTGGCGATCGCCTGCCAGGGCGTTGGCGGTGAGGGCAATGATATGGCATGGCGCACCGGCCTGGGTTTTCTGCCGTTCGCGTAACAGGCGTGAAGCTTCGTAACCATCCATCTCCGGCATCTGGCAGTCCATGAGCACCACATCGTACGGGATGTTTTTGAGGGCTTGAAGCACTTCAATGCCATTGGCCACGGCGTCGGCTCCATGACCGAGTTTTTTCAACTGACGCAGAATGACCTTTTGGTTTACCGGATTATCCTCTGCAACCAGGATCCGCATGCCGATCCGGCGTCCAGAGGCGGGGGCGGATTCGAGGGCCTGGGCCGCAGTGGGTGCTTGACCGGCAGGCGACTCAGGCGCCTGGGAACACACCCTTTCCAGACATTCCTCCAGCTTGGATTGTTTGACTGGCTTGACCAGATAGGCGCACAGGCCCAGTTCCTTGAGCTTCACGTCGTCCAAACGCAATCCTAGCGAGGTGAGCATGAGCATGCGGACATCGCCGCCATGGGGATTGGTTCGTATTTTCCGGGCCAGCGTGACGCCATCCATTTCCGGCATCTGATGATCGAGGATGATCAAATCATACGGCAGCCCCTTCTGCCAGGCCGCCTCAAGCATCTCCAAGGCTTCCGTGCCGCCACTGGCTGTGTCGGTGATCATGTGGAAGGAGCCAAGCTGGTGTTCCAGCAAGCGCCGGTTTGTGGCGTTGTCATCCACAATCAGGGCGTGCATTCCAGCGAGCGCACTCTTGCCCCTTGGCGTCTGGCTCGTTGCGATGGGTTGCTTTTCCAGCGGTATCCTGAAGTGAAATGTTGAGCCTTTGCCCAGATCGCTGCAGACCCCGATATCCCCTCCCATCAACTCGGTCAATTGTTTGCAGATGGCCAGTCCCAGGCCTGTGCCACCATACTTGCGCGTGGTCGAGCCGTCCGCCTGCGTGAATGACTGGAAGATCATTTGCTGCACTTCGGGCCGGATTCCAATGCCGGTGTCCCGCACGGAGAATTTCAACGTCACGTTGTTGTTGTTCTCATCCTGGCGTTCAACCCGGACCACCACCTCGCCTTCATGCGTAAATTTGACGGCATTGCTCAGAAGGTTGACAATGACCTGGCGCAATCGCCCGGGATCACCCCGCAGTTTGGCCGGCACATCATGATCAACCCAGAAGAGCAGCTCCAACCCTTTGCTGTACGCCTTGGTTGCCAGCAGCTCCACCGTTCCTTCCACCAATTCCACCAGGTCGAAGTCGATTTTCTCCAATTCCATCTTCCCCGCTTCTATCTTTGAGAAATCGAGAATGTCATTGATGATCGTCAGGAGCGAATCGGCACTGGACCGGATGGTGTCGACAAAATCATGCTGATCCTCTGATAGCTCGGTATCCATCAGCAACCCGGACATGCCAATGATGGCGTTCATGGGGGTGCGGATTTCATGGCTCATGTTTGCCAGGAATTCGGACTTGATGCGCGCAGTCTCCAAGGCCGCATCACGGGCAACCTGCAGTTCTCTTTGCGCCATCTCCAGCGCTGTGATGTCCTTGGATATTCCGAACGTGCCAATGATGACACCGTCGTTGTTGCGCATGGGCATCTTGGTCGTCAGCGCCCAGGTTTCGTGACCATCCGGCCAGGTCTCCTTTTCGGGCTTGTCCAACACGGGGATGCCGGTGCGGATGATCCTCTGCTCATCTTCATACGCTGCCCGGGCATGTTCCTCGGAAAAGAAATCAAAGTCACTCTTGCCAATGATGTCCTCGAGGGCCTTTGTGTTAAAGCGCTCCAGCAGGCCGCGGCTCACGCGGATGAAACGCGACTGGGCATCCTTGAAATAGATCTGGTCTGGTGTGTTGTTCAGCAGGGTGCGCAACAGGTCGCGTTCCCGGTTGAGTTCTTCCTCAATGCGTTTCCGCTCGGTCACATTCCAGAAAATCCCCTGCGTGCCAATGATTTCACCCTCATCGTTGCGGATGGGGGTTTTCACCACATGCACGTATATTTTGCCCCCTGTCGCGGTCTGGTGGGCTTCCACGGTGTCGAGAATTTCACCCGTGGACATGATCCGGATGTCGTCACGCTGGTATTTCTGGGCTAATTCCCGCGGATAAAAATCGAAATCGGTCTTGCCGATGATCTTTTCGAGGGGGCATCCAACGGTGTCACAGAACCGCTTGTTGGCGAAGGTGAAGCGAAAGTTGACGTCCTTGCGGAATATATTCTGAGGAAGACCTTCAACCAGGGAATTGTAAAAGGAATTGGCTATTTTGTACGAGCGCTCGGCAGCCTTCTGGTTCTCCAGCGCCTTGGACAACTCCTTCTGCATGTGAGCCAATTCCATCTGCAGGGCAGCCTGGGTGCCCAGCAAACGCAATGTCTCGGCTTCCCTTTCTGACAGCGTCCGGGGTTTGGTATCCATAACACACAAACAGCCGAAAGCCACTCCTTGCGGATTCACAAGCGGCATGCCCGCAAAAAAACGAACCCCAGGTGCTTGCGTTACAAGAGGATTCGAGGAAAGATATGGCTCTTTCGTGGCATCTTCCACAACGAGCAGTTGACCATGGGCCATGGCGTGAGCACCGAATGATGCATCCAGCGGAATCGAGCGTACCTCAATACCAATTTTGGCAAAAAATCGTTCCTCGGACACATGGGCCAGTGTGATGGCGGCCATGGGCACCTGGCAAAAACGAGAGGCCTGCAGGGCCAGTTGATGATACAACGGCTCTGCGTCCGCCTCTACAACATAATAATTATCAAGCACTTGCATTCATACCTGCTTAATGGCAGGCGATCTTGGAGCAGTGCTTCGTGTGCTGGATTCCATCCAGTTGCGATGGGTATCCATATCTGCTCTAAGCCTGATTATCGGCATTTCATATGCTTTTATAAAGACCAAATTGACACATTGACAGTTTATTAATGGGGCCATCCTTCCCTATACCACTCTCGAATGTCCTGAATGCACCCCTTGTCATTCGTCCCTTCCATGGTTGCTGGCTGGGCAAATAATGCCCATCCATCTGGCTTGACCTGTCGTATGGAATGCTGATCAGGATCGATTGCATAACACCTTGAACTTCCGTGCACTAATGTTCTTGCGGCTTGCATTAGGCTGGCCTTTTTCAACACCATGCACCTATGACGGCTCATTACACGGAACATTACCAAGGCCACCTTGCTCCCATCTATGTGTGGATGGTTGGCGGTTCGGATGCCGCGCTCCAGACAGGCAAAACTGAACTGGATGCGTTGAACCTGTCTCTTTCACATGGTTCCCTGGCGCTGGATCTGGGAGCAGGGTTTGGCATGCATGCCATCCCGCTTGCCCAGAGAGGGTTGCGTGTGACAGCCATTGATACGTCCGCCGAACTCCTGGGCACCCTCAACGAGCTCAGAGGCACCCTGCCTGTACGAACGGTGCAGGCTGATCTCCTGGCGTTTGGAACCCACCTCACAGAGACCCCGTCGGTCATTTTATGCATGGGCGACACGATGACACATTTGCCGGACCTTGGTGCGGTAGATTGTCTCATGGAAAAGGTGTCCTCCGCATTGCGGCCGGGTGGGATGTTTGTGATGACATTCCGGGATTATACCGTGCCACTCCTTGCGGAGCAGCGATTTATATCCGTGAGAAGTGACGATGCCCGAATCCTCACATGCTTTCTGGAATACGAGCCGGAAATGGTTGTCGTGCATGACATCCTGCATGAACGTGGATCCAGCGGTTGGCAAACCCGGGTGAGCTCATATCGTAAACTGCGGCTGGAACCTGCAAAGATCGTGGCCAGTCTGCAATCCCATGGCTTCGAAGTCCGTCGCGAGATTGGAATGAGAGGCATGGTTCGATTGGTGGCTCAAAAGGCGCCTGGTTCGGGCATCAAGTCATCCATGTCGATCAAATCAAATATCCAATAGCCTCCCTTATGTCTGACACATCATCCATTGTCATCGAAGACGAGATCACTCGTGTGGAAGAACAGCTGAGGCAGGCCATGCTAACGTCCGATGTGGCCATGCTCGATCGGTTGATTGCCAACGACCTTTTATTCACGAGCCATCTCGGCCAACGCGTGACCAAGACCGATGATTTGGCCATCCATCGATCTGGCATGCTACGGTTTGGCAGTCTTGAACCCTCGGAACAGGTTCTCAAAGTTGTAGGATCGCTTGTGGTTGCATCCGTGCGTATGAGAGCAACGGGCGTGTACCATAACGAATCGTTTTCATCTGACCTGCGTTATACTCGCCTCTGGCGCAAATCAGAGGACGGTCAATGGCAGGTTTGTGCAGGCCATAGCAGCCTCATCCAAGGGTGATGGTTGGTCGATCGGCACACTCAGGAGGGGGTAAGGCCTTTGTTTGAGACCTGAGGATGGCCGTTACTCCTGTCCAGATTCGCTTCATTATCCAGGACCAGACCGCCTCGAGGGACGAAACACGTACTGGGTACGATGGAATAAAAAGAGTTGCATACGACCACATAACTGGCTTGACCGGTTTGCTGAATTCAGCGATATCTGTGGAGCCATTTAGAGCTGTTTTCAGTTTGGGCGTTTTTGTGCTCTTGGTTTTGTAACGGGAGCTCAAAGTGTTGCTAAAACGTTACACAGTCGAAATTGAAACATTAGGAAGCAGTCTAAGTGACTAATATATAATTGGTTGGAGAGGTGGCCGAGTGGCTGAAGGCGACGGTTTGCTAAA
>CAZIDG010000009.1:0-81624 GCA_964538065.1 uncultured Verrucomicrobiota bacterium
ATTGTCCCTTCATGCCTGCCAATTGTGCCACCTTGGAAAAGGCAATGTCGCAACCAGCAAAGACCGTGCTGTTCCTCAAAGGTGGCTGTTACCGGACAAAGAGTGTTGAAGGGATGCAATGCAGCATTTCTTTTTTAGTTACTGTTCCGGCCAATTTTTGGTAGAGTTCGATCCGTACTTTCCATTATCTATTTTGTCATGACCTCATTGGATCGACTCAAAACAACACTGAGCCATCGACAACCTGATCGAGTGTGTGTGGACATGGGGGCCACCTCGGTCACAGGCATCTCAGTGTTCGCCATCCATCGTTTACGACAGGCTATCCTGGGCGACACATCCTTTCGCATCAAGGTTACCGAACCCTATCAGATGCTTGGCGAGGTGGATGATGTTTTACGGGATGCACTTGGTATCGACATCATGGGTGTCCCCCCTCCACGCACAATGTTTGGGTATGAAAATGAGGGATGGAAACCGCTCACGTTGCATGATGGAACCGAAGTACTGGTCCCTGCCAAATTCATCTTCAAAACGGATGATAAAGGCGATTGGCTCATATTTCCTGAGGGTGACACCTCGGCCCTCCCCAGCGGCCGAATGCCCAAGGGGGGGTATTTTTTTGACAGTATTATCCGTCAACCGCCCATCGTGGAGGAACAACTGAATCCATCTGACAATTTGGAGGAATTCAGCCCCATGAGCGATTCGGATTTGGCTCATTTCAAGGCAAAAGCGCAGGAAGCATCCGCTCATCAGAAAGGAACCATCATTGTTATTCCTGGCGCTGCCTTCGGTGATATTGCCCTGGTACCAGGACCCTGGATGAAGCATCCCAAGGGCATTCGTGACGTTGAGGAATGGTATGTTTCAACACTGACCCGCCGCGACTATGTGTACAAGGTCTTTGAAAAACAATGTGAGATCGCCTTGGATAATATCAAACGTCTGGCCCAAACAGTGGGTGATCTTGCACAATGTTCATTTGTTTCCGGGACGGACTTTGGGACTCAACGCGGCCCTTTTATTTCAACAAAAACCTATCGCGACCTTTACAAACCCTTTCATAGAGCGGTTAACGACTGCATCCATAAACATAGCAATTGGAAGACCTTCATCCATAGCTGTGGCGGAATTCGCCCGTTGATCCCCGAATTTATTGATGCAGGATTTGACATACTCAACCCCGTGCAGTGCTCGGCCACAGGCATGAATGCCCGTGAGTTAAAACAGGAGTATGGCCGGGACATCGTCTTTTGGGGGGGAGGTGTCGACACTCAACACACCTTGTCCTTTGGCACACCGGATGCGGTATATCGTGAGGTCCGGGAACGGCTTGAAATTTTCAACGAAGGGGGAGGATTCGTTTTCAACACCATCCATAACATCCAAGCCACGACTCCCACTGAAAATATGCTGGCACTTTTTAGGGCCATCAGAGAAGAATGACCATGAATGGTTTACGTTTTAAGTTCCATATGATGCTTAAGCATATCCTCGCATTATCCGTCTGCACATGGCTTCAACTGGCATGTCATGGGGGTGAGTTAGCCCTCATGAAAACAAGCCAGGGGAATATGCTGTTCCAGTTCTGGCCTGAAGTTGCCCCCAAGACGGTGGCCAGCTTCAAGATGCTGGCCCGCACGGGCTTTTATGATGGGGTGACGTTTCATCGCATTATCGCAGGCTTCATGTGCCAAAGCGGTGATCCCTATACAAAAAACCCAGCCCTCACCAATTACTATGGCTCGGGTGGTCCTGGATATACTGTCCCAGCCGAGTTTAATGCCCACCCGCATTTGAGAGGCGTACTATCGATGGCACGAGGCACAGATACCAACTCGGCGGGCAGCCAGTTTTTTATTTGCACTGCCACGGCAACATACCTTGATAAAAATTACACTGCTTTCGGGGAGTTGATTGATGGAGACGATGTCTTGACCAAAATAGAGAGCACCCCGGTGGTGGTGCGTAACAATGAAAAGAGCTGGCCAACCCAGCGCATTGTGATCACCAATATCGCCATTCTTCCTGAAGTAGATTTCGACCAGGACCTACTGCCCGACGACTGGGAATATCAGAACGGGCTGGATCCCAACAATCCGAATGATGTAAAGGAGGACCCAGACCATGATGGAGCCAACAATTGGCAGGAGTTTCTGGCTGGCACGAACCCCAAAAACGCCAACAGTGTTCTTCGTCTTGCTCTTTATGTCCAACCAACCATGGTGACAGCCCAATTCAACAGCAATGCCGGAATGCAATACAGCATTGAGATGGCTTTTTTCAGCAATCCCCAGCAATGGTACACGTTGGGTAAAATCACCGGAGCAAGTGGTTCAACGATCGTAAATATCCCCAGAAACGCTATTTGGGGAAATGTCACGAACACATTCTATCGAGTGCATGCGCTCTACTGATCAAGCCATCGATCCCCACAACTAAATCTACAGCGTTTACACAGACCTGCAGCCTTCAGTCCATGAGGGGCGGTCATGCAACAAGGTTCACCTGCTGAATGACGCCCGCTGCTCCAGACTCAAACAAACAAACGCTTGATGTGGCAACCTCACCGGTCGTTTGTTGGTTTGTGTCCTTGAGAACAAAAGGGGTTGACGTATTGTGAAGATAAATCGCCCCCACTTGTTTTTCTTTCAAAGTGTCCAGATGCATCTGCCCCTCAGAGTTTTGACTCAATAAACGCAACTGCGAAAAAATGGGATCATTATCGTCAATCCAGCCGTTGTGATCCTGGTCGTATGCAGACAGTTCCTCAAAACCGCGGCCTGTTGTGGGACCGAAGAGTTCCTTGCCATTGTTGATGACACCATCCAAATCCTTGTCCAATGCAAGAAAGGCAGAGCCCGCTTTCACCATGGCAATTTGTTCGACTTGTCCATCGGCATTAAGATCAAACTGAAAATTCCGATTGGCCAGTTGAACCGCATTTCCATCAAAATTGATGACCAAAGGGTCAACAAGGGCGTCACCAGCGCGAATTTGAAGATGATTTTCCTCATAGAAAGCCCGCTCCATCTGGATGGATAAACTGAATTGAATGTCCTGTCCGTCCGCAGTGCGGACCACCCCCTGTGCACTGAAATCCATGCTTTCATATTCCAGGCGAGTTTCGGTGGAATCGTACTCCATCCCCCACCCTTTTCCCTCCCCTCCTGACTCAGCCTGGGATTCAGATACATGGCCTGTGCCGCAACTGGATGCACCATCGCATTTTGGAACCACAACCAGTTTGATTTTCTGGCCAAACATCTTTTCGACAAGGGCTTTTATTGTCCTCAAGAGAGGAGAAAGAGTCACATCCTCCTCGTCCGATTTGGAACGCTGAACGCCACCCGCTTGATCATTGTCTTTTCTGGGAGATGAGGAATGGGCTTGGGGTGTCAACAATCCAGACGAGGGAGATGGCGCATTTTGATTCTCTGAATCACCTTGGGTGAGTGGCCTTTGTCCAACCCAGTATTTAAGAGACTCCTGGCGCGTTTCACGCTCGAACACGCAATGTCCGCTGGTCAGCGAGACGTTGGATTGCTGCACTTTCATAGATCACGTCCATTTGATCGATTGTACATTATATCGGCAGAATTGCCCAAAACTTGAGCAAAAAGTGGAAGACATCGTTCGTCATTTCAGCGAACTGGAAGGAATGCAGAAGGATCCTCTCCTTTGCCCCCAATTAGGCCAGCCGTACCCGTAAACTAAACCAGACCGCGAATGGCCGATGTGAACATCTGGAGCAACCAATCAGGAGAACACCCCAGAAGCACAACGATGGATGCCAGACCGATGAGCATGGCTTGAAGAACCGGTTCAACTTCAATATGAGGGGTAAGCCCGGAAGCAGTCCGGGCATAGACCTGCTTTAGAATCTGAAGGTAATAATAGAGCGACACGGCACTCATGGCGATGGCGAACAGAACAAGCCAGAACATGCCCAGCGAGCCGGATGGATTTCGCAAAACAGCAGAGAAAATATAAAACTTGCCAAAAAAGCCAGCCAGAGGGGGAATGCCCGCCAGTGACAAAATAAATACGAAGAGGCACAAAGCCAGGACAGGCGCCCGTTGACTCAATCCAGCAAACGCCGCAAGGTCATCATTGCCAGCATCCCGCGCAACAATGCCAACAGCAGCAAACGCACCCAATACCGTCATGGCGTAGGTGATCGAATAAAAGGCTGTTGCGGCAAGACCATCACCATTGTTGGCAAGGATGCCAATGAGTGTGTACCCCGCGTGTGCAATGGCCGAATAGGCCAGCAGACGGCGCACACTGGACTGTGCCAGGGCCATCAGGTTTCCCAACGTCATCGACAACACTGCAACCAAGGCAAGGAGTGGAATCCATCCCGGAATAAATTGGTGCCATGAACCACTGCCTCCAACACCCGCCAGCCCGATCATGGCCATGACCGCCAACAATGCAAAACCCGCCACCTTCGATCCCGAGGCAATCACGGCTGTAGATGGAAGAGGCGCTGCCTGGTAGACATCGGGCGCCCAGAAATGAAAAGGAGCGGCCGCTACTTTAAACCCGAATCCAACCATCATCATGGCCAAAGCCGCATATAAAAGGGGTGATCCTCCAGTTGCCTTCAATTTCATGGCAACGAGAGCCATCTGAGTTTCACCCGTCAGACCGTAAATCAGACTCAATCCGAACAGCAGAAATGCCGCAGAAACACTCCCGAACAGGAAGTATTTCAGGGCAGCCTCAGATGCCAGCGTATCGTCCTTGGCGAATGCTGCCAATCCATACAGGGAGAGGCTGGCCAGTTCCAGTGAGACGAAGAGCATCAGCAGGTTATGCGTGCTTACCATCCCCATGAAACCCAGTAGTGCCAGCAAAACCAATGAACAATACTCGCCAACATGATGGGTAAATTCCGAATCATGGAACACGACCAGGACGGCAACCGTCAGAAGGAGGAGAGCAGACTTGATGAGAAGGCTCCATCCGCCCACAACCCATATCCCGTTAAACATGCTTCCAGAAACTGGAAAGAGCAGTTCCAATGCAAACGCCCCAAGGCATCCTGCCCCGCATAGCACACAAGCCACGCTGCGTCGAAGGTGAGCAGGCCATCGGCGAGCCACCATGAGATCAGTGAAAAGCACCACAAAGATGGTGGCTACAATCGCCGCTTCAGGTATGATTAATTTGGCCAGTTGTCTGAAATCGATCATGGCGCGCCTTTCACCAAATGACTCATCCAAGGCGACAGAAAACTCGGTTCGATTAAATGAATCAGCAGTCCCGGAAACAAACCGATAATTGTGGCTGATGCCAATAGCATGACGGCCCCCAAACGCTCGGGCAGGGTGATGGGAGGCAGCACTTCACCGGTCATCGATGAATCCGAATGATCGCCATAAAAGGACTGTTGTATGGCTCGCAGTGTAAAAGCCACTCCAACCAGCACACCAATCCCCGCCAGAACAGCCAGGGTCGGAAAGGCTTTCCATGTTCCAATCAATATCTGCAATTCGGCCACAAAGCCACTAAAGCCGGGCAGGCCCATGGAGGCTGCACCCGCAATCACGAAGGTGATTGCTGCAAATGGAATGGCTTTATCGAGCCCCATGCGCCGCAGATCCGACAGCTCACGGGTATGCGTCCTTTCATAAACCATGCGCCCCACCACGGCAAAGAGCAGGCCCGCGATCACACCATGCGAAAACATCTGCAACACCGCTCCACTGAGGCCGATCTGCGTCAGGGTCATGAGACCCAGCAGCACAAATCCCATGTGGCTCACGCTTGAGTAACCAATGACGAATTTAAAATCGTTCTGCACCAGTGCAACCGTCGCCCCATACACAATGCCAATGACCGCCAGGATTGCGATTTCCTGGTGCCAGGCCTGCAACCCCTGCGGAAAAAGCACCATGGCCACCCGGAGGGCGCCATATGCACCCAACTTCATGACAACACCTGCGAGCAGCATGGATGCCGCGGTCGGGGCGGCCACATGGCCCGTGGGTGCCCATGTATGAAACGGCCAGAGGCCCGCCAGAATGGCAAAACCAACAAATATGAGAGGAAAAGCCCAATACTGGAATGAAGCCGGAAACGGATACTTTGCCAACTCGATCAAATTGAAACTGGTGCTTCCGGTGTGGGTATAAACTGCCAGCAGACCAGCCATTACCATGGCACTGCCGACAAACGAATAGAGGGCCAGCTTCATGGCTCCATATTCCTTGCGAGTCGAACCCCATACAGCGATCAGGAAGTACTTCGGAATGATCGCGATTTCATAAAAAACGAACAAGAGAAACAGATCGAAGCTCAGAAATACACCGTAAACGCCGCCAATTAGCGCGAGGTAGAAGGCAAAGTATTCCTTCACCCTGTTTTCTATGTTCCATGAAAACAGAATGCCCGCCACGGCAGCAATACCGGTCAGCAGGACCAGGGTAAGACTAATGCCATCAGCCCCAAGGTAATAATCGATGCCCAGCGTTGGGATCCATTTATGATGAACAATGGTGGTGAACTCGCCAGTATTTGAAAAACCGATGCCCAAACACGCAGCCAGGGAGATGGACAACCCAACCAGCGCGGTGCCCAACGCAACCCAGCGCGCCACGGACTTGTGCTCCGGGCGCAGCAGCATCAGCACCACCATTCCGATGAACGAACTATATATGGTCCAAGCCAGCATGGGTTTTGCCTACGAAAGATTCCCCACCATGATCATCACCGTTGGGTTGATGATCTTCATCACGCACTGAGGATACAGGCCCACCAGGAACATCAAAGCCACAATGGGAGCGAGCATCCATTGCTCAAAAGGTGTCGCGTCACGAAATCCATTCCATCGCGCCGGAAGGGGGCCGCAAAACACCTTTTGAAGCAGGTTAAGAAGAAAGACGGCTGTCAGCAACAAGCCAAGAACAGCCACTGCAGCCGGCCATCCCGTAAGAGCGAACACCCCTTTAAATATGAGGATTTCGCCAACAAATCCATTAAGTCCAGGCAATCCAAGGGAACTGAATACGGCCACACCCATCAAGCCACAAAATACGGGTGCCACCATGCGCAGTCCGCCAAAATCATTTAAGCCACGGAGTCCGCCAGTGCGATATTCAATGAGCCCAATGAAACAGAAGAGAGCGGCAGCGCTCAATCCGTGGTTAAACATTTGGAGTATCACCCCATTCAATGCCGCCGTCTTTTCGAAATCCCATTGGGCACCCTGCCCGACAACCTTCAGTGCGGCAAAAATCCCAAGGAGGCAATACCCAAGGTGATTGATCGACGAGTAAGCCACCACCCGCTTGAGGTCCGTCTGTGCAAGGGCATTATAGGCCGCAAACACGATTGTGATGACGGCAAGCACCATGAGCGGCGTGAGCACCATGCGCATCTGGTCGGGGAAAATGGGCATCAAAATCCGCAGAAAACCGTACACACCCATCTTCGACATCAAGCCCGTCAGCACCATGGACGTTCCCACTGGAGCTTCCGAGTATGCAGCGGGAAGCCAGATATGAAACGGTACCAAGGGAACCTTGACAGCCAATCCCAGAAAGACCCCCAGGAAGATCACAAAAGATAATTGGTTGGCGGTAAGAAATTTCCATCCCAGTTTTGCCGCCAATGCAGCCGTGAGTTCGCCAGACCGCCCCTTCTCTGCCAGCGATATAAAATCAAAAGTACCGGTCGCCACGAAAATCGCCTGAAACGCCAGGAGCATGGCCAGACTGCCCGCCATGGTATAAATGAAAAATTGCATGGCCGCATGCGTGCGCCGCGCCCCTCCCCAAAGCTTGATGAGGAAAAAGGCGGGAATGAGGCTCAGTTCCCAGAAAATGAACCAATGGAAGAAATTCAAGGCGGTGAATGTGCCAATTACCCCTGCTTCCAAAAGCAGGAACAGACTAAAATATCCCTTGGTGAGATTTCCCTGCCGCCAGGCAGCTAGAATACCAAACGGGGTCAGTATCCCCGACAGCAGCACCATTATCATGCCCAGGCCATCGACACCCACGTAATATTCGACGCCAAGTTCCGGAATCCACGAATGCTTTTCACACATTTGTAAACCGGAAGCTGGATCAAAGCTGGCCAGCAGCAGAAGACACATCCCCAAGGTGGCGCCACTGAAAGCCAGAGCGACATGGCGCGCACGATCCCAAACAGACGATGGCAATAGGATTACAACCAAAGCCCCGATAATGGGCAACCATGTCAGAAGGGTGATGAGTGGCAGCGTTGTCACTTTGCACCTCCCCAAGCCAGGGCAATCACCAATACCACCAACACAATGCCAACCACACGGAGATAATTCTGAACCCGACCGTCCTGAATGAGAGACAGGGAATCCCCTGCCTTCTTCACCCCGCGACAGCCTGTGTCAAAACCGCCGTTGATTACGAACTCATCAAACATCCGATTCAGCCACGAGAGAGCCAGCGTTACATTGCTGATCGCCAGAACGGCTCCCTTTGACAGGAAATCGTCGATCCATCGGCAAAAGCGAGCCGCATTGCGAACAAAATCAAGCACCGTCGCCTCATAAATCTCATCAATGCGAAATTTGTCCCGCAACACCGCATAGGTCTCAGGCAAACGCCTTTCCAAATAGTCCAGATCAGATGCTTTCTTCAAAGGCTTGACACCGTACAGGCGCCACCCGGTTAAAATACCAGCGCCGACCACCACGATAGACATGCCCATGACAAGCAGGACAGGACCGGTGAAGAGACGTCCCATGTCGAACGTTGTATGATGTCCTGTGAGATAACCATGGAACCAAGGCCATGCAGGCGTTCCAAAGAATCCGAGCACTACTGCGCCGATCGCCAAAATCTGGAGAGGCACAGTCATCACTGACGGGCTTTCATGAACCTCGATCCTGCCGCGAGCAGAATGCTTGTTTTTAGCCTTACCATCCATGGCTTTTTCCGCATGAGCACTCTCTCCCCTGTAGGAACCCCAGAAAACGTAGCAAACCTGGCGCGTCATGTAGAACGCCGTAAGAAACGCACCAAACACGCCCAGAATGAACGGCCCTTTCGAAATGCCCCACTCGAATGCCCCATGTAAAATTTCATCCTTGCTCCAAAACCCACTGAAGAAAAATGGCACGCCAGACAAGGCCATCATGCCGATGGCATACGTAAGAAAGGTCGTGGGCATTTTATCCCTTAGTCCGCCCATGCGTCGGATGTCCTGTTCCTCATGGCAGCCATGGATGACCGAACCAGCCCCCATGAACAGAAGAGCCTTGAAAAAGGCATGTGTAATCAGATGAAACATGGCTGCAACCCAACCGCCCACACCCAGGGCCATCATCATATAGCCCAACTGGGATACTGTCGAATAGGCCAGGATCCGTTTGATGTCGGATTGCGCCACGGCAATCAGGGCGGCAAACACCGCCGTGATCGCTCCCACCCATGCCACAACCACAAGCGCTGGTGAATACCCCGCCACTCCCAGCACATCAGCATCCAATAGCGGAAACACGCGAGCCATTAAAAACACACCGGCAGCAACCATTGTGGCGGCATGTATGAGGGCGCTGACTGGCGTCGGACCTTCCATCGCATCAGGCAGCCATACATGCAAAGGAACCTGCCCGGATTTACCCATGGCCCCACAAAAGAGCAACAAACCAATGGCCGTCGCCACAACAATGCCTTCGACGGTTGTGTGCTGAACCAGCGTGTTCAAGGCGGTTGGTTCGAGACATCCCCTGCCCTGTTCGTAGAAAAGCAGCGTCCCTGTCTCAGCATAGAGCCAAACCATGCCCAGCAGAAAACCCATGTCTCCAATCCGTGTGGTGATGAATGCCTTTTTGGCAGCTGCGGCAGCACTTGGTTTATGATACCAGAAACCAATTAACAGATAGGATGCCAGCCCCACCAACTCCCAGCAGATGAACAACAGCAGGAGACTGTTGGAAAGGACCAAACCCAGCATTGCGCCTGCGAACAAGGCAAGAAAACCAAAAAAACGTGTGAAATTCTCATCATGCGCCATGTATCCCACGCTATAGATGAAAATGAGCCCCCCCACGAAAGTGACCATGACAGCCATGACGGCTGATAAAGGATCAAGCACCCACCCGAGTTGAACAGAGGATCTCCCCAATTCGAACCAGGTGAAATTGCATACTTCACGGAACGGGCCTTCGTGTCCTCCTCCCAAAGTGGTAAACAAGGCGATGCAGGACAGGATAAACGCCAAACCCATGGCGCCAATGGCGGCATACATCGCAGGGGCACGACGTGTTCGCCCCATGAACGCAATGGCTCCTGCCGCCGCCATGGGCAACGCGGGAATCAGCCATATATAATGCGTTATCCAATGCATGATTCAGCCTTTAAGCCTGTCAATTTTGCTCAGATCAGTGGTTTGGCAACGCCGATAAATGGCTACAATAAGGGCCAAACCCACTGCGGCCTCTGCCGCAGCGACAGCAATCGAAAACAGGGCAAACATCAAACCCGCAACCGGCTCGGGATGCGGGCCATGTCGCCAAAACGCGATGAAATTCAGGTTTGCTGCATTCAGCATGAGCTCAATCCCAATCAGGGCAATAATCGCATTACGACGACAGAGAACTCCCGCAAGGCCTACACAGAACAGGAACGATGAGAATAACAGCCAGTGCTGAAGCGTAATCATGGCCTCTTCCTTTCTGCCAAAGCGATGATCACTGCACCAATGGCACCAGCGGTCAACAGCAACGCCAGCACTTCAAGAGGCACGATGTAATCCCCGGCGAGAGCCTGCCCCATTTCACGAACTGAAATACTCCGACTGGCGCTGGATGATTGTATGCCTGAGGTTAGAATGGTCGCAGCCAACACCGCAAAAAGAAGCACCCCCACTGCCGCACCGATCATCCATGAAGCAGGCATCAGCTCAAGCTTCACCGGGAGAGCACCCTGGTGCGTCAACAAAATGGCAAAAACAATAAGAATGGCCACTGCCCCCACATAAACCAGCAATTGAGCGAATGCGATGAATTCTGCTCCCAGGAGAAGGTAATGCCCGGCAAGCCCGGCCAGCGCAAGCGCCAGGCACAACGCACAATGTATGGGATTGCGCAGGGCAACAGCCGCGACTGCACCAGCACTCACAATGGCTACCAATATGTAAAAGGCCCAGTCCATTAAGTGGCAAATCGATATGTGCGAGGTCCCAATCCCCGCCGAACCATCATGGTCCGCCCCAGACACCAGAATGGAATCGCGATGATCCCAAAACAGATTATCCATCGGCTTGGCCAGGCTCCTGCGAAACACCATCCCGCAGTGTAGTGCCAAAGCATGGCAACCAGAATATTGACCAGGCTCATGGGCAGCAAGAATTTCCAGGCGAAATTCATCAGCTGGTCAACGCGCAAACGCGGCAGGGTGCCACGAAGCCAGATGAACCCAAACACCAGGCACACCAGTTTTGCGATAAACCATATTACTGAAGCCGGGAGGAAGGAAACCGGTGCCGCATAGCCTCCCAGAAAAAGAGTGGAAGCCAAACCGCTGATTGCAAACATGCCAAAGTATTCCGCCATAAAAAACACAGCGTACTTAAATCCCGAATACTCGGTCATGAAACCACCAATGATTTCCGACTCGCCTTCAGGCAGGTCAAAGGGTGAACGATTGGTTTCCGCCGTGGCGGCGATCATAAAAAGAACAAAACCGACCAGCCCCCATGGGGTAAACACATGCCATTGAGGAAGGATGCCGTAAAAACGATTTTGGACCTCTGCAATCGCGGAGAGATTCATGGTGCCAGTGATCATCACCACGGCCAGCGTGGCCAGAACGAGCGGCATCTCAAAACTGATCATTTGGGCAATTGCTCTCATGGCTCCCAGGAGTGAGTATTTGTTGCGACTCGACCACCCTGCCATGAAAGCCGCCAATTCCGCTGCTGCACCCACGGCAAAAAAGAATATCAAACCGGCATCCAATCGAGCAGGAACCCAGGTCGGCGCGTAGGGCAAAACAGCAAAAGCCAGTGTCACGGGCGCCAGCATCACTATGGGAGCCAAAAAATGCAGAATACGATCTGCACCCAGGGGAATGATATCCTCCTTGGTCAGCATTTTAACCCCATCAGCGGCAGGTTGCAGGATGCCAAATGGGCCTGCCCTATTGGGTCCAGGACGGTTCTGTATTCGCCCCAAACCCTTTCGTTCCAGCAGGGTGATGACCGCAAAAAGTCCGGCAAACCCGCCCATGATCACGGCCGCAATAATGAGGCAGAACAACAATGATTGAAGGGGGACTGGCGCAAATCCAACAAGCCATTCACACAATCGAGTCAGCCCATTTTCGAGGCCTGCCCAACCGAAGGTGACGATGGAAACACAGGAGTTCATGGTTTGTGTTCCGGCAATTTACCCGTGGCATTGGCCTCAGCAGCCTTTGCCGCTGCCTTCTCTTCCTGAAGCTGTTTTTCCGCAGCCAATCGGACATCGACAGCCTCAGCCTCCGTAGGGTGGATCTTGTGATAGTATGAATTGGGTTTGGCGAGATCCTCCTTGTGAAGAATCAAGCCCCCGAAACGATCACCAGTGCACAGCTCAAACACCTGGTCCATTTTGATGGAATCAAAAGGACACACCTCCACGCAAATCTGGCAGCTCATGCAAACCGAAATATCGATGTCGAATATGCGGGGGTGCTTGCGAGGCCTGCCTCGTTCATCACGCTCCGGCACTATGTAGATGCACTGGGGAGGACATTCCTTTTCACAGATTTTGCATGAAACGCAGCGCAAACCCTTCTCAGGATCGTCTCCATCGTAAACAAGAAATGGAAAATACCGGTTGTTTTCAGGCGTCGGCCGGGTTTCCTCCGGGTACTGGATGGTCACAAAACGGGCAGGATCATGATAACTGCCCACAAAATTGCGGGCCGTCTCAATCAATCCTTTTATGATTCCATCACCCAGCATGTGCATTCCTCTTATTAGCGGTCCACCTCGCCCATCACAATGTCAACACTGCCCAAAACGATCACCGCATCCGCCACTTTCTGGCCAATGCAGAGATCCTCAAGAATGGTGAGGTTAATGAAACTGGGAGGCCTGATCCGGTAACGATAGGGATTGGGGCCTCCGTCACTGATCAGATAAAAACCCAATTCTCCCTTGGGCGCTTCAATCCGCCCATAGGCCTCTCCGGGTTTCGGCTTAAAATTGCGCGCTTTGAAACGCGGGTCAATCACGGGCCCTTCGGGTATGCTGCTCAACGCCTGCTTGAGAATGGCCACCGACTCCCGCATCTCCAGTAACCGCATCATGAATCGATCATAGCAATCGCCATGGTCGCCCAAGGGAACACGGAATTTGAAGCGATCATATATGCCGTAATGATCCACTTTGCGGATGTCGTAATCGACGCCACTGGCGCGGAGCATGGGACCCGTGATGCTCGCGTTGATGGCCAATTCCTTCGACAACACACCCACCCCTTGAGTGCGCGCCATGAGGATTTCGTTGGTCACCATCAAGGCCTCGAATTCATCCAGAAACCTTGGAAATTCATCCACCAATTGGATGGTCTCCTCGATCCAGCCCTCCGGAAGATCGGTCCGACACCCTCCAAAACGCATGTAGTTGCACATCATGCGTGAACCGCTCAAGGCTTCGAACAAATCGAGAATTTTCTCACGCTCACGGAAGGCATACATGAGAGGCGTGCCCATCGCGCCCAGGTCCTGGAGTAGAAAGCCCGCCAAAGAGGCATGATTTTGAAGCCGGGTCAGCTCCGCGGTGATCACGCGAATATACTCCGCCCGTTCGGGCACGGAAATGCCGGCCAGTTTTTCGACCGCCAGGGCGTAGGCCCAGTTGTTGGTCATCGAGCAGAAATAATCGAGCCGGTCCGTATACGGCATGGAGGCCAGGAATGTCGTATTTTCACCAATCTTCTCGTGATTCCGATGGAGATAACCCAAGACAGGCTTGAGCTTCACAACTGTCTCCCCCTCCAGAACCACATCCATGCGAAGCACCCCGTGAGTGGATGGATGCTGAGGTCCCATGGACACCTCCAGCACCTGGCTGTTGTCCCCGGGATTCTCCTTCGGCATCAACTGAAATCGTGACGCTATGGCTGTTGCTGACATTCCCTCCTGGTTACCCATGAACTCAGCCATGATTCACCTCCGGAGGATAATGCTTCCGTGCCTTGGCGAGCACAGCACCGTGTGGTGTGGGCTCGTACTGGTAATCATCCGGTTCGACGTAGTCCTTGCGCATCGGATAATCCTCGAACTCGTCCCACATCAAAATCCGGCGCAAATCGGGATGCCCCTCAAACCGCACGCCAAACAGGTCAAAAACCTCGCGTTCCTGAAAGTCCACCCCCCGGTACACACGGGTCAGGGAAGGCAACGTCACCCGATCTGTTCGGTTGTCGGTGCGCATCCGAAGGATCACTGGTCCATGCTTTAACCGCATGGAATACAAGTGATACACCACCTCGAGGCATCCGGAGATTTTACGTTCCTCAATGGCATCAAACTCCTGCTCCACACCCTGGATGACCCTTTTAACCCGCACCCTCTCCTGTCGCACGGCATCGGGCCAGTCCACTCCGGTGACATTCGATGCGTAATCGAGCAGCAACTGAGGATCATCCCTCAGAAATTGGGCAACTTCGAGGATGTGCGCCCCATCAACAAGTAAACTGGAGGGGTTGCCCGAACTGCCGTTGGGCATAAGCACAACGCTCGCGGATGGAATCGCCGCCTCAAGCCGTGCTTTGATGGATTCCAAGGATTCCATGTCATTCTTCCCGGGTAATCTTCATGGGTCGCCACACTCCGGGATGATAGGGAGGTATCAAATCATGGGAGCCAAAGCGAGGCACCTCAAATTCAGCCGGTTCTTCCGAACGGAGAAAGCGCGGACGTTCCGGACCAGTCAGTTTCTGGCGGCAGATCTTCTGCTGCAGGGCCATCAACCCTTCGATCATGGCTTCCGGCTTGGGTGGACATCCTGGAATATGCACATCCACAGGCAGATAGCGATCAATCCCCTTGAGGACATTATACCCCTGTTTGAACGGCCCCCCGCTAATCGCGCATGCACCCATGGCAATAACGTACTTGGGCTCCGGCATCTGGTTGTAAAGCCGGACAACCTGTGGAGCCATCTTTTTGGTCACAGTGCCGGCAACGATCATTAAATCCGCCTGTCGTGGTGAGGGGCGGAAGACCTCGGCACCGAACCTTGAAAGGTCAAAACGAGCCATGGATGCAGCCATCATCTCGATGGCACAACAGGCCAAACCGAAACTAAGAGGCCAAAGGGAACTGGCACGCCCCCAGTTATAGAGCGCCTCCAGGGTGATGGTAACCACCCCTTGCCGTCTTAATTCATTCCTCAAGCGCTCGTCCATGCCTATTCCCAGTTGAGTATTCCTTTTTTCCAGGCCCAAAGGAGCCCTTCCAGGAGCAGCAATACAAAGACCATGACTGCAATCACCGCCCCTACCGATAGTCCGGTGAAGGCCACTGCAAAAGGCAATAAAAAGACCGCCTCGACATCAAACACCAGAAATAGAATGGCATACAAATAATACTGTGACTGGTACCGAATCCATGCATCTCCCTTGGACTCAAGGCCGCATTCATAAATGGCGTTCTTGATCGGGCCCGGTTTGGAAGGAGAGAAAAGGGACGCCCACACCCTGGCCAGCAAAATGGGAATTATAGGAAAAAGGACGGCTGCTACGAATAGCACCGCAATAAACACATAAGACGTGTTAGCGTCCTTCATATCGCGGCGTATTTAATCGAAAGAAAATGAGTCTGACAACCATAAATCGCGCATGGGGAAAGGTTTTCATTAGTTGCCTTGCTTGCCCTCCCCGGGATTAAGCCGCCGCAAACCCACTTCGTGGGCAATATCGGCAAACTCCCCTTCCCCCACAGTATCGAGGTTTTTACCACGAGCAGAGAGCTTTTCGTTCATTTTGATGACCTTCTCAGTCATTTCCTCGTGGGTTTCCTTTGTTCCACCCGCCAGCAGGAAATTAGGTCCAGTCGTCACCCTTTTGTGACCATCCGAATCAAGTCCCAAGCCAATCAACATGGCTTTCTTCTGTTCGTTTCGTTTTCTGGGCGTCTTCGCCATAGAACAACGTTAAAAGGTGATGCAGCGATGTCAAGCGGCCTTGAAAATCTTATGACCGCCACGATTTCCTTTCCTTTGCCCGGTGTTTTGCATTAACTCTTGGCATGGCTTTCATCCAGTTCACCGTAGGACGATGCTGGTGCGCTTGCGTGTTCGCAATGAGCATGTTTTGTCTGCATGCCATCCCGGCTAACGCAGCAGCCCCAGTTGCACAACACGAATCAACTCCTGTCCAGGAAAGCATGGAACAGGTGAAGGAAAGGCTTCTCAAGGAATTGGGGCCTTCACTCGACGCCACAAACCGCCAACGATTTGAACGTGGCATGACTCAGATGCTGCAACTCTGGCGACCATCGGATGGTGACACCCAGGCCTTTGAATCGATCGTTCGACAACATCTTGTCACCCAGAGGGATGCGCGCATGCTGCTCTTCAATCGCTTTGAACAAAACCTTGAGCAACTCGATGGCCATTTTCAGGAGATTTCCCGCAAATTGCGCGAACCGCTTGATCTGGACATGGGCGCCACCCTGCCCTGTGATGATCTCTTCGCAGCATACAATCCCTCCGCCCATGTGCTGGATGACTGGTTCAAGAACAAGCTGGCCTTTGTAGCAGTGTTAAATTTTCCCTGGACCACTCTGGAGGAACGTCTTCAGAAAGGTCCTCAATGGACACGTGAGGAATGGGCTGAAGCACGGCTGGGACAGCGTTTTTCACGGCGAGTCCCCTCTGAAGTCACCCTGGATATTTCGCGCATTGAAGCCGCGGCAAACCGCTACGTCGCCGAATACAACATCTACATGCATCACGTTCTGGAAACCGACGGTACAAGGCTGTTCCCCGAAAAAATGCGTTTATTGCCGCATTGGAACTTAAGAGATGAAATCAAAGCATGCTATGGAGACCCCCAGAAAGGACTGGCCAAACAACGCACCATCCAACAAGTCATGGAACGCATTGTCACTCAGACCATTCCCGTTTCGGTCATTAATCATTCCACAGTAGATTGGGATCCACGTTCCAACATCGTCGCCATCACAGCCGCAAAGGATCTTGATGATGAATCTCTTACGCAAGCAAAGGCCCCGTCCAACACTCCAGAGCCCGACACGCGCTACGCCACGATTCTCAGTACTTTTCACGCTATGCGCCAACTTGACCCTTGGGTGCCTGCCTTGCCAACCCACATTGCCCGTCGTTTTGACGATGATCGCGAACTTAGCGAAGAGCGAGTGCGCCAGATGCTTGAAACGATCCTCACCTCGCCTGAGGTTCCCCGGGTTGCCAATCTGATTAAGCAAAGGCTCAACCGTCCCCTCGAACCATTCGACATCTGGTACAACGGATTCCGTCCGAATGCGGAATATAACGAGGCGGAACTCGACGCCATCGTGCGCGCCAAATACCCCAGCGCCGCCAGGTTTGAACAGGAAATCCCTCGAATTTTACGAAGGCTTGGCTTCAGCCGTGATCGAATTCCCATGCTGGCCAGTCACATTGCGGTGGATGCTTCCCGCGGTTCCGGCCACGCCATGGGAGCTTCCATGCGTGACGCCAAGGCACGCCTGCGAACACGGATTGATGCAGGGGGAATGAATTACAAGGGCTACAATATTGCGCTCCACGAATTGGGGCACAACGTGGAGCAAGTGCTGTCGCTTAATGGCGTGGATCACACGTTGCTGCAAAGCGTCCCAAACAACGCGTTCACAGAGGCTTTCGCATTTGTGTTTCAATCGCGTGACCTGGAGCTTCTGGACCTTCATCCCAAGGCCGGTAATCAGGACCACTTGAAGACCCTTTCCGACTTCTGGGGCACTTACGAAATCTCAGGTGTCGCCTTGGTGGATATGGAAATGTGGCGCTGGATGTACGCTCACCCCGATGCATCTCCCGGCGAACTCAAGGCGGCTGTCCTGGATATCTCGCGCAGAATTTGGAACCAATATTATGCAGGTGTTTTTCAGCAACGCGATGTCGTCTTGCTGGGCATTTACTCCCACATGATTGATAATTTCATGTACCTTCCCGATTATCCCATCGGCCATTTGATCGCACAACAGATCGAGCAACAGATGCGCAAAGCCGGCAGTGTTGGAAAAGAATTCGAGCGGATGGCTACTGTAGGACGCGTTTCACCCGATTTATGGATGGAGAAGGCCACAGGCAGACCGGTAAGTGCCAAGCCAATGCTGGAAGGAGTGAAGCAGGCACTGGACCAGATGGAATCCAAGAGGTAGATCAACAGACATCGATAACACGGCAGGCTTTCGCCAGGATAAAAGGAGCCACCTTTGTGTTCACCAATCCTTAAATCGCCTGTCTCGCGGCTTGGCATCCTTGGGCACAAATAAAATGGCCTTTTCATCGTATTTCTGTGCATCCAGGAGCTGCCGAACCTGCTCGGGCGTCATTTTGCCCATCTGAGCAGCCTGGGCAACGTCGTTGGTTTCACCCTTTTCGGGTTTGGGTTGCTTTTTATCCTGCCCTTTTTGCTGATCCTCGCTGCCAGGTTTTTTGTCTTTCTCCTGGGGCGATTGTTGTTTTTTATCCTCGCCCGAGTCCTTTTTTTGCTGGTCCGACTTTGTTTCGTCCTTTTGAGACTGGTCTTTTTGATCCTGCTTGGAATCCTTGGACTCGTTCTTCTTTTGGTCCTTTTGGTCCTTTTGGTCCTTCTTATCCTTTTGATCCTGCTTGTTATTCTGGTTCTGTTGTTCGGCCTGCTGCCGTTTTAATTCTTCAAGTTTCTTGCGTGCCCAGTCCAGGTTATGCCGGGCATCCTGGTCTTTTGGGTCGTATTTGAGTGCGGTTTCATAATTCTGAACAGCCTGCTCCCACGCAGCCACCTGCTTATCCGGCTCTCCGATCTTTTCTCCCAGGCGAAAGAAGGAGTTGCCCAGGTTATAATACGCCTGCTGCTGCAATTTAAGATCCCGCGATGTGGTGGCCGCATCAAATTGGCTTACAGCCGTCTCATATTCATGGGCCTGAAAGGCCGAGACACCCGCATTGAAAGCCAGGCGAACATCCTCGGGCTTTTGTTTCTGCAAGCGCTGATATTCCTTCATGGCCTCCGCATACTTGCCCTCCTTGTACAGCTTCATGGCGGAAGCACTGGACGCCTCCACTCCCGGAGCGATCCAAAGCAATATCACCAGGGTCGCCAGTGTTTGTCCTGCCGTTACCACCGTTTTGGCTTTGTAACGGCGACGAAACACCCACTGGCGCACGGGGACGAATAATTCAACAATCAACAAGATAATCGCAATCCCCAAGGGCCATTGGAACCGTTCGACATAATGGCGCATCACGCGCACGGGCTTTTTGTCACCGGATTTGAGGGTCGACAGCGAGAATTCGCCCAACAATGGAGCCAACCCTTGCTCATAGAGCGTATCCATCGTCTTGGCCCCACGCAGGGGAAGATAAAAGCCATTTCCTGTCCTGGCGATTTCCTTAAGCAATTCTTCGTTGAGGCGGGATTTGACCACATCGCCTCCTTCGTCCTTCACATAGCTCCCCCCCCCTTTGGCATCCTTGATTGGCAGCAATTCGCCCTCGGGAGTTCCCACGCCAATCGTGAAAATGTGTGCCTCTGACTTCGCTGCCCGTTGTGCCAACTCCTGCACTAGTTCTTCATGATCCTCACCATCGGTGATGAGTATGATGACCTTCGGATTATTTTCATCGTTCTTGAAAGCGGTCAACGCGGTCCGGATGGCCTCTGCCAGGGCAGTACCCCCTTGCGGAATGATCCCCGGCTGCAACAGCATGACACTTTGACGAAAGGCCTCGTCATCCACCGTCAAGGGACATTGTAGAAACGCCGTGCCTGAAAACGCCACCAAACCCAGGCGATCCCGGCGGGCCAGAGACATTAACTCAAACGCAGCCAACTTCGCACGTTCCAGACGGTTGGGCTGCACGTCCTGTGCCAGCATGCTGCGCGAGGTATCAATCGCCACCACAATATCCAGGCCGCTTTGCTTCAGCTCTTCGAGCGTGAATCCCCATTGTGGCCGCGCCAGGGCCAGCATAATGCCAGCCACAGCAACAACGATCATGATCAGGCGGATTTTCTGGCGCGCTGGATTGACGCCCACCGTCAAGCTGGCCAGCAAACGCGAACGGACAAATTGCCCCATGTCCCGAATGCGTTTCCGCCAGGCCCAGTATAAAAACCCACCTAACAACATGACCACCACGGCCATCAACCATAGCATGGGGGGATTTCCAAAGATCATGGCAATTTCCTCCACACAGTGTGACTCAAAATGACCTCCATCAACAAAAGAAACAAGCCGGGCACCACCGCAAAATCAAAAACATCGCGGTAACTCTGGTATTTTTTCACCACAGCCTCAGTCTTCTCCAAACGATCGATTTCCGTGTAAACATTCCGCAAGGTGTCTGAGTTGTCAGCCCGGAAGTACTTGCCGCCTGTTTTCTGTGCAATCTGCCGGAGTGTGTCTTCATCAATATCAACCTTCACATTGACATACACCTTCCGATTGAAGGCATCCATTTGAGGAAATGGCGCCAAGCCTCTCGTGCCAACGCCTATTGTGTAAACCTTGACCCCCAGGGATTGTGCCATCTCGGCTGCGGTCAGGGGCGGCACCTGGCCAGCGTTATTCTGACCATCCGTCATAAGAATGATGATTTTGCTCTTGGATGCGACATCCCTCAAACGATTCAAGGCGGCCGATATTGCCGATCCAATGGCCGTCCGATCTTCGATCATGCCCAGGTTCAACCGCTCCAGGTTTTGCATCAGGAACTCGTGATCGAGCGTCAGCGGGGCGGCAATGTATGCGCGTCCTGCAAATGCCACCAGGCCAATGCGATCATTGACACGCTTCTCGACAAATTGTTGCAGGACGGTCTTCGCAATCTCCAGACGATTCACCCGGTCCCCATGCCACTCGAAATCTTCAGACGCCATGCTCCCCGAAAGATCGAGCGCCACAACGATATCGATGCCGCTGGCACTCACTTTCGCCTGACCTTCACCAATTTGCGGCCGGGCCATCCCAACGATCAGCAATGCCAGGGCAAGCCATCTCAAGCGTGGCAGGATGCTTCCCGCCTTGGACCGTGTCACGCCGGTAATGCCCTTGACCAATTGAACGGATGAATACAGGAACGCCGCCTCCTGCCCCATCCGCCCTCTCAGCCAGGCCAGGATGGGCAGCAGCAATAACAGCAACAAAAACCATGGATGCGCGAACGTCATGCAACTGTGTTCATTGATTCTCGATTCAGGGGTTCATCCTGGCTCCCGGCTATGGGCGGGGCGTCTTTCGTCTCCTCAACAAGGCGGACCGCCGCCTGATAAATTTCCCGCAACTCTGCTTCGGGCGGCTCATAACGGGCAAATTTCACCATATCACAACGGCTCAAAAAATCCGCCAGGGAGTTCTTTTGGACATCCGTCAGGTCCGCACTGTTCCTGACTTCAAACAAAAACTCCTCTGTTGTGCGCTCCGGCGCATGCAGTCGGAACCGCTCCTCGAGATACACACGCACCGTTTGGCTGACCACCACAATGAATCGATGCGGATCGTGCAGGAGATCCAGGGCCGCATTCAGCCTTTCAAAGGCACGCCGGTATGGTGGAATGATCACAGCAGGCACAACAGGTTTTGTTGCCTTTTGCCGGCGTCTCCACCACCACAAAGCCACCATGACCACCGCGACGATCAGCAGAAGCCAGAGCAACCCCATCCAGGAGGAGGGTATCTCCACAGGCGGTTTGATCGCATGGATGTCATTCGTAGCCACCGATGCAGCAGGCAAGGCTTGAATAATATGACGTTGGATCGGTTTCATCCTCGACGACGGCGTTTCTCTCGTGCTTCAAAAAAACGGGCCAGGGCCACCGTGTAGGGCTGGTCTGTGCGCAGTTGAATCGAATCGATGTGCGCTGAACGGAAGAGCCGGATTAATTCGTTCTGAGCCTGAACCTGGCGCTGGGCAAAAGTATGGCGCTTCCGTTCATCACCCGTGTTGATTTCCACAACTTCACCCGTCTCGGCATCCTTGAATATCAGACGCCCCAGAGCAGGAAGTTCCATCTCAAAACGGTCCACCACGTGCACAGCCACTACATCATGGCGACGATTGGCCTGCTTGAGTGCGACCAGGGATGCCTGAGCCAGCGTCTCGGAAAGGACCACCTTGCGCTTGAGATGCGCCGCTATCTCAGCCCGCGTGGGAAATGTCTGTCCCAGGAAATCGGAGATGACAGCCGCAATGGCCCGGTGCGGTGTGACACGGATCAGAAATTCCAGCGCATTGTTCAAATCCGTCCCACGTTTCCTGGGTTCGTGGAAGAGGATTTCACGAATGACGCGCAGCACATGCTGGCGCCCCTTGCGGGGGGGAATGAATTTCTCCACTTCTTCAGTGAAGATGATCAATCCCACCTTGTCGTTGTTGCGAATGGCCGAAAAGGCAAGCACCGAGGCAATCTCCGCCGCCAGTTCCCGCTTGGTTTGATCCCCTGAACCGAACAGGCCCGACCCGCTCAGGTCCACCACAAGCATCAGGGTCAACTCGCGTTCCTCGACAAACTTTTTGACAAAGGGGTGGTTCATCCGGGCCGTCACATTCCAGTCAATGGAACGCACTTCATCGCCCGGCTGGTACTCGCGCACCTCGTCAAAATTCATCCCCTGCCCCTTGAACACGCTGTGATACTGGCCAGCAAGCGTTTCGCTCACCAACCGGTTCGTGCGCAATTCAATCGCCCGTATTTTTTTGAGCAGTTCCTTCGGTATCATGCGGATGCTCGGCTTGGATCATGTTTCAAGGCACCGGCAGTTCGTCAAAAATCTTCTGAATGACACTCTCGCTGGTCTTTTCCTCAGCTTCAGCCTCGTAAGTGATGCTCACACGGTGTCTCAGTACATCCATGCCGATGTTTTTGACATCCTGTGGAGTCACATACCCACGACCATTGATGAAGGCATAGGCCTTCGCAGCCAGCGTGAGCGAAATGGTGGCACGGGGCGACGCCCCCAATTGGATCAACTGTCTTACATTGATCTTGTACTGTTCAGGCTCGCGGGTCGCACATACCACGTCCACGATGTAATCCTTCACCTTGTCATCGACATACACCTCATTCAACACCTGCCGCGCTTCAAGGATCTGCTGAACCTGAATGACGGGCTGTGCCACGGGAACATTGGAGGTGCGCGCCATCGTTTCAAGGATCTGGCGTTCCTCGGAACGCGTCGGATAGCCGATTTTCAATTTGAGCATGAAGCGATCCACCTGCGCTTCGGGAAGCGGATAAGTGCCTTCCTGCTCAATGGGGTTCTGGGTGGCCATGACGAGAAACGGCTCTTCCAAACGATAGGTTTGATCCCCAATCGTCACCTGCTTTTCCTGCATGGCTTCCAGCAGGGCGCTTTGAACCTTGGCAGGAGCACGGTTGATTTCATCCGCCAGAACCAGGTTGGCAAAAATGGGCCCCTTGCGGGTGGTGAATGCACCAGACTGCGGATTGTAAATCTGCGTGCCAATCACATCCGCTGGCAGCATGTCCGGTGTAAATTGCAGACGCGAAAAACGCGCATCCATGCATTGGGACAATGACTTCACCGACAACGTTTTAGCCAGACCCGGCACCCCTTCCAAAAGCAAGTGCCCATTGGCTAAAAGGCCGATCACCAAACGCTCGACCAGATACTTCTGGCCTATGATCACCTTGTTGATTTCATTCAACAGCGGCCTTACAAACGCGCCGGTCCGCTGAACTTCCTGGTTAATCGCACTGATTCCCGTATTCATGCGTTTACAATTCCATCAATATCATCAGTCAGTCACACCAACACTCTTGTCCGATTCCACTTCAGGGCAATAGGTTAAACGCATTAACCCCGCCTGCGCAAGTGGGATTGAAATGCCCTGATCTCGTCGTATGCCCTGTTCATTAGCGCGGTTGCCTTTCCTGACAGGCGTGATAGGTTTCTTTTTTTGTGATGGAATCATCAAAGACCTCAGGTCCTGCTGAATCATCGAATGCTCCACAGCCTCGTCCGCGGCTGCCTGGATGGCTTCGCATGCCGTTGCCTACCAATGATACATACGGTGGCACCCGTCGCATGCTGGCAAATCTGCGCTTACATACCGTTTGCGAAAGCGCCAAATGTCCCAATCACTGGGAATGCTGGAGCCAGGGCACAGCCACGTTCATGATCGCCGGAGACCGCTGTACACGGGCCTGTCGCTTCTGCGCAGTCAACACCGCCAAGCCCCTGCCCTTGGACCCCGATGAACCCCATCGTGTCGCTGAGGCTGCCCGCAGAATGAGTTTGCGCCATGTCGTCATCACCTCCGTGGCGCGAGATGACCTTGCCGATGGCGGGGCCATGCATTTCAAACAAACCATTGAGGCTGTTCACCATACAATTCCAGGGGTGGCAGTCGAGGTATTGGTCCCCGATTTTAATGACCGCGATTCATCGATCGACTTGGTCCTTTCTGCCCAACCAGAGGTGTTTAATCATAATCTTGAGACGGTCCGACGCTTGTCCCCAAGTGTCCGGTCCCGAGCCACATACGATCGCTCATTGAGTGTGTTGAACAAGGCGCGCCAGCGCGGTTTGACTTCTCTTCACACCAAATCGGGGCTCATGCTAGGGTTGGGGGAGCATAAGGAAGAGGTTATCCAAGCCATGCGGGACCTGCGGGCTGTGGGCTGCGCTGTATTGACTCTTGGCCAATATTTACAGCCCAGCCGAGAAAACCTCCCTGTGGTGGATTACATCCGACCCGAACAATTCGCGGAATATGATTCCATGGCACGGGAGATGGGCTTCATCCACGTGGCCAGCGGGCCCACGGTGCGAAGCTCCTACCATGCAGCAGATATTGCCGTGGCCACCGGAACGGGGGTTACCGTTGCGGGTTGCGTTTCCGCAACAGCAGCACCCCGCCAAGCATGATGATGGAGAAGAGAACAAACGCAATAATGGTGGCCAGATTACGCAGGAAATTGGCGCGGGAGCGCATCTTCTCCATTTCCTTCAGTTGTTCCTGACGAAACATTTCCAAGTGCTGCTCCATGTTCAACAGGGGATGATTTTCATCCATTAATTCAAGAGTAAGCCAATGTTTCGCAGCGTCTCCAAAGCCGGCGGGCATGTTTTCAAGTTCAGTGGAAGTGGCCTCTTTGAACCCTGCATAATATCTCCAAAAGGGCGCCTCTTCCAGACACCAAAAACGAATCAACCCGTGGTTGCGCGCCAGGGTATTCAGACGATCCCACAATAGGGGACGCACCATATCCTCGGCTTCGGGATGAATGAAAGCCTCGCTATGGATATGGCCATGCCGTTGAACCATGGTTAATCCGATGGCTCCCAACAATTCCCCCTCTTCATCTTCAACCAGTTGAAATTCCGTAAAGCGCTTTTCCAGCTCATTCACCGGTAACTGGGCGTCATTCCAAAGGGGCCGGAGAAACGGCACGTCCTCGAGCGTGGCTCGGCGAATGTTGCAGCTTTGCGGATTCATCCCCACCAGGTTAACCATCTCCTCGTCCGGCGTAAAGTTTTTGGTGGCCATTCGCACAAATTCAGCCAAACCTTGGTGACGTACCGCCATGGGCGCACACAACGCATCACCTGTCACAGATTTTCGCCGGGCTTCAGGGAAGAAAAGCTGGAGCCTTGGAGGTATCTTGCGTTTTCTGGGTCATTACCCCTGGCAAGTGACCGGCTGTCTTGGCTTGCTGCTCATCAACATCGGCATCGAAATGATATTGCCTCAGATCCTGGGCAATGCCATCACAGCTTTGGAAACCACCCACGCAGACGAAGGACATGCGATCCTGATCTTTTATGTAAAAACCTTTACGGGCCTTGTCATCATCCGGGCGGGTGTGGGGTTCATCCTCGGCCCCATGCGCAATCGCTTGGTGCAAAGCACATTGGGAGACATACGATCCACGGTCTACAACGCCCTCCAGCGATTGGCCTTCGCGTATCACAACCGAACCAACACAGGTGAACTCATTTCCCGCGCCACAACAGACATCTGGCGTCTGCAGGATTTTTTATTTGCCTGCCTCTTGTTAAGCGCAGATATCGCGGTTTCGCTCGTCGCAATTATCATATTGATCTTCGCCATACATCCCTGGTTGGGGTGGATGACACTGGGTACAATGTTGCCAACAGCAGCCATTATCGCCTGGTATGCCAACCAACTTCAACCCAAGTGGCGACATGTCCACGATCTCCATGGCGCTATGACCACGGTCGTTCAGGAAAACATCGCCGGTGTGCGTGTGGTCAAGGCATTCGCGAGAGAAGGAATGGAGATTGAAAAATTCCGGTCTCGCAAGCAAGTCTTTCTGAATGAATTGCTTAACACTGTCAACTTCTGGGCCGCACGCATTCCAGCCGCTCAATTTGTATTCGGACTCACCACCCCGCTGATCCTCTGGGTGGGAGGACGTCTGGTCATTAATGGCATTTTGCCTATTGGCGATCTGGCAAAGGTCATTTTCTACCTGATGGCAATTGGACATCGCATGGGCATGATCGGCCAATTCACCAACATTCTCCAAAACGCCAGCGCCAGTGCTGAACGGGTCATGGAAATCATTCGCGAACCGACTGCCATCCAGAGTGGTCATCACCACCTTCCCCCAGGCCGCGGGGCTATCTCGTTTGAAAATGTCAGTTTTGAATACCGTCCTGGCCAGGCCGCCCTCCATGACGTGACCTGTAAAATTGAACCCGGCCAGACCGTTGCCGTGGTGGGCCCCACCGGTTCAGGCAAGACCACGCTGGCACATCTGATTCCCCGGTTTTATGATCCTTCAAACGGTCGTGTTCTCATTGAAGGAATCGATGTGCGCGATTTGCGTCTTCAAGAGGTCCGGCGCCAGATTGGATTGATTTTCCAGGAGACATTCCTGTTCAGCACCACCGTGGCGGAAAACATCGCTTATGGCTTCCCCAAAGCCCAGCGAAAAGACATCGAACGTTGCGCCACCATTGCCCAGGCGCATGAGTTCATTGAACAACTGCCCGATAAATATGACACGGTGATCGGCGAACGCGGGGTTTCTCTCAGCGGCGGCCAGCGTCAGCGCATTGCCATTGCGCGTGCCTTCCTCATGAATCCGCGCATCCTGATCTTTGACGATGCAACCGCCAGTGTCGACGCCCGCACAGAACACGAAATACAAAGCGCCATCAAACAACTCTGCGTCAACCGCACCACCTTCATCATCGCTCACCGAGTCTCCACAGTGCAGCACGCCGACCTGATCCTGGTGCTGGACCGTGGGCGCATCGTGGAACGAGGCACTCATGCCACCTTGATCGCCCGGGATGGCTTTTATCGCGCGGTCTTCGAACGCGAACTGCAGAAATAGGATGCCTTTGTCAGGGTATTCCTTTGTGCTGTCTTAAGCTCTCCCATGCTTCTGCCAAAACCCAGGCCCCCCTGTCTTGTTGACAGACTCACATCCCATTTAAGTCCAACGGTTTAATCAATGAATTGACACGGAAATTGGCAGAGATTAACGTTCCCCGGCTTATGACGGTATTAAAGAACTCACTTATTGAATTAATCCGGCGCACCTCGGCGGAAATACCGGATGACGTCCAGCGCGTTCTCCTCCAATCGCTGGAAAACGAAAAAAAAGGAACGATTGCTGAATCGGCCTTAAACATCATCCAAAAGAACATCCAGATGGCCAAAGCCAAGTCCCAGCCCCTGTGCCAGGACACCGGCAGCGTGCTCTTCTTCGTGGATGTTCCCAAGGGATTCGATGAGATCGAATTCGAGGCCACAGTTCGCGAAGCAGTGACGGAAGCCACCAGGAAAGGCTACTTGCGCCAGAATTCAGTGGACTCCATTACAGGTGAAAACAATGGCACCAACGTGGGGCCAGGCGCACCGGTTGTTCATTTTCACCAGCACAGCTCCCCGGAAGTACACGTGCGCGTGGTGCTCAAGGGTGGCGGATGCGAAAACGTGGGCGCCCAATACTCCCTGCCCATCGAAAAAATGAAGGCGGGCCGCGATCTCAATGGTTGCCGCAAGGTCATTCTGGACGCAGTGCTTCAGGCCCAGGGCAAGGGCTGCGGTCCAGGCGTGCTCGGGGTCTGCATTGGCGGGGATCGTGCCACAGGCTTTGCGTGTTCCAAGGAACAGCTCCTGCGCAAGCTGGATGATCGGAATCCTCGTCCCGAACTGGACACGCTCGAACAGGACATTTTGAAGACAGCCAATGAACTGGGCATTGGCCCCATGGGATTCGGCGGAAAGACCACACTGCTGGGCGTCAAAATCGGCGCCATCAACCGCGTGCCAGCCTCCTACTTTGTCAGTGTGAGTTACATGTGCTGGGCATTCCGACGCCAGGGCGTGGTGCTTAATGATAAGTGCGAAATCCAAAAATGGTTGTATTGACAGGCTTATGATTCATTTGACGGCTCCCTTTACTGAAGAAAAAATCCGCGCCTTGAAGGTCGGGGATCAGGTGGAACTCTCCGGCATCGTATTTACCGGGCGTGATGCAGCTCACAAATATCTGCACGAAGGCGGCAAATTGCCTCAGGGTGTGAGTTTTAAGGACGCGATTGTCTATCATTGCGGTCCGGTGGTGTTGGGCACCAAGGGCAACTGGCGCGTTGTAGCCGCTGGCCCCACCACTTCTGCGCGCGAGGAACCCTTCCAAGGCCAGATCATCAAGGAATTCGGTCTGCGGGGTATCATCGGCAAGGGCGGCATGGGTGAACGCACTCTCGCCGCCTGTAAGGAATATGGATGCGTTTATTTCCATGCGATCGGCGGCGCCGCCCAGGTGCTGGCCGAATGCATCAAGGAAGTGCGTAATGTTCATTTCGAGAAGGAATTTGGTTCACCCGAAGCCATCTGGGAGTTTGTAGTGGATCGGTTCCCCGTCGTGGTAACCATGGATTCGCATGGTAATTCGCTCCATAAGGAGATCCTCGAGAAGAGCACCGCCGAACTTGTCAAACGGCTCTGATCCGTTTGGAATGATGTACCGTCGCAAGGGCAGGACATGTCTCCTGCCCTTTTTCCTTTTCGTATTGTGAGAACAAGCTTGTCCGTCCCCCTTCATTCAGGGTGACAGACAATGAGCCCATATTCACTACCATACTATCCGGGTTTTACACTTTCCCCCCCACTAACCACGAGTCTTTTTGCCCTGTTTTCAGATGGTTAAGTGTGCTTTTGAAGGACTTATCCTGCCTGCGCTCTGGTCTTTACAGCATGTGAGTCACTCTGCATACTTTCTGCCATGGTTTCACGCATGAACGCAAAGTTGGCTGGACTGGCGATGGCTCTGATTTCCGCGGCGGTGGTTGTGCAGACCCACGCAGGATTTCCGGAGAATTGGCGCTTCGTCAACGCCTTTCCCCAAGGCAATAATCTCAACACCATATGGGCGGCCGGGCCGAATGATGTTTTCATGGGCGGCGATGGCGGCGTGATTGTACGCTGGGATGGCACCAACTGGACCCAGATGAAAACGCCCACGCAGAAGACCATCTATGGCATTCATGGCTTGTCCTCCTCCAATATCTGGGCCGTCGGCGGTGATGCCTATACTCTCGACCAGACAAATCATAGTCTGATCCTCCATTACGATGGCAAGGAATGGAAGGAGCAAACGGCCCCCAATTTTTCGGGTTACACTTACACCATCACCAGCGTCCATGCGGTGTCTGCCAATGATGTTTGGGCCACCCAGTCGGGCGGTCCTTCCTTGATGCATTTCAATGGCCAAACGTGGGACTTTGAGTTCATCCCTCTTTCTGTGGAAGGCCAATTCAGCAGCGTAACGTCCGTGGGAACCAACCTCTTTGTGGTAGGCGATCACGGTCAGATTCTGCGTCGCGCAGGTGGCCAATGGTATCTTGAGTTGAAGGAGGAAACCGGTTCCATCTCCTTCAACCTCCTCTATGCTCTATGGGGCAGTGATCTTGACCACGTCTATGCGGGCGGCAACTGGGGCCAGATGTATCGCCGCAATAGCGATGGCACATGGACCTCGCTCGAAACAAACAGTGGATTTGGAACCGATAGCCAGGTCAAATCAATCGTGGGCGTTTCCTCCACCGAGATGTATCTGGTTGGCAACAACACCATCCGCCGTTTTTCGGGAACCAAGGAATCCATGGTCAGTTATTCTTTCGAATCCAAAATGCGTGGCACTTGGACTTCGGCAACCCTTGCCGGCCAAAAGGTTATCCTCGCTGGCAATATGGGTATCGCCCATGAGTTCGACTTTTCCGCAACCACCCCTGTGCTTTCCCCACTTACGGCGGGCAATTCCCGCTCTTTCCCTTTGCAGGTAAGCGGTGCAACGCCCTGCGGCGCAAATGGCCTGTTAATGTATGGCACGGCTGGCTACGAGGAACCGCGCTCGCCAATCCATTACTTTGACGGTTTTGCGTTTCACGCCCTTACCCAATTACCAACCAACATGGAAGTTGGCGCCACAGTCACAGCCGCCCTGGCCGAAAATTTGACGAACTACATTATATCCTGGCAAAACGTGACCATTCCAGGAGGAGGGGTGCATCGCTGGAACGGATCCACATGGGAGGAGCTCCACTATCAGGACTATATGCCCATGGTTGTGAATGCGTTCTGGAAATCCCCAACGGGTAAACTCTATGCCGCCACGGATGCCATGGAGGTTAAAGTGTGGGTAAGCGGCTCGGATTGGACGACCTTGCCATCTCCTTTTAAAGCAGATGAATATGGTCGCTTAACAGTCCTTTGGGGACGTTCCGATTCTGATATTTTCGCAGGTTCACAGGAAGGCAAGATTTTCCATTACAATGGGATCTCCTGGACCACAGAGACTGTGCCGACTCAGGTTCAGATCAACGCCATCGGGGGCACCTCCACTGATATTTACGCTGTGGGCAGCAAGGGAGCGGCTTGGAGGCGTTCTGGAACCTCCTGGCAGCCAGTATCATCTGTCGTCAGTTATGAATATGACGTATTTCGCAGTCTCGTGGTCAAATCCAACGAGGTCTACGCCCTGCTCTCCACCTCGGGCCAATACACCGGAGGAGGACTCAGCGAAATCTGGAAGTTCACCGGCAGTACTGGAACACAGATTATCAAGGGCATTTCACACGATTTGGGTCTCCTGGCTGCCGATGGCTCGGGCAATATCTTCGGCCTTTCCTCAGGCTTGATCATTTCTGATTCCGCATGGCCCACGAACTTCTCATTGAAACCCATCGACCTTACCTCCACTCAGTGGTCTTCCCTGGGTGCATCAGGGATTGACGTACGCTTGGATGCCCCTGCCGTTGGTCGCTGCATGGTTGCCTCCTGGCGCGTGGATCAACCGTCCATCCTCCTCCCCATTCTGGACAAGAGCGACGACATTCTCGGACGCCAACAATGGGTTTTCATGGGTGACATGTGGTACAATGGAGCGGCCCTGCCTGCCGTCGCAGTGCGCATGCATTACAACACCAACCTGTTACCTGCCGGCTTTGATTCAACATCGGCACTCCTATTCGGTATTGATAATGGTCTATATCAAGGGTTCTCAGCAGCATTCGATGCAGCCAGCACCACTCTAACTCTCGCTACTGCAACGCAGTATACAGAATGGTCCTTGGGTTCTCATCCACAAAGCACCGTCACATCGCCTCAATTGGTGATTGCACGTCTCACGGCAGGCAAGGTTAAGCTTTCCTGGCCGGAATCAGCCACAGGCTTCACCCTCCAAACGAATTCCAAGGTCAATGCAACGAATGATTGGGTTTCCACATCCGTTACTCCTGAGGTTTCTGGTGGTGTGCAATCCGTGACTCTCGACACCTCGACTGGACCCCATTTCTTCCGGTTGAAGAAATAACCATCCCAAACACGCACTTTAGGCTTGGCACACCGGTCGTTTTTTCGTAACTTGCCGGTGTGCATGGCTTTTTGCGCTGGATCGGGTTGACCAATACAGCCCTCTGGTTTGGAGCCACTCTTTTTTTTACAGTGGCGGTGGGACCTGCCTTTTTTTCGCCCGAAGTACTTAATCTGTTTGGCTACTCCAACAACAGTAATGTAGCCAGGTTCTATGCCGGGTCAGTCGCCCAAATCGTCCTGGAACGTTATTTTTCGCTCCAATGCATCTGCGCCAGTATCGCTATACTTCACCTGGTCGCTGAAAGGCTATACACGGGCCGAATGATTAAACGTTTCAGCCTTTATCTTGTGGGGCTGATGTTTGTCCTCGCCCTTGCGGGCGGCTTTCTTATCCAACCCAAACTCCATCAACTCCATCGCATGATGTATGGGGCTGGAGGCGGGGTGACGGTTGAGATGGTGCAAAAGGCTCGGAAATCCTTCGGCACGTGGCATGGTATTTCCCAGGTGGCGAACCTTTTTATCCTGTGTGGCACACTTTTTTACACTTGGCGGTGTGCCCAACCCGAAACGACTACGCGTTTCACTCCAAGAACCAAATTTACTCAACCAACATAAATCATAATTTGACAAACCAACTGCTTTGTCGAAGTAGTGTAATATAGAAGAAGGGAAATCCAGGAACCCAGTGGCTGATTATGATTTCGAACGAACGCCCATCGCCATACGAATCCCGGCAGCATCATGCACAGGCGCCAAAGCCTGTTGTGGCAGAGGAAACGATTAAATCAGAGAAAATCCAGATTGAACGCAAGACCTTCGTTTTCACACTGAAGGAGAATCCTCGCGGTCGATTCCTCCGCATCACTGAAGATGTCAATGGACGGCGCGACGCCATCATCATTCCCGCAACAGGTTTGGACGAATTCAAGAAGGCGGTGGATGACATGATCAAGATCTCCAGCGAGACCCCGATCAAGCCTGTCGCATAAGCCCGTCTGTCCCCATCGGCATGCGGGTGGATTGATCCCCTGATATTACTGGATCGTTTTTGGAAAACGGACCCGTCAATCAATACCAAAGGGGCTCGGTGCAGCTTTTTTCTTGCGGGTGGCCCGCACCTTGGGCGCATCACCCCACATGGTCTCCAGGCTGTAATAACGACGTGTTTCCTCGCGCATCACATGCACAATCACGTCGTCAAAATCGAGAACAATCCAGGAATTATGGGCCGATCCGTCACGGGCACGTGGACGCAGATCGTGCTGCTCGCGCACGCCATCGCTGATCTCGTCAATAATCGCTTTTAAGTGCGGCTCACTCGTTCCAGTGGCGAATACGAAATAGTCCGCAATGGATGTCAATTTACGAACATCCAGAACAACCACATTGTCGGCTTTTTTGTTTTCCGCCAATTCACGACAGAGACGGGCCAGTTTTCTCGAATCCATTGTGCCTCTTATATAAAAAATGCTCAGCCAAGATAAAGATTTTTATTACGGATGTCCTCAGCCACCGGTTGTGGCGTGAGTAAATCGATCGAAAGGCCTTTACGGACGCGATCACGAATCTCCGACGAGGAAATGCCCACGAAAAATCCTTTTAAAACCTTTCCGCGGAATGGGTTAGGAATTTCAGGCGGCTCCTCTCCAGGACGGGGCACTATGATGAATGAGGCCAACTGAGCCAGTTCCTGCGCGTCCCTCCATTGAGGTAATTTCGCAACATTATCAGCCCCAATGATATAACACAATTCCGTGCGAGAATATCGTCGGCGATACTCGCGCAGCGTCTCCACTGTGTACGAGACTCCGCCGCGTCGCACTTCAAAGTCATCCACCTCGTATTCCGGATGGCCGACCAGAGCCAGTCTTAACCACCGCAACCGATCCGCAGCAGGAGCCGGATTCCTGGCAGGCTTAAAAGGAGACTGCGCTGCTGGCACAAAGAACAGGCGGTCGAGACTCAACTCTTCCACTGCAGCCTGGGCAACCAGAAGATGTCCATGGTGCACTGGATCGAATGATCCACCGAAAAGGGCAATCCGTTCCACAACTCAGATTTAAGACAATACTATGATCCTTAACAACAACGATTTACACCTTGGAAACGTCGTTCGGCAGCCTTCACATAACAATTGTCGTCCCCTTGAAGTTGGTTGGAGTCACTACACATGCAAATACCGGTAATCGACTGATTTGAAGCACCTTGCGCCTGCATCAGGACACCTTCAAGACTTTGTGCAGCTTGTGCCATGCGTACTCTTTCAACGTCTGCCTCGCCGGACAATTCATGAGCCATGGCGACCATCAAGGCCGCAGTGCCAACCAATTTTCCTCCCCTGGAAGGACTTTCCTCATATCCATCGGGCAACCACACAGGTGGCGTCTCTGCCAACTGAGCCTTTTTGGCACCTTTCAACAGAAGCGTCCATTCCCAAACTCCAAGAGCAACAATCAGGGCCACTAAAACCATGAATATCCCCGCCACCACAGCATCGACACATTGGTTTAAGTGAACTGCCCTGTTGGCCTTGACCGCCTGGATGGCAGAAGCCAGGGCTTTTGAATCGCCAGACTTCTCCGCCTGTTGGACATTGGATTCCAGCGCAGGTAATTTCTGATCCAACACTTGCGCCTGGGCCAAAAAACCAATCCGAGGATCGGGCGAGTAAATCTTCTGATACCCAGCCGTGAGCGTCACGGCCAGGAGCCAGACCAAGGGAACAAGGCTCACAAAAACAAAGGCGCGACGAAAATTCATCTGCCCTTCCTCCCTGCGCTTTAGTTCAAGTTTGAGAATCACGGTTGTTGCGAGACACAGCGCCACAACGGAAAGCAGCTGGTTGGCTATGCCGAACAATGGCCAGAGTGAATTGATGCCCCCCAGCGGATCCCGCACACCCTGGATCAGGAAATAGCCCCATCCAGAAACCATCAGAAGGCTCGTAAACACGTTGGACCAGGTATTTCGAGTGTCTCCCAAGGGTTTCCAAACGTGGCCCAAGGCATCCTGCAGCAGATACCGCCCCACGCGTGTGCCTGCATCCAAGGTGGTCAGGATGAACAGAGCCTCAAACATGATGGCAAAGTGGTACCAAAGGTCCAAACCATGCCCGCTGACAAACTTGGAGAAAATCACCGCCATGCCCACCGCCAGAGTGGCCGCCCCACCCGTCCGGCCAAAAAGGGTATGCTCACCAATCGTCTTGGCCAAAGATTCCATATCCTGGAGCGTTACAGGGAATCCCAAGGCATTAACCATGGAAATGGTATCCGCCCCGGCGCCTTTGATATTGATGCTCAGGTATATCCCCGGTTCCAGTGTGCAAGCCGCGATCAGGGCCATGATGGCCACGAGGGACTCAAAACACATGGCTCCGTAGCCAATGGACCGGGCGTAACTCTCCCGTGTGATCATCTTTGGAGTGGTGCCGCTGGCAATCAAGGCATGAAATCCGGAAATCGCCCCACAGGCGATGGTAATAAAACAAAATGGGAACAGTTTGCCCGCCACCACCGGCCCTGAACCATCGATAAACTTGCTTACGGGAGCCATTTTCAGATCCGGCAGCACATAAAGGATGCCAAACACCAAGGCAAAAATCGTGCCCAGTTTCATGAAGGTGCTCAGGTAATCCCGTGGCGCCAACAATAGCCAGACGGGCAATACACTGGCAGCCAAACCATAAATGATAATGGCCCAAGCCAAATCGATGTCCTTCAGACCGAACCACTGTGACCAGGTTGCGTTTTCATAAACCAATTTGCCTCCCCAGACTGCCAGCAACAGCAGAACGACACCCATGCATGTGGCCTCCATGACCTTACCCACGCGCACATATCTCAAATACCCCCCCATGAACAAGGCAATGGGGATGGTGGCACCCACGGTAAAAACGCCCCAAGGACTCTCCGCCAGCGCCTTGACCACCACAAGGGCCAACACCGCCAGGATGATCGTCATGATGGCCAGGATGGCAACCAGCGCCACATACCCTGCGGTGGTATTCAACTCCTCTTTTACCATCTGGCCCAATGACTTGCCATCGCGGCGCATGGAACAAAATAAAACCACAAAATCCTGCACCGCGCCTCCAAGCACCACGCCAATCAGGATCCATAACATGCTGGGAAGATATCCAAACTGGGCCGCCAACACCGGTCCCACCAGCGGTCCTGGCCCACTTATGGCCGCAAAATGATGACCAAAGACGATCCACTTGTTGGTCCGCACGAAATCCCTTCCATCGTCATGTACCATGCATGGTGTGGCCCGCCTGTCATTCAGCGCCATGATGCGAGCGGCAATCCACTTCGAATAAAAGCGGTACCCAATCACGTAAGTGCATAGGGCAGCAGTGATAACGTAAGCAGAATTGATGTGCTCACCCCGATGCAAAGCCAGCACGGCATAGGAACCAGCCCCCAAAAGGGATATGGCAATCCACATTATAATCTTCAGAAGAGACTTCACACTCCAACCATTTACATCAAAAAGCGGCTATGAAAACAAAATTCTGCGAGTATCTTGAGTTGTGAACAGTGAATAGGCCCGGCGATAATGAAGTCCAATACTACAGTCAGACAACAGTAAACGCAATCCATGCGCCAGTCCGTGAGTGCAGCCCACCGACGACGATGGTCAAGAAGAGATCGAAAAACGATCTGAATTCCTATGAACCCGCAATCTCCATTCAAAGTGATTGCAGCCACACTTTCCTTGATGCTGCTGCCGCTTCTGGCTGGCTGTGCCAGCGAGACGGAAAAACCCAAAGTCGTTCAGGTCAATCCCGAACCCATTGCCTCCACAAACACCGTTAGTCAGACAACGGCCACAGAAACGGTGACATCGGTTCATCGCATCGAACCGGCTGTTGTCATCACCTCAGGCGGTGTGCGTGAGGTAATCAAAATGGTCCAGGCTGGCGTTGAGGAAAGCGTCATACTGGCTTACATCGAAAACTCGGACCAGAGTTTCGCCATTAATTCGGACGATCTGGTTTACCTTCACGATATTGGTATTCCTGGGCGAATCCTGACCGCCATGATCAAAAAAGGCGGTATAACCGATGATGCCCCTTCAGTGGTTTCGCCCCAGGAACCCGCATCAAGCATCGTTGACACCAACACTGTACCTGCACCAGAAACGACCATGGTCGTCACCAATCCGGTCCCCGCCAACGAAATCGTGGTATCGTCCCCGGTACAAACCACCAATGTTGTTGTTCAATACACCACCGTCATTGGCGCCACTCCGACTCCGGATGTGCAGTACTTCTTTGATACCCTATCCCCTTACGGCACATGGATCTACGAAGGAAGCGATGGTTGGTACTGGCAACCCACGGTGTGCGTCATCAACACCCAATGGCGTCCCTATTGTGATCAGGGACGATGGCTCTACACGGACTGTGGCTGGTATTGGCAATCCGACTATTCCTGGGGTTGGGCGCCTTTCCATTACGGGCGCTGGCACAGGCATCACACGCACGGGTGGATATGGAAGCCCGACCGGGTTTGGAGCCCTGCGTGGGTTTACTGGCGTGAAGGGCCGCTTCATTGCGGCTGGGCTCCCCTGCCCCCCGATGCAATATTTGGCCCCGACCATGGCATGATCCGTGGCCGAGGAGGTCCCTCATGGCGTGATGGTTTTGGCATTCCATCTGATCATTTCATCTTCCTGCCCAAGAACCGGCTCTGCGAACATCGGCCAATGCCATTCTTTGTGAGCCATGACCATTTTCCCGCAGCTTTTGACCAGAGCAGACCGGTCAACCACATGAGGCATGAGTCAGCCCATGTCATCATCAATGACGGCCCCTCAGAACGGGATGTATTCCATTTTTCACCCCGACCTCCGAGACAGGTCATCATTCGCGAATCGGAAAACCGTGCGGCAATCGATCACCGGCCTGACCGCCTTGAAACTCACGGTTCAAACTTGTACATCTACCGGCCGTCGGCTGATCGGCCGCCTCAAAATCTTATACCTTCGCGCGGTCCCTCAAGACCGACCCAGACGCCGCCCGGCATGGCACAATCCACTCCCAAAGGCATGGACTCGCCCCGCCGCGAACCTGTGTATGCAAACGGGCAAAACATAAACCCACCCTCGAAGACACCTGATCCAGCCTCGAACCTCTCCCGGCCCACACGGGCAACACGTCCTTCGGTGGGAGACAATTTGCCTTTCCAATCCACTGCGCCAGGAAATTCCATCAATCGTCGCCCTGGTCAAACGTCTCCAGCGCCTCAGCCGGCAGTTACCACGCCGAAACCCTCACCGACAGTCCCAGGTAACCAGATACTGCCCAAGTCACGGGGCAATGAACCCCGTCTCACAACACCGTCGGTCACCACAGCACCCGAGTCGACTTTGCGTGACTCCATGCCAAGCCTGAGGCGTCCTGTTGGCACTCCTTCCAATTCGGGATCAGTCTCGACGCCAGTGAATCGAACACCGTTGATTACAGCTCCGGCAAAACCAACAACGCCCGCAACGATAACAGCTCCCTCACGGGAGGTAAGCCGTCCCGAGGCCCTGACTCCGCGCCCCCATGGATTCATAACTCCTTCCACGCCAAAGGCGGGATCGACTCCTCCTGGATTCACACGACCACAATCCCCCATCATTACCCCCACACCCTCGCGCCCGCCATCAGTGCCATCAACCACCATCCAGCGTCCGTCACGCCCCGTTAACCAACCCATTATCGCCCCAACGCAGCCCAGAGTAGCGCCGCCATCGATGACACCGCCTGCGGCCCAACCCAAAATAACAACACCATCAACAGCATCACCGCGTCCTGGAGGACAGCCCTCCACAAGCACGGAGCGCCGTCCGACTCCTGGAAAATGAAGAAGACATGAGGGGGGACGTGTGAAGACATCCATCACCAAACAGGTGTGGATTAGCCATTAACGATGGACTTCAAGCTCAGGGCAGCAGAACGATCTTGCCCAAGGCACCGGGTTCCATGATTGCCTGATGCGACTTGGGCGCATCTGCAAGCGGCATCTGTTGTGCAACCACGGGGCGAAGCGTGCCATTGTCCAGACCAGCCACCAACGCGGCGTGGATGCTTGCAAGTGCCGACTCCGATGCGTTAAACAGCGTCATTCCCAAGACATCAGCCTCCCGGCTCATGATATCCCGTGGATTAATCTCTACATTCCCGCGACTGCCAATGATGACCACGCGTCCCCCACGCGCCAGAAGCGAGAGATCCTTGCCCAGATTCATGTTGGCAAGCATCTCCAGAATGACATCCATGCCCCGGCCGCCTGTGAGTGCCTTGGCTTGATCCAAATAGTCGGGTTGGCGATGGTCGAGCACATGATGAGCGCCCTGTTCGAGGACCATCCGCCGCCCATCATCAGTCCCAGCAGTACCGAAGATGGTCATGCCAGCACCACGAGCCAGTTGGACTGCTGCAATCCCGACGCCACCACTGGCGCCGTGGATGAAAATGTTTTCGCCTGCCGATGCCCGTGCTCGTTGAAAGAGAGCGCGAAAAGCCGTGGCGTATGGAATGCCGATGGCTGCCCCTTGCGCAAAGGAAACGCTGGAAGGCAAACGATGCACCTGGGCTTCCGTACAAAGGGCATACTGGGCGTAGGCACCAGTGATCGTTCCGGATGTATAAACCCGGTCGCCCACTGCCACGGACGCAACTGTCTTATCAAGAGCAGCAACGGTTCCAGCAGCATCGGTTCCGGGGGTGTATGGCAAGGTGGCCTTGCGGGCGTAGGCGCCGGATCTTATGTAGGTCTCCACTGGATTAACCCCTACGGCTTCTATTTTGACCAGGATTTGTCCCGGGCCAGGCTGCAGATCCGGCACATCCTGGAGCTTCAAAACCTCGGGACCACCCGTCTGGTGAACGCGTATTGCTTTCATGCCCTTATCCCCCGATTATTATTAAAAAAAAGGCTCTGACAGCCCGGCGATATAAGACCGGGCCGTCAGCAGCCAAACGCTTATGCTCAGCTCAACTGGGCATCCAGCATGCCTGTAATCTGCTTCTTGGAGACCGCACCCACTGCCTGGGCCGCAACTTGTCCACCTTTAAACACCATCAGGGTAGGCACGCTTCGAATATCAAACTGGGCGGTCAATTTGGGATTGGAGTCAATATCCAGTTTGGCCACCTTGGCCTTCCCGGCATATTCGACTGCCACCTCCTCAATAATGGGACCGATCATGCGGCAGGGCCCACACCAGGTGGCCCAAAAATCCACCAACACAGGTACTTTTGATTGTGTGACCTCGGCATCAAAATTAGCCTCAGTCAATGTCACATATTTATCGCTCATAATTAAGCCCAATACAATTATACTAATTCAAACGACAGATGCTGGCATGGCCACATCCATCCCTTCATCACTTATTCCTGGGGGGTGCTACTCCCATTTGGCACCTTGATCAATCCATGCCCTTAACAACCCCACCTGCTCCTTGGTCAGGGGATCCCCCTGATCCTTGGGTGGCATTTCAAAATCCTTTACCGCGTGAGCAACATAATACACCAATGGACTCTTGTCACTCTTGCCAGGAACGATTGCCGGACCGGATTCCCCCCCCTTTAGGGCCTCTTCCCGCTTATCAAGGCGGAATTTGCCCATCGGTCCTGACTTGTCATGACAATCCATGCATGACTTATCGAAGATCGGCTTGATGTCTTTGGTGAACTCAACCTTCTTTTCAGCAGCAGGAGGCAGCTTAACATCTCCAGCCTTCTTGATAATGGCCTCAACCTTGGCCATATCGACCTTTATGTCTTCAGCGCCAGCCTGCCAAACGACATCCACTCCCGCCAATATGGCGGCGAAACATCCCACCCCAAGCAGCCTATTCCATTGATAACCAAGTATTTGTTTCATTTTATACACGTCTGTTTCCACAGTAATGAACCATTATCTGTATAACACATATGGGCCATGGAGTCAAACCGACGGACTTCAAACGAAATATCCGATCCGACTTCCATGGCCCTACTTGGTTCGTACAGGTGCAGGGTACTACACCTTGCCGATTTTTTCCCACCGACCTGTCCTGGCTGATTTCAACACAGCATCACAGATGAGCTGTGTTTCAAGGGCGTCCTTAAAGGTCGGCGACACAGGCTTGCCCTGGGCAAGGCCTTGCAGGAAATCGGCCACATGATGCACGAAACTGTGCTCATAGCCAATCTGAAGACCAGGAACCCACCAATGCCCCATATAGGGGTGATCCCCATCGCTAACGTGGATCGAACGCCACCCTCGCACGATGCCCTCATCCTTATGGTCAAAATACTGCAACCGGTGAAGGTCGTGCAGGTCCCAGGCGATGGATGCGTTTTCACCGTTGATTTCAAAGGTGTAGAGCGCTTTATGTCCTCGCGCGTATCGGGTGGATTCGAAGGTTGCGAGCGAGCCATTCTTGAAACGGGCCAGAAAGGCACACGCATCATCAATCCCCACCTTTTGAACCTTGCCCGTAAGGTTGTGTTTGCGTTCCTTGATAAAGGTTTCCGTCATGGCGCTGACCTGGTCGATCGGGCCATTAATCCAAATGGCCGTATCAATGCAGTGAGCAAGCAGGTCCCCGGTGACACCACTTCCAGCCGCCTTGGCATCGAGCCTCCACAGCGCAGCACCACCTTGCGGCAGATCGGGACTGATGGTCCAGTCCTGCAGGAATTTGGCCCTGTAGTGGAAAATACGGCCCAAACGCCCTTGATCCACCAGTTGCTTGGCCAATGTAACGGCCGGAACCCGGCGATAATTGTACCAGACCATGTTGGGCACGCCTGCCTTGGCTACGGCAGCAACCATTTTGCGGCCTTCGACGCTGTTGATGGCCAGGGGTTTTTCACAAAGAATCATCTTCCCGGCCTTGGCAGCGGCAGTGGCGATTTCCAGGTGCGTGTTATTGGGGGTGCAAATGTCGATCAGATCGATATCATCCCTGGCGATCAGCTTGCGCCAATCGGTTTCGATGGATTCATACCCCCACTGTGAAGCGAAGGCCCTGACCTTTTCTTCACTGCGAGCACAGGCCGCCTTCAGCACAGGTTGGTATTCCAGATTAAAGAAATTACCGACTCTGCGGTAAGCGTTGGAATGGGCACGGCCCATGAAGCCGTATCCGATGACTCCGACGTTAAGCGTTTTCATGCGATATCCCACGATTATGCGTTGCCGTACTTTTGATTGAGCTTATCAATGGCCTTCTTGCACCTGGCGGTCGCCTTCCATGCATCCGGCCAGAAGCACAAGTCAATGGTCCACCAATCATCAGGGCACCCAGCCGCCACGAGCGTCGGCATGAACTCATCAAAGTTGAGACAACCCTGACCAAAAGGAGGATGGCTGGAGGTACCATGTTCATTGAGTGTGCCATCTGAATCAATCAAATGCACACGACCAATCCTGCCCTTAAGCTTCTCAGCGAGTTCGCGAATCCCGCCCGGAAGCGTCTCCTTTTTACCAGGCTGACGTGCCCCAATCACCGCAATATTATGGGCATGGCACGTGTCCAGCATGCACATAAAATTGTCGTGGTTCACAGCATCCAACACGGCGATGATTTCGGAAGGCTTGTTGAAGGCGAAACCGGGCTCGAATTCCCACACCACGCGCACGCCCTTGTCCGCGGCCTCCTGGGCACATTTCCTCCAAGTGCGGGCCGCGCGCTTCAGGGCATCCTTGAACGGCACCACAGGGCAATCCTTCAGCGGCTTTTCGCCGGGAACTTTACCCAGGACATTCGGCGTCTCGGTTGAATCGACACGAATCACATCGATCCCCAGGCGGGTACAGAAGTCGAGGTTCTTCCGGAAGGTCGCCAGATACGATTTATCGTCCTTGGCGGTGATCAGTTTCTCAGCCCACAGGTCAGCCGCAAGGCCGCTGCAGCCCATGCCCTGTGACTCCCAGGTATCGCGAATCGAGGCACAGATCGCCTGATAGGCGGCCTGGGGGTCCTTATGCCAGCTTGCCGCTGTCCATGCCGTTGTCGGATTGGGATGGATGCCAAAACCCCCGAGTTCCAGACCGTCAAACCCGAGTTTTTTGAGTCCCGATACGATTTCGCTGAATTCGATGGGGTGCTTTTGATTAAAAACAAAAGCCCAAGTGCCTATGGAGATGCGTTTCATGTTGTCGCAATGATATGGTGGTTGTGATTTAGAATTTGTTTTTCTTGTAAGCGCCCAACTTCGGGGCGTCAGGGTTGACATCGGGTCCGAAATACCGCAGAACGACCAAAGGTTCGACCTCGGACGTATTCTCAAACACGACACCAGCCTTTGCGGCAGCCTCGGTGCAGTACACTTCATCCTCGGTCATTTCATGGAAACGGATCAGTTTCGGGCAATCGAGGTTCAGCTTGTTCATCCGTCCCTTGCCCTGGACAACAATCATGCTGTAGGCGCCATTGTCCTTGATGGTGCACTTCACGCCGGGATCGATGGTAAGTTCCTTGGCGGTAAAGTACTGCTGGTTATTGATTTTATCGTAAACAATCCAGCGATCCACGTAGCCTTCCTTGCGAGTGTCTGCCACGGGCACCGGCTCAAGGTAATGGTTTTCCTTGAAATTGGGGTCAACGTTCCCCTCCCAGTCCAACTCACTGACAATGAAGTCGAAGTCCTGGTGTTTTTCCGCAGGCATATCCTTCACAAGAAGCGACCAGGGTACAGCACGACCTTCCACAAGGTTTTGATACATGCCAAACACATCTGATCCCCACTGGGGCTCATAGGTGCACAGCGAACCGGGGGCATGAAGAATGCCAGGGCCCACAAGCCATCCTGTGCCAGGCTGGAGACGATAGGCCTTGGACAGGTCAAGGATGCCATTGTCACCAACGTTCCATTTTTCGATGCATTTACGAACCTGGGCCTTGGTCGTGCCTGGCTCGAGTCCGAAGAACGTATAGGGGAAGTTGTTACCCACGTTGTTATGCTGCGGAGGGAAATAATAGGATTCGGGTTTGCCGTCCATGCCGACTAATTTGGCATGTTTTTGGGCCTGATGCATGTGGTGGGGAATCGGGCCCATATTATCGAAAAACTTGGAATACACCGGCCAACGTTTGTACTTGTTCCAAATCTTGGATCCCACGATGTCCGCACCAGCTTCTGCCACCGCATCCGCCAGGGTAAAGCGTTGATTGCCCGCCACCACATAGCTCAAACCTTCATCAGGGGTGCGGTTTTCATTGGCCGCCGGCGTGGTGGAACCGAACCAGCGCTCATCGATACCACCGCGATCCAGCCCGAAGGCATATAAATCCTGGGGAGCGAGTTTCAGACGGCGTCCCGGATGTAAAAAGGACCGCGGAACCCAGTTGGGCGCCAAGCGCAGCAAGCCGCCGCTGTCTTCCAACGCTCCATCAATAAGAGGACGCAAGTTCTTGGTGACAATTTTCAGACTGGTAACGGTTTTCATACAATATTTATGCTAAAAATTTCACCCAATACCATGACCATAATGGCTTTGGCGAATGGGCTTAAATTGCCCGAAATTTAACATTCCAACTCAGGCAAGGGAAGTGTTTTGTGCACAAAAACGCATGAACCTTTCAAACAGAGGCTTTTTCCTTGAGACGGCCCATCCATCGGTAAACAACAGGGAATCCTCAAGCAGTGGATCGGAGTAAACCGCCTGTGCCTCCAGTCTTTCCGAACCGATGGTTAAGCCTGCATGTGATAGCCTAAGAACCCATCACACAACCACAGGAAGCGGCGGATTGAGTGGAATTGGAACGGCGCACGGGCCAATGGAGCAGCACGTTGGCAAACGTGATCAAACCACCTCCTATGACCAGCCGCCAGGAGACACGTTCATTGCTGTAGGAGATGCCTGCCCATATTGAAAAAATGGCGGGCAGAAAAAGGGCGAAGAGGCTGGCAAAAATGGGTTCGCTGCAATAAATCAGACCCGCCTCTGTGGAGGTGACGTGTTTCTGCCAATGGTTCATGAGCATGTAGGCCCCCATTGTACACAGGACGACCAAAAGACTGATCAAAATCCACAACGAAGGATCCTGCATGATGTGCAGCCAATCCTGAGGCTGACGTGTGAACCAGAGCGCCACAGGAAGGCAGCAGGCTGCCATCGCCAAAAACATGATGAAGGAAAAAGGCGTTGTACGATTATTTTGATACCTGGGTTGTTCCAGCAACACAATCTGGCCGGTAAACAATATTGCAGCCAGGAGAGTCTCCAACTCCCCCCTGCCAATATGCATGTTGCGCCAATCAAGCTGAGCAAGAACGGCGGTGCCAGCCAGCACAATGAGACAACTGGCCGTTGTGCGCATACTGGGCCAACGTCGCATCACAATTGCGGTATACACAGGAATGGTCAGACAATAGAATTGTGTGAGAAAGGCCGAATTTGATGCCGAGGTGTATGCAAGCCCGTCCACCTGGAATAAAATCCCCGTTCCACCAAACAATCCCAGCAAGATCCCCTGCTCTGCTTCAAGACGGGTGCAATGCACGACATTTTTCCAGTCCCAGAACAGCAGCAGCAAGGCTGCCATGCCAAATCTAAGCAACACAATCATGCTGGTATAGAACCATGAATTAGCACCCGGCAGCAGGTTTTGCTGAATCAAAAAAATGGACTTCACCACGGGAAAGCTGATGCCCCAGCATACCGTGGCCAACAACAACATCCGAATCGCCTTCCAGCGTCTTGACTGCTCTATCTGCGACATGATTGAAGGGCTTTATCAGAATGCCTCCACCTTACAAGCTCTGAATGCTCGGCCACGCAGATCGCGGCCCAAAAGGAGTTTGGGGAGGCTAAAACGAAGGGTGATGACAAACGGGTGGACTGGTTTGGAGCCAGTCCACCCGCCTACATGCGAAAAGACCGTCAGGAGCGAGTCACCAAGACCTGCTCCAGCAAATCATTCAAGCGCTTGAGCATCAAACGGGGGTCATCCAGGAGCCCCGCCGCCACCCGTGCATTGTCATACATTTGTTCGGCAACCTTGGCTGCCAGGGCGGAATCCTTCTGTCGCATGGCCTCCAGGTGCTTAATAATTGAATGGCGCGGATTGATCTCCAAGTCATGTTTTTCCGGCAACTCGGGGCTGCCTTCCTTCTGCATGGCCTTGATAATCCGACGCATGCTGGCTGTCATTTGAGTGTCGGTATCGGCCACCACAGCAGGGCTATCGACCAGACGCATGGAAGGACGAACCGCATTGACACGATCGCCCAGGATGGTCTTAAGCCAGTCGGCAAGTGCCTTGGCCTGGTCATCCGTGAGAGCTCCTTCCTTTTGATTCTGATCATCCAGTTTCAAATCTGCCTTTTCAGCCGACTTCAATGGCTTGGAATCAAACTCCCGCAGATGATCCATCACGAACTCATCCCATGGATCAAACAGGAACAGCACCTCGCACTTGCGGGCTTTGAAAACCTCGTAGTACGGGCTGCTTTCAATGGCCTCGCGGCTGGGCCCCAGGAGATAATAAATCTCCTTTTGATCCGAGGGCATGCGTTTGACGTAATCAGCCAGCGAGGTGGTTTCACCCTTGCCCAAGAGCGAGGTCTCATAGCGAACCAGTTTGCCCAAGGCAGCTTGATGGGTGAAGTCGGTGACAATTCCCTCTTTGATGAATCGGTGATACTGCTCGTAGAATTTCTGATAGGCGGCCGGTTCCTTTTCCGCCTGCTCCTCAAGAAACTTGATGAACCGTCCCGTCAACACCTTGTTGAGCTTCTGCATCAAGGAGGTGTCCTGCATCATTTCACGGGAGACGTTCAAGGGCATGTCTTCGCTATCCACCACCCCCCGCACAAACCTCAGCCATTCAGGCAATAAATCCTTGGGTTTGGACATGATCAGCACCCGCCGATTGTAAAGATGCACCTCAGGCTCAGCGCGAAACATCCCCAAGGCCTCAACATTTCGGGAAGGCACAAACAACAGCGCCTGAATGGCTAATGGAGCATCTGCTGAAAAATGAAGACGGAACAACGGGTTTTCGTGGTCATGCCCGATATAATGGTAAAACTCGTTGTATTCCTCGTCCTTGATTTCACTCTTGTTGCGCGTCCAGATGGCGCGAACAGAGTTGACCGTCTTGCCATTCAGATCGATGGAGACGGGCACGAAGTTCGAGTAACGCTTGATGATGTGCTCGATGACGTCTGTCTTGGAGAACTCCTTTTGGTCATCCTTGAGATACACGGTTATTTTGGTGCCTCGCGGTGCATCTGGCAGGGATTCCAACTCATAGCCGTTGGACCCCTCGGATATCCATCGCCAAGGAGACTCCTCAACCTGGCTGGACCTGCTGTCCACCACGACCTTTTTGGCCACCATAAAGGCGGAGTAAAAGCCAACACCAAACTGGCCGATCAAATTAGCCACCCCATTCTGTTTTTGCTCGGCCACCTGCTTCAAAAAGGCTTTGGAACCGGAGTGCGCAATGGTGCCCAGGTTATCCACCAACTCCGCACGGGTCATTCCCACACCCGTATCCGTGAAGGTGATGGTGTTTTCCTTTTCGTCTGTTGTGACGGTTATGGAAAGCGCCAGATCAGGCTGGTGCACTGCCTGGCCGGATGTCTGCAAAAAGCGGAGTTTTTCCAGGGCATCAGCAGCATTCGAAATCAACTCGCGCACGAATATTTCCCGGTCCGTATAGAGCGAATCGACCACGATATGGAGCAACTGCTCTATCTCTGCTTGAAAATGATGTTTCTCAGTTGTGCTCATAGGATATTAAACCATCTGGTAAATCAATAATACTTGCCACAGCGTTTGTCGCCGGCACCGCGGTGAAATCACCAGGTTAGGCCAATCCATCCACGCCCACTCACAGATGCGAGGTGCCTAAAATGCCGGGTGTGTTACGCCTTGCGGCCATCTTCAAATGGCCGAATCCAAAGGGATTGTCAATCCCAGGCACAATGACAGGCATGAAAACCGGCCTTCGAACTCCACGAAGCAAGCCTTACTGCTGCGAAGGCGATTGAGGCATGGGCTGCGATCGAGAACATGAGGCCGTGCTTGAACCAGCCTTCTGATCCTCTTCCTTGTCCGGATGATGATGTTTGAACAGTCTCTCCCGATTGTGGAAAAGGTAATAACAGATGAATATGTTGAAGATCAGAATGCCCAGCACCGTTACAGAAAACGAACGGCGAAGCTCGAATATTTCAATGGGTATGAAAAACAAAGCCTCACCCATGGCCAACCATCCGGCCCAACTGATGCGCAAGCTAAGTCCAATGCCTTCCACCAGACAGATCATGCTGTAGATAAAGGTACCTGCCGCCACCCAGCGCACATTGGTGGGGGTGATCTGACCAATCTTGACCTCCAACTTCTGAAAAAAACTGCTCTCCGGGTCCAAATTGAGCACCCGGAGCGATTTTTCAAACAACGCGGTCAAATCATAGCCCGCCAGACTATAGACCCCCAGTGCCACGGCCAACAGCAACAGACCCTTCCCAAGCTTTATGGCTATAATGCCATAAAGCCCTGCAGCACCTTTTTTGGCATCGGACATTAACGAACCTTTTCCAACAATACCGTCACCAAATCGCTGATCTTCACGCGCGATTGTTGCATGGTATCGCGTTCGCGAAGAGTGACAGTATCAAGGAGTTCCGGCTTCTCACCCAGCGTATCAAAGTCCACGGTCACCCCAAATGGTGTCCCCGCTTCATCCTGCCGGCGATAACGACGGCCAATGGCGCCTGACTCGTCATAGAACACCGTCATATGCGGGCAAAGCAAATCCCGAATCGCCAGGGCCTTCTTGACCAATTCCGGCTTGTTCTTCAAAAGCGGGAAGATACCCACCTTGATTGGAGCCACGCGGGGATGCAACTTCATCACGACGCGGGTTTCAGGCTTGCCCTTTTCATCGGTGACTTGCTCCTCAGTGTAGGCATTGCAGAGCAAGGCCAACACAAGACGATCGACACCCGCACTGGGCTCGATGACGTGAGGAATATAACGAGCCTTGGCCTCCTCATCAAAATACTCCATCGGCTTGCCGCTGAATTTTTGATGTTGGGTCAAATCGTAATCACCTCGTGCTGCAATACCTTCCAATTCCTGAGTGCCAAAGGGGAAACGGTAGAGAATATCGACTGTGGCTTTGGCGTAATGGGCCAATTCCGTGTCCTTTTGCCAATAGAAAGCGAGTGTATCACGCGAAAGGCCAATGCTTTCGTACCATTTGGTGCGCTCTTCCACCCAATAGGCGTGCCATTCCTTCCATCCCCACGAAGGCTGAGGCGTGGAGGGGTCTGTTGAGGCACCTTCGGGGGCGTTTTTCTTGGCGATTTCGTCCGGCTTAATGAAAAACTCCAATTCCATCTGCTCGAACTCACGCGAACGGAAGGTAAAATTCCTGGGATTGATTTCGTTACGGAAAGCCTTGCCAATCTGGCAGATACCGAACGGGACTTTCTGTCGGGAGACTTCCAGCACGTTCTTGAACTGTGCAAAGATCGCCTGGGCAGTCTCTGGACGCAGATAGGCCACGTTATCAGCGCTTTCCACAGGCCCAACATAGGTCTTGAACATGAGGTTGAAAGGACGCGGCTCAGTCAGCAGGCTCCCGTTTTCAGGGTTAAAACGGGTGCTGTCCTTCACCTCCTCAGTTCGATCCTCCACCAGGACTGGTGAGGCAATTCCGCGAGTTTGATAGAACATGCGCGCCACCTTTTTGGCGTGCTCGGGGTGCTTGCCCGTCACCACGAGGACAGCAAATGGCTCATTGCTTACCTTGCCATTGGTTTCATCCTTGCAGCCGGAAAAATGATGCACAATGCCTGACTGAGGCTCGATCTGATCGGCACGGAACCGCTTCTTGGTCAACAAGCAATCGACCATTGGATCGCTAAAAGTACTCGTATGACCACTGGCCTCCCAGATACGCGGATGCATGATAATGCTGGCATCCAATCCCACTACGTCATCACGCTTGTGGGTCATCGTGCGCCACCAATAATCCTTTACGTTGCGCTTCAGTTCGGCGCCCAGCGGACCGTAATCCCAAAAGCCATTTATGCCACCGTAGATTTCAGATGATTGGAAGATAAAACCCCGGCGTTTACAGAGGGAGACGATTTTCTCCATCCGCTCGTTTACTTTCGGTTCTACAAGCTCTGCCATAAAGGAAGCCACTTTTGGGCAACCTCCCGCCGATGTCAAGAGACCAAAACTGTTAAATCCGGAGTGATGACACGACAATTCCTCCATCCACAAGGCAGGATGGCCAATACTTCACAGAGTCAGCCCCTCTCTTCATGACGTTATGTTATTGATAATAAATTGGTTATGTCGTGCCTTATCATTAAGAGCACATCCCAGGGATGCAGTGTCGCCAGCTGGATCTGTCAGAAAGCGAATACCTCCAGACTGCTCAGGAACCTGGGCAATCATTTCGCGCAAGTGATCAGCGCAGGCCTTGATATCATTCAAAATATCCACATTCCGTTGGTTGGCAGGTGCTTGTGGATTAATGAGCATGCTAAAAAGCACGATATAAAATACCAGGGTAGCCAGGTTACTGCCTCCCCCCACGAGGGCACTTGCATCCAAGCCGGTTGCAAGATGGAACAAGCGAAGCGATTCTTCCGTAATGCCTGTATCCGAAAGGGTTTTGGCCATATATGGGGCAAGAGACAGCCCAAATGGACTGGAATGCCCGTGAACAGGCTTCATGGCAGCAGGATACGATTGCATGGCCCGTGTAACTTCATCGTAGGCCTCCTTAAGACAGCTCTGGAAATACGGATCAACCTGAATAGTGCCATCAATCTGACGATGTTGGATTGCCAGCAACCCCACACCATAGGCCATCATCTCGTTCATGAGACGCATTTGAGTGCCATCTTTTGGAAGGTCATATACTTCCGTCAAATGCCGAGTCCAGGATTGCGCACTAGTCACAAAACGACCAGCCAAGGTTCGTTGCCAAAAACCTTGGGCAGGCTCTTCCTTTTTATGCAGCAACTCAAACATTCCGCGTCATTGGAGCTGAAAAACCTGGCTCATGCTGATTCCCTGGCAGGCAGCGTAAAATAAAAGACGCTCCCCTTGCCGACCTCGCTTTTGACCCATACCTTGCCACCATGGGATTGCACAATGTGTTTTACAATGGCCAATCCCAAGCCGGTCCCCCCCTGCTCTCTGGAACGCGCCCGGTCAACACGATAGAAACGCTCAAAAATGCGTTCACGCGACTCGGCAGGTATACCAGGACCATCATCGGCAACCGACGCTTCAATCAACCCATCCTCCGTCTTGCGAGCCTCAAAAACCACCTTTCCCCCGCTCCTTCCGTATTTTATGGCATTATCGGCAAGGTTACAAACAACCTGCTCCAAGCGATTCGTATCGGCAAACACCTGAATGTCCTCTGAGATACGGTTGTCGAACTGCACATTCCGATCCTTGGCCAGGGGCATCAGACCATCGATGGCATGAGTAATGAGAGGCGCGAGAGGAATCAACTTTCTGTGCAGGACAACCTGCCCTGATTCCAAGCGCGAAATCGTCAGCAAATCCTCAACCAGGAAAGTCAGTCTGTCCGCATGTTTCTCAATCGTTTTGAGGAAACGCAAAGCGACATCGGGATCCTCACGCGCGCCCCCCAAAAGGGTTTCCACATAACCTTTGATAATGGACAGAGGTGTGCGCAACTCATGACTCACGTTGGCCACGAACTCCTTGCGTGCGTTTTCCAAGTGCTTTGCGTGTGTTGTATCATGAAACACGAGGACCATCCCCTGGGGAAGGCCTTGAAGGTTTTTCAGGGCAGTCACGTTGATTTGCAGACAACGCTGCTCCAACCCGGGCAGGGTTAATTCGAAACCAAGGACCTGACCTTCCTTGGACGCACGGGCCACCACGCCGGGTAATTCATGAAGCCGCAAGGCCTCCATGATGGTCCGGCCCCGCACATCTCCAGAAGTCCCCAACAGCCGGCGCAGGGAATCATTACAAAGCTCAACATGGCCATCGGGATCGAGGAGCAACACTCCCTCCACCATGTTGTTAAGCAACGTTTGCAGACGAGCTGCCTGCTGTTCTCTTTGATGCTGATCAGCCGAGAGGGCGCTTTGAATGGCGGTGGACTGGCGAGACCATTTCCGCTTGAGTCGTGCATACCGACGCCACCACCAGACGTTGGATACGCCCAGACAACAAAGCGCGAGTATGGCGAGAGTCCCCCACATTAATCATTCACAAATCGGTAACCAACATTACGGACCGTGCCGATGAATCGTGCGGCAGAACCCAGTTTTTCACGCAAACGCCGAATGTGAGTATCAATGGTCCGGGTATCGATGAGACTGTCATATTCCCAAACATCCCGCAGCAAATGATCACGTGTCTGGACACGGCCTGCTCGCTGGATCAGTACGGCCAGAAGTTTGAATTCCGTTGCAGTCAAATCGACCGTCCTTCCCTCCACCTCGACCTGGTGATTGGGCAAATCCACAAGCAATGGACCAATTTCATAATGCTCATTGGCAACGACTTGCGGCTGCGAACGCCGCATGAGTTTCTTGGCCCGCAACACCAACTCACGGGGACTAAAAGGCTTGGTCAAATAATCATCAGCCCCCAATTCCAAACCCAGAACCCGATCGACTTCACCCGCCTTGGCGGTCAGCATGATAACAGGAATGGCCGAAGTCTGAGGATCACTGCGGAGACACTTGCACACCTCCAAACCATCCATCTCAGGAAGCATGATATCGAGCACAATTAGATCTGGTATGTGTTCCCGAGCCAGTTTCAAGGCCTGCTCGCCATCCGTTGCACTGACGATGTCACAACCGGCCTGCTTCAAGTTATAGGCAGCCAGTTCAACGACATCCGGCTCGTCATCCACAATGAGCACTTTGGGTTTCATCAGGACGGATCAGGGATTTCCCTTGCCAGTGTGGCGGATGTCATGTCCTTCATACAGATAGACAACCTCCTCGGCAATATTGGTGGCGTGATCGGCAATGCGTTCCAGACTCTTGGAAATGACCATAAGATTCAGGCAACGCGTAATGGTATCGGGTTGGGCTATCATCAACTTGATCATCTCGGTATGGTTGGTCTTGTTGATTTCGTTGGCTTCCTTATCCCTGGCAATGACAGTCCGAGCCAGTTCGATATTCCCATGCACAAAGGCATCCAACGATTGCTTAAGCATCTCCAGCGCAACCGCGACGAGTCTGGCAAGATCAATGGGAGCGGACAATAACGGCTCACGTCCCAATTCAATGCCACGCCGTGCAATTTTGGTGGCTTCATCCCCCACCCTCTCGAGGTCATGCGACACCTTCATGGCAACCGTAACCAACCGCAAATCCATCGCAACAGGGCCCTGCAAGGCCAGGAAATTGACCGCCATTTCGTCCATGGTGATCTCAAATTGATCCAGAATGGAGTCGTCATCAATGACACGTCGGGCCAATGTTTCATCGCGGTCCATCAGCGCCTTAAATGCATTGGACACAGCCGACTCGGCATGACTGCCCATGGTCAGCAGGTTTTCCTTAATCTTAACGAGATCCTGGTCAAAATGTCGCATCATAAAGGTTACATGGGTTACCTGTTCATCCTCTGGCAAATCCGTGCACCAACGAGGTAAGTCATACCATGAGCAGGCCGCAATTCAAGCGGCCTTTGAAAGCCCAAGGCGATTTATGTGGCATGCCCACGGCGGCTTGGATAAAAATGGCAGTCATGGTTGCGCCAATTAAAGTCGCCGTGTTAGGCACTGGTTCGCTGGGCAAAGAACACGCCCGGATCTATGCGGAACTGAGCCGGACTGGCGAAGTCCAATTCATGGGTGTATACGACACCCTGCCTGAGGCTGCACGTCGCGTTGCCGAAAAGTGCGGCGTTCCTGTTTTTGCCACGATTGAAGAGGCAGCCAGTGCGAGCGAAGCCCTGAGTATTGTCACCCCAACTCACACGCACTTCGATCTGGCCAACCGGCTGCTTAATCTGGGCAAGCATGTCCTGGTGGAGAAGCCCATGACTGATCATGCAGCCCAGGCTTCTGAATTGGTGGCATTAGCCTCTGAAAAGCATTGCGCCCTTCAAGTCGGGCATGTGGAACGGTTCAATCCAGTGTTCAACTACCTGCAGTCTGTGGCGACGGATCCGCGCTTCATCGAATGTCACAGGCTGTCTCCCTATCCAGCCCGCAGCACCGATATCGGTGTGGTATTGGATCTCATGATCCATGATCTCGATGTTGTCCTGGCCTTCGTGAAGGCCCCCGTGGTCCAAGTCGATGCCGTGGGCATCCCCATTTTGAGCCATTCCGAGGACATCGCCAATGCCCGCCTGCGCTTTGCCAATGGCTGCGTCGCCAATCTGACCGCCAGCCGCGTAAGTCCAGAGCGCATGCGCAAAATCCGTGTGTTTAGCGGAGGCGAGATCGCCACCTATGTCTCTTTGGATTATCGCGCACAAGAGGGATATGTCTATCGCATCGCCCGTGACAATGAAAAGGAGTCCTCTCTCATCAAAAAGCTTCTGGCTGCGAAGACCAGCTCGATCGTCAGCGAGTTCGCAGGTAAGAAAATTGTGCGGGAACCTGTTCCGATAGCCAAGGATGAGCCTTTGAAACTCGAATTACGCAGCTTCATCGAATGCGTCCGCAAGCATCAGCAGCCATTGGTCAGCGGCGAATCAGCCAAACGCGCTCTGGACCTTGCGTTCGAGATAACACGTCAGATTACAGCCTCCAAAGTTGTTGTGCCCTGAGCGGCCCCAATCCAGCGCCTGTACATGCATCCGAAATGCGCCATGATTATTGCCGGTGAGGCCAGCGGGGATACCCTGGCGGCAGAACTGGTTCAGGCATTGCGTCCCATCACTCATTGGCGTTTCATCGGCGCCGGCGGTCCTCAGATGGCGGCGGCTGGCGTGGAACTCACCCTGGATCTGACGCAACATGCAGTCGTAGGCCTGTGGGAAGTTCTAAAACACTACCCCGAATTTCGCAGGATTTTCTACAGCCTGCTGGATGTGGCCCGACATGAACTACCCGATGTCATCATCGTCGTGGATTATCCGGGCTTTAACATGCGGTTCATCCAGGCTATTCGTTCCATCGTCAATGGGCGTGGGGGCCATTTTCACAACTGGAATCCGCGCATAGTCTATTACATTTCGCCCCAAATATGGGCGTGGCATTCATCACGGTTGCGCAAGATTGTGCGCAACGTGGATCTACTGCTCAGCATCTTCCCTTTTGAAAAGGACTGGTATGCACAGCGTGCGCCGGATTTTCACGTTGAATATGTGGGGCATCCCCTCGTGGACAGGTACCCACGCAGTCAGACCGCAGCGGACACCATTCACAAAAACGAGCACCTCCCCTCGAAAAGCGCCCATCCAAAACGATGGCAAATCCTGTTGTTGCCTGGCAGCCGAATACGCGAGCTCAACAAACATCTGCCTCCCATGTTCGAGGCGGCACGCATTCTGGCCCGATCCCTGCCGGTTGATTTTCACATGGTCCTTTCCTCTCCAGATCTTTTGAACCTGGCTCGTCAACAGGCGCCTTCGGAGATATCGTTGACCCTTCATCAAGGAGGGCTCGCACAATCCCTGGAAAACAGTGACCTTGCCATCGCCTCATCAGGAACCGTCACGATGGAGTGTGCCTATTTTCGTGTCCCCACGATCGTGATTTATAAAACATCTCCAGCAACGTATTGGATCGGCCTTCAGCTCATCAAAGTTAAATATCTGGCAATGGCCAATTTGCTCGCGGATGAGGCTGTTTTTCCGGAACTCATTCAAAATGAGGCGACCGGCGAAAGGATTGCGCGGGAAGTCCAGACTTTGGTGGACTCACCGGCCCGCCTGATGGCCATCCAACACAAGCTCGATGATATCATCTCGCAACTGGGTCCCTCTGGAGCCAGCCATCGGGCCGCCAAGGCTATTGTGGCACTTTGCGAGCCCGCATCTTCTGTCTAGCGATCCGGAATAACACGGGGTGTGGGCGCCTTAACAAAGCTCACTGGCCGCAGGTAGATTGGCTCCAAATGATGACCTTCTTCACTTTTTGGGGATCGGCTGGCCAAATCTGCCAATACAGCAGCCGAAGGATAGAGGTCTTGCCCTGAAGGCAAAATGGAGTGAAGATCCGGCCCTCCCAGGATTGCGCCTTTTTTCCCCATGTCCTCCAATTCCTGCCGGGAAACCAATCGCAGAGGTGTGCGTTCCATCCACTTCTCCGGCCTCAATTCGTATTCGGCGACGTAATACTCATTACGCTGGGCATCCACCGCATAGGCCACGTGTCCGCGAACACCCGCATTCCATTGCGCTGCCGCCAGACATTCCACACTGCCAATTCCAACCATGCGTGTATGCCGAGCCAATTGCCAGCCTTGCGCCAAGGAAAGGGCGACACGAATACCTGTATAGGAACCGGGCCCAAGACCAACGGCCACACAATCCACATCTTCCTTTGGACATGCAGCTTGCCTCAGCACGCTTTCTATCAGCAGGAGACCTCGTCCCGAAGTAGGTCCTTCATCGCACACCTCGACACAACCGCCGCCAGCATTCAGCAGTGCCACGCTTCGCCGCCGTGTGGAGAACTCAAGCGCCAAAATCTTCATAATGTATCTTTCGCATTGTATCGCCGACAACCTCAATGGTGACCTGACGCAGGAACCCTCCCGACCTGACTATCTCCTTTGCAGCATCGTCCCACCGTGCAATCCATTCCACCACAGTAATCCCTTGGGGGGTGAACAGGTATTCATCAAGACCAGCTCCCTGGATTTCGGCATTGGATTCGAGCCGGTAGAGGTCGATATGGTATAAAGGCAGGCGTCCTCCGGCATATTCGATCATGATCGCAAAAGAGGGCGAATGCACCCGTTGCTGGATTGAAAGCCCCTGCGCAATGCCCTTCACCAATTGCGTCTTGCCGGCTCCAAGATCACCCTGAAGTCCAATCACCCACCCCATGGCAGCAGAGCGCCCCCATTCAATGCCAAGGCGCATGGTGTCTTCAGGACTACGAGAAATGAACGTAACCATGTTCCGGCACCTCCAAAAGTCTTTCCCTCTCCCTCATCTTCAATCCCGGCTCCGACGTTATCCTGCCCACACAGCTCAATTTCAATTGGGGAAACTCAGTCTTCCACGCATCCAACAAAGGAACCGCCTGGCGGGCTGGCAGAGTGAAAAGTAATTCAAAATCCTCTCCGTCGGTCATCGCCGCCACCAGGGGCGTTTTCTGAGTTTTACCCGACGCGCTTCGCTGACGCGCCGACACACTGATGGGCAGCGCATCCGCCAGTAATTCGGCCCCCGATTTGCTGGCTGTGAGCACATGCCGCAGATCACCCGCCAGGCCATCGCTAAGATCTATCATGGCATGCAGATCAAAATGACCAGCCAGCCAACGTGCTTCCAAGAGCCGGGGCTGAAAATCCAGGTGCTTACCCTCAATGGATCCACCCAACTCGCCTGTCACAAAAATGGCATCTCCAACCTGCGCACCAGATCGTCGAATACATTTATTCCTCTCCACACTTCCAAGAAGCGACACAGATACAAACACTCGCTCGGGATTGCGAACCGTTTCCCCTCCAACGACGGCAACTCCATGGCGCCGCGCCAATTCATTGATACCGTCATACATTCCCAGGACCCAATCCGGCTTAAAATTATCGGGCAAACCCAATGTCACCAGAGCAAAGGTCGGCGTACCCGCCATCGCGGCTATGTCGCTCATGCACCGGGCCAGCGCTTTATGTCCCACACGCTGAGGCACCTCGTCCTTGAGAAAATGCACCCCTTCAACCACCGCATCGGTTTTGTACAAAAGCCATTGCTTCGCCAACCCGATATCCAGCACCGCACAATCGTCGCCCACTCCAACAACTGTTTGGTCATTCATGGGAAGTTTCTGCGACAAGGCATGGATGAGTTCAAATTCGTTCATGTCATTACTTCATCCATTGTTCGATGCTCTTCTCGGATATAAGTACCACAAAATTCACCAGATTAAACACGGCGTGAGCCACAATGGATGTGAGGAGGTTTCCCGTCTTCTCGTACAACCATGTGAGCATGACCGCCACGAATATCAAAGGCACGAACGCCATCAGGTTGGCATGGGTCATGGCAAAAACAATCGACGTGCCCCACAGGGCCAGATGGGGGAAGCCCAATTGTTTGATGGTCGGATAGATCATGCCGCGAAACAACACCTCCTCCGACACCGGGGCTAGTATTACGGCCAGGAATCCCAGTACACATCGATGCAAGAGAGAGTCGGTGTTCTGCAACATCTGCACCGCCGCTTGCGGTTCAGGTTCGTTTCCCAACAGGGTCATCAAAACATTGGCGCCATACCCCAACAACAAGGCCACGACAACAATCCCTGGAGCCCATGCCAACGCCGTTGTCACAGCACGCCTGGCGTCTCTGTATAGGCCGAAGGCTTCATCCCACGTTACCCTGCATTGACGCAACATCACCGCCACCAATATGAGAGTCGCCCCCTGGAAGCCAACCGCAGCACATACTGCTGACAACAACTCCAAATCGGACCTGTCCCACCCCTTCAGCCAGTGGGTCAAGCCCGATGCGAGCAACATGCCAAACAACAGGGTGGTAAAGTTCGCTACCACCAGCATCCACACTGCTTCTGGCCGCCATGTCTTTTGCGTCAACACTGTCACCATCTAACCAATCTCTGGGAAAAGTGACGATGGAAAAAACATAATTGTCGGTTATGGTAGTAAAGGAACCACCTAAATAGCGACATGGAAACACAAACCACCAATACGGTCATTCCACCACCCCAATCGCATGTCAATCGACTTGCAAAAGAGAAATCGCCATATCTTCTTCAGCATCAACATAATCCCGTCAACTGGTTTCCGTGGTGTGATGAAGCTTTCAAGGCGGCTCACGAGGCGGATAAGCCCATTTTTCTAAGCATTGGTTATTCCACATGCCATTGGTGCCATGTCATGGAACGGGAATCGTTTGAGAATCAAGAGGTTGCCGATTTTCTCAACGAACACTTCATCAGCATCAAGGTGGATCGCGAAGAGCGTCCCGACGTGGACAAAATTTACATGTCTGCGGTTCAGGCCTTTTCGGGTCAGGGTGGCTGGCCCCTCACCGCATTTCTTACACCCGATCTCAAGCCATTCTATGGAGGAACCTATTATCCCCCCGTCTCCCGACATGGTTTGCCAGGTTTTCTTCAACTGCTAAGGCAAATCCATCAGGTTTGGATCCATCGTCGAAACGATCTGCTCCGCTCTGCCGGAGAATTACATCACCGTCTAGGGTTACTCAGCAAGCCTGAGAACCCGCACGGATTCGAACTGACTCCCGCCCTGCTCCACGATGCCGCCGCCCACTTCATGGATGAATATGACGAACAGTATGGTGGTTTTGGTGGGGCACCCAAATTTCCCCGGCCGAGTGTTCCGCAGTTTTTATTGCGATATGGCAATCGTTTCCGGGATCAAGACGCCATAGACATGGTGCTGTTTACCTGCGATCGCATGGCGGCCGGCGGAATCCATGATCATCTGGGGGGAGGGTTTGCCCGGTATGCAGTGGATGAGCGCTGGCTGGTCCCTCACTTTGAAAAGATGCTCTATGACAACGCCCAGATGGCCCAGTTGTACCTGGATGCCTTTGTGCACACGGGAGAGGTTCGCCATCGCAATGTCGTCCGTGATATCATGGAGTATGTATTGCGGGACATGACACATCCCCAAGGCGGGTTTTATTCAGCAGAGGATGCAGACAGCGAAGGCCGGGAAGGCAAGTTCTATTGTTGGACTGGACGTGAATTGCGGGAACTTCTGTCACCTGATGAATTCCTGGCCGTTGAAAAGCATTACGGCATCACAGAAGGCGGCAACTTCATCGACCACAGCGATCCCGATCCTCTGACAGGGCTCAATGTTCTACACATTGCCTCCACTGCACTCAGTGCGCAGGAACAAGCCAGCCTGGCATCGGGCCGGGCTCGGATGCTGCAGGCCCGTTCCCACCGCATCAGGCCGCAATGTGATGATAAAATTCTCGCATCATGGAATGGACTGATGCTTGGCGCAATGGCCCGTGCGGGCATCCTGCTGCGTGAGTCCAGGTATCTTGAATCTGCGAGGAAAACCGCGGCTTTCATTAAAGAGCATCTCTGGGATTCAGAGAAGAAGTGTCTCTATCACCGCTGGCGCGAAGGCGAGCATGATTCTGCTCAAATCCTTAACGCCTATGCTTTTCTGATGTCAGGAATGCTTGATCTCTACGAATGCACGCTGGAGCCGGAATGGCTGCGATTCAGCAAGGAATTAGCCTGCAGCATGACCGAGCGTTTTTATGATGCTGAACAAGGAGGTTTCTGGCAGAGCCTGCCCAACGACAAGCGCCTCATCCTGCGTTTGAAGGAGGACTACGATGGAGCTGAACCTGCCGGGAACTCCGTAGCCATACATTCCCTGCTCCGGCTGTCTGCAATGACGGGCGAAACCTCCTTCCAAACGATTGGGGAAAAGAGCCTTAAATACTTCACTCTGCGTCTTCACAAGCTACCTCAAGCAGTGCCTTACTTGCTTCTGACACTGGACTTCCATCTTGCCAAACCGGAACGGCTGGTCCTCACAGGCGACCATAATTCACCGGCCTTTTCAGATCTGTTAAGGACGGCGCATTCCGTGTGGAATCCCTACAGGGTGATTGTGGGAAATCACGAACCAGCAGATGCATTTGCTCAAACCCTGGCGCCAAGGAACAACCAACCGACTGCATATTATTGCAGCGGGCATTCCTGCCAGGAACCTGCAACGACCCCCGCCCAACTCGAGGAACAGTTGTCCAAAACCGTCAACACGTAGGAAATTCGCGCAGCAGAAATGCCTTTAAGCACTCCAGGGCGCGGGCACGGTGACTGATTTTGTTTTTGGTCTCCTCGCCCAATTCTGCAAACGTTTGCGAATGATCCCTTGGTATGAAAAGTGGGTCGTAACCAAATCCATTGCGCCCTCGTGCCTCGAAACCAATTTTCCCCTCGCACACCCCCTCGAAATAATGAATGGGCATTCCAATGGCGTCTTGTGCACCACCCGGCACCATCACCAAGGCAATGACACAACGAAAACGGGCGGTGCGCTGTTGCATCAACGTACCATCCAGAGCCTTCAGTAATTTGGCGTTGTTTGCGCTGTCAGGTGAATTACCCGTTTTCCCTGAATCCAGAGCGGCAAAGCGCGCGGAAAACACCCCTGGTGCGCCATTCAGGAAATCCACTTCAAGTCCCGAGTCATCGGCAAGCACATGGATCGGCGTTCCTGGTGTCACACCCGTTACAACAGTGATTCCCTGGTCGGATTGACGCAATAACCATTCGGCCAGCGCCCTTGCCTTTAATGCCGCATTTTCCCTGAAGGTTTTCCCATTCTCCTCCACATCGGGTGCCTGTTGGCACTCCTTCAGCGTATGAAGAACATGGTTGGCTCCAAGAACTGCGCCGATTTCAGCAACCTTGTGAGCATTTCGTGTTGCGATTAAGAAATGCATGTGAGTGATCAGATCGATTGAGTGGGGGTTAAAAGTTCCTCTGGTCTTGTCTGTGATGCATACCGACGATGCCACACATGCAGACCAAACAGAATGAATGCGGTTATCACGTATCCGATGACAAATTGCGGGGCCTGCATCCAGCCAAAGGTGTTCTGCACTCCCCTGGCGTCCAGGGTATAGGCGTGAATCAACCCCGTGGCGGAAAGAACCGCTGCCGCCAGCGACCAGATACCCGCCTTCAAAAAGTTACGATCGACGATAAAAACAACCATGGCTGAAAGCACCATGGAACTCAGAATGAATCCCTGACTCAACGCGATGATCCCATATATAAACAGATCCGACCCAAATTTGGGAGCAAGAGCCGCCAGATTGCCACCCGCCACCCGCAACGAGGTATCCACCAATAGCAATGCCCATGATGCCAGGGAGGGTATGAACCCAATGGCCACAGCCAGCGCATGCTGTTTGGGCGTCTCCTGGAAAGCCTGGGCGGTTATGATTAACCCGATCCATAATAAAATTCCCAAGGTTACTTCGATGGGCACGTATTTAAGGACCAAAGTCACTCCGCCCACCAGGCACAACAAGGTAATGACCACTCCATTGATGATGGAATAACCCGCCCTTGCCCCCATGGCTTTCCACCCTGGATGTCCAATGTATATGGTGGTGGGGAAAGCGCTTCCAAAACACGCGGCACACAAACTGCCAATACCGTTCGCCAGCAAGGACGGTGTGGTCTCAAAACGATCTCCCGCCGCCTCGGCGCTTTCAAGGTTTTGCAGCGAACCAATTACGTTAAACAGACCCATGGGGAAAATGACCGCCAGATATTTCCAGCCGATTGGATTGGTTATGAACGCAAACAAGTCCCCCACCGCAGGTTGAAAACAATGGAGACGAAACTCATAGGTATCCTTGAGCGGTTCAAAAAAAGAGTATCCCATGCCGCGCAACACCCACGCAGCCAGCGTCCCCAATCCCACCGCCACCAATCCCCCAGGAAGCCCCAGGGGAAGTCTGGTTTTTGACGCATAGTTGATGAGAATCAGCATCATGGGTACCAAGGCAATGATGGGGGTTGCGAATATTTGAAAAACAAAACCCATGGCGATGAAGGTGATCGCAATGCCCGCCAAGGCAGAAAGCAAAGCCGCACGTGGAGTGTGCCGACGCAGCCAATTCCCCACAAAGGCACCCAGCACCTCCATGATGCCACTCAAAAAGCAGGCAAACAATCCAGCCTTCCATGCCAGGCTGGCATCATGGGTTTCCTGGTACACAGGTCCCATGATTAGAAATATATAGGCAATGACGCTCGGTGTGTTGATGCCATAGGGCAAGGCGGTAATGTCGTTGCGTCCAGTTCGCACTGCCATCCTTCGTGCCTGCCAGGCATAGAACAGATTGCCCACCAGAATCGATATTGCAGCACCAGGAAGAATGCGCCCATGGATCAACTCAGATGGAAAACCACACACCGCCCGTCCCAGGACAGCGATGACCATCAACTGGAGCAAATTATCGATAAAAAGGCCAAAAAAGCCGTCAATATCACCCCGTACAAACCATCGTGCTTTCATGATATTAAATAAGCCTGATGTGGTGTTACTTAGCCAAGCCGACCTCGAATGGCGAGCTTATAAAGCGCGAAGCTGACCTACAATGATGGGAGGACCAGGACAGCTTGCTTTTGGTCCCAAAGGTGCGACCTTTATTGCACGCCCCCCAATGGGGGGCTGATCATGGAATCAGTTGCTACTGCAAGTGTTTCAACGATAGAACCTTCGAAAGACACTCGTCTGACCTTCAAGGTTGAAGGCATGACCTGTGAAAACTGTGTTCGACATGCTCGTGAAGCCATTCTGGCGCTTCCCGGCATCCGCTCCGTACAGGTTAGTCTCGACACTTCCCGGGCCCAGGTCCAATGGATATCAGCCAGGGACATCAACGTGCAAGCCCTGCTAAGTGCCTTATTGAAAGCAGGTTTTCATGCAACGTTGATTGAAGAAAAAACCATCCTGCAGATCGATGGCATGTCCTGTCAGAACTGCGTGCGCCATGTTAAGGAAGCACTTGGGTCTGTCCCAGGAACTGCTCAGATCGTGGTATCGTTGGATCAGGGTCAAGCCGTGGTCCGATGGGATAAGCACGTCACCCCGGACACGAATGCCCTGATTGCAGCCATTGCATCGGTTGGCTTCACGGCCAGAGAATCGGCCATGGCCCACGACGTCGCAGAACCACGTTTTTCAAACCTTTTGCAGGGATGGCGGTTCAATGTTGTCATCGGCGGCTTTGCACTGGTGCCACTGATGGTTGGAGAGTGGGTATTTGGATGGGGACATCAAACCGGATTTCAATGGCTGGCGATGGTCCTGGCCACCTTGGTCCAATCCCTCTGTGGGTATCGGTTCTACCGTGGAGCCTGGCTTCAATTCAAGGCGGGAGCATCCAATATGGATACTCTCGTATCTTTGGGATCCACCACAGCGTATGCATACAGTCTCTGGCTCCTCCTGAGTGGCGCCAAAGGCCATTTATTTTTCATGGAGTCCACCGCCATCATCACCTTGATCAGCGTTGGACATTGGCTTGAATCCATAACCAGCACTCGCGCCTCAGCGGCCATGCGTCAACTCATGAATCTTGCCCCCCCCATGGCGCGGCGCATGAACCCCGATCAATCTGAGGAGGAAATTCCGGTGGAACAACTCGCTTTAGGGGATTTGTTGGTGTTGCGGCCGGGAGATCGGATTCCAGTCGATGCCGAGGTCATGGAGGGCCAGTCGGCAGTGGATGAATCCATGCTCACGGGCGAATCCGTTCCTGTGGATAAAAACCGTGGACATCAGCTTTTCGCCGGAACCGTCAATCAAAATGGACGCCTATTGGCACGCACCCTGGCCCTTGGACATGACACGGTTCTTGCCCAGATCATCTCCGCTGTCGAAAGAGCACAAAACAGCCGCGCATCCATTCAAAGATTGGCAGATCGCGTCAGCAACATCTTTGTGCCCCTGGTCATAGCCTGCGCTGGAATCACGGGTACTCTATGGATTCTTGCCCCCTCCCAAATGGAAAACCTGCATCACCTCCTTGCCTCTTTTTGGGGGTATGCCACAGCTCCGGATCATGCACTATCCATGGGCATCATTTCTGCCGTGGGAGTGTTGATTGTAGCATGTCCGTGTGCCATGGGCATCGCCACACCTGTGGCCATCATGGCAGGCACAAATGCAGCAGCCTCACGGGGCATTTTAATTCGTGATGCCATCGCCCTTGAAAAATCCGGCACCATCACCAGCGTGGTCTTTGATAAAACAGGCACTCTCACGGAAGGCAAACTCGCAGTCGCCGGGCGATTGGATCTCACTCATACAACCGCGGATATGCCATCCATTATGGAAATAGCTGCATCTCTGGCATCCCGATCAAATCATCCTGTCAGCCAGTGCCTTGCGGCGTACACTCAACGTCGCATTACAGTTGCCCATTGGAAGGAAATCAGGGGGTGTGGCGTCGAAGGAGTCGTGCCTTGGGGGGGAAACGAACACCTCACGGTGCGGCTAGGTTCTTTACAGTGGCTGTCCGAGCACCATGTCGATTTGACGTCGGGCGCCAAATTCATTAAGGAGTGGTCCGCCAAAGGGGCCACCCTTTTGGGTATAACCTCAGATCATCATTTATTCGGGTTATTTGCCTTGCGTGATCAGTTGAAATCAGGTGCATCTGAAATCGTTTCCGAACTTGCTCATCAGGGTAAAAATGTCTTTTTAATCACAGGAGACCGTCAGGTAACCGCCCATGAAATGGCGCGTCAGGCAGGCATTCCCATTGATCACGTTTTCGCCGATGTACTGCCTTCGAAAAAGGCAGATATTATTCAACAACTACAGTCACAAGGCCTTAAGGTGGCGTTTGTTGGCGATGGCATCAATGATGCCCCCGCCCTGGAGCAAGCCGATCTCGGAATTGCTGTTGGCAAGGCCTCCGATATTGCACGTGAATCAGCGGACATCATCCTATTAAAAACAGATATACACGCCATACCGGAAGCCTTGGCCTTGGCACAAAAGACACTTCGCATCATCAAACAGAACCTATTCTGGGCGTTTTTCTACAATGTCGCTGCCATTCCCCTGGCTGCGATCGGCTTCCTAAGCCCCATCTTGTGTGCTGTTGCCATGGGACTCTCCGATCTTGTCGTCATTGGCAACGCACTTCGCCTGCGTCGCATGAGATGGGCCCACAAGTCATTATGATGGTTTAGCGCCCATGCGCCATGAAACCGCTTTTCTGGGTGCAGCTCGACATTCCATAGAGGTCATGTCACATTGTGGCCGTGGCTAATAGTAAGTTGGACCAATTAAGTGAGTTGTTACGCTCCTATGGCTCGTGCTTGATCGCTTATTCAGGAGGGGTCGATTCGGCATTCCTCGCCGTATTGGCCCATAAAGTCCTGGGAAACAAGGCACTGGCTGCCATTGCAGACACTCCGAGTCTCCCCAGACGTGAATTGCAGGAAGCCTTGACTCTGGCAAAGCAGTTCGGCATTCCACTACAAGTTGTTCATTCCAAGGAATTTAACAACCAAGAGTACCTCGCCAACCCATTGAATCGCTGTTATTTCTGCAAACATGACCTCTTTTCCGAGTTGGTGCCGATTGCGCGGGAACGGGGATTCGCCGTGGTGGTCCATGGGGAAAACGCCAGCGATGTAGGAGACTTTCGTCCCGGAGCTGAAGCGGCAGCGGAGTTTCAGGTCAAAGCCCCCATGAAGGAACTGGGTATTACCAAAGCCGAGATTCGCGCCTTTTCCGCCCAATTAGGCCTGCCAACTTCGGATAAACCACAGATGGCCTGCCTGAGTTCGCGCATACCCTATGGAGAACCAGTAACGCCAGCCAAGCTTCACATGATTGAACAAGCCGAAGACATTCTGCGCGACATGGGCCTGCGCGACGTACGAGTACGACATCACGAAATTAAACAAGGTGCATTGGCGCGTATTGAATTGGGACCGTCCGACATGGGCATACTCATGGCCGAGGAAAGGCATGCAACTGCCGCAAAGGCAATAAAAGCCATTGGTTATCAACATGTAACGCTTGATTTGCTTGGATATCGTCGTGGAAGTGCCAATGAAGGTCTGGTCTCCCCTCACACAACTCTGAAACCGTAGTCCATGGTCAACGAGACCGTCAGAACTCGAAATTCCGGGATGGTTTCGGAAATGCAACTTTTCATTGTGTCGGGTTTTCAATAAACATAACTGGTATGCCGCATTTTTCGTATAAAGCCCGCCGGCGCAACGGGGAAGTAGTCAGTGGATTGCTCGACGTGGCTGATCGTGGAGCCGCCCTGGCCCAAATTGAACGTCAGGGATTGTTCCCCGTCACAGTCGAAACGGCCAAGACCAGTGCCGTTAAGGCGGCTGAACGGGCGGCTACCAGTCAAACTGCGGCAGGATCGCGGTTTACCCAGCTTCTGCCGCCTGCAATTCGTGAAGTCTTACAGCGCAAGCGTCGTCCCAAGCTTCAGGAGCTTGCCACCTTCACCCAGCAACTGGCCAATTTGCTTCATTCCGGCATGCCCCTGGCGGTTGCCTTAAATAGCATGACCCACTTGGAATCCAAGGGGGTTCCACCAGAAGTAAGCCGCCAGCTTAAGCAGGATGTGACGGAAGGCCGCGGATTGTCCGATGCGATGGCCAAGCAGCCACATATATTCTCCGATCTCTATGTAAACATGGTCAGAGCGGGTGAGCAAAGCGGTGCTCTGGAGGATGTATTGCGCCGTCTCGCCACGCATTATGAACGATTTGCCGAAGTTCAGTCCAAGTTCTCCTCCTCGCTGATCTACCCCACCATTGTTGCGTGCGTGGGAGTTGTCATTGTTATATTCTTCATGACCTTCATGTTGCCGAAGTTCATGTCGATTTTCGAGGGGTTCAAAGTCCCCCTCCCCCCAGCCACCCAGTTTCTGGTGTCCATCAGCCACGCCTTCAGCACCTATTGGTGGTTGATGCTATTGATTGGCATCGTTCTAGGAATTCTGTTCAAACGGTTTCAGGCAACTGAGAATGGGCGGTTGACGATTGATCGGTGGAAAATGGATGCCCCGGTTGTCGGCAAGGTGATGCGTTTGTATCTCTATGCCACTTTTTCCCGCACGCTGGCCACCCTGTTGGCGAATGGCGTGCCTGTACTCACCGCTCTCAAAATTGTGGAAATGATCATTCCCAATCGCATTATGCGCGAAGCCATTGCCAAAACCCGTGAGGATGTCACGGATGGCAAAACCATCGCCCAACCGCTGGCCCGCAGCAAAATATTTCCTCAATTAATGATCGACCTGGTCAAGATTGGCGAGGATACCGGCGATGTCCCGGGTGCCTTGAAAAACGTGGCTGAAACATACGAAAACGAGCTTTCAATTGCCCTTAGGGTCATGACGAACTTGATCGAACCAACCCTGATTATCATCATGGCATTGGGCGTCGGATTTCTCTTGTTCAGCGTTCTTTCAGCCATGTTCGCGATTACCTCGAACATCGCACGGTAGGATCGGCGCCATGATCATTTTCACCCCATTTCGCCAACATGCGAACCAAGGCATCCAGCCATGCCGAACGCAGGGGTTCACCATGATTGAGATCATGTTTGTATTAGGCATTGCAGCAATGATCATGGCCATCGGGATCCCTTCGATTTTCCAGATCATGCGCAAGGACCCCATGCGACAGGCGGTTTCCGACATGGTGGATGGCTGCTCTGAAGCCAGAGCCCAAGCGATCCTGAAAGGTGTTCCTGCCGAACTGGTTCTTAATCCGAGCGATGCAAGCATTCGTGTTGTGGCTGGGAATGAATTTGCAGCAAACGGTCCGACCCCCATGTCACAGACGGGAGCCTCTGTGCCTCCTCCCTCCACCACAACCCCTGCCAAGAGGTTTACAGCGAAATTTTCCGAAGATATTGCGGTTCAATTGTTGGAAGTGAACAATGAAGACCGAATGGCCGCCACCGAGGAAACACATGTGCGTTTCTTTCCAAACGGCACGAGCGATGACTTCAAGATTCTTCTGTATTGGGCCTCAAAGAATCAATGGAGGGCCATCAGGCTCGACATCATCACCGGCCTTCCGGATGTGGAGATCATACAATGAAGATCTCTCGTTCAAGCCATGCCTTTACCCTGTTGGAAGTGCTGATTGCGATGGGACTTTTCTTCATCGCCGTGTTTTCCATTCTTCAGCTTGTAAGTCAGAATCTTCGCGCTGTGTACTCGCTTCGCCCCACCAGTGTGGATGTAACCATGGTAATGTCTGACTTGATGCTGACCAACAAGGTCGAGGAGGGAATGATTTCGGGTGATTTTGGCGATCTGTATCCAGGGTACACGTGGACACGTGATGTTTACGAAGTGTCCTCCAATGGTCTCTTCCAAGTCGATGTCCTTGTCATGCGCAACGGTGGTGGAATGAACGGGGAATCCCGGATGAGCATGTTGCTATACAAACCGGAATCCACGATGAAAGCAGGCTCCGGCGGTTTCAAATTGCGTTCAGGAGGCCAGCCATGATTCCGCTGTCATTGTCTCCCAAATCCCAGATTCGCGGATGGTCTGTCACCAGACGCACAGGGGCCTTTACGCTGGTGGAGGTGATGATCGCCATGGCAATGCTGACCATCATACTTTCGGCAGTCTACTCCAGCTGGTGGGCGGTGGTTCGGAGCAGTAAGATTGGGATGGAGACAGCGATTGAGGTGCAGCGGTCCCGCATGGCCATCCGATCGCTGGTCGATTCGCTCCTGTGTGTGCAAATGTACGGCGGCAACGCCACTCTATATGCTTTCGAAAGCGAGGCCAAAAACGACTATTCCTACCTGAGTTTCGTGGCTCGGTTACCAGCTTCCTTCCCCAGTTCAGGCTTGTTTGGTGATAATGTGATGCGCCGTGTGACCTTTGATGTGGAAGCCGGTGACGATGGCAACAACCATTTGGTGATGTCACAGATGCCATTGTTGCAGCAGGAAAATGTGGATCAGAAACCGTACACGGTTACGCTCTCCAAGAATGTGAACACATTCATTCTGGAGTTTTGGGATGCCAAAGCCAATGACTGGACAACCGAGTGGCTGCAAACCAATCAATTGCCCAAATTTGTGCGTGTAACACTGGGAACAGGGGGCCTGTCCGGACGCACTGCAGATCCGGGAGAATTGATAACGCGTGTCATCGCCTTGCCGGCAATGGTCATCCCCCGTGAGTATCAGATCGCGGCCCCGGGCGGGCCGAACCGCCAAAACACGGGGTCAACCAACCGGTTTGGCAACCAAGGTCCGCGCGGCAATGTGCCAGGTTTTGGCAGGCAGGACGGTGGCATTCGAAGATATGGGGGGGGGCAATAAAATGATCATTCAGCACACCCAATCAAAACGAGGCATTGCCATCATTCTGGTGCTTGTAGCCATTACCGTACTGGGGGCTCTTGCAGGTGGTTTCGCATACTCGATGAAAATTGAGATGCGTTTGGCACAAAACCACAATAACGAAGCGGAAATGGAATGGCTGGGACGTTCCGGGGTCGAATTGGCAAAATATGTTCTAGCCCAGCAATTGACTCAACCCGGAGGGCGATTCGATTCCCTGAACCAGAAATGGGCGGGTGGTCAGGGCGTCACCAACGAGGGACTTGCTGAAATAGAGCTCGAAAATGTTCAACTGGGTTCCGGCGCCTTTTCAGTCAAAATCATCGATCAAGAACGCTTCTTCAACATCAATGTGGCCGATGAGGAAATCCTCCAGCGTGCCATGAATATGGTAGGTGTGGATGGTGCAGATGCCACAGCCATTAGCGACTGCATCCTTGATTGGCGGGATACCGACGATGCCACCCATCTCAAGGGGGCGGAAAGCGATGATTATTATTTGCGACAACAACCGCCATACTATGCCAAAAATGGACCGATAGATGATCTGACCGAGTTGATGTTGATCAAAGGAATCACACCTGAAATGTACTGGGGGCCTTCCGGGACCAATTATGCACGAGCCGCCTCAGCCTCATTCTCCACCACTCGTCTGGATCAAAGTGGGGTGCAGACCATGGATGTGGGCTTGAAGGATCTTTTTACACCGATATCTGGCCGCTTGATCAACATCAACACAGCATCGGCCGCAGTCCTACAGCTTATCCCAGGATTCGACGCGAATGTGGCCACGGGAATCATCCAGGCTCGCGCGGGTCCCGATGGTGTGGAAGGCAATGATGATGACACGCCTTTCCACAACGTGGGAGAACTGATCAACGTTCCAGGTTTGGACAAGGGCGCTGTTTCCAGGATGAGCAAATACTTTGCAGTGCTTAGTGCCACGTTTGAAGTACAGGTCACGGTTGACATGGGCACGAGTCAGCGCACTTACGTTGCCATGGTACGCCGTAACAATCAGCGTGACGTACAAACGCTTTATTTTTATTGGCGTTGAGGTGCCACCCTGCTCCCATTGCCCGAAAGGTGGTCATTTTCTCATCAAACACTTGTTCCTGATGCCTGTTTGGTTATAGTAACGCCCGTTATTGATGTATGAAGATTTCCGCGGATAATGTCAAAATCAGTACGCTGGGCGCGCCGTTGTTTAAGTCCCCCCAGCCACTCACGAACAATCCCTGCGACACAATCGGTAATTTTGTCTCTGAAAAGGAACGTGTTCGTTATCAGGTTGAATGCAAAGTGGGTGAGGTCGAGTCGGAGGTCATTACTTTTGAAAAGGCGGGTCCGCGGGAAATGATCTTCTTCAATCCGGCCAAAACTCGCGCAGCCATAGTAACTTGCGGTGGCTTGTGTCCTGGATTGAACAACGTAATCCGTTCAGCGTTTCTGGAACTGCATCATAATTATAAAGTCAAAGATGTTTTGGGCATTCGTTTTGGCTTCGCGGGACTCAATCCCGCCTTGGGCAAGGAACCCGTCCGGCTAACCTCAGATATGGTGGACGATATTCACGAGGAAGGAGGCACCATTCTGGGATCGTCCCGAGGACCACAACCTACATCAATCATCGTTGATTTCCTTCAGAGTGAGGGCATTGACCTCCTTATATGTGTGGGTGGAGATGGAACACAGCGCGGCTCTCACGACATTGCTGTCGAAGCCGCCCGCCGCAAGGCCCCGATTTCTGTCGTCGGCATCCCCAAGACCATCGACAACGACTTGATGTATGTGTACCGCACCTTTGGAGTATCAACGGCCATCGAAAAATCCAGAGAGGTGTTGGATTGTGCGCACAACGAGGCGCGCGGCGCAGATAACGGGATCGGCCTGGTGAAATTGATGGGACGCGAATCAGGTTTCATCGCCGCAGGCGCCACCCTGGCGAGCCAGGAAGTCAATTTTACCTTGGTGCCAGAAATACCTTTCAAACTTGAGGGTGAACATGGCTTCCTTGCAACCTTGCGCCGAAGACTCGAAAAGCGCGGCCATGCGGTCATCGTCGTGGCCGAGGGAGCCGGACAGGATTTATTGAAAAGTGCCCCCCAGGAGCGCGATGCATCCGGCAACGTCAAATTTGGCGATATTGGTCTTTTCTTGAAGGAACAGATATCAGCTTATTTCAAGCAAATCAAAATGTCGGTTAGTTTGAAATACTTTGATCCCAGCTATTCCATCCGCAGTGTCGCAGCAAACTGCGATGACAGCCTTTTGTGTGACCAGCTGGCACGCAACGCGGTGCATGCCGGCATGGCAGGCAAAACTGATGTTTTGATTGGTTACTGGCATAACGTTTTTACACATGTGCCCATTCCCCTGGCCACCGCCGAGCGCAAACACATGTCACCCCGAAGCGGAATGTGGCGCGCCGTTCTGGCAACCACGGGTCAACCGCGCAATTTTGACTGAGAGTTGGTTCCGTTTTCGCCGCCAGCGCCTGGCCTCCGAAAACGATCGATGATGCAGGCGCTTCCGGCTGCAGTGTGATGATATGAAGAAAGTCATCCATTGGTTCAGACGAGACTTGCGTATTGCCGATAATACGGCCTTACACGAGGCCTATAAACGTTCGGAAGTGCTGCTGCCTCTTTTCATCCTGGACGACTCAATGCTCAACAGCCCCGATAGGGGCGCGGTCAGTCTTCATTGTCTGCTTCAATCTCTTCAGACATTGCGTCAAAATCTGGCAGGGCTTGGCTTTCCACTTATCGTGCGCAGCGGCAATCCTGAACAGGTGCTGCCTGATCTGTGTCGGGAACTCAAACCAGACGCTGTATTCTGCAATCGGGAATATGAACCCAATGCTCGAAAGCGGGACACCCGCCTGTTCAATCTTCTAAATGAACGAGGGGTTGGTTTTGAGATATTCAAGGATGCCGTAGTTTGGGAGGAACTGGAGGTGGCCACCCTGCAAGGCAAGCCCTACACGGTGTTCACTCCATACTCGAAGTCATGGAAAACACATCCGATTCCACCACCACGCCCCACCTTGGGACATGCCCAAAAGCGCCTCCCAACGTCTCTCGCCACACTGATACTCGACAATCCAGAGGTACCGAGCCTTCGATCTCCACAACATCCTGTGCCATCCGGTGAGCAGGACGCATTACACGCCCTTGAGTGTTTTATTGAGGAAAACCTGTTTTCCTATGGTCAGAAGCGTGATTATCCGGCCCTTGATGCGACGTCCCATTTGTCATCATTCCTGCACTTTGGTTCGATTGGCATTCGCACCATACTGGCTCAATGGAAAAAGGCCAGGAATGGTGCATCCAAAGGACAGGCGGAGAATGCGGATGTTTTTCTGAATGAATTGATCTGGCGCGAGTTTTACATCCAGATCATGAGTAATTTTCCACACGTCCTGCGAAGCTGTTTTCGCCCCGAATATGACGGCCTGGTTTGGGAGGACAATCCCACCCATTTCCAGGCATGGTGCGAGGGGCAGACCGGCTATCCAATCATCGATGCCTCCATGCGATGCCTGAATGCAACAGGGTGGCTGCATAACCGCTGTCGAATGCTCGTCGCCATGTTCCTCACCAAGGATCTGATGCTGCCCTGGCAATGGGGCGAACGTTATTTCATGCAGCGATTGGTGGATGGAGATTGTGCTGCCAACAATGGCGGCTGGCAGTGGAGTGCCGGCACAGGCAACGATGCCGCACCCTATTTTCGCATTTTTAATCCAGTCACGCAGGGTGTTAAATATGATCCTGAGGGTCATTTTGTTCGCCGCTGGATTCCTGAACTGGTCTCACTGCCCAGCGATTGCATCCATACTCCCTGGAAAACATCAGGTGATTCGTTGCGGAATCTCCACTATCCTTCCCGCATTGTTATTCATGAAGAACAGCGACCCAGGTGTCTGGCCATGTTTCAAGCAGTCAAAAGCCATTAAATGGCATGATTGCCCGGACCCGCATCGGGTCATTCCTTGATTTTTTGGTTGTTGACACTTGGGCATGCCATGTATTTGATGCTGTTTTACGCAGCCAACAGCCATGAAAAAGTCAGGCTTAACATCAGATGAATATGCCGATTTTGGCATCTTGAATCAATTTCGTGGGGATATCAGGCCCCCCCGCACCTCGCCACTGTATAATGTTGGCCTGGCAATCGTGGCCTTTGCCATGGTCTTGCTGCCCCTTGTTTATTTGCTCCTGATTGGATTGGTGGGATGGAGTGTTTACTATCACGCAACCCATCATTTTGGGAGCATCATGCATTGGGGACTTCATCGGTCAGGACGGGGAGCAATACTTCTGTTTCTGATTTACGCAGCTCCCATTGTCGCGGGTGTCATTCTTGTTTTTTTCATGGTTAAGCCCCTCTTTGCAGGTCGGCCATCCAAAGCCGATCCGTATGCCCTCAACAAGGAATCTGAACCCCTCCTCCACTCCTTTATACACCGCATATGTGCACTGGTTGGCGCACCACCTCCCAAACGAATCGATCTGGATTGCCAACTTAATGCCTCTGCAAGTTTTCGCCGCGGTTTTGCGAGCATGTTCGGCGATGATCTTGTGCTGACCATTGGTCTTCCCTTGGTGGCTGGTCTGAATACCCAGCAGTTGGCGGGGATTTTAGCGCACGAATTCGGCCACTTCTCACAAGGTGTTGGCATGCGCCTTACCTACTTGATCCGCAGCATCAACTTCTGGTTTGCCAGGGTCGTCTATGAACGTGATGCCTGGGATGTTTACTTGGTCGAAGTATCCGAAAATCTGGATGACTGGCGCATTTCCATTCTGATGAACCTATCACGCTTCGGGGTCTGGTTGTCGCGCCAGATCCTCTGGTTGCTCATGCTTGTTGGCAACCTGATCAGCAGTTTCATGCTCCGGCAGATGGAACGTGATGCCGATGCTTGGGAGATACAAATGGTCGGCAGCGAAACCTTTGAGTCCACCTTTATTCGATTACAGCACCTCGGCGCTGCCTTGGAAACATCCTATAAGGAGATGCGGGTTGGTTGGAATCTCAACCGCCATCTTCCCGACAACCTCTCCCACTATCTCATGAACAAGTTCAAGGAGATGCCTGTTGAATCCCTGCAAAAGGGGGTCCACAAGTTGACATCCCAAAAGACCGGGCTCATGGATACCCACCCATCGGATGCCGAACGCATTCAACATGCACGCAACGCACAGGAACCCGGTATTTTCCAATGTGATCTGCCCGCTACAAGCCTGTTCCAGAATTTCGATGTGCCAGCCCGTTTTGTAACCATACTCCATTACAAGGATGATCTGGGCTTGGAGATTACCCCGGCTGCATTGACACCCACCGAGTTAAAAGAGCCCGCTTCCGCATCTCGCAAGTCAGCCCCCAACCCGACTGCGACGTCACCCAACGCAAAACCGGCCCAACTCCACATCGATCTTGATCAATATTTCTATGGTTTGCTTCCAATAATGAGTCCGCTGACTCTCTCTCCAAGCGATCTTGTTGCCCCCCTGAAAATCAAGGAACCATTGCACACGATCAGAACCTTTGACAAGCGCATGGATGAAGTACTTCCTCAGATTGAAGTAGTTATCGAACGGTTTGCCCGCGCCCGGAAACAGCGTCTGGAAGCCCGCAAGGCATCAAATCTGTTGGATGCCGGTATCAACGTCGAACCCGCGCTGTATGGGTTGACCGATGCCTCCATTCCCAATGCCACACGTACCGAAACGGAGGCCCTGGCTGAAGAAAACCGAATGCGTCAAAAACTCGAGGGGATCATTCCCGAAATGAAAGGACGATTTGCTGCTCCGCTAAGCCTTCTCCAAGCCCCCAATCTGACCCAATGGGTGCCCGAAACACTGCAACTGAAGGAGGAAGCTGAAAATCTGATCGAGTTTCTTAATAAAGCAGCCTCGTGGCATGGTTTAGGCGAGGAGCTAGCCATGGAAGCCGCATGTCTCAAAATCATGATCGACTATCAGGGAAGCAACTCAGCCACTGTCGTCCTGACGACCAAAATTCACCAAAAAGCCGCTCACATCACCCAAATTCTCGTAACTTTGGAGAATGTAACCATGGCAGTCAGGTATCCACTACCCCACCCCGATGGGGTCATCTCGGTTTATGATTATGTGGTGGAACGCCGAGTGGATAAATCGATTCCCAACGCAGTTTATGAGGAGGTCCGTCTTCGCCTGGAACGATTGACCACCGTTTATGTTGACGTCCTAAAACGACTGATTCTCATCGGTCACACGGTGGAATCCCATTTTTAATTCCAAAATCGTTCTCATATTTCATCCCCATGCCCCCATATCTGACGCCACATTTGCATTGTCGTCCAAGGAGAATCGCGGCATCTTAGTTAGGATATTATATGGAGCAGGTAAATTTAGGCATGATCGGCGGCGGCACAGTGGGAAGTGGTGTTGTGCGTGCTCTGCAAATGAATGGCGATCTTCTGGCTTCGCGTATTGGAGTCAAGATCAAGATCAAGCAGGTAGCGGTCAAAGCATATGACGAGCCGCGCGCATATCCAATTCCCCGCGAATTACTTGCGCTTGATTGGAAGGCCGTGATCAATGATCCTTCTGTTCACGTTGTGGTCGAGTTGGTGGGCGGAGTGACGCTTGCACGCGAAATGATCCTGACAGCACTCCAGGCAGGCAAGCCCGTCGTGACCGCCAACAAGGCATTACTGTCTGCCTGTGGCGAGGAGTTGTTTGCCACTGCAGCCAAGAATGGCACCAATCTCTATTATGAGGCCAGTGTTGCAGGTGGGATCCCCATTATTAAGGCTGTACGCGAAGCGTTTGTGGGCAACCGTATCACCCACCTTTACGGGATCGTTAACGGCACTTGTAACTACATTTTAAGCCGCATGAAGCGCGAAGGGGCTGACTTTGACCTCGTCCTCAAAGACGCTCAAAAGCAGGGATATGCGGAAGCCAATCCTTCGTTGGATATCGATGGCTTTGATTCCCAGCACAAGATCGGCATTCTGGCATCTCTTGCCCACGGCTTCTGGGTCAATCCAAAACACATTCATGTGGAAGGGATTAGAAATGTTTCAAGCCTGGATATCGAATTTGCAGGTCAGCTGGGATATAGCATCAAATTGCTCGGGATCATAAAAAGGACTTCGAAAAAGGATGCGCACAATGGGGCACGCGTTCAAGTGTCAGTGTATCCCGCCTTAATCCCATCCAGTCATGTGCTGGCAAACGTCCATGATGTATTCAATGCAGTTTTTGTGCGCGGCGATGTCGTGGGCGATACTTTGTTCTATGGTCGCGGAGCAGGTCCTGATGCAACTGCCAGCGCCGTATTAAGTGACCTGGCCGATGCGGCGTTGGACTTAAAGTTTGGAACGAAACATCGCATTCCTCCTTTTGTACCTCATGAGAAAGAAGGAGGGGTTATTCCGATCGAAGAAACGACATCACAGTACTATCTTCGGTTGCTGGTACTGGACCAACCGGGTGTATTAGCCAGCATTGCCACGATCCTCGGTAATTTGAAGATCGGCATTTCGTCCGTAATACAGCCGGGCGAACATGAAAAAGAGGCGGTGCCTTTAATCCTGATGACGCATGAGGCCCCTAATGCATCAATGAGCGAAGCCATTCGCCAAATTTCGGCTCTTCCTATTACCAAGGCGCCTCCGATCATGATTCGGGTCGAAAACCTTGCGTAAGAGCACCCGCAGCAATCACACCTTGAGTTAGTGGCAGGGTTGAGGAATACGCTCCCCATCCCTGCTGTCTACATTAATGGTCGGGAGACGAGGCCATCTCCGATAGCCGACACATTGCGCCTGCTCCACTGAATACTCTCATGCCTCAAACCACGCGTGAGGCGGGGTTGGGCCGTCTTTGCGTATCTGCCCGGGATATCGCCAAGGGCTCAACAAACGTGACCGGCGAGTTCCTGATAGAAGATACATCGCTTTTCATTTGGCCAAAACCATGTAACCTGTTATAAGACCGTCATGCGGATTCCATTTTTACGATCAACAATGCGATGTTGGATCATCCTGATCGCCTGCCTGATGGGTATTTCGGTTTTCGGCCAGTATTTCGATATCGCACCTTTTGCCCGGCGATGCCCCGGAAATGGGAAGTACACTGCTACGACAACATTCAGTAAAGAGTATCCGCCAAGTACCGCACTGGAATTCGAGCAAGTGGGCGATCGCCATATCCTCGGTCTGCAATGGGCTGAGGAGCGTGACATTCAAGAGGTGGACCTGGTCTTTGCCAGTCTTCCTTCTGATCAGGACATTCAACTGGAGTATTGGTTCAGGAATTGGCCGTATGAACCGCCCCACCTGCCGAATATTGAGGATCCCGTCGATGACCCCTGGCAGGGCAAATGGATTCGTGCCAAAACCGAGAAAAAAATCGATGCTGGGCATTACCGATTGTCATTTCAGCCGCTAGCCGAAGCGGAGAATCCAAATGCCCAGAACCTGCCCGACTTGCGTTATCGGCGGACCATTAAAATCCGTCTGGTGAGCAAGACTCCCGTACCTGATTTGAAAGCCATCCAAGTCTTTACTCCTTCCACACCGAAAGTCGTGCAACTTCGCTTGGAACTGGGTGTGAAAAGCACAGATTCCCATCTGTGGGAAGGCCACATCGAAGCCTATAATGGTGGCATTACCAATGTTCACGGCTGGCAGTTCGCGACGTCGGACCATATTGAAGGAACGGCTTTTAAAATTCGCCCCACCAAGGGAAATGCCAAAGGCCTCGTGTTTGACGTGCTGGGGACAGCACCCGCACCCAGCGGTTCCCATGATGTCACCATCGTGACCCTCCGCTCCTCCGAACGGACTTTTTCCTTCGCCTTGCCGGATGTCGAGAAAGGTCCCGTATATGTGCCCAGTTCTGACTGCTATGTCACGCTCGCTTCCGACACGAAGTCGTTCTCTCCTGCCGTGGTCAAAAAAGGCGGACGCATTCGCGAGCAGCTTGCGCAAGAACCGGAACAAACCTATGAGCGCGCCCGCCGGGAGATTCCCGCGCTGGATCCGGTCAAGCGCCAAGGCGGACGCCTTTATCTTCCTCTGACCATCGATTCGAGCTGGCAGAAGTTCGCCTTTGCCTGGGGAGGCAATGTGTATCTGAATAAATACTCCATGAAAGCCAAGGGAGAAGAGTTGCGGCGGCTGGAATGGGAGGGCGACCGGCTGGATTGGCGTTTGGGCACCGGCTCCACACCCACGTTTCGCCCCAATGCTGAAGATTCCACCATGAGCGTGTTGGAGGATTTCCTGCCAGTGGCCACGACCACATGGACCAACGCCGGAATTGCCTATCGAGAGGAAGCTTTCGCAACCGCGCTGGCGGGGCCGTTGGGATGGAAGGGGCGCGATGAGCTGTCGCCCGTCGTGTTGCTGCTCAAAATCACGGCCCTGAACACGGCCAGCCAGCCCCAGGCCTCGCACCTCTGGCTGGGCATTACGCCGAACGAGCCTGTCAAGTACGAGCGCAATGAACTGCTGGCCGCGGACGGGCAGTTGGTCCGGGCTCGAGTGTTATCCTCCGGCCATGCGAGGGTTGAATCCACCACCATGGAAGAGGACTCGACGACCGCGCAAGGGATCCACTTGACCACAGACTTGACTGCTGGAGCGAGCGACACCGTTGTGTTCGCGCTGCCATGCCTGGCGCGATTGACCACGGAACAACGGCAGCAATTGGCCGCGGTGGATTATGAAAAAGAGCGGGCCCAAGTCATCGCCTACTGGCGGGGTTTGGTTGAACCCGCCATCCGCTTCGAAATTCCGGAGAAGCGGTTTACCAGCTTTAGCCGGTCCATGCTGGTCCACATGCACTTAAGCACCACCAAGGATCCCAAGAGCGGATTGTTCATGGTTCCAGCATCCGGATATGATTATCAGGTGTTTGCCAATGAAAGCTGTTTCCAAACGCTGACGCTGGATGTTCTGGGGGATCACCAGACAGCGACTGAATACCTGGAGACCTTCATCCAATTGCAGGGTTCGCGGCCATTCCCGGGCACTTATACGGACGATCAGAAAGCTGTGTACCACGGAGCCAAGGTGGATGATGAACGGGATTACACCGCCTCGAATTACAACCTCGATCATGGCACGGTGCTCTGGACTTTGGCTGAGCATTATTTCATGACGCGCGATGCCCAATGGCTCAAGCACGCCGTGCCTGGCATGATTCGCGCCGCCGATTGGGTCACGAACCAGCGTCGGCAAACGCAACGCCAGGAAGCCGGGCAACCGATTCCCGAATACGGTTTGCTGCCTGCCGGATCGCTCGAGGACAACCCCGATTGGGCGCATTGGTTTGCCATCAACGCTTATGCCAGCGTGGGCATGACACGCCTGGGCGAGGCCCTGCAGGAGATTAAACATCCTGAGGCCGGGCGCATCCAGAAGGATGCTGCCGCCTACCGGGCAGACCTGCGTGACGCCATTCGGCGCGCCAGCCAAAACGCCCCGGTGAACCGTATGCGCGATAATACGTACGCGCCCTATGTGCCCGTTCAACCTCACCAGCGGCAACGCATGTTTGGGCCCCTGCGTGTCGATTATTACCGCCGTTATCCCAATCCCGTCCTGCCCAACTACCGGCTTTCCGCCACGCGTGAAGTGCTCTACGGCCCGATGATTTTGCTGAACCTCGGCATTTTCGATTGCGCCGAACCGATCGCGGAATGGATCCTGGATGACTGGGAGGACAATTTGACCCTTTCGTCCAGCCTGGGACTGAATGTCCACGGATGGGTGGACGATGCGTTGTGGTTCAGCCGGGGCGGCATGGTGTTCCAGGCCAATCTGCAAAACCCGGTTCAACCCTATCTGAGACGGCATGAGATTCCAGCCGCCATTCGCAATCTCTACAACGACTTCGTGGCGTGTCATTATCCGGAAGTCAACGCCTTCACCGAAGAATACCGCGACTGGCATTCGCCGTCGGGACCGTTTTTCAAGGTGCCTGATGAGGCCCGGTTTGTGACTCGCGTGCGCGAACTGCTGGTGCGCGAGGACGGCCAGGACCTGTGGCTGGCCTCCGGCACTCCGCGCCGCTGGCTTGCACCGGGCGAATCCATCCGCTGCCAGCAAATGCCCACCATGTTCGGCCCGGTGGATCTGGAACTCCAGGCCAGCGAGAAGGCCATCACCGGTCAGGTGCGTTTGCCCCAAGCGCGTCCCATGGCCCATGCCTGGCTCGTTTTGCGTGTGCCCGAAAATAAAACTCTGGGTGCGGTTAAAATCAACGGCGCCGCTGCTCCCAGCGTGGACCGGAAGAGCGGCATTATTCGCCTCCCGGCAAACGCAGGGCCGGTCCTCAAAATCAACGCCAAGCTGGGCTCAAAATAGACATCGATTGCCTTGGATTCATTTTCACTCAACAATGGAAGGACCTGAACACACCCGCATAGGAACCCCAGCCAACAGCAGCAGACTTCCAAATTTCACAACATAGGACGCCCAGCATCCTCATAGATCGCGCCGAGCAAACCACCTTGGCGTCCGCGCATATTTCGAGCCCTGAACTCTCTGGCTTGTTTACGCGATCCGTCGC
>CAZIDG010000009.1:81724-83653 GCA_964538065.1 uncultured Verrucomicrobiota bacterium
CGTCCGCGCATATTTCGAGCCCTGAACTCTCTGGCTTGTTTACGCGATCCGTCGCTGCCGCATATCCTATCCCTGTTCATCATTTTTCCATTGTGCCCCATCCACCTTCCTTGCCATGGATGCTTGTTCATCAATTGCCTTCAGTGAGAGGTCACATCCAATTGATTCACAAGGAGCTTCCCCCCAACGACTTTGAGGGGCATTCCGGAAAAATTTAAAGGCCGCCGATAAACGGCGGCCTTTTGCGTAAACTACTTACCGATAGAATTTAACGTATTACTTCAATACTTTAATGCGCATATTGCGGAAGGCTACAGAACCATGGTCGCCCTGAACAAAGATCGGGCCAGGTTCATTCACATTACCATCCAATTCACCACCCGTGGGACGATCCACGACCACTTTATCATGTATCTTAATCCCGTTGAGGATCACGGTCACACGATTGCCCTCCATAGTGATTTCCACTTTGTTCCATTCACCCGGTTTATAGGAGGCGAATTGATCCGGAGCCTTGAAGTTGTACAAAGAACCATTGCTGGTATTGGAGGGACGGCAATCCGGATAATCATCCAGGATCTGCACTTCGTAACGGCCACGAAGATAGAATCCGCTGTTGGCGCCCTTGGGAATCATGTATTCATACCGAACCACAAAATCCTTGAACTTCTCTTCGGTTACCAGATCCGTGCCGTGCTCCTTTTCCGGGATCTCATTGACCAGCATGCCCATCTGAGCACTCCAACTGGCGCGACCATTTGAATTGCGCAGTTTCCATCCCTTGAGATCCGTGCCATCGAACAACGGTTTAAAACCATCTTTGGCTTCGTATTCGCATACATTATAGGTGTACGTTTGCGGGGTGCCACTGCCGGCTTCATATCCCAGCGCCCAGAGAATGCCACCCATGTAATGCTGCTGAATGTCGGCGCGCTGAATCACATCCACGCGATGCCCAAGCGAGGTGTAAAACACCCTGCCTTGACCATAGTCCTTGCACCAGGCAATCGGATAGTCACCTGGAACACCGGTGTTGGGATGCTTATCAAGGGTAAGCAAGCCATGGACTTTTTCACGATGGAAGTCCTTTACCTGATATATCTCGTCAAACACAAAGGTGCTTCCTGTGAGATGGCGCGTGGCTGGATGCAACCGGTCCTGGTTGAGGCACTCCACCTCAACTTGGGCGCCATGTGTTTTGAACAAGCCGCCGATCATATCCGTATAGGCTGGAAAGCCGGCAAACGTATCCGTAGCTGCATGCAAACCGACAAAACCTTTGCCCGATTTGATCCAAGTCAGAAATCCTTCCCTATCAGGGAGAGGCAGATCACCCGTTGTGTTGTTAAAAATGACCCCATCATAGGCCTTCAAAGCCTCGACGGTCATTTTCTGAGCCATATCTTGTTCGGTACGAACATAATCCAAAGTAAATTTGCCGCCGCTCTTTTCCGCCAAAGATCCCAGCACTTTGTCCGCTTCAGGAATGACATCGTGGCGAAAACCCTTGGTGACCGAAACCACGAGTACTTTCTTGGGTTCGGCATAGGCCGACACCGCCAGGTTGGCCACCAACGCAAGAGCCATGGCTGGTTTAAGCCAGGCCCATAATGATGAAGTATTCATATATATGACGCTTTGTCCTTTTACGTGCTTCCACGCCGTGTGTTCTTCAGACTGTCAGCGGCGGGATGCCATTCAATTAACTTTTCTCACCGCCGGATTCAAGTCTTTCATGGAACTGATTCCTAAGACCATGGAATGGCCAAGTGAAATTCAATAGTTTGCCCGCATGCAGCCAACAGAGATCGCTTGCGATCTTTATGGAATTAGCTAGAGTCAACTCAACGGCGCTTCGGTAGCTCAATTGGATAGAGCTTCTGACTTCGGATCAGAAGGTTGCAGGTTCAAGTCCTGCCCGAAGCACCA
>CAZIDG010000010.1:0-29369 GCA_964538065.1 uncultured Verrucomicrobiota bacterium
CAGATCAGGAACCAATCCGCTCCGGGGCCGTCTCAGCTCGCCCTCTCCTCGGCTAAGGGGTCTTCCCCACGCCATTACGATTAAGCATGTTTTCTGGCACCCCTGCCGGGGTGCGAAATATTCAATCCACCGTTCCCGGAGGTCGGTGACCTCCGGCTACTGTCTGCCAATCCTTCGGATTGGATCCCTAACGCAACCCGGCGGGTTGCCAGAGAGTAGCCGGTGGTCCCTGGACCACCGGTACCCGAGCAGACTCCATGGCGCACCCCGGATGGGGTGCCAGAGGCCCGTTCAGGATACAATCGTATTGGCGTTGGCCACTCCAAACATTCACCCCACCACACCATCCTGCCGCCCAATCCCTGGCTATGGGGTTTTCCCAATGCCGTCACCATCGAGATAGGTTTGAAATTGTTCCGGGGTGGTCGTCATAAAAGGTATTTTGGATCGTAGTCGACGCCGTTCTTCTCAAGCAGCTTTTTGAGTTCATCTGAAAAACATGCCTTTGTGTGGTGTGCCTCCTGATTGACGATGTACTCACACACAGAGGACACATGGGACCATGTTACCGTGAAAATGGCATAGCCCTCTTGCCAGGCAAACCAACGGTCATGGTGCTCTGCTACCCAAACGGATGAGGCTTTCTTGAGTTCCCTTACGATCTCAGCAGGAACATGAATGGTTTTCAGACTAATGAGTAAATGGACGTGGTCCTCCACACCCCCCACGGTTTCGGCAATCCCTCCAAGACCGCGGATCGTGCCGCCAAGATACTCGTGCAATTGTGCACGCCATTCGCCGCGAATCAAGGGATGGCGCTCCTTCGTACTGAACACTATGTGATAGTGAAGGCTGTAGAATGTGCTGCCCATGGTCGATTATAGCGTGTTTTCTGGCACCCCCTGCCGGGGGTGCGAAATATTCAATCCACCGTTCCCGGAGGTCGGTGACCTCCGGCTACTGTCTGCCAATCCTTCGGATTGGATCCCTTACGCAACCCGGCGGGTTGCCAGAGAGTAGCCGGTGGTCCGGGGACCACCGGTTGAGGTACTCCCGATTTATCCGACCAGTGGAAGCGGTTTTGAATTTGATGTTTTGACTGTTTTCTCCTGGTCCCATTTGAACCGACAAGGGACGGAAACGCTGCGGTCCGTCCGATTCCTTCCGACTCGTCTCTTGGATTTCCCTTATTAACTCCAAGGGCGTCCGGTAATCAAGCCCTTGATGCAACTCTGTTCTTGGGGGGGCCATCATTGTCTTTTGCATTTCCGCAGGCGATCCACTAGACTGGTTCGCACTATGGACAAGCAAACGGCAGTGGTCACGGGGGCTGGCTCGGGTGTCGGGCGGGCGGTGGCGTTGATGCTCGCTCATAAGGGGTGGCTGGTGGCCCTGGTGGGCCGCCGCGTGGCCAGACTCCAGGAAACCATCCAACTGGCTGGCAATGATGCCGCCAATCTTCTGGCGTGTCCGTGTGATGTTTCCAATCCTGAGGAGGTGGACCGCCTGGGGCATCGGGTGCTGGGGATGTTCGAGCATGTCGATGTGTTGGTGAATGCGGCGGGCACTAATACCCCCAAGCGCAGCCTGGCCGAGCTGTCTTACGGTAATTACCAGACCCTGATTGAAACCAACATGACCGGTGCCTACCTCTGTGCGCAGCGGTTCCTGCCCCACATGCGCGAGCGTCATGCTGGCACGATCGTCAACATCGTCAGCGATGCGGGCAAGCTGGCCAGCGCCAAGTCGGGCCCGGCCTATGCCATGTCCAAATTTGGACTGGCCGGTCTGAACCAATCCATCAATGCCGAAGAACGGGGGAATGGGATTCGGGCGTGTGCCATCTTTCCCGGCGACATCGACACGCCTCTCTTGAATCTCCGTCCCACGCCCCCCGCAGACGAAGCCCGGGAGAAAATGCTCCAGCCCTCGGATGTGGCCGAGTGTGTCTGGCTGGCCATCAACCTGCCCTCGCGTGCGATTGTGGAAGAACTGCTTATACGTCCCCGGTAAGGATTTGCCATGAATGATGTCATCGCCAAATACGAACAATTGCTCGCGCAGGCGCCGGATAACGAACTGGCCCGGTTCAGTCTGGGCAAGGCCTATTTTGATGCCGGGCAGCACGCCCAGGCGCGTGAGCAGTTCAAACTCGCGGTGCAGGCCAAAGCGGATTGGATGCTCGCCTGGATGCTGCTGGGAAAGTGCGAGATCGCGCTGGGTTTGCGACAGGAAGCCCGCCAAACCCTTGAAACGGCCCTCCAACTGGCGCAAGTCCAACATCACCAAGGACCTATGGCCGAGGCAACGTTTCTGCTCAAGGAACTGAATTCCTGAGGCCGATCTGGTTCTCAATCAAGTAGTTATGGTTCTTAAATGGCTCCTCAATGGGTCCCCATCTTGACTTCATTTCCAGCTATGGGATGATGGCATCGTTCGAAGTATGCCAAAGAAACAGTCAACAGGCGGAAGATTGACCAACCAGCAAAAGCACGATCTGGATGTGGAGATCGGCTTTGTGGAGGGATTGGTTCGCCGCGACCCCGAATATGTGGATGCCTTGCGTCTCCTGGGAGACGATTACACGCGTCGTGGGCGCATCAATGACGGTTTAAAGGTGGATGAGCAACTGGCCCGGCTGCGCCCGGAGGACCCGCTGGTTCACTACAACCTGGCATGCAGCTACGCCCTGGCGGAACAATTCGAGGAGGCGGTTTTCTCCCTGGATCGTTCCATTTGCCTGGGATACAGAGATTTCGGATGGATGTCGCGGGACCCCGATCTGCGAGCCCTGCGCCGTCATCCGCTCTACCGGAGAATCCGCGAGCGGGTTAAATCCATATCGGTCAAGATTCGTTGAGGGGTGTTGATTTTCATCGCACTCGACCGGGCTTCGAATAACAACATGCTCCTGAAAGGGCTAAAGGGATCTTCCATTTATTATGAACGTCACCATAGGCAAACAAACGCGTCATTATCGCACGGTGGATTTTGATCCAAAAAAGAATGCCGTGCTCCTGATTGAGCAACGGCTTTTGCCCCATGCGTTTAAAGTCGTGGCCACCAAGGATTTTCGTGAGACTGCCGCGGCCATCAAGGACATGGTTGTGCGCGGAGCCGGCGCCATTGGCGCCACTGCCGCCTATGGGCTTGCGCAGGGCGCTTGCGCCTTTAAAGGCAACAATGTGAACGCCTTTGAAAGTTATCTGGACGACGTCTATGCCACGTTGAAAGATGCGCGCCCCACGGCCGTGGATCCTGTCAATGCCATGAACATCGTGCGTGTCCAACTCAAGCGGGGGGCCACGGTGGCGGAACGGCAGGCCCTGGCCCTTGAAGCGGCCCATGCCTTTGCCGATGAAGATGCCCAGCATTGCGAGGCCATTGGACGCCATGGTGCGACGCTCATCAAAAACGGCATGCGCATCCTGACCCACTGCAATGCGGGATGGCTGGCATTTGTGGATTTTGGCACCGCCACAGCACCCATTTACGCCGCACAGGCTCGCGGCAGGAAATTCCATGTCTTCTGCGATGAAACGCGCCCGCGCTCCCAGGGTGCAACGTTGACGGCGTGGGAGTTAAGTCAGCAGGGCGTGGAACACCACATTATTGCCGACAATGCGGCGGGGCATTTGATGCAGCGCGGGGAGATTGATCTGGTTATTGTGGGCAGCGACCGCGTATTGGGCCGCACAGGAGAGGTGGCCAACAAGATCGGCACTTACACCAAGGCGGTTCTGGCCTACCGTCACAGCATTCCGTTCTATGTGGCCATTCCGCTTTCCACCATCGATTGGAACCTGCGGCGCGGTGTGGACATCCCGATCGAGGAGCGGAGCGAAGACGAAGTGCTGGGCGCCTGGGGCATCAATTCCCGGGGACAGCGTGAGTATGTGCGCGTGGGCAATCCCGACAGCCATGCGCGCAATCCGGGCTTTGACGTCACGCCTGCCAATCTGATCACCGGGATCATCACCCCGGTGGGCATCTTCAAGCCGCGCCAATTGTGGCCCAAGCGCCGTTTGCTGGGCGGACCCCGGTAATCAGGCCTGACGCAGGGGCAACTCCTTCAGAACGCTGTATTGCGGGCCACTGGAGCTCAGTTGGCTGCGCATCAGGCGCAGCGAATGAGTGGCCCAGGTGCCGTAAGAGGCCGGCCGCATGGTGCGCAATGATTCGCCGATTTGCCGCAACTCCGCCGGCATGACGTTCTTGTTCACACGCCCGAGCGTCAGATGGGGTTCAAAGGGGCGGTCATCCGGCTTCTCAACCCATTCGCGCGTCTTCTGAGCGACGGCCTGTTGCAACTGGCGCAGGACATCGAGATCGCCCGTCAATCCCGTCCAGATCACCCGTGGAGCGCGGTTGTTGGGGAAGCATCCCACCTCGCGCGCACCCAACGTCATGCAAGGCGACTCCGCACAGAGTGTTCGAAGAACCGTTTCCAGTTCGGGAATCCGCTCCTGGATGACATCGCCATAGAACTGGAAGGTGAGGTGGATCTGTTCAGACCGCACCCAGCGCACCGCCCCTTCCGGCATGCGGCGTTGCAGCTCCTGCTGGAGCTCCCGCAAGGTTTTTACGACCTCCGGCGCCACCGGGAGAGCTAAAAAGGTGCGTATTCCAGTTCCTTGAGATGCGGCGTTCATATGTGGAAAACTTAACCTCCGTTTTCTGCTGCTCAAGCCGAAAACCAGCCTTTGAGTCGGGCCAGGCGGTCCCTTGCTGAAGTCTGCTGGCTGCATGCACCTGATAATGTTCAGATTGTCCCAATCCCTGGATGATGTATATTATGGATTGATGCAGGAGTTTCCTGCGGCATGACGCTTTTGCAAGGGCGGTTTTTTCGGGAGCCAGCAAGGATGGCATTCCGTCAAACCGCCAGCGCTGACAGATGCTTATGATTCTTTTCAGATCCACGTAATCAGAATGAAAGATGCGTATGAAAACATGCAAACCATGCAAATATTTGATTTTGCCGGTGTTATGGATATGGGTATGGCTTGCGGCCTTGCCCTTCGCCCGGGCGGATGCCCCTGCTGAACAACCGGTTATCACCGCCATAGGGTTCGATGACACCAATCTGGTGATCACCGTGAGCATTCCCACCGGCGTGAAGAAGGTCACCCTGGAAAGCCGCACCCGTCTGGGAGCGGGCACATGGATTCCGGTGGCTGTGACCCGCATTGAGGGCAAAGGGTCCACGCTTAACTTCACGGTTCCCCTTACAGAACGTTTGGAGGTTTTACGAGTCCGGGCGGATGCCACGGATGTGCTGCCCATGACTTTCTACCAGGGAACCACACAATATGTGGCGGCTCCTTCACCATCAGGCGGTACCGCAGCCTGGGACTACCGTGATGGCACCGGGACGCCTACGGCCAATACCGACACCCAGGATCGCGAGGTGGTGGAATCGGACATCTGGAAGATCAGCGGGGCGACGCTTTATTTCTTCAACCAGAATCGCGGATTGCAGGTGATTGACATTAGCAATCCTTCCACTCCCGTGTTGCGCGGCACCTACTCTGTGTCGGCCTACGGCGAGCAGATGTACGCCATGGACCCCTATGTGGTGCTCCTGGTGAAGGGAAATTGCACGTCCAGTTATCCCATTCAGAGCGAGGTGCTTATTTTGAAGGTCGTGGACGGTGTTCCTCAAAAGGCCGCTTCGTTGCCGGTGACAGGCACCATCCAGGAAACACGCATGGTGGGCACGGCGTTGTATGTGGCCTCCTATGATTATCGTCCCATTGCGGGAGATGCCAATGGCAGTTGGGAGCAGGGGACCGTGCTAAATTCGTTCGACCTGGCCAATCCCGCCCAGCCAGTCTCGCGTACCACGCTGTGGTATCCTGGATACCAATCAGCGGTGACAGCGACGGATGAGTATTTCTTCCTGGCGGCGAATAATCCGGACAACTGGTACCGGAGCACTGTCTACCTGGCAGACATTACTGCTGCGGATGGCACCATGGTCAAAATGGGAACCATCCCGTTGGAGGGACAGGTGTACGACAAATTCAAGATGTCCCTTAACAATGAAGTGTTCTCGGTCATCTACCAGAAATGGGATGATTCCAGACGTTGGATTACCGAGTTGGCCACATATACGCTGACAAATGCCACAGCGCCCAAGCGCCTCGGCATGGTGCAGTTGGCTGAAGGCGAGCAGTTGCACGCCACTCGGTTTGATGGGGATCGCGCTTATATTGTCACCTTCTTCCGTGTGGATCCCCTATGGGTGGTGGATCTGAGCGATCCCGCCAAGCCAGCCATCAAGGGCGAACTACAGGTGCCCGGGTGGTCCACCTATATCCAGCCGTATGGCAATCGATTGGTGGCGATTGGAATCGACAATTCGAATCAATGGAAGACCGCCGTGTCGCTCTTCGATGTCGCCGATGTTTCGAATCCCTACCTGGTCAGCAAGGTTTCGCTGGGTGAGGAGGGGTCCTATACGTACAGCGAGGCCAACTATGATGAAAAAGCCTTTGCGGTATTGCCTGACGACGGGTTGATCCTGGTGCCTTACCAGGGGTACGGCACCAACGGAAGTGCCTCGAGAGTGCAATTGATCGACCTCGCGTTGGACTCGGATACGACGAATGCGCTGAAATTGCGCGGAGTGATTGAACACCCCATGGCTCCTCGACGTGCCACCTTGTATCAGGATCGCATCCTTTCACTGTCTGGCACTGAATTGCTGAGTGTGGATGCGCAGAATCGTGACAAACCGGTGGTTCTCTCAACACTCGACCTTGCCTGGTCGGTGGATCAGGTGGTGGTCCATGGTGATTATCTCATTGAGTTGACCAAACAGACCTACTCCATGAGTGACAGCGCCTTGCCCACGATCCGCGTGGCCCAAGCGGATCAACCGAATACGGTTCTTTCTCTTGCGAGGTTGACGAATGCCATGTCCATTGTCGGCGCCACCATCCAGGGCGACCGCCTCTATGTGGCTCAGGCGCCGGGTTATTATTCCTATCCGTACTTGGCGAACAATGCTGGTACCAATGCCGAACCAAGTCCCACATTCCTGTTGTCCACGTTTGATGCCACTGTGCTGCCTCAGCTTAAATTGCTGGGAAGCACATCTGTGACATCCAGCAATGGTTCCTCAACGACCTACAAGCCGTTCTGGCTTGAAAATGGCACTCTTGTATGGTCTGCCAGCGGCTGGTCGTGGCCGTGGCTGTGGGGTGATGTTCGCCTGGGCGCCGGGGTTGGTTTGGTGGATTCAGCATACTACTACCCGTGGTATTGGCAGGGATATGCACAGGGACAACTGCTTGCCTTCGACGTATCGGGTGAATTGCCGAAGCTGATGTCGGATATCACGCTGAGTGCCACCAATCGTTGGAGCATCAGCGAGCCCAGGGTGTTGGGCAACCGGGTGTATGCCAGTTACCAGGCGAGTGAGTGGCAGGAATATACCAACGATCCGGCTCTTTGGCCCAGGACAGTAACCTCAAGTACTGATCCGAAGACAGGCCAGGTCATATATACCACCAATGTGGTGTCCGGACAGTGGGTGTACCCCAACTATCTGCAGGTCGTTGATTATGCCGATGCATCCACACCGGTATTGCGCAAACCTGTCGAAATTCCGGGAACGCTCCAGGGCGTGTCGCATGGTGGTGAAGTCCTTTACACCTCGGGATATCATTGGACGTATGATGCCCAGAGCGATTATATCGAGCGGTTGGATATCCTGGCCTATGATGGTGTGGCAGCCCATCTCGTGGATTCGCTCAAGATGCCTGTCTGGCCACATCCCATCCTGGTCCTTGGCAATGATGTGTTGATCGGCGCGCCCGATGCGACGACGAACCAGATGCACAACCTGGAAACCTGGACGTTGTCCAATTCAGGCAGGTTCATCCGGACGGGCGCAGTATCAGTGCCTGCCCAGGCGTATCAAATGGACGCCTTTGGAAAACTCCTGGCGGTCAATTCCTATAATGGCATCCTGCGGCTCTACGATGCGACCACCGCCGCTCAGTTGCGGTTGGTCGGCCTGAGTGATGCTTCGGATTGCGTCTGGTATAACTCTGACAATGGCGACGGTGTTCTGGGCCGCGGTGTCTGGCTGCCGTTGGGCTACCGCGGTGTGTATTTCCTCCCGGTCAAACCGTAGAACACGCTTGAAGGGATTCATGGCAAAGGGCGCGGCATATTAGACTGTGTCGCGCCCTTTGATTTACGGGGGTGGGATTTCGGATATTATTGATGTTATTGAAAAAATGGCTAAAATAACCACCATGTTTTCAAACGCATAAATATTTTTCCTCAAACACGGGCTTTTCAGTCTGCATGAATCATGGGAGCGATTCATGTTGAAAACAGATGGGGTGGCCTTGAGTGGGGGATCAATACTGCGTTTGGAATCGTCGCGTATGAATATTGTCGAACTGGAGAATGTCACCAAGGCGTTTGGCACGACCCTTGCCGTCAAAGCCTTGTCCCTGAATGTTCCGAGTGGGAGCATCTATGGCTTCATCGGTCCCAACGGTTCCGGTAAAACCACCACCTTGCGCATGATCATGGGCATTCACCCCGCCGACGAGGGCGTGGTGCGTGTCTTTGGTGCCCCAATCCACGGTGCGTGTTCGGACCGCATCGGATACCTGCCGGAGGAGCGGGGCATGTATCGTCGCATGCGTGTGCGGGAGATCTTGAATTTCTACGGCGGGCTCAAGGCGGGGCATGGCGTGGCGCGGGAAGTGGATCGTTGGCTGGAGAAGTTTGATATGACCTCGTGGGCTAATCGCAAAATCGAGGCGCTGAGCAAGGGCATGAGCCAGAAGGTCCAGTTTTTGATGGCGGTGGTGGCAAAGCCCCAGTTGCTGATCCTCGACGAGCCTTTCAGCGGCCTTGATCCGCTCAATGCCGACACCCTCCGTGAAGCCATTCTTGAGTTAAGAGGGCAGGGGACCACCGTGATCCTTAGCACGCACGACATGCACCTGGCGGAAACGCTGTGCGATTTCATTTTCATGATCTTTCAGGGCGCCAAGGTGCTCGACGGCACCCTGATGGACATTCAAAATCAATACGGTGCTGACACCGTCCATGTGCAGACGACGGGCGGGTTCGAAACCGTGCGAAATCTTCCAGGCGTCGATGCGGTGAATGATTTGGGACAGTTGCAGGAGTTGCGTCTGGGCCAGGACGGTGATGCCCAGGAGGTGCTTCGCATTCTTTTGGAACGCACCCAAGTGCTGCGGTTTGAAATCACCAAGCCCTCCTTGCATGATATCTTCGTTCGCATCGCCCGGCCGCAGACACAGGAGGTGGCGGCATGAATAAAATCATCCGGCTGGCCATTCGCGAATACCTGGCGATCGTGCGTACCAAGGGATTCATTATCGGCCTGATCCTGGCCCCCCTTTTAGGCGGGGGATCCATTTTGATCACTGCGATGATGGAAAAGAACGTGGACCGATCGGACAAGACCATCGCGGTCATCGACCACGCCAGGACGATTGCTCCCGCCATTCAACGCGCGGCGGAGGCGCGCAATAAAAGCGAGGTGTTTCATGAAAAATCAGGTAAAAAGCTTAAGCCTGCCTATAATATTGAGGTGGTGAAACCGGATGAGCAGGCGATGGACCGGCAGCGTTTGGAGCTATCCGACCGCGTTCGTGCCGGGCAGTTGCACGCGTTTGTTGAGATTCAAGCTGAAGTCATTCACCCTCCCACCAACAGTTCCAGGACCTTGATCACCTATCATTCCAAGAATCCCGCCCTGGACGATGTGCGGCGCTGGATCGCCAGCCCCATCAATGATGAAATTCATCGTCAGCGTTTGGCGGAGGCCGGAATCGATGCCCAGAAGGTCAACAGTCTTTTGAATTGGATGGCTGTAGAGGGTGCGGGCCTTGTCTCAGTCGATGCCAAAAGTGGCGCCATCAACCAGCCGAAAAAAACCAACGAAGCCGAGGCGGTGTTGGTGCCCATCATTACGGTAATGATGATGTTCATGCTGCTCATGATGGGGGCCACGCCGTCTTTGCAGGCTGTGATGGAGGAGAAGACTCAACGCATTGCGGAGGTCATGCTGGGGGCGGTGACACCCACGCAGTTCATGTGGGGCAAGTTGATCGGCGGAGTCGGCGTGGCCCTGACCGGTTCGTCGGTCTATCTGCTCGTGGGGGGCTTTACGCTTGCCAGCCTGGCGCTGACCCACTTTATGCCGTATCACGTGATTCCCTGGTTTGTCGTGTTCCTGCTTCTGGGCGTATTGATGATGGGGGCGATTCTGGCGGCGTTGGGTTCGGCGTGCAACGATCCCAAGGACGCTCAAACGCTCATGCTTCCAGCCATGTTACCCATGATGTTCCCTCTCTTTGTTCTTGTGCCGATCATCAAGGAGCCCAATGGCGCCTTTGCCGTTATTACGTCGTTTATTCCACTTTTCACACCCCAGATCATGACCTTGCGTTTGGGGACACAAGCGGGCATCCCCTGGTGGCATCCGGTGGTGGGGTTGGTTGGAGTGATCCTGTGCACCTTTCTGATGGTCTGGCTGGGTGGCCGCATATTCCGGGTGGGCATCCTGCTTCAGGGCAAGCCGCCCCGCCTGCGCGAGATTGCGCGGTGGGCCATCAAAGGATGATCCATGGGAAGGAGTCACGCAGGAGTTGAAAAGGACAGGGGGCGGCGGCATCCCTTTTGGACTGTGTTTGTGACGATGGCATGCTAGAAACATGCATATCTTTCACCAGGGGCAAATGCCCTTTGCCTGGTGGAGTTGCTGGGGTGTTGAAAAATGTCAATCGGACTCACTATGAACCTGAATGCGCGAATGATATCCGTGGTTCTTGCCACGATGGTGGCGGTCATGCTTCATCAGGATGTGGAGGCGGGACTGCCCCGACTTAAGATCAGCGATAATCATCGTTTCATCGTCAAGCAGGATGGCGCCCCGTTCTTCTATTTGGGCGACACCGCCTGGGAACTTTTCCACCGCCTTAATCGCGAAGAGGCCCAGCTCTACCTCTCTGATCGTGCGGCCAAGAGGTTTACCGTGATTCAGGCAGTGGTTCTGGCAGAATTGGATGGCATCAATGCCAACAATGCCTATGGGCAGAAGCCGCTCATCCATGGTAATCCCACCCAGCCCAATGAGGAATATTTCAAGCATGTGGATTGGATTCTCTCCAAAGCCAATGACCTTGGCCTTTATGTGGGCATGCTGCCAACCTGGGGCGATAAATGGAACAAAAAATGGGGCACAGGTCCAACAGTGTTCAATGTCGTGAATGCCGAACAATATGGCGAGTGGCTTGGACGCCGTTATATGGACGCTGGAATCATCTGGATTCTGGGTGGCGACCGCCCCATCGAAAACGACGAGCAAAAGCAGATCATCCAGGCCATGGCACGCGGTTTGCGCAAGGGCGATGGAGGCGCCCATCTCATCACGTTTCATCCGCCGGGAGGCAGCGGATCAAGTCAGTGGCTTCACCAGGAGGCATGGTTGGATTTCAACATGCGCCAGAATGGACACGTGGCTGAATTCACCGGACGCCATGATGCCACTCGTGCAGATTACAATTTGAATCCACCGAAGCCGGTGATCGATGGGGAACCCCTTTACGAAGACCACCCCGTATCCTTTGAGGCGAAAAAATATGGCCATTCCATCGCCTCGGATGTGCGTCGGCCGCTCTATTGGGACTTGTTTACGGGCGCCTGCGGCCATACCTACGGTCATCACTCCGTCTGGCAAATGTGGGCGCCCCCGCGCGATCCGATCAATAATCCTCTCATGCCCTGGCAGGAGGCCATCAAACAGCCTGGTGCGGGGCAGATGCAGTATGGGCGCGCGCTCATCGAATCCCGGCCCTTTCTAAGTCGCATTCCTGATGATTCAGTGATTGTCACCGATCGCGTGCCCACATCGGTGCCGGGGGAAGGGCGCTATCGGTTCGTGTCCACCCGGGATGCCCACGGTTCCTACGCCATGGTTTATGCGCCCGTGGGCCGTAAATTCAAGGTTCGCATGGACAAGGTGACCGGCCCCAAGGTAAACGCATGGTGGTACAATCCGCGTGATGGCAGAGCCTCTTTCGTGGGTGAATTTGACAACATGGGGGAACGCGAATTCACACCGCCTGACTATGGCGAAATGCTTGATTGGGTGCTCGTTCTGGACGATGCATCCAAAAAGTATCCTGCCCCAGGGCAGAATCAATGAGTCACTTATACCGGGCTCCATTGCGGAAGTGTGGAATCAACGCTTACCGTGATCTCAGGTTGGAGACAAAATGGCGCAGATCTGATGCTGAGGATTACTCTTGCTGCTGGGGTCTGCGTTTCCCTACAGTATCGATGTGGATTGGATGAGTTATCTCATTACGGCTGTCGTGGCCTATTTGTTGGGATCAATTCCCACCGGTTTCCTGGTGGGTAAGGCCAAAGGCATTGATTTGCGCAAGGTGGGCAGTGGCAACATCGGGGCCACCAATGCATTGCGCATTCTGGGCAAAAAGGCGGGCATTGCGGTTCTTGTGATCGATGCCTTGAAGGGCTTCGTCGCCTGCTTTTGGGCCGCTCCCGCTGTTCAAACCTTGTTGAAGGCTCCCGCTCCCGAACATCGCGATCATTTGCTGGTCATGGCGGCGGCTTGCGCTGTGCTGGGTCACATGTACACCTGCTGGCTTTATTTCAAAGGTGGCAAAGGGATCGCCACCACAGGGGGCGTTTTTGCCGCCCTGGCTCCCACGGCCGTCCTATTGACGCTGGCAGGTTGGATTGTTGTGTTTGTAACAACCCGCTACGTGTCCGTTGCCTCCATAGCCGCAGCCTTTCTCCTGCCAGTGATGGTGTGGTGGCGGGGAGGCAGTCTGTTGCTGGTCGCTCTGACCACGGGCATCAGCATTCTGGCGCTCTGGAAACATCGGGAAAACATGCGCCGTCTGATGAAGGGCACTGAAAATCGTTTCGATTTCCGCGGTAAAAAAGACTCGAATCATCCCAAGTCTTCCTAGGTCAATTTCCGTGACCGCAATGGTTTAAGTCATTTCAGTATCGATCATGAACATCACCATTCTGGGATCTGGAGCATGGGGCAGTGCGCTGGGTTGCCTGTTACAGCAGGGGGGACACACCGTCACCCTGTGGGGAAACAAACCCTCGCATTTGGAGGCCATTGAGCGCACAGGACGCAATGAACAGTGTCTGCCAGGCATCGATCTACCCCGCACTTGGCGTTTGGAAACCAACCTGAACCGTGCCGTGGAAGGCGCGGAGCTGGTCCTGGTGGCTGTGCCATCCAAAGCCTTTCGTGAGGTGACACGTTGTCTTCAATCGTATCATGGTCCTGTGGTGACGGTTACCAAGGGTATCGAGTACGAAACCGGTCTGACCATGACGCGAATTCTGCGTGAGAACGCTCCATCCGCCTCCGCCGTGGCACTTTCCGGTCCCACTCTGGCTATGGAAGTTGCCAGGGGCATCCCCACGGCCATTGTGGCCGCCAGTGAGGATTCGCAAGCGGCTCATTTGGTCCAAAACCTGTTCCATCGACCCACTTTCCGCGTCTATACCAGTGCGGATGTCCTGGGGGTGGAGTTGGGGGGGGCGCTGAAAAACGTGTTCGCGATTGCTGCCGGCGTGTGTGATGGCCTCGGCTATGGTGATAACTCCAAAGCTGCATTGATTACCCGCGGCATTGTGGAAATCCGTCGTCTGGGAGTCGCCTGTGGGGCTCAAGCCGAGACCTTTTCAGGGTTAAGTGGTTTGGGGGATTTGGTCGTGACCTGCTTCTCCCGCCTTAGCCGGAATCGCGGTTTTGGCGAGCGGTTGGGGCGTGGGGAGAAGATAGAACATATTCTCAATACGATGGTTGCGGTTGCAGAAGGGTATCCCACTGCCCGATCGGCCTATTTCCTGGGTCGACGCCTGAACATGGTGACCCCGATCATCGACGAGGTCCATGCCATGCTCTATGAAGGCAAAAATGTGGACCAGGCTGTGCAGGACCTCACGGGACGTTCCTCAAAACCGGAAGACTGACCGTTCCATTCCCCCCTCATGCTAAGATCCTGCCCTGCAGGATAGTGGAGAACGCATGTATTTCCATTGCATGGGAACAAGTCGCGAGGCTTGATGCATTCCTCTGTTTGTTCCGAAGGACCCAGTCGGGATGGACTCCTTCCACGATGAACAAATAGTGCCTTCAGAAACAAAGTCACATGCCGATATAAAAGAATAACCGGCTAAATAGCCGAGGTGATGGTGTTGCCTATTTCGTGGCTCTGTCAGCGCCCGGCATCGATAGTATATCGTTGATTGCGAATTAGTTTGATCTGTAGAAACCCGCTGACAGTCTCCCCGCTCCAGACATGAACGGGTTATGGTGGAGTCCTTGTTTCAACAAAGAACGGACCTTATTCACTTATCCAGTGGATTGGCGCTGTTTTTTGCCATGATAACCAGTTATCTGCTCTCGAAATGGGAACGGAAGAAAGACTGGATCATCGCAGCCGTTTTCCTGGCGGCACAGTGCATTGCCTGCGGTGTGGATCTGCTCGTTCCTGTTTTTGGAGGAACACCCTCTTTGATGGCCGTCCAGGGCGGGGTGATGCTGGCCTCTTTCATTCTGTTGTTGGAATGGGGCCGATCTCGTTGGAACCTGGACCACACGCCTTCCTTGCCAGCATGGATCCACGTGGTCATTTCCTTGATGGGTGTTCTGGTGGTTTGGCTGTATGGCGGCGCCAGGCCGCTCGTGGGAGTGTTTATATGTCTGGCGCCGGTGGGGGCTCTCCTGACAGCCTTGACAGCATGGAACGTGCATGAAGGCAATCGGTGGGGGAGGATGAGTATCCGTTTGGCGTTATGCTGTCTTGTCGTGTGGGGTGTGGTGATGGCGCGGCTGGCAGTAAAGCTCGCCTTCGCACTGCCGTTGAAAGGTTCCTTGTTGGGGGAGGTGTATGGCAGTTCCGTTATTTGGATCGCCATTAGGAGCGTTGCGGTGATTGGGGTGGCTCTCGGCGTATGGGGGTATTACCATGCCACATGTCCCCCCAATCGCAAAATATCAGGACGTCGCTGGCTGGTTGTGCTTGGCAAACCGGCGGTTCTGTTGTTGTTGTGCGCCTGCGGATGGTGGTCGACCGGTCTGGCAGGACGTATTGCCCAGGACAGGCTCGAGGCTCAATACTTGGACGATCTGCGCATGGCCGCTTCCACTGAGAGTGCCGATCTTCTCCATGCCATGGGTGACTTTTCCCACATATCTGCCGTGGTTCGAGATCCTGACCTGAAGCGTGTCCTTGACAAGCTGGCGCAATCGACACCGTCTTGTCGCGAGGTCGGCTTGTTGGTCCGGGAGGATGACCAAGTGCGTTCTCTCGCTTTTTCAACTCGTGTTGCATCCCGGACCCCGTCGGTTGCAGATCCGTGGCTTGCCCCATATAAAGGACCCTGGCTTGCTTTGTTTAATGATGCCCGGGCCTTTGTTCTTGTCGATACCGTGGAATGGTCAGTCCAGGGCTTTGTGCCTCTTCTGGATCGCGAGGGTGATGATGTTGTCGCGGTGCTGGCGATGACCAAAGCCGTGCCGGATTGGAACAAATCCATCGGTCTGCAACGGTTGTGTGCGCTCACGGTGGTATTGATGGTGGCTGCAATCATCATGATTTGTTTTGTGGGGCACGAATTGGAGGTCAAACACGATTATCACATCGCCCTCTCTGAGGTCCGCCATCGGGAGTTGGTGGAGCAGGCCAATTGCATCCTGCTCCGATGGCATCGTTCGGGGCGTGTTTTGTTCTGCAATAACTTCGGGCGTCAATGGCTTGAGCTTGATGATGCCGGCATGAAAAAGGTGAACGAGGAACTGGGAGCCTTTACGGTGGATACGGCGACGAGTCGCCTGGAGGATTTCATCGCCCAGATCGAGTCACAATCCCAATACCGGCTTCAATGTCTTGGCTGGATACCGCAGAAGGATGGGGAGGGAATGTGGATTTCCTGGGAACACCGGGGGGTGCCCGATGCACAGGGGCGACTGATGGAGTTTATTAGCGCAGGCACCGACATCACAGCCCTCAAACGCGCCAAGGAGGCCCTCCAGGCCTCGGTAAGAGAGGCCGAATCCCTGAACAGCCAACTCGAAGGAGCCATTTCCCGCGCCAACCAACTCGCCCTTCAGGCGGAATCGGCCAACATGGCCAAAAGCGCTTTCCTGGCCAACATAAGCCACGAGATCCGCACCCCCATGAATGGCATCATTGGCATGGCTGGCCTTCTTCTGGAAACGCCGATGACAACCCAACAGCGTCATTTTTCCGAGTGTGTGCGCTCGTCGGCGGAATCCCTGTTGTGTCTTCTCAATGACCTGCTCGATTTCTCCAAAATCGAAGCTGGTAAAATGGAGCTCGAGTCGATCTGGTTCGATGTGCGGGAAAACATCAGCCAGACCGTGGACTTGCTTCGGGTCAAGGCCTCGGAGAAGCATCTGGCTCTGTCTTGCACCCTTGATGCGGCGGTTCCACGCCGGCTGATGGGGGATCCCTTGCGCCTGCGCCAGGTGATCACGAATCTTCTCGGCAACGCCCTTAAATTCACCGAGCAGGGCGGTGTGGCCATCCGGGTGCGCATGGAGGGTGAAGGGCTTTCACCGGCACAGCTTCGGTTTGAGGTGGTGGATACAGGCATCGGGATTCCCCCCAATCGACTCTCGAGTTTGTTCAAGACCTTCTCGCAGGTGGATTCCTCCACCAGCCGCAAATACGGTGGCACGGGCCTGGGATTGGCGATCTGCAAGCGCCTGGTCGAAATGATGGGGGGTGAAATCGGGGTTGCGAGCGAACCTGGCCAGGGCTCCACCTTCTGGTTTACCGCCCGTTTTGCCAATGCCATGGGCAAGGAGGCCGAGGAATCAGCGCATGCACCTGGTCTGCCGGCCAGCAGGGAATTGTCGCCCGACCAGCGGCGCCAGGTGAGGATTCTTGTGGCCGAGGATAACCTGATCAACCAGATGGTGGCCAAGGGCATTCTCGATAACGCTGGTTATCAGGTCGATCTGGCAGGCAATGGCCGTGAGGCAGTCGAGGCCGTCCAGAAAACCTCCTATCACCTCGTCTTGATGGATGTGTCCATGCCCGAGATGGACGGCTACGAGGCGGCCCGGAGAATCCGGGAGCTGGAAGGCGCTTCCCGGCGTCATCTGCCCATGGTGGCCATGACGGCTCATGCCATGAAAACCGACAAGGACCAATGCCTGGCCGTCGGCATGGATGCCTATCTCACCAAACCCATCCAACGAGAGCAATTGCTGGAAGCGGTCGGACGTTATGTTTGCATCCCGTCGCCACCCATCAACGTCAAGGTTGACACAAAGGTTGATACGAAGGAATCCACGCCTCACCCGGCGTTTGATCCGGTCAGCTTGCTCGATCGCCTGGGCGGCGACAGTGAATTGTATGCCCGCATTGTCGACTTATTCCTCGTAAATGTTCCCCAGCGTGTCCAGCACCTCAAGGAGGCCATTGCTGCTGGCAATACCTCGCAAATTCATTTGGAGGCCCATGCCCTGAAGGGTGCGGCGGCCAACATGGCTGCCGATGCACTCCAAAAGGTGTTCGAACAGATTGAAAAGTCAGCCCGGAGCCTGGACCTTGATCACGTGCGGAGCCTGCAGGGTCCCATGGACCTGGAACTGGATCGGCTGATGCAGGCCCTCAAAGCCCACCGAGGCTGATGGTTCCTGGCCGGTGTCATATTCCCCAAAGCCCAATGCACATAGTGGTCGCTCCCTATCACACTACTTGAAGCCGGCCAGACAGTCGGACAGTGCTTTTTATTCCATCATCCTCAGGCTTGCACTCCATCGCGTTCTGGTTTAGGGAATCAGCCAATGGTTGATACACTACTTTCGCGCTTCCTGCGGTATGTCCAGATCGATACGCAGAGCAGCGATCGCTCAAACACCTGTCCCAGCACTCCGGGACAGTGGAGCTTGCTGAAGATGCTGGCCCAGGAACTCCGTGACATGGGGGCCGCCGATGTGGAGTTGACCGCGCATGGGTATGTGCTGGCGACGGTGCCCGGCACGTCGGAGCGTCGGGATGTGCCTACAGTGGCCTTCCTGGCGCATGTGGATACGGCGCCGGATTTTTCAGGCAGCGGCGTCAAGCCCATCGTGCATCGCCGGTATGATGGTGGTGTCATCCGTTTTCCCGATAATCCCGCCCTTGTCCTGGACCCCAAAACCGATCCGGAGCTGCGCGCCGCCCTGGGAAAGGACCTGGTGACCGCTAGTGGCACCACGCTTTTGGGGGGGGACGACAAGGCTGGTGTGGCGGTGCTCATGTCTTTTGCCAGCCATCTGCTCAGGTATCCCGCCATCAAACGATGCCCGATCCGGCTCTGCTTCACGCCCGACGAGGAGATCGGCCGGGGGGTGGACAATCTCGATTTGCGACAGCTCAACGCCCAGGTGGCCTATACGCTGGATGGCCACTCTCCAGGTGAACTGAATTGGGAAACCTTTTCCGCTGACGCCGCGACAGTTGAGATCGAGGGCGTTTCCACGCACCCCGGCGAGGCCCGCGCCAAGGGGATGATCAACGCAGCCTATCTTGCCTCCAAGTTGCTCGTGTCCCTTCCACGCGAACAATGTGCCCCGGAGACCACGGATGGTGCCATGGGATTCATCCATCCGGTAAACATTGAGGGCGGGGTGGATCGAGCCACCGTGAAACTGATCCTTCGGGATTTCGAGCTGGAGGGACTGGCTGCCAAACACGCCATCCTCAAGGGGGCTTGCCGCGGTCTGCAGGCGGCCTATCCCGGGGCCAAAATCACGTGCCGGATCAGGAAACAGTACCGGAACATGGCCTATTGGTTGCGGCAAAACATGACGCCGGTCGAAATGGCGCGGACCGCCTTCGAAAGGACCGGTTTGACGCCCAAGGACCAACGGGTGCGGGGTGGGACCGATGGTTCCCGCCTCACGGAATTGGGTCTGCCCACACCCAACTTGTTTTGTGGCATGCATAATGTGCACGGTCCCCTGGAATGGGTGGTGGTGCAGGACATGGAACTGGCCGTCCAGGCATGCATCAAGCTCGTCGAACTGTGGGCAGGAGGTGCCTGCCGAAGCGGCCGACAGGGAGGTCAGAAGCCATGAACGAGGGCATCGAACGGAATTTGGGCGAGCAGCCCATCGCCAGGATCATGCGGGAACGCCAACTCAAACCCCACGATCTCGTGGAGGCGTCCACTGAGATGATCACCCATAAAATGGTGGCGCGTGCCTGCAAGGGACGACGGCTCACACTGAATACCCAGTCCAAGATCCTCAATGCGCTCAACCGGGCTGCAGGAGCCCAATGGACCCTCAAGGATCTGTTTGATTACTGACCTGGGCGCGGCTGGAGTCCCGCTCAGTGGTGGAATAGGGCGCGAATCCCTTAATGGGAGTAGTGCGCCCGCAGGTATTCCTTGAACGCGGTATAATCCGACGTCATCGAGTCGTAATCTTCCTTCAGATCATCCAGACGCGAAAGGGCAGTCGGTACGGTTGGTGTGATGCCCAGGTTTCGCTCGATTTCATCGGGGAATTTGGCCGGATGTGCGGTTTCGAGCAGCACGGCAGGGGAGCCCGCCAGCGGTTCAGCCTTTTCATAGTCCAGGAAACCCTTCCAGCCCACGGCGCCATGGGGTTCCAACAGCACATGGTGCTTTTCCCACGCATCCCGGATGGACTCTCGTGTCTGTTCGTCCGACGCCGACGTTGAAAACAAGTCCCGTCGCATGGCTGTCCAATCGGGGGCCTTGTGCACCTGGCCCATTTCGTCCATCTGGCCGCCGTAGAGCGCCACCAAACGGGCGAGATTGCTCGGATGCCCCACATTCATGGCGTTGGAGAGGCAGTTGCGCGAAGGATCGATCTTCTGGTATTGGCCAGTGGCCAGGAACTGCGGAAATTCATCATTCCCATTGACCGGAACCACCAATCGTTTGACGGCCAGGCCCATCTTGCGGGCTACTGTGGCTCCCATCATGTTACCAAAATTACCCGAGGGTACCACGATCACGAGCGGTTCGCCTGGCTTGGCCAGGCGCGAGGCGGCATAAAAATAATAAACGCTCTGGGGCAACAACCGGCCGATGTTGATCGAATTGGCTGAGGAAAGCGGCAATGCGGCCAGGCTGGCATCGGCAAACGCCAGCTTCACCAAGGCCTGGCAATCATCAAATTTGCCGTCCACCGCGATGGTGCGGATGTTGTTCCGCAGTGTCGTCATCTGCTTGCGCTGGCGGTTGCTGACCTCGGCTTTCGGAAACAGGACCAGCACCCGGACGCCAGGCACCTTGTGGAAGGCGCTGGCCACGGCCGAGCCGGTGTCGCCGCTGGTGGCGGTCAGGATGATCAACTCGCGCCCGCTTTGCTCAAGGATGCGGCCAATGAGCCGCGCCATCATCCGGGCCGCAAAGTCCTTAAAGGAGGCTGTGGGACCCTGGTCCAGCCGCATGACATGCACACGGTCACGAATGGGTTCAAGCGGCACGGGGAAATTGTAGGCATCCTCGCAGAGTCGACGTAACGTCTTCTCCTCCACAATGCCCGCCGTGTATTGGCTGAGGACGGTGAAGGCTATTTCAGGGTAGGAGGACTGGGCAAATTGCGCGATTTGGGTCTCTGACAGCCGGGGGAACTGACGCGGGAGATATAAACCGCGATCCGGTGCCTGGCCCTTGAGCAAGGCTTCACGCAAATCCACTGCGGGCGAACGCCCGTTCGTACTTTCAAATAAGAGGTTTTCCATGAAACGACGTTTTCTTTGGATACACGATAGGGGGAATGCACCGCAAGCCAATTGACCGCAACTTTGTTGCAGACCCTCTGGCCCCACCGGGGAGGGGGGATTCCAATCAGTACGAATGGGTTGGTGCTGGGTTAGCCCAGCAGGCAAGAGTGAGATGAAACATTATAAAACAAATAATATTACTAATGTATGCCTTAACCCTCTCCAAAAACAGCAGTTGAGGACACTTTGAATGGAGGTCAACCTTGCCTAGTGGTGAGGCAGGGGGTGGCATTATTTGCCCAGTGCCGGGGCAATTTGAATGGCAATATACTGTTTTGCAATGGGTTACATTTGTGGCACAGGGCGTGCTTAACCGAGTCCAAATGCGATAGGCCATGATCGACGCCCTGTTCAGTCAGACAAATTATGTTGCAGCAAAAAAGATGCTGGACGCGACCGTTATGCGTCACGAGGCGCTTGCGAGCAACATCGCCAACATGGAAACACCCGGTTATCAGCGGGTGGACGTCAATCCGTCCTTTAAGGCGGAACTCAGCAGGGCGGTGGCGGGAAAATCGGTGAATCAAATTCAGCAGTTGCGGCCACAGATTGCAGTCGACACCACGGCAACGTCCAAAGGCTTGGACGGCAACACAGTAAACCTGGAGGAAGAGCTGTTGCAGATGAACCAGAATACGATGGCTCACACGGTGGAAACCCAATTGATCAACGCTTCCCTCCTTAAGTTGCGTCTGGCCATCACCGGTAAATCATAGGTGAAGTTATGATGAACGTTTTAACAGGCATTTCGAGTTCGAGTTCCGCACTGAATGCGGAACGCATCCGCCTTGAGGTTATCGCCCAAAACATCGCCAATGCCAATACCACCCGCGGGGCCAACGGATTACCGTATCAGCGTCAACAGGTGGTGTTTCAAGCCGCTCTGGCGGACGCCCAGAACAGACAAAACGGTGGCGGTTTGCAGACCCAAACAGTGCAAGTGGCTAAGATTCAAAGTGATAACCGTCCTCCTCGTTCGGTTTACATCCCGGGTCATCCCGATGCTGATGCCAATGGCATGGTCTCCATGCCCGACATCAATACCTACGAGGAAATGGCGGATTATCTGACCGCTTCGCGGGCCTATGAGGCCAATCTGGCGGTGGTTAAAAATGCCCGCAACATGGCCCTGCAAACCCTGAGCATTGGTAAACGTTAATTTTAAGCTGCTCCAACCATGAGTCCATTAAGCGCCATTCGCCAGTTTATGAGCCCCGAGGTGCGGCAGGTGCCCTCGGTGCCCAAGGCAGGGGAGGCTCCCGGCATCAACGTGGTGCCAGCGAATGAGCTTAAGACACTGAGTCCGGGTTCGACAACGGCGGTAACCGCCACGCCCAACACCAATTTCGGCGACATGCTGTCGAACATGGTTCAGGACGTGAACGCCAAACAGGTTGCAGCCAACGATGCGGTCAATGGCATGATGGCGGGTGACAATGTGTCACTTCACCAGACCATGATAGCGATGGAGGAAGCCAGCGTGTCCTTTCAGTTGATGGTGGAAGTGCGGAACAAGCTTCTGGAGTCCTATCAGGAGCTCATGAGGATGCAAGTCTAGGCGCGATAATCTTCGGGACGTACGAACATGATCAAGAGTTTGTCACAATTGGGAACGCAACTGGGGGCCATCTGGAAACAGCTGGGCATCCACCAGCGTGTCACGGTGCTGGCTGCGGCATTGATGGTGGTGGGCGGTCTTATTGGCTTGGCCATCTGGAGTAATCGGGCAGATTACGGACTTCTGTACGGTCGCCTGGACGAAGGCGAAGCGGCCAAAGTGGTCGCCGTCCTCGACGAGGCAAAGGTCCCCTACCGGATCGGGCAGGGAGGCGGCTCAATTTACGTGCCCACCGATAAGGTTTATTCCATGCGGATGCAGTTGGCCACGCGTGGCATTCCCCGGGGTGGGGAAGGAGTTGGATTCGAGATTTTCGATAAACAGAACTTCGGCTTGTCTGATTTTGTGCAGAGGGCCAATTACGTCCGTGCCGTGCAGGGTGAACTGGCCCGCACCATCGGCCAGTTGGACATGGTGGATGCCGCGCGGGTGATGATCGTGATGCCTGAAAACCGCCTTCTTACCGACAGTCAGCGCCGACCCACCGCCTCGGTGTTCATCCGGACCCGCAATCAGGGGCGTCTGGAGCCCCAGACAGTCAATTCCATCCGCTTCCTGGTGGCCAATGCTGTGGAAGGATTGCAGGCCAACCATGTGACCGTGGTCGATAATCAGGGGAATGTCCTTTCTGAAAATTCCGATACCGATTCGGTGGCGGGTTTGAGCGCCACCCAACTCACCATCCGCCAGGCCATGGAGAAGGACCTGTCCCGCAAGGCCGAAGAGATGCTGACCAAGGTCCTGGGGCCGGGGCAGGCGATTGTGCGTGTCGCTGCCGAACTTAGTTTCGACACCATCACCCGGCTGGAGGATAAGTTTGATCCCGAAGGACAGGTCATCCGCACATCCACCGTGGACGATGAAACCTCCGACATGACGACAGCCTCCGGGGGTGGTGTGGCTGGAATTACGACAAACCTGGGCTCGGAGACCAATAATGCCTCATCCAATCCCCTGAACAATTCCCGCACCAAGAAAAAGACCACCACCAGCGAATACGAGATCAACCGCGTCACCAGCAATGTCACCATGGCTCCAGGCGGCGTTAAACGGCTTTCAGCGGCGGTTTTTGTGGCGGCCAAAATGGAAGGGGAAGGCGCCAATCGCAAGGTTGTTCCTCGTTCCGATGATGAGCTCAAGCGCCTTAAGAACATTGTGCAGAGCGCGTTGGGATTGCAGTTGGCCGCCGACGGCACCCGCCAGGATGAACTCAATCTGGAGGAAATGCCGTTCAATGACCAGTTTGGCGTCGAATTGACCAAACAATTCGACCAGCAGCAGAAACATGAAATGTGGTGGGGCCTGGCTAAAAACCTCATCTATCCTGCCCTGGCTCTGGGGGTGCTCTTCTTCTTCTGGAGAACCTTTCAACAGACCCCCATCGAGTCCATCCCAGTGGGCATTCCCGTGGGGGAGTTGGGCGGCAATGGGAACGGCAATGGCCATGACTGGGTGCCTAGCCGTAAAAACCAGCCCGAGCCGGGCATTGTAACTGCAGATGTTCTTAATCGGTTGGTTCGGGAGAATCCGGACAACATGACCCAAGCCATTCGGAATTGGCTCACCCGGAGTAAGAATCCGACCAAACCTTCATAGCCATTACTACTATGTCTGCCTCCTCTGAAAATGCCGGTCCGGTGACGGACATTTCCAAGATGACCAAAATCCAGAAGCTTGCCGTGCTTCTGGTGATTTTGGGGCCTGAGAGTGCCGCTCAAGTGCTCAAGGGCATGGAAGAAATGGAGCTGGACTCCATTTCGGCGGAAATGGCCAAGCTGGACCTTGTCAGTCAGGACCTGCAAAAGGAAATCCTTCGCGAATTCACCGACGTGGCTCTCGCCGGCAGCACCTCCATGCTGGGGGGAGCGGACTATACCCGTAGCGTGCTTGAGAAGGCGGTAGGCCTGTTCAAGGCTTCGGATGTGCTGGGACGGGTGTCACCCAACAAGGCCAGCGTAAGCGTGATGCAGCAAATCATCGAAATGGACGCCCGGCAGGTCTTCAACATGATCAAAGGCGAGCAGGCCCAGACGATTGCGCTGGTGGCCAGCTATCTCAGTGCCGAAAAGGCCTCGCAGGTGCTTTCGTTGTTGCGTCCTGAGATGCGCGAGCAGGTCATTGAACGCCTGGCGACCCTGGCGCCGACGCCGGTTGAGGTGGTGGAAAAGGTTGTGGATGTGTTGATTACCAAGATGGGTGGCAAACATCCCAGCGCGTTGCATCAAACGGGTGGTTTGAAAGCCGCCGCCAACGTGCTCAACGCCCTGGACAAGAATGTGAGTAAGAGCATTCTGCTGGCCATGGACGAGCGGAATCCTGAATTGGGTCAAGCCATTCGGCAGAAGATGTTTACGTTCGAAGACCTCGCCACACTCGATCAGCCTTCGTTGCAGAAGATCCTGCGCGAGATCGATATGCGCGATCTTGCCGTGGCCCTCAAGACGGCCAGCGAGACGCTCAAACATACCTTGTTGTCTTGCATATCCAAGCGCGCGGCCGAGACGGTGAACGAGGAAATGAGTTTCCTGGGGCCGTTGCGCTTGAAGGAAATCGAGGCTGCTCAGTTCAAGATCATCGATGCTGTGCGCAACCTCGAAAGCGAAGGCGAGCTCGATCTAAGCGAAGCGCGCGAAAAGATGAAATATGAATCCGTGGCGTGACAGCGTGCGATTTGCCCAGCCATTGCGTGCCGTGCTTTGCACCGGCACCCGCTCCGCCGCCGCGATTGCCGAGGAGGAGGCGCACGACAGGGAACAGGCGGCCTTCGAGCGGGGTCAACGGGAGGGGGAGCAGGCTTTGGGCGCGCAACTATTGCGTCAACGCTCTGAACTATCGGAGCTTCAACAGGGTGTTCTTAACTCACTCAGCGCCGCGGTGCCCCGCGTGGTTCAGGAAACTGAAAAAGTGTTGGTTGAACTGGCCCTTGAAACCGCCCGCAAACTTGTTGCCGACATGCCCATCTCCGCAGAAATGGTTCAGGCGGTGATTCATCAGGCGATCAGCGAGGTCGAGCAGGAAACCGAGTTCGAAGTGAGCCTCAATCCCCAGGATCTGGCTCTCCTCCAAAAGTCTGCACCAGGTTCGGATGGAGCTCAGGCCCTTCCACAGAACATTCGGCTGACTTCCTCGCCCGACGTTGGTCCTGGCGGCTGCATCGTTTACACCCGTTTTGGGATGATCGATGCCAGACGCGAGACCAAGATTGAGATTTTACGTGATGCTTTGAAGTTATGATGGATGAGACCGTACTGAACGATAGTCGCAACCGCCTGGGGCACCTGCTCCAACGGTCTCGGCAGACCCGCGTTTTTGAAAAACGTGGCCATGTCACCCAGTTGTTGGGCCTGGTCGTGGAATCGGAAGGTCCCATGGCGGCAGTGGGGGAGGTGTGCCGGATTGAATCCGTTCATCACGAAGGACATACACTGGCGGAGGTGGTTGGTTTCCGTGATCAGCGTCTTCTACTCATGCCTCTGGGCGAGATTCATGGTTTGTACCCTGGCAGCGAAGTGGTGGCCCTGGGTAAACCGCTGGAAATTGCGGTGGGGGCTGCGTTGAAGGGCAGGGTCATTGATGGCCTGGGTCAGCCCTTGGATGGCAAAGGACCCATCATTGCGGATCAAAAAACCAGCCTCAACCTGATGCCACCTCATCCTCTTAAACGCAAGCGCATCAGCCAGGTCTTTCAGATGGGCATCAAGGCGTTGGATACATTCATCCCCTGTGGACGGGGACAGCGCCTGGGCATTTTTGCCGGCAGTGGTGTGGGCAAATCCACGCTCCTGGGCATGATCGCCAGCCATGCCGAGGCGGATGTCAACGTGATTGCCCTCATTGGCGAACGTGGCCGCGAGGTGCGCGAATTCCTGGAAAAGGACCTCGATGAAGCCGGACGGGCCAAATCGGTGGTCGTGGTGGCCACCTCGAACCAGCCGGCCCTGGTGCGCTTAAAAGGGGCTTTTCTGGCCATGGCCATCGCTGAGTATTATCGCGATGCAGGTTTGAATGTGATGCTCATGATGGATTCGGTGACCCGTTTTGCCATGGCCCAACGCGAGATCGGCCTGGCCATTGGCGAACCTCCCACCACGCGCGGCTATACACCATCCGTGTTTTCTCTCCTTCCTCAATTGCTCGAACGGGCTGGAATGGGAGAGAATGGGTCCATTACCGGCCTCTTCACGGTGCTCGTCGAGGGGGATGACATGAACGATCCGATTGCCGACACGGTGCGTTCGATCCTGGACGGCCATATTGTTCTCAGCCGTGATCTTGCAGCCCTCAATCATTATCCGGCAATCGATGTCCTGCCCAGCGTGAGCCGCTTGACCCGCGACTTGCTGACGCCCGAACAATTGGGAGTGATGGCAAAGGCGCGTGAGGCCCTGGCGGTGTATCGCAAGAATCAGGATTTGATCAACATTGGCGCCTATCCCGCTGGCAGCAATCCAACCATCGACCAGGCCATTCGGTTGAATGAGCCTTTGAATCAATTTCTGCGCCAGGCAGTGGATGAGGGCTTTAGTGCTTCGGATAGTTGGCGGAAACTGTCCAGCGTATTTGAACAACATGGCCAGCCGGCTCCCGCACCGGTGCGCAAAGGATAAGGCATCATGAAAGCATTTCGATTCACCTTGGAAGCTGTGCGCGTGGTGCGCCAACGTCAGGAGGAAACCGCGCTTGAGCAGTATGCCCAGGCGCTTCTGGCCCGCCAACAGGCTGCTGATCGGTTGCAGGTCGCGCAGGAGGAATTGAAGGTCGCCTGGCGCCACCAACAGGATTTGCTGGCCTCGGGGGCGACGGCGGCACAATTACAGCAAATTGTGGGATGCAGCCAATTCCTGGAAACTCAAGCCAAGGCGCTGGAAAAAGCCTTGCAGGAGGCGGTGCTGGCCGAGGAACGGCGACGCCAGCAGTACCTGGCGGCCCGGCAGCAACGCGAGATTGTGGACAAATACCGGGATAAGCAAAAGGCGCAATATGATCAGGTTGTGGCCCATGAGGACCAGAAGACGCTGGATGAACTGGCGGTGCGCATGGCCTCCACTGAAAACGCCGCCGGTGTCAAAATAAGCGACATGCTTTGGAATTAACATGGTTCGAATACTTCAATCTCCCTGGGTGGCACTGGTCGTGGCCATGCTCAGCTATTTGGGTTCCACCATCGCCCTGTGGCCAAAGTTACAACCCGTCCGACCTGTTGCCGAGGTGCAGGAGGAGGAGACGGGGCCCAATGTGGATGCCTCATGGAATTTTCGCAGCGAGGAGATCCAGCAGCTCATTACCGAATTAAAACAGGAAAAAGAAGCTCTCGTCCTCAAGGAACAACAACTGAATGAGCTCTCCTTGCGGCTCCAGAACGAACGCACGGAGCTTAACCAGATCACACAGAAGGTCTTCCAGATGCAGCGCGAATTCGACACAAATGTCGTTCGCGTGCGCGAGGAGGAGATACCCAACCTTAAGAAACTGGTCAAAATTTACGCCGCCATGACTCCTGAAGCAGCGGCCAATGTGCTCAAAGAGATGGACGAGGAACGCATTGTCAAAATCCTTGCCTTCATGAAAGAGGGGGAAACAGCGCCCATCCTCGAGGCCTTTGCCAAGGGGGGGGAAAACGACAACCGGCGGGCTGCCTTGATTTCTGACCGTTTGCGTTTATCAGTCACACGGACAGCTCCCGCCAAAAAGTCCAATTAATGATCCCGAACACCGCTGGTACAGTGGACGGTGGTAAAGGCTTCAGTTCGAAATCGCAAGCCACAAGCCTGACGCCCTTCACATTCATGCAGAGTGAGATCATTCCCCCTGGGGAGGATATGGAGAATGAGTCCATCGACCAGGTGCTGATGCCGGGGACATCCGATTCCTTCATTGACGTCCAGGAAAAAGCCATACGGATTGAAATGCCCCAAAAGGTTCGATCCGCATTGGATTCGATCCGTGGCACTGGCGATAGTCTGGGGATATCGGTTGCCGTTACCATGGGGGCATCATTCTATTTGCCTGTAAATCAAGAGGTTGAGAATTCGGCTCGCCAGGTTGCATCGCAAGGTGTCAGCTCCACGGGCGGGGCGTTGAGGGATAAGCCGATGCCCGAAGAGTCCATCCCCATGCAAAGATGGGTTTCATCACCCAATGCATCGTCTCCCGGTGAATCAACAAAACATGTTCCAGATAAATTAGATACACATCTCAACACGTCTGAGCCATCCTCCCCGGATACACAATCTCTCCCAAAGCCAGTAACCCCTTCTCAAGCGTTTCAATCCAAGAAGAATGTACCTCTGACAGAGGGCCAGAATGGCAAGGCTGAATCGGTCGATGGGCAAAAACTGCCGATGGCTCCCCAAGAGGCCAGGATGGTTGAGGTTCAGGACTCCGGCCCACCGAATCCGACAGTGAATAGTCCGGGTGCCGATCCGGCATCAGGAGAGGAAATTCCTTCCAGTAAGGTATTTACGCAGGAAAACAGTGATAAAAATGGATCGATTTCCACGGGTGATGAGGTCGATTCCACCAAGCAACGTCTGGTTGAACCTGGGGGGGGAACCGTGGGTGGCATACCCGATGCTAAAAGGCAGGTGCCCATGAAAGAAACGGTTGAAATGGATGAAATGACCCGGCATTCCCGGCAGGAAGTGCCGAGCGAACCCATTTCTGCTGTAACCAGGGAATCGGGGCGCAAGGCTCAGTCTGTTGTGAAAAAGCCTGCAGACTCCGAGAGTGCGTTGCCGGGCAACATGCCTGCCACCCCAGCGGCGGTTCACCTGCCGCAGGCGGAGTCTGCCAGCGACAAGGCGGTGGCTTCGGCTCAATCCTGGGACCGGGTGGCTGAAGTGGTGCAGGCGCAAGCCGTGCAGATGAAGAGAGTCAGCGCGACAACTGTGGATGCCGTGATCAGGCCCGAT
>CAZIDG010000010.1:29469-31086 GCA_964538065.1 uncultured Verrucomicrobiota bacterium
GGGGACGATGGTGCCGCAACAATCCCCACACATTTAACTCGCACTGAGGCCATTGCACACCTGCGATCGCGTCAGTGGGAAACCTGGGCATAACAATATGACAGTCTCAGCAATAAACAGCAGCTCGTACAGCAACACGGCCACCGCGGCGGAGACAACCGCCACAGCGAAGTCGGACATCCTCAACCAGGATTCATTCCTCAAGTTGTTGATGACGCAGATGACCAACCAAAACCCGCTCAATCCGACGAGCGATACGGAATACATCACTCAGTTGGCCCAGTTCAACTCGCTGCAAACAGCCACGCAGATCCAGACGGGGGTTTCCGAGTTGCGCACCGAGCAACAATTTACCAATGCCAATGCCTTGCTGGGCAGGGCGGTCGCATTGAAGGACGGGCAGACCGGCTATGTCAGTGCCGTCCAGGTGGAAGACGGGACGCCCAAAATCATCGTCAATGACCAAACCTATGATCTGGATCAGGTTTGTGGCGTAGTGGCGGGAAATCAATCATAAACAACAGGAGATCACACCATGGTTCGTTCACTTAATTCCGGCATCAGCGGTTTGCAGCAATTCCAGCAACGCATGGATGTCATTGGCAACAACATCGCCAACGTGCATACCACCGGCTACAAGTCTGCGAGGGCGGAGTTTTCCGACACCTTCAGCGAAACCCTTCGCACCAACGGAAGCTCTGGATCCATGCAGGTGGGCACAGGCGTGGCCACGGCCACCATCCATAGTAAATTCACCCAGGGTTCGCGCGAGGTCACCGGCAAGGAGACCGATGTTGCGATCAATGGAGAAGGTTTCTTTGTGGTCAAGGATACCGTAACCAACGTGTCCTATGCCACGAGGTCGGGCAATTTTTCTGTGGATAAGAGCGGTTACCTGACACTGGATGGAAAACGGGTGCAGGGTTATTCAACAACCGATTTGACAACGCGTGGAGACATCAAGATCGACAACACCAACGATGGAACCACGCCTCATGCCTACATGGATCCACCGACCAACAGTCAGCCTGCCTCGATGAGCAGCTACTACATCAGCGGGGACGGCAAGGTTCATGTGGTGCTGGCCGATGGCAACAACACCGATTATGTTCGCGGCCAGATTCTCCTGCAGCAATTCAGTGATTCCAACGCACTGGTCAAGGAGGGGGAAGGGTTGTATTCGGGCATGGATGCCGCGGGGGCGCTTGCTGCCAGTGTTGCACCGGGAACCGTCGGGCTGGGAGAATTAAAGACCGGTGAATTGGAATCCTCGAATGTGGATTTGACCCAGGAAATGACGGATCTGATCACCACTCAGCGTGCCTTTCAGGCCAGCTCACGCATCATCACCACCAGTGATGAAATGCTTCAAGACGTGATCGGACTGAAACGGTAATTCATTCACTGTAGTTCTATGGTAGCCAATCGCATGGATGCTCCGAAGCCGAGCGCAGAAGCCCCCAAACCCGCAGAAGCCCCCAAACCGGTTGAGGCTGCACAGGCCTCGGGGGGAATGATGGCGTGGATGCCCTTGATTGTGGCCATTGTGGCGATGCCCCTGCTGGCCTACGCCATGACGACCTATGTGCTGTTGCCCAAATTGCAGCAGGCCATGGG
>CAZIDG010000010.1:31186-67065 GCA_964538065.1 uncultured Verrucomicrobiota bacterium
TGGCCTACGCCATGACGACCTATGTGCTGTTGCCCAAATTGCAGCAGGCCATGGGCAAGACTCAACAAGTCGAATCCGGCAACAGTGGGGCGGTCGAAAAGAAATCCAGCGGCCATGGAGGAGGGGAGGGCTCCGAAGCCAGCGCCGAGGCTGGTGAGGGAGGTCATGGGAGTAGTGAAAAGGCCTCCGCCAAAAGCAGCGAACATGGTGGCAGGAAATCCAGTGTTCCCCTGAAAAAAGTCATCGTCAACATTGCTGGAACCAGCGGTACGCGGTATCTGCTGGGCAGCTTCACACTGGTGGGCACGAGTTCGAACTTCAAGGCCAAGATTGAAGAGAACCAGGATCAACTGGTTGACCTCGCCTCGGGAATTCTGGCCGCCAAGACCATCCCTGACATTGAAAAACCCGGCATCCGCAACATTTTGCGCAACGAGTTGATTTCCGCGTTCAACGGGGTGCTGGGCAGCGGCACAGTTACCGAGATCTACATTACGGAATTTGCGGTGCAATAGCCACCTATACGTCCATGGACCAGGACAATTTCAGCACGGGCGATGTACTAAGCCAGGCCGACGTCGAGAAACTGCTGGCGCAGGTTGCGGAGCAGGAATCCTCGATGGAGGTCATGCAATCGGGGGGGCGGCGGCTCAAGTGTGGTTTTGATGCCATCCAGCCCTACGATTTCCGGCAGCCCATTTTCCTTTCGGCTGGCGAATTGCGCAAACTGCGCCTGCGCCAGGAGGATTTCACCCGTTCGCTGGCCGCCCGTCTTTCGATATATCTGCGCCTGGAGTTCGGGCTTCAGATGTCCCGGTTGACCACCATCACCTATCAGAAATTCATTGAGGGTCTGCAGAACCCTACCCATCTGACCTTGTTCAAGGCCGAGCCTCTGCAAGGCATTGCCATTCTTGATTTGCCGCCCCAACTGGGGGTGACCATCGTTGATCGCCTCCTGGGCGGTCCCGCCAAGACGAACAACCTGGAACGTGACATGAGTGACATTGAATCCGCTCTGCTCGACCAGGCGGTTCAAATCATCCTCAATGAATGGTGCAATCAATGGAGCAACCTCCGTGAATTGCGTCCGGTGGTGGTGGGACATGAAAGCAGCGCCCGTTTTCTTCAAGTCGCCTCGCATGACACCATCATGCTCACCCTCTCCATGGAAGCGCGGCTGGGGGATTGCCAGGACACCATACAAATGGGGTTCCCGTGCTACACGCTCGAACCCTTGATGCGCCAGTTGAGTGCGTTCATGGATTCGGGCAATAACAAACGGCCCGATCATGAACCCAGCACCCCCATGAAATGGACCAACGAGATGGGAGCTGTGAAGGTTCCTGTCGCCGCATGTTGGACAGGGGTGCGCGCCACGATGGGGGAAGTTGCCCGACTCAAGGTGGGCGATGTGGTGCAACTGGGGGCCAATTGTGTGCACCAGGTCCAGGTGCGCCTGGGATCCATTCCCAAGTTCACCGGACGGCTGGGCATGCAGGAAAACCGCTGGGCGGTGGAAGTAACCAATGTTTTGAAAAGCTGATCAGCCATGACTCCAAAAACTGAAACAACTACCAATCTGGAGCTGCTGCTGGATGTGCCAGTCGAGTTGTCCGTCGAATTGGGCTCCTGCCAGATGCCCATGCGCGACGTCCTCCAACTGGGACCGGGCTCAGTCGTCCAACTCGACAAGGTGGCCGACACGCCGGTCGATTTATTCGTTAACAAGAAGCTTATTGCCCGTGGTGAGGTCGTGGTCGTCGAAGACCAGTTCGGCATTAAAATCACCGAAGTCCTGGGCACTCCTCCTCAATGAGCCGCATTATTCCCATGGCTGCGCTGTGGATCCTGGGACAGGGATTGGCCCTGGCTGCGGACTCCAATAGTGTCGCCACCCCGCTGCCCGTGATGAGCCCGGCGCTGCCCGATGCCGGCATTTCAATCCTGCGCGTGCTCGGGGGATTGATTTTCGTGGTCGCCCTGTTTTTGGGCGGGGCCTATGTTTTCAGGAATCTGCAGCGGCAAGGCTTTCAGCGGGGCGCAACCCCGCGGTTGAAGATCGTGGAGACACGTTCGTTGGGCAACCGCCACGCGCTTTATGTGGTCGGGTACGATGAACGCCGCCTGTTGGTGGCTGTGTCGCCCAATGAAGTCCGGCTTTTGAGCGAGCTGCCCAATGCGGCAGCGGACGACAAGGAAACGGTTGCCCCTCAATCCACATTTTCGCAGACCCTCAATCAGTTGTTGGGACGCAAGTCATGAAGTCACTTTTTAGCTGGTTTGCCCGCCACCGTTTTTGGATCGTGCTTGCACTGTACCTGTTGGGACTCTCCCTGTGTGCAGAAGCACAGAATGCCCGTGGTAGCAATACAACGACCAATGTCATCGGGCTTGCTCCATTCAGGCTGAATCTCGGCGTTGAGGCTGCACGCCAGCCCCAGGATGTGGAGATGAGCATCCAGATCCTCTTCGCCCTCACACTCCTGACGCTGGCTCCCTCGATCATTCTCCTGATGACGAGTTTCACACGGATCGTGATTGTGCTCTCCTTTGTGCGCTCGGCACTGTCCCTGCAGGGCTCCCCCGCCAATCAGATCATCATTGGTCTTTCCCTGTTCATGACCTTTTTCATCATGGAACCGGTCTGGAAGCAGATCGATCGCGACGCCATCCAGCCTTACACTCAGCAGCGCATCAGCAGCACCGAGGCCATGGATGCCGCCGCCAAGCCGATCCGCACCTTCATGCTCAAACAGGCCCGTCCCAAGGATGTGGAATTGTTCGTGGCGCTGGCCAAGCTGGGGCCCACGGCGCCCGATCAATTACCCCTGAAGGTGGTCATCCCAGGCTTCATTATCAGTGAATTGCGAACAGCGTTTCAGATGGGATTTCTCCTGTTCGTGCCGTTCATCCTGATCGATCTCGTGGTTGCCACCGTCCTCATGAGCATGGGCATGATGATGATGCCACCCATGACCATTGCCCTGCCGCTGAAGATCCTCCTGTTTGTCCTGGTGGACGGCTGGGAACTGGTGGTTCGTTCCATCATTCTAAGTTTCGGAACCTGAGTCTATGACCCCTGAATACGCGACGGAGTTGTTGAAGAACCTGATGTACGAGGCGGTGCTGCTGGCGGCTCCGATGCTCCTGGTGGGCATGGTGATTGGCCTGGCTGTCAGCCTTTTCCAGGCTGTGACCTCGATTCATGAGCAGACCCTGGCATTCGTGCCCAAGGCACTGGGCATTGTGGCCCTGCTGGTGGTGCTTCTGCCATGGATGCTGCGCACGACGATCCAGTTTTCCACGGCTGTGATTGAACGCATTCCCGACATGGTGCGTTAAACCGATCGTTTTGCCGCGCGCGTGAATACCTATTTCATATTGTGGTTGTTGGTGTTCCTGCGTGTCAGCGCCATGCTGGCGGTGGTGCCCGTCTTCTCGGCCAACAATTTTCCCGTGCGCTTGCGGGTATCCCTGGGCGCCATGACAGCCTTTTTGGTAGCCCCCATTCTGCCGCCCCTGACGAATGTTCCCACGGCCTTTTGGGGCATCATCCTTTTAATGGTGAGCGAGACGTGCGTTGGCCTGCTGCTGGGATTTGTGACTCGCATGGTCTTTTTTGCCGTGGACATGGCCGGGGGAATCATCGCTGCGCAGATTGGACTGACCTTCGTGCCGGATGTGGATCCGTTCACGAACAACAACATGCAAACCCCCGGATTGATCCTGTTTTTCCTGACCATGATGTTGATGTTTTCCCTCAATTTGCACCACTGGCTCTTGATTGGCTTTGAGCGTTCGTACCAGTTTCTGCCGGTTGGTGGGGGAGTGCTGAGTGAAGCGTTGCTCGTGGGGGTGATCAAGCGTTCCGGCCACATCTTTGTCAGTGCCCTGCAAATGTCTGCCCCCGTCATCGCAGTTTCATTCATCATCACGCTGATCTTTTCAGTTCTGAGCCGGACCGTGCCCCAAATGAATGTGTTTGCTGAGAGTTTTGCCTTCCGCACGCTCGGAGGGCTGATGGTGTTTGGTTTTACCATCAACCTCATGGCCCAACACATCGCCGGATACCTCCGCATGCTTCCGGATGACGTTCTCAAGGTGGCACAATTGCTCAGCGGAAAGTGATCCAGAAAACCGGATGGGATTATGGCAGAGTCTGCTGGCGAAAAAACAGAGCAACCGACACCGCGAAGGTTGGAGGAGGCGATCAGCAAGGGAAACATCCCGCGCAGCGCCGACGTTCAAACCGCGTTTGTCCTTGCAGGATCTTTGCTGGCCATCACCTTCACGGGTATGACAACCTGGGGGGTGCTGGTGAACACCATGTCGGGTGTTTTGGGTCACCTGCATCAGGTGACGGTCAGTTTTGCCCTTCTGCCCTCTTACACCATCAGCGCTGCCCTGACATTCGCCCAATGTGCGGGCCCGATTGTTTTGGGCGCCATGTTGGGGGGCTTGCTTGCAGGAGCCACCCAAAACCGCTTTCAAACAGCCTCCGAAGCCCTGACTCCCGATTGGAACCGCGTCAATCCCGTCAACGGCTTTCAACGTTTGTTTTCAATCCGATCCCTGGTTCCGACTGCCATGGGGGCTCTCAAGTTGGGGGCCATTTTGGCCCTGTCCTACTCCGAAATACGGCAAATTGCGAGCGACCCGATTTTTTTTACCGCTGTTGATGTGGTAAGAATTGCCGGGTTCATGGCCGAATCTTCCACAAAGATCTTCTTTCGCATCCTCCTGATCCTGGCAGGTATTGCCGCCATGGACTATGCCTATCAATGGTGGCGGCACCAACAGGATATGATGATGACCAAGGAGGAGGTCAAGGAAGAGACCAAAAACACCGAAGGCAATCCCCAGGTCAAAGCCGAGCTCAAACGCAAGGGGCGCATGTACAGCAGACGCAAAATGTATGCGGATGTCCATCGTGCTGACGTAGTTATAACAAATCCAACCCATTTTGCGGTGGCCTTGAAGTATGACCCCAAGACGATGAAAGCACCTCAGATCCTCGCCAAGGGTACCCGATTGCAGGCTTTGAAGATCCGTCGTCTGGCCATGGAAAACCAGATTCCCATTCAGGAGAATAAACCCCTGGCGCGCATGCTTTACAAATACGGCAAGGTGGGTGGCGAGATTCCTGCTCAGCTCTATGTCGCCGTGGCCGAAGTGTTGGCATGGGTGTACCGGATGAATCCGTATAAGTATTACACCCAGGGAAGTCGGATGTCCGCTTCCTAGAGGCAAATGGCCTCTGCCCGCCAGGAAAAGGCCTCGGACGGAATCAAATGGATCCGCGCATTCCTGCAAACGGTGTCAAGACCGTGAGACAGGAGCCGGATTAGGGAAAAACAGGATATAACATGGCACGCTCAGGTTGGAGCAAGCTGCTTAGCTATGGTGATTTGTGGTTGGTGGGGGGCCTTTTTGGCACCGTCCTTCTGCTCATTCTACCGGTGTATCCGTTCCTGCTGGATACCTTGCTGGCCATCAGTATCGCCCTCTCTTTGTTGATTTTGCTGGTCATCCTCTACGTCAAGGATCCATCTGATTTTACAGGTTTCCCGACCTTGCTCCTCTTCGTTACGTTGTACCGGCTGGCATTAAACGTGTCTTCGACTCGGTTGATTTTGCTGGATGGCTATGCAGGTCACCTCATTGAGGCGTTTGGAAATTTCGTGGTGCGAGGCAATTACGTGGTTGGGTTGGTTGTCTTTCTCATCCTGGTCCTGATCAATTTCGTGGTCATCACCAAGGGTGCTGGACGCATCGCCGAAGTCGCCGCCCGCTTTACTTTGGATGCCATGCCAGGCAAGCAGATGGCCATTGACGCCGAATTGAATGCGGGGCTGATCAATGAAACCGAGGCCAGGGCTCGCCGCCGGGGCATTGAACAGGAGGCCGATTTCTATGGTGCCATGGATGGTGCGAGCAAGTTCGTCCGTGGCGATGCCATCGCCGCCATTCTCATTACTGTGGTCAACATTCTGGGCGGTTTTGCCATCGGGATTGTCCAGAAGGGCATGTCGATGACCGAGGCTGCACAACGGTTCACCCTGTTGTCCATCGGTGATGGTTTGGTGTCGCAAATACCTGCTCTGATCACCTCCGTGGCAGCCGGTGTCCTTGTGACCCGCGCCGCATCCAAGAACGATCTGGGTCAGGAGTTGAGCAAACAATTATTGCTCTATCCGAGAGCCATGATGGTGTTGACCGGCATGCTCGGTCTCCTGGCGCTGGTGCCGGGGTTGCCCACGCTTCCATTTTTATTCCTCGCGGTGGTGGCCGGGGGATTGTCCTATGTTTTGCATAAAGGCGGGTTGGGCCCCATGGCGGGGGACGCGACACCCGCTGTTGCAGGCTCCACTGGAGGTGAAGCGCGGGGAACCGCTCCCGCCGCAGGTGCAGCCGGTGCCACTCCGGCCCATGCACCAGAAAAACTGGAATCGTTGTTGCCGTTGGATCCCTTGCAGATCGAGTTGGGGTATGGTCTGGTCAGCCTCGCAGACGCCCGAAAGGGCGGGGATCTTCTGGAGCGTGTGACCGGGGTGCGTCGTAATTTTGCCCAGGAGATGGGCGTGGTGGTGCCCCCGATTCGTCTGCGCGACAATCTGCAACTGGCCGCGCATGAGTACCGCTTCCTGATCAAGGGGAATGAAGTGGCAAAGGGGGATGTCATGCCTGGCTACTGGCTGGCCATGAATGCCACCAACAGCAAGACCACCCTCAAAGGTATCCCCACCGTCGAGCCTGTCTTCCAGTTGCCGGCTACATGGATCACAGATGTCGAACGCAAGAACGCAGAGATCAATGGCTTCACGGTTGTTGACGCCTCATCCGTCATGGTGACCCATCTTACAGAAACGGTTAAACGTCACTGCCATGAGATCCTAAGCCGGCAGGATGTCCAGGTTTTGCTGGATAATTTGAAGCAAACCCATCCTGCAGTGGTGAATGAGCTGATTCCGGCTCAGTTAAATGTGGGGCAGGTGCAGCGCGTTCTGCAAAATCTTCTGGCTGAGGGCATATCGATTCGAAACCTGGCGGGGATTTTGGAGAAGGTCAGCGATTATGCTGCCTTTACCAAGAACCCGGATGAATTGTCCGAGCATGCCCGGCGTGCTCTGGGCCCGCAATTGATCAAGCCTTATCAGGTGGACGATGGCGGGGTGAGGGCCATCACATTGGATCCGCGGTTGGAGCAGCAGATTGCCCAGGGTGTTCGGCAATCCGCCACGGAGGTCACCTTGAATATGGAACCCAAACTGGCCAAATATATTGTGGATTCGCTCTCGCGCAATATCCAGCAAATGCTCACCGCAGGCTACCCCCCGCTGGTGCTCTGTGCGCCACAAATCCGGCTGGCTTTCCGACGCTTCTTTGAAAGTACGTTTACCGAACTGGGTGTGCTTTCCTATGCAGAGATCCCCCCGCGCATCCAGATACACAACTCAGCAACCGTTGCATTTCCTTCGAATTGAGCACGCCTGAACCTGCACCATGAAAGTTGTTCCTTTTATTGCTGAATCGGCTGCTGACGCTGTGGCGCAAATCCGGGCCCAGCTGGGGCCCAATGCGGTCGTACTGCATGTGCGTCAGTTGCCCGCAAACGGCCTCTCACGGATGTGGCAAAAGCCTCGTATCGAGGTGCTTGCCTGCGTTCCTGATGAACAGGCACAAGGAAAGGAAGTTGATCCCCAGCCGGAAGCGCCCACGGCTGTGACGCCCGCACCTGCAGGGATGCCATCCGATGCCCTGTCTTCGCTGGACTTTGAACCCCCTGTCCAAACCCTCACTGAGAACATCACCACGGCGCCACCGCGTCCTCATTACGCCCTGCAAAGCAAGTATCAGGCTGCGTCTGCTATAGCCGAAGCTGTTGCACCTGCAGTGGCCGAGATGCATGCCTTGGAACCTGGAACTGTGGCTGCGCCGGTTCAGGAGCCTGTCCAACCTTCTTTTGAGCCTGCCCCGCATGTGGTGTGGCGTTCTGTGCAGACCATGGAGAACATGGGTGTCCTGCCCTATTGCGCCCGTAAAGTGGTTGACCAGATGCAACGGCGTTTCGGCCCCATTCCGCCTGATTTGTTTTCCGATGAAATGCACATGCTGCGAGCCACCTTGCGCCAATTGTGGCCGTCTCCATCAGCAGGGGGCGAATCGCGTGGGATCAGCAGGGCGCAGTATTTCATCGGCGCACCGGGATCGGGCAAAACCACGTGTCTCTGTAAAATGCTTGCACGGGAAGTGCTTATAAATAGCCGCAGTGCACGTGTCTGGAGACTCAATGGGCGCACGCCCAACACCGCGGAAACCCTGGGCGTGTATTGCGATATTCTCGGAGTTCCCCTCGAACGGACCATGTCCGAGGAAGCCGCCGATGGGGGGGAGGATTGGTTGTTTTTTGACCTTCCGGGAGTGGATTGGCTGGATAACTCTGCCGTGGAGGATTTGGAGCGGCAGCTCAAAACCCTGCCACAGGGTGATGTGCATCTGGTGCTGAATGCAGCGTATGATGTTACAATCCTGCTCTCTCAGATTCGCGCATTTGGATCCCTGCCGATACATAGTCTGGTTTTCACCCACCTGGATGAGGAAAACCGGTGGGGCAAGCTCTGGAATTTTGTGCTCGGTACCAAACATACCGTGAAGTACCTGAGCGCTGGGCAAAATGTTCCTGGTGATCTTTTCGATGCCTCAGCAGACAGACTGTTGTCAAAGCAGTTTGTCCAATAACGAGACAAAAAACGATGATTTTACCGCGTTTATTCGGTGGCAAAGGTTCTGCTTAGGCTCTTGATACTCTGGCTTGTATGAAGTCGCTAATGATACTGGGTGGTCTGTTGGGGGTGGTGATTGGAATGTCATGTGGAGTGGCACAGGATGTGAGTTGGCCGGTAATCCTGTGGCGTTCCAGCCTGTCGGCATTCCTGGGGGGACTGCTCTTTCGATGGTGGGGACGCATCTGTATGCAAGGGTTGGAACAAGCCCATGCGGAACGGATGGCGTTGGCGGCCAAGCTGGAGGCGCAAAAAGCTCAATCCCGAGATAAATCATGAGCGCAAATGTGTCTGCCTGTCTGGAGAACGAAACGGTTCAAAAAGAATCGCATCCTGGCCAAAAGGAGCTGCGTAATCGCTATCAACAGATGCCACCCGGCAGCCCTGCGGAAAGCGAGTTTGTTCAACAAAACCTGCATTTGGTCAAAACGATCGTGGGCCGAATTGCAGTGACACTGCCCCCGCACGTGCCCATTGATGATTTGTATAGTGCCGGGCTCGTGGGCCTGCTCAATGCGGTGCGAAATTATAATCCCGAAGTGGGATCATCCTTTGAGACCTATGCGCGACTGCGCATCCGCGGAGCCATCTTTGATGAGTTGCGGCGTCTGGATTGGGTGCCCCGCTCCGTGCATAACAAGGCCCGCCGTGTGCAGGCCGTCATGCGGGAGTTGGAGCAAAAATCCGGGCGTGTTCCCACCGAAGAGGAGATGGCCCGGGGGTTGGCCATTTCCCTGGCGGAGTATCAACAATTGCTGGACGAGATCCGGCCCGCTGCGTTCGTGTGCCTTGATTCGGCGCAGAATCCTGACAGCGAGGATGGCCCCAGCCAGTACGAAAACATACCGGACCAAAACCAGGAAGATCCGGTGAGTGGCGCATCGCGTCGAGAGATGACGCGGCTGATTGCCGAGCGGCTGGAACAACTGCCGGAAATGCAGCGTAAAGTGCTGGCGCTCTATTACTTTGAAGGCTTGCGTCTCAGGGAAATCGCGGAAGCCTATAATTTAACCGAATCGCGAATATGCCAGGTTCATGCTCAGGCGATCATGGCTATTCGTTCCTACTTGAAGAAATACGACACCGTATCGGTTTAGTGCCGCGGGGATGACTGTCACATGATCATACTTATCGGATCCATAATTGTATTGGGAGCGGTCGTGGGTGGCTTTATACTGGAGGGAGGGGCTATAAAAACCCTGAACCAGCCTGCGGAATTCATCATCATCGCAGGGGCTGCGCTGGGGGCGTTGGTGATCATGTCACCCAAAAAAGTCCTCATGGACATCATCAAGAAACTGATCGAGGCGCTCAAGGGTACTCCTTATGATAGAACGGCTTACGAGGAATTACTGAAGGCGCTCTATGAATTGTTTCTCCTGGGGCGTCGCAACGGCATGATCGCCCTGGAAGAGCATGTGATGAATCCGCAATCCAGCAGCATCTTCACCAAATACCCCACGTTCATTAACAACCACCATGCCGTCGAGTTTCTCTGCAACGGTCTTCGACCGATCATTGATGGCAAGATTAAACCCGACCAGCTCAAGCTCCTGATGGACGTCGAGCTGGAGGCGATGGAAAACGAGCATCATGCCCCGGTGAACGTGTTAACGAAGGCGGCGGACTCCATGCCAGGTTTTGGTATTGTGGCGGCGGTGATGGGCATCGTGATCACCATGGGTGCCATTGCGGGACCGGTGGAGCAGATTGGGCACAAGGTGGGCGCCGCTCTTGTGGGCACCTTCCTGGGCATCTTTCTTTCGTACGGGTTCATGAACCCTCTGGCGGTTAACATCGAGTTTGTGAATGCGTCTGAAATGGCTTACACGCAGTGCATTGCGGCCTCGGTGGTCGGTTTCGCCAGCGGTATGGCCCCGATCATGGCTGTGGAAGTCGCACGACGCGGTCTGAGTACGGACGTGCGTCCTTCGGCTGAAGAGCTGGAAGTCATGCTGAAAGCCATCACAGTGGTTCCCAAGAAATAGGTATCATGGCAAAAAAGCACGGGCATCATGGTGGCGCATGGAAGGTGGCCTACGCGGATTTTGTGACGGCCATGATGGCCCTGTTTTTGGTGTTGTGGTTGGTGTCTCAAGACCAAAAAATCAAGGAAGCTGTCGAACGGGCCTTTCGAAATCCCTTTGCCTCCGTCACCAAGGAATCCACAGGCATCATTCCCAACAAGGACTATCAGGCTGTCAGTTCGCGCCAGGGCAATTTTGATTCCGCCTCGGTGGTCGAACTGAACATGCTTCGCCGGCTGAATGACATGCTCAAGACCAGCCTGGAGGCGGGAGAAAACGAGTCCAATCAGTCCATCAAGCTCGAACTCACGCCTGAGGGGTTGAAGATCAACGTCTTCGACAGGTCGCGCAAGCCCATTTTCGAACCCGATTCCACGGTGTTCACTGAATATGGCGGTTGGGTCTTCGATACGCTGGCCTGGGAAATCTCTCGTTTCTCCCATTTCAATATTGAGCTCGAAGGCCATACCGAGCAGGGGCACCGGTTTTCCAAGTCAGATTATGGTGCGTGGGAGTTGTCCGCAGATCGTGGGAACGCGGCACGTCGCAGACTCCTTACGCATGGGGTGAAGGATGCCCAGATCCGCAAGGTGGCCGGCTATGCGGATACACAACCCATGCCCAACGTGCCACCCGAAGACGAATCGAACAATCGTGTGACCGTCATGTTGCGTCTCACAACTTCCAAGAGTGCTTGAAATCATTATGGCAGCGAATTTTGTGCCTTTTGGCAATACCCCCCCACCAACCAACGACGCCGCAGCGAACGAACCGTTGAAGTGGAAGGTTGTATCCAGCGCGAATGCCAAACCCCTGGTCGATGCGGAGGCATTGCCATCTGCAACGCCTGGTCCCCGGCCCACAATCCCTCATTTTGCTCCCAAGGGCGGCAGCCCCGCCTGCACCAACACACCCAAGGTGACCCTTCAAAAAGAGGGCGATAAAGTGACGCAAATCCGCATCCAATGCACTTGCGGCCAGGTGATTGAACTGGCCTGCCAGTACTGATTTTGCGGATAACTAGACCCCGTTCCCCCCATTCCCGACTTGGGGGTGGAAAAACAGTGTCCAAGCAGCATGCTTGACCTCAGGGAGGAAATCCTTCATTTTCCATACCTGTTTTGCATATGTCTCAGCCCGATAAGCTTGTCTCCGAATTACGCAGTCTTCTTGCCTCCGAGCAAGTGCTCACCAGCAAAGAGGACTTGATCCCCTATTCATTTGACGGCACGGCTGCCCTGAGCCAGATGCCTGCCTGCGTGGTCTTTCCGCGAAATGCCGCGCAGATTGCTTCCGTGCTCCAATGGGCCAACAGAACGGGCACTCCCATCGTCACTCGTGGTTCAGGGACGGGGTTGAGTGGCGGCAGCATTCCCGTGCCCAATAGTGTGGTCCTGTGCACCGTCAAAATGGACCAGGTACTGGAATTGGATCGGCGTAATCTGACCATGACGGTTGAATGCGGTGCGACCACCCAGACGGTGGCTGATGCAGCCGCAACGGCGAATTTGTTCTATCCCCCCGATCCGGGATCCATGAAGACAAGCACCATCGGTGGGAATGTTGCGGAAAACAGCGGTGGCCTCCGCGGCCTCAAATATGGGGTGACGCGCAACTACGTCATGGGCATGGAGGTGGTCCTGCCCCAGGGCGAGATCATGTGGATGGGCAACAAGTGCGTCAAAGACGTGGCCGGATTCTCCTTAAAGGATTTGTTTGTGGGGTCGGAAGGAACACTGGGGGTCATAACCAAGGTGCTCCTGAAATTGATACCCAAGCCGGCCACCAAGAAGACCATGCTGGCCACTTTCACGGAGATGGACAAGGCAGCCGAGACGATATCGGCCATCATTGAGGCTCAGATTATTCCGTGTACCCTGGAATTTCTGGACCGGACGACCATCAAATGTGTCGAGGATTATGCCCACATTGGCCTTCCTCTGGATTGTGATGCCATCGTGCTGATGGAAACCGATGGCCATCCGGCGGTTGTTGAGGAGGAGGCCAGCCGCATGGAGGCCATCTGCCGGGAGCATGGCTGTCGTGAGGTGCATGTCGCGCGCGATGAGCAGGAGGCCACTCAACTGGCCAGTGCGCGCCGGACCGCTTTTTCAGCCCTGGCGCGGATCGCTCCCACCACCATCCTGGAGGATGCCACGGTGCCCCGCAGCGAGTTGGGGCGCATGGTGCGTTTCATTCAGGCGATGGCCATTAATTACAACCTCAAGGTGGGCACCTTTGGCCACATGGGAGATGGGAACCTTCATCCCACCTTTTTAACCGATGAGCGGAATCACGAGGAAATGGCACGAGTCGAAAAGGCCATGAAGGAGATTTTTGACGAGGCGTTGCGTTTGGGAGGCACCATCACCGGTGAACACGGAGTGGGGCTGGCCAAGAAATCCTTCCTGCCACAGGCGCTGGGCGACGCACAAATCCGGGTGATGCGCGAGCTTCGCAAAGCGTTGGATCCCAATCGGATTCTGAATCCGGGCAAGGTGATTGATTAGTCATGAGCAACGCCATGGCACGTCTGAAGGGGCTGGACTACAAGGTGGTGCAGCAATGCATGCATTGCGGCATGTGCCTGCCCACTTGTCCCACCTATACCGCAACCAAACTCGAGCGCAACAGCCCCCGGGGTCGCGTGGCACTGGCCCGGGCCATTGTGGATGGTCGTCTGGAGCTGACCAAGGCCTATGCGGAGGAGATGTATTTCTGTCTGGGCTGCCTGGCTTGCACCAGCGCCTGCCCTGCCGGGGTCAATTACGCGGAGATATTTGAACATGCCCGTGCCGCTGCCGAGGAAAGTGGCGTGCTCAAGTCGCCCAAGCGCAACCTCATTCGATGGTTCACGGTGAAATGGCTGTTCATGGACTTGCGCCGTTTGCTTGCCGTTGGCCGGGTGATGAGGTGGTATCAGGCCCTGGGTCTGCAGTCCATGCTGCGCCAGAGTGGCATCCTCAAATTCCTGCCCAAGCGTCTCAGGGAATTGGAGGCCATGACGCCCGATATTCCTCCGAGATTTTCCGCCCAGATGATTGCGCCGGTTACACCGGCTAATGGCGTCAAACGCTACCGGGTGGCCATGTTGACAGGGTGTGCCCAGGATTTGATTTTCAGCGAAATCAACCGCGACACGGTGGAAGTGCTGGCTCACAATGGATGCGAAGTGATTACGCCGGCTCACCAGGATTGCTGCGGATCCTTGCATGCCCACAACGGCGAATGGGGACTGGCTCAAAAGCTTGCCCGTCGCATGATTGATCAATTCCCCCCAGATCAGTTCGATGCCATCATCAGCAATGCCGGCGGTTGTGGTTCACACCTGAAGCACTACAGCAAACTTCTGGAGCATGATCCCCTTTATCGGGATCGCGCACGGCTGTGGGATCAACGGCTCAAGGATGTGCATGAATGGCTGGCACAGATTGGCATTGCGCCGGTCCCATCCCAATTTGCTGTGCCCCAAAAGGTTACTTATCATGAATCCTGCCACCTTGCGCATGGCCAAAAGGTGGTCAACCAGCCCCGCCAGGTGCTCAAATCCATTCCGGGATTGGAATTGGTGGAATTGTCGGAAAGCACCTGGTGTTGTGGCAGCGCAGGTATTTACAACCTCACGCAGCCTGAGATGGCGAATGTCTTGCTCGAGCGCAAGATGAAGAATATTCGCGATACGGGTGCAACGGTGGTGGCCAATGGCAATTCCGGTTGCCTGCTGCAATTGATCAATGGCGCCAAGGAACGCAAGATGCCGGTGCGTGTGGCCCATCCCATGACTTTGCTTGCGGAGGCGTACCGACGGGCCGATGCAGCAAAGGCCTCAGGGACTCGTTAACCACTGGATGAGGACCTGGGCCAGTTGTTGGGCCGTGCCACAGTGGTCGATTTGCGCAGGGGGACGGCAGAGTGCAAACCCCCGCCCATAGGCGGCTCCATTGAGCACACAGGCATGGGTCCCACAATCGCTTAATTGTTGCCAGGCCTTTGCCAGGGCGGTCTTCCTGCCGCCCACCAGTTCATATTTCCAACCGACAATCCTGGCTTTGGGAAAGAGGTTCGGCAACAGGGGCAGGACCTTCAAGGCGGGCTGTAATTCCATGAACAGCGATCCTTGACGGGTGGAATATTTTGCCGACTTCAATCGCCGACCTTGTGCATTTGTGATTTTACCGGGCTTGAAATCGCACAAGGCAGCAGCATGCAGCACCGCATCATAGCGGCCTCTGGAGGCCAAAGCCTCGAGTTTGTGCAACAGATCCTCATTGGTTGAAAAGGAGAGGACTTTCCATGCGCGTTGGGGTGGGGGGGCGGTGGCGCCTTCCCCGCGGAGACAGACCACCTTCCAGCCTTGATCAGCGAGCGCATCGCAGAGGACCGCGCCCAGATGGCCGGTTGAGAAATTGGTCAGACGGCGCGCGCCATCAATCGGTTCATACGCAGGGCCACAGGTGACGATGCATTTCATGCGGATCCATGGGGATGTTGGTGAAAGAGACTGTGGGGTTTTTCCAGGCCGTGGGCCAGCATCAAGGACTCGTCCGATAAGATGGTGCGTGTGGCCCCCTGGGTCACGACACATCCGCCGTCCATCAGGAGAACACGATCGCAGAGTGCGAGCACCATTTCGAGGTCGTGGCTGGCGATGATCTTGGTGGTGTGCAACGAACGGCAGAGCTCAATGAATTCCCGGCGTCCGCGGGGATCAAAATTGGCCGTGGGTTCGTCGAAGACCAGGATTTCAGGCTGGCAAGCCCAGACGCCCGCCAGACAGACGCGGCGCTTCTCCCCAAGGCTTAGATGATGGGGGGCACGGTTTTCAAACCCCTGCAGTTTGACGGCCTCCAGGGCCTGGGTGACACGCTGCTTCACGGCGGTTTCAGACAGATTCAGTTGCTGGGGGCCAAAGGCAATGTCTTCGGCGACTGTTGACGAAAACAATTGATCATCAGGATCTTGAAAAAGGAATCCGACTTTTCTGCGAATGGCAGGCAGGTTGGTTTCCTCCACCATGTGCCCGTTGATTTGGACCAAACCCCTGGTTCTGGGCAGACCCAGCAAACCATTGAGGTGCAGCAACAAGGTGGACTTGCCGGCACCATTGGGGCCAATCAAGCCGACCGTTTCACCCGCTTCGATCCGGAAGTTGATGTTGTGCAGGGCGATGCGGCCATCCGGATACGCAAAGTCCAGGTTTTCAACCACGATCACCTCACAAATCTATAGGGGATCGGAAAGGCTGTCAGCCCAAAGTTGCCCCATGGAAGAGAAAAGGGGCGGCAAGAAACACCGGGAGATGGATGATTTTGCCTAGTCAGGCGTGTGACGATGCAGTAGGGTGATGACGTTCACGGTACAGGGCTGTTGTCAGCCATAGGATTGCAGCGTGAACATATTGGTACATAGGAGCTTGGGATTGCGCGTAGATCGCCATATGGAGTGTCCGGCGGGGATGTCCAGGGGGGCAATGGCCATGGGAAAAACGATGGTGGCACGTGCTTTGCTTGAGCGGTTATGAACGCATTAGGCTATGAAATTCGCAGAAGGCAAAGATACCGAACTGCTGACAGTCAAGCCGGAGAACATCATTAAGATGCCGCTCGGGTTGATGGGGTTTGAGCATGTAAAACAATTCGTGCTCCTCTCCAAACCCGAGGAGGACCCTTTCCGGTGGCTGCAAGTGCTGGATGATTCCAATCTGGCATTTCTGGTCGTGTCTCCCTTCGACGTGGTGCCGACCTATCAACCCGACATCAGTGATGAGGATGCGCGGTTCCTGGGACTGAACAGTTCACAGGACGCCATGGTGCTCAGCATTATCACCCTGCGCGGCCACGAAGTGGCCACGGTAAATCTCAAGGGACCGATCGTGCTGAACCGTTTCACACTGGTGGGGAAGCAGGTTGTCATCAACAACGCAGCCCAATATTCGCTTCAGCACCCCCTGCCCGTAGAGAGTTAATGCCCAGAAAGGCAAGGATGCCCATATGTTAATACTGTCGCGAAAAACAAACGAGTGCATCATCATCGATGGCCGGATCACCATCAAAGTGGTCCGAGTCGAAGGGGATTCGGTGAAGTTGGGGATTGATGCGCCCAGCAGTGTGGCTGTGCACCGCCAGGAGGTGTATGAGGAAATCCAGAGGAACAATCAGGAGGCCCTCACTCATGGCCGTCCGGCCTTGCCGAAACTGCCGAAGAGGAAATCTGCGGCGGGAACGGAAGAGGCCCAGGCGAATGCCAATGCGGCAAATCAAGAACAGAACAAGCCTTAAACGCCAAACGGAAGTGAGCGTCAATCGCTTCACGATTTGTCACTAAGAAGATCCAAACACTGCAAATCCTATGGTTATTAATACGAACATCTCGGCCCAGATGGGGATCAACAAGCTGAATACAGCTCAATCCAATCTGGCCAAATCCATGAACAAGCTCAGCTCCGGCACCAAGCTGGTGGAGCCCTCGGACGATGCGGCGGGCGCCGCTGTGTCGGCCCGACTGGATGCAACCCTCAAGCGCATTGATGCCGCCAGAAACAACGTGGGCAATGCCATATCCTTCATTCAGACACAGGATGGCTATCTGTCCCAGGTGTCCAAGGCTTTGGCCCGCATGAGCGAATTGGCCATGATGGCCCAGGACGTCACCAAGCAACCCGGTGACCTCGCCCTGTACGACAAGGAATTTCAGGAATTGGGCAACTACATCAAGGATGTCCAAATCAAGGGTTTCAATGGTGTGACGCTGTTCAGCTCGACGACGATGACCGTCATCATCGATGCGGATCCGCCGATCAACAGCATGTTCCCGATGGGGGGCGTGGATCTGAGCGCCACAGGCAGCACCTATCAACTGGCGGTGGCGGGCAACCTGACCACGACGGCCAATGCACTTGCGGCACTGACTGCGGTGAAGGCTGGTTTGGATCAATTGGCCAGCGATCGGGCGCGCATTGGTGCCTACCAATCCCGCTTGAACTACACCACGGAGCAACTCAATGTGAGCAAGGAAAACCTCATGGCGGCCAACTCGCGCATCAAGGATGTCGATGTGGCGGAGGAATCGACCAATCTGGCGCGCTGGAACATCCTGAGCCAGGTCGGCACATCGATGGTGGCCCAAGCCAACTCCGTGCCTGAGACAGCGCTCAAGCTCCTGCAATAATTCATTCCTGGTGATGGCCCATGACGCCCGCCATTCTCATTATCCAGGAAAACGGGCGGCGAGAGCGCAATCGGGACTTCCGAGAGTGCCACTGCCTGCGACGTGCATTCAACAAACTTGGCATTGCATGCGAGGTCTGGGGACCCGGGCATCCCAATGCGGGTGTGCCCTTTGAGCAGGTGGTTTCCGGCTACAACTGTGTGTTGTCGCTTGAAAACTACAACACCGGCTGGCATCCCGACCTCTCCCGTCTGAAGCAGACCAAGCTGTTCTGGTGCATCGACGCCCACATGGGCGTGGAGGGCTACCTTCGCTTCGCCCGGCAGCACCGCTTTGATGTGGTCTTCAACTCCTGTTTGGGATTTGTCGATCATTTCAAGAGCGTTGCCGGCCAAAGCACATGGCTGCCCAACGCGCTGGACCCGACCCTGATTGACCGTCTTCCGGACGTGCCCAAAAACACCTTCGTTGGCTTTTGCGGCAATGCCGTGAACCGTGGCGAATGGATTGCCTACCTGAAGAAACGCTGGAACCTGCGCCATGATGAAATGGTGATCGGTCCCGACATGGTGCGGGCCATCAATGGCTATCAGATTCACTGGAATCGGAATATTTCAGTGGATATTAACTTCAGGACCTTTGAGACCCTGGGGTGCGGCACCCTGTTGCTCACCAATCCAACGCCTGGATTGGATCAACTCTTTGAACTCGACCGTGATCTGCTGGTCTACGACACGGTGGGACAGTTGGAGGAAAAACTGGCCTTCTGCAAGGCGCATCCGGAGAAGGTTCAGGAAATGGCCCGTCGCGGGTACGACAAAGTCCGGGCCATGCATACCTATGAGCATCGGGCTCAGGCGATTCTGGAATGCCTTCAAGGCAGACAGGCGGTTTCTTCACCAGACCAGACCACACCCGTGGTGAATATGACGAGTGCCTCCGGCGCCACAAACGATATAACCAACGAACAACTCCTGTCCCGGCTGATTCAGGCTTTTGAGCGCCAGGATTACCAGCATGCGGGAGAGGCTGGCATTGAACTCATGCGCCGCCAGTGCCGTGTGGCCATTGAGCCTGTTTTCTGCCTCGCGGGCGCGGCCTTTCGAAAGGGAGACAAGACACTGGCCCTGTCCCTGGTGGAGGCCCTGTTGGCGTGGATACCCAGCCTGTCTTACGCCGTCGAATTACGTCAAAAGCTCCTGGGAAACGACATGTACCGGACCACGGACAATCCCGTAGTGCCCCTGGTGCAGGTCCGCGCGTATGAGCATTTCGCCGCCCATTGTCAGGGGGCGTCAGTGGTTGAGGTGGGATGTGGCACCGGCCTGGGGACCAAAATCATGGCCGCCGCGGGAGCCAAGGTGCATGCCACCGATCTGGAAGCCACATGCCTGGAATATGGCCGCTCGCACTATGGCGCCGCGGTTGAATACCGCCAATGCAGCGGAACGGACCTGTCGTTTGCCGACAAGTCGATGGATTTCGCCGTCTGCGTGGATGTGATTGAACACATCGCGGACTTTCACCGGGCCATCGCCGAGATGTGCCGTGTGGCGCGCAAGGGGGTGTTCATTGCGACTCCGAATCAACTGCCCCAGAACACGAATCCTGACGGCACGCCCAAGAATTACTGGCATTTATTCGAGTGGACTCCCGAGCAGATTGTCGATGTCATGCGCCAGCACTTTGAGGTCTTCGAACTGGGCTTCATTTGCGGCACAGATCCCCAATTGCGTTACGAGGACGATTTTCCGATGGATGGCACGCCCATCCAGGCCCTGGTTGTGAAAGGGTGGCTGGAAAAGCCTGCCGAAAAAACCTCTGCTCCCGCGATTTTAACCCCGTCTCGCAAGGCGCGCCGCATGCACCTGGTGTATGCAGGAGATCCCAGGAATGACCGGGCGATCAAGGCGCCGGAGACCATCACCAACCATTTGTTTCGATTCTTTGAGAAGCGGTTGCCCGTGGTGTACCACGACTGGCTCGACCAGGATGCCGTGGAGGTCAGGCCGGACGATTTGATCCTTGGACACCCGCACTACCACGCCTCAACGGCTCTTCAGCGATTGTTTGCCGCCGGGCCTTGTGTGGCCCGTTGTCTGATTTTTCCCTTTCACCACGCCATCCCACGCATTAACGAGCCGTTTACTCCGCTGGTGCGGCAGGCCGACAAACTCTTTTCCATCACGGGTGAATACTGGCATCGGACACTGCCCTACAGTGCCCTGGCCGAGTGGGGATCGAAGATGACGCGCGTGGACATGGCGCTGGATGCATCGCGCATTCCCCATCTTAAGAGGCGCTTTAATCCTCCCGGGCAGCGCGTGCTGTTTTACATCGGCTCGGATCTGCCTGAAAAAGGAGTGAATCACCTGGCACATCTGGTCCGCAACACGGGCTGCAAGCTGGTGTATGCGGGATCGCTGAACCAGAACCGTGCTGAGTTTGAAGGTCTCAACATGGAGTATTGGGGCAATGTGGCCCTGGAAGGGGCGACTCTTGAACGGATTGTTGATACCTGTGACTTTTTCGTAAACACCTCCGTGTCGGACGCCAATCCCACCACGATTCTCGAGATGGCTGCCCTGGGCTTGCCCGTGCTATGCACACCCCAGTCAGGCTACATCCGGTCCGATCTCGTGTTGAACTTGAGCCTGGAGGATGACGCCCTGAACATGGCCTTGGTGAACAGCTTGCAAAACGCCAGCGAGCAGGAGTTATTGGCGCGCACACAAACAGCCCGAGGCATCGTCGAGCGTGAATACACGTGGGACAGGTTCTGTCAGACCGTGGCTCAGGGAATTGAAGAGTATCTATGAGGATCGTTGCCGACGGTATTATTTTCCAATTGCAGGCTGGCCGCTCTGCGGGTGTATCGCGTGTGTGGAATCATCTTCTGCCGGAGTTGGGGAAAATACTGCAGGGGCACGAGTTGTATTTTCTGCGCCGATCCGGCACCCAGCAGGGGTTTGCGGGGTGGCGAACGATTGAGATTCCGGCACATGAATGGAATTCAGTCGATGCGTTGGAGCGGGATGAAGCACGGCTCGCCCACCTATGTGGGGAGTTGAAGGCCGATGTTTTTCTCAGCACCTATTTTACCCATGCGCCCGGCCTCCGAAACCTGCTCATGGTGTACGATCTCATCCCTGAAGTTTTGGGGTGGGATTTGGCGGCGCTGGAGTGGACAGCCAAGCGCCGGGCCATCGAAAAGGCCAGTGGATACATCACCATCTCTCATTCCACATGGCATGATCTCACACGCATTTACCGCGTTGCCCCCGAGCGTGCCCTGGTGGCCTATTGTGGCGCGGGATCCGAGTTTTGCCCTCCCTCCCTGGAGGCCGTGCGGCGTTTCAAGACCCGTCATCATTTGGATCGCCCGTACATGCTCATGGTGGGCAGCCGTTCCTTGTATAAAAACAGCGAGGCGGTTTTCAAAACCCTGGCGGAAATGCCGGAAGCCCAGCGGCCGGGATTGTTGCTGGTCGGCGGGGAAGGGAAGGCGCTTGAAGGGGAGGCCAGACATCTCAATCAGCTCGATTGTCGTCATTGTGCCAGCCTGCCCGACAAGGAGCTGGCCCTCGCATATGGCGGAGCGGTGGCTTTGGTGTATCCATCCCTCTACGAGGGATTTGGATTGCCCGTGCTTGAGGCGATGAGCTGCGGGTGTCCGGTGATCACCAGTCACAGCTCCTCACTGCCCGAGGTTGGAGGTGAAGCGGTCCTGTATGCCGATCCCACCTCCTCAGAATCTCTGGCCTCTGCAATCCGCCTGGTGTTCAAGCCTGAGGTGCGCGCTGCTTTGGCGGAGCGTGGCCTCGTGCGCAGCCGGTTGTTTTCCTGGCAAGCCATGGCCCGCGTTGTGGCGGGTGACATTCTTGGTGTGCGTCAGCCGGTTTCGTGTGCCGCTGCTGGCGGGCCTGCCCAGTCGCGTCAGCCATCCGCCGCTCAACAGCCCGCCACAGAGGCTGCTGGCCTGGATGACATCATGCGGCAGGCGGATGCGGCGTATGCCGGCGGGAACCTTCGTGAAGCGCTCACATTCATTCAACAGGCAGTCGCTGCAAGGCCGAACGATGCCTCGTTGAAGACAACGCTGGGATCGCTCCATTATCAACTGGGTGAATGGCGCCAATCATTCCAGGTGTTCGGACATCTGGTTCAATCCCAACCCAATAACCCGGACCTGTTGGTGCGCTTTGCCGCCGCCGCCGAAGCCTGTGAAGATATTGAGACTTTTGAGGCGTCACTCGGACGCGCGCTTCAGTTGGCTCCGGAGCACACGGATGCCCTCAAGCTGCTGGCGGATTTGAATTTGAAGACCGGACGGTATGCCGATGCCGCACAGGTATACGGGCGACTGTTGAAGAAGACCCCCAATAATATTGGGGTGCTTTTGCCCCTGGGGCGGTGTCTGTATGAAGTGAGGGAGCTCGATGCTGCCGCTGCCGTATTTGAGCAAGTGCTGTCATTGGAGCCCAACCATGCCTTGGCTCGTGAGAACCTGGAGACGGTTCGCAAGGCTCAAGCTTCGCATGCACCCGCGCAGGAAGCCTCAGCGCCCACGGTGGCGGCTGATGCCACTCGCCCCCGCGATCCGCGTTTGTGGTTGGATAAGGACTTGGTGATCGAAAACTGTCCGGACGGAGCTGGGGGCATCCAGGTCAATGGGGTGCAAGGCTGGCTGATCAACGGCGATCTCAACTACCTGTTTGACAAGGCGATGCAATTGCCTCCGGGCGCCCAGGTGGTCGAAGTGGGCAGTTTCATGGGACTCTCTTCGATCATCTTGGTCAACGGCATGCTTGCCCGCCAGAATGAGAAGGCTGTTCTTCATTGCATCGATACCTGGCGTGGCTCTGAGGAGCATCAGGATCTGGATGTCATCAAGCAGGATCAGCTATACACCCGCTTTTTAGCCAATATTCAAAATGCAGGCGTTGATGCCTGGATCAAGCCTTTGCGCAAACCCAGCCTGGAAGCGGTATCCCAGTTTGCCGATGCGAGTCTGGACATGATTTACATCGATGGCGACCATTCGGAAGAGGGTTGCTACGCCGATCTCGAGGCCTGGTATCCCAAACTCAAACCCGGTGGAGTCTTCTTTGGGCATGATTGCACGCCCAACGACGGGGTTCGAAAAGCCCTGACCCGGTTTGTTGCGCAGCATGGTTTGACGGCTCGCATTGTCGAGCCTCCCGCGGCGCATTACATGTTTGAAATTACTGGCCCGGCGGTTGTCGCCAAGAATCCCCCTGTTGCCAAAGATGCTGCAACATCCTCCATTCCCAAGGTTTCAGAGGAGCCCGGAGTTGAAATCGTTCGTCCTGAACAACCGCGTGACTGGCAGCCCAGGGTGACGGCGATTGTTTCCTGTTACAAAGCGGATCGTTTCATTCAGGGATGTCTGGAAGATTTATTGGCCCAAACGTTGGGAAACGATCTCGAGATTGTTGTGGTGGACAGTGCCTCGCCAGGCAATGAAAGGCCTGTGGTTCAGGAGTACCAGAAAAACCACCCCAATCTTGTTTATATTCGCACAGCGGAAAGGGAGACCGTTTATGCTGCCTGGAATCGGGCCATCAAGGCTTCGCGGGGGCGTTACATCACCAACGCCAACACGGATGATCGACATCGTCCGGATGCCCTGGAAATCCTGGCACGCACGCTGGACCAACACCCGGATGTGACCGTGGCCTATGCGAATTGCCTGATGACCCGCACAGAAAACGAGGTGTTTGCGACGGCCCATCCCACCGGCAAATACATCTGGCTCGAATTTGATCCCATGGCGCTACTGCAAAAGGGTTGTTTTCTGGGACCGCAGCCGATGTGGCGCAAGGAGGTGCATGAGGAGCATGGTTATTTTGATGCGGCCATGGTGTCCTCAGGGGATTACGAATTCTGGCTGCGCATTTGCCGCAATCGTAAGTTCCTGCATGTGAATCAATTTCTGGGACTTTATCTGGAGTCGCCCGCCAGTATTGAACATGCCAATGCATCCAAGGCGGCGCAGGAATCCCTGACGGCCCGCCAGCGCTACGCCGAGGACATCACGCGGTTGCACGGTGGCAAGGCGGCCATCACCCCCCCTGTGTTTACGGAGGCCATTCTGCCTGAAGTGGGGCAGTTGGGACGTTTGAAAACGGCGTATGAACTCATGGGACAGGGCAAGTATCCTGAGGCCTGGAGGGCGGGTTTGGCTGCCATAGGCCTCCGTCCCTACCATCCTGAGGCGTATGTCATGATGGGTGAATGTGCCCTTGCGGCTGGTGAACACCACCTGGCCCAGAAATGTGCTGAGCGCGCCTTGAGCATGGCGCCAGACTATGTGCTGGCGCAAAATCTGCACAAACAGCTTCCTCGCAAAGCCAAGAGCAAACCCTCGCGTTGGGCTGCCCTCCCAGTGGATACCCGGAAAAAGCCGCGTCTGACGGTGTGTTTGATTGCCCGGAATGAAGAGGAGTTCATTGGCAAATGTCTGAGCTCGATCAAGCCCATCGCGCACCAGATTGTGGTGGTGGATACGGGTTCGACAGACCGCACCATGGACATTGCCCGTGAACACGGTGCCGAGGTGCACGCCTTTGCCTGGAATGATAATTTTAGTGATGCCCGCAATGCCTCCCTGATGCATGCCCGGGGTGATTGGATTCTCGTGTTGGATGCCGATGAGGAACTTCCGGTTTCCGAACACGCGAAGCTTCTGAAGGACGTAAGCAACGATCGCGCGATTGGTTACCGGCTGCCCATGGTGCATCGCGGGATGGAATCGCGTGGCATTGATCATGTGCCGCGTTTGTTCCGCAATGCTCCCGGCGTGTTTTATGTGGGACGTGTTCATGAGCAGGTGTTTACGACCGTCGTCGTGCAGGGAAAGACCTGGGGCTTGGAAGTTGAGGTGGGTGCGGCGCAATTGGTCCACTATGGCTATGCGCCGGAGGTGATGAAATCCCGCGGCAAGGTGGAACGGAATCTGGGCCTGCTCGAGACAGCCGCGACGGAGATGCCCGATGAGCCCAACATCATCATGAATCTTGGTCTCGAACTTGTCCGGAGTGGCAGGCTTGACGAAGGTGTTGAACGCTACCGGGAAGCTTTTGTCCTTGCTGGCAAACATCCTGCCCTGAGTGATGAAATCCGGGAATCCCTGCTCACCCAATACTGCTCCTGTCTGGTCCGCAAGAATCGGTTTGAGGAGATTATCGAGGTGCTGCATTCGTCCGTCGCTCAGGCCAAGCCGTTGACCGCCTCCATGCATTACCTACTGGGTCTGAGCTATATGCAGCTTAAGAAGGCTGATGAAGCGATTGCGGAGTGGCGTGCCTGTCTGGAAAAACGCGAACAGAAAACCCTCACCATCATCCTGCCTGAGATCAACAGTTCTGCACCCTGGCATTGTTTGGCGAAGTGTCTTCTGGCTACCGGCCAATATGACGAGGCTGAGCGTGTGTTGCATCAAGCAGTCCAGATGTTTCCTGAGGCTGTGGCCCCAGGACTGGATTATGCCAAACTGCTCCATCAGAGGAAGAAACCGGTGGATGCTCTTAAGTTTTTGCATGGCATGATCCAACTTCAACCGCAGGAGGCTTCAATTTGGGAGTTGGGCAGTGCCATCGCATTGAGTGATCCGACCTTCATTGAGTTTGCTGTCGATTGGACTGCGGAAGCTGTGAAGCATTGTCCCAGTCAGCAGACGATCATGATCCAGCGAGCCGAAGCATTGCTGCTGGCTCAAAATCCAACGGAAGCATTGCGTTATTGGGGGCAACCTGATGCCCTGCCTGCGGCCAGTCAGCAAGCGGCCTCTTTCATATGTGCCCTGGTGGCCGGTCAGCCTTTGCAGGGTTATGCCAGGATTTTAAGCGGGCAGGAAGCGGCGATAGGCCATGAGTTTTTCCAATGGTACCGGCGCTTGGTGGCCTTTGGGGCGGGCCAGGTAGTCCGCGATATCAATGGAAGATTAGCCGATCTCCAGAAGTTGCTGCCGGCAGTGGCGGAGGTTCTTAAAAAGCTCGCCTCCGATATTTCAGACAACACAAGATCTTAATAGCCAATAGGATGGCAGTGAACGGGCGCGTCTGTGGTTATCCAGGACGCGCCTGTTGCTTTCCGGGGGAGAGCCTCCCGAGAATGCAACTCCCAGAGTGGAAAAATCCACTAAAGTATTCTGGCTCTGTGCCGATAACTATAGTGTCTTAAATGATGGGTTAGTCGGTCACCCCAAAGAGCCGGCAGGGATTGATGCAGATGCCCAATAGAAAGGTCTGCAAAGGCGGCAAGGAAGCCGCTTAACAAATAACCCCCGCAAGGGGTGACTCATGGAAGGAGTCTTATGGTTATTAATACAAACGTATCGGCCGCGACAGGCGCTCGTCTGCTCTCGGAATCCTCAGCAAATTTGTCCAAGTCGCTCGCGCGGCTGTCCTCGGGTTCGAAGATCGTATCGCCCGAAGATGACGCTGGTGGTATGGCAGTGTCCATGCGCTTCGATGCGCAGGGCAACCGTATCGGTGCAGCGATCACCAATGTGAATAACGCGGTGTCCTTCGCTCAGACGCAGGACTCCTATTTGCAGAAGGTGGGCAAGGCCCTGGACCGCATGAGCGAACTGGCCATGCTCGCGCAGGACGTTACCAAGAGCGATGCGGATCGCTCGTTGTATGACAAGGAATTCCAGACTTTGGATAGCTACATTACCGATCTATCCAAAAAGGATTTCAACAGCGTCAGCTTGTTCGGTGGAGCAACACTGGATGTGACGACGGACAGCGAAGCTGTCAAGTTCAGCATGTCCGGCGTGGATCTGGCTGCGAATGCGACCTACACGGCCGTGAATTCCGCCACGATCAGCACCAGCGCCAACGCCATGACGGCGCTGACCACGATCAAGAACGCGATCAAGCAGCTCGCTGATGACCGCGCTCAGATCGGCGCAAACATTGTCCGCTTAAACAGCACCGCTTCCCAACTGGGAGTGTTGAAAGACAATATCGCTCAAGCAAACAGCCGCATTAAGGACCTTGATGTGGCCGATGAGAGCACACAATATGCCCGCTACAACATCCTCGTACAGGCAGGCACAGCGATGTTGGCGCAGGCGAATAGCACCCCGCAATCGGCTCTGAAGTTGCTCAGCTAGAGTAATGCGAGTCAGTTAGGGTGAAATTCAACTCGGACGGCGCTCGGGCGCCGTCCGAGCCTTCTCTTTAGAAAGATTGCGGCTGGCTCCGGTCAAGAGGCGCCCACCGCTTGGAATAAACAAAGAAGAACCAGGGTGGTGTGGAGGCAGGGGCGCCCTGGAAAAGATCCAACATTATGGATACGAGTATTTCAGGATTGGCTTCCGGCTTCGACTGGACATCGTTTATTGAACAGATGGCCGCAGCGGAGCGCACGCCGCAGACTCGTTTGCGCACCGAACAAACCCAGATCCAGTCGCGCAATACGGCCTACACCAGCTTGAAGACTCAGTTGGAGGCCCTCAAGGCCAAGGTGGATGTCCTCAAGGATGCCTCCCTGTACTCCAACCGCAAGGCGACCAGTTCCGATGAGACAGTGGCCACCGCTGAGGCCTCGACTGGGGCCATTCAGGGCAGTTTTACCTTTCAGATCAGCCAGCTTGCCAAAGCGGCATCGTGGTATGGCACAACCAATGTGGCCAAGGCGATTGACACCACCAAGCCTTTGTCCTCCGCCGGTTTTTCCTCCGCCATCACCACCGGCACTTTTTCCATCAACGGGGTCAATATTACTGTCGAAGCCACCGATACGCTCGACACCATCATCGGGAAGATCAACGCGGATTCGAGCATCGGGGTTACCGCAGCCTACTCCCCGGATGCGGAAACCACGGATAAAATCAAGCTCACGAGCACCAACGGCAAGGAAATCATGCTGGGCAGCTCGGGCGATACCAGCAACTTTCTCCAGGTCACCCAGCTCAATTCCTACAGCACGGACAAGATGTCCGTGAGCAGCGCCAATCAACTTGGAACGCTCGACCTGAGTTCCACTCTGGCGTCAGCGAATTTCGCCACGGCTGTTCAAAACGGCACCACCACCTCGAAGTTCAAAATCAACGGTGTCGAGATTACCTATGACGCCACAACGGATAAATTGAGCGACATTCTGAGCCGCATCAATAACTCCTCGGCAGGCGTGATGGCCAGTTATGACGTGACCAATGATCGCCTCACCTTGACGAACAAGAAAACGGGCGATGTCGGGTTTGTGCTGGAGGAGAAGAGCGACGGCAGCGAGGGCAATTTCCTGGCGGCGGCAGGATTGACAACAGGAACACTTTCCCGGGGGGCCAATCTGACATACTCGATCAACGGTGGAGGACAATTGGTCAGTCAGACCAACACCATCACCGAATCGAGTTCCGGCATCAAAGGGTTGTCGGTCACGGCCTTGAAGGCGAACAGCACTGTTCAAATCGATGTCAACAGCGACACGGAGAAGGTCAAGACCGCGATCACCGATTTCATTACGCAGTACAACAAGGTGCAGGGGTATATCGATACCCAGACGGCCATTACTGTGACCAATGGCAAGGTGTCTGCGGGTGTCTTGTCCAGCGATTCCGAGGCTGGTGACATGGCGACCAAGTTGCGTTCCATTTCATTCTCAGCGGTTTCAGTGTCTGGCTCCGTCACCCGATTATCAGCCTTGGGAATCAATGGCGGCGGCTATGATAACAACCTGACGCAGTCTGACACGACCGCGCTCGACGATTTGTTGGATAACAATCTGGGTGACCTGGAGACCTTTTTCGCGGATGAAACCAACGGCTGGGCCGTTGGAATGAGCGATTATTTGGATAATCTGGTCGGTGACGACGGTGTATTGAAGACCAAACAGACTTCGCTCAATAAACAGTCCACCGATATAGATACGCAGATTGCCGAGATGGAAAAAACGGTTCAGGCCCATTCAGATGCTCTCAAGGCCAGCTTTGTGGCCATGGAGGCGGCCCAGGCTAAAATTAACCAGCAAATGCAGTATATCAGTGGGCTTTCGACGACTAAATCGTCCTAGAATCGAGATAACAACATCTTCGGTTCATCGACTTTGTGAGTAAAGGTTGGTAGTTGGTTGGGAGAAGGACGCCGGTTTTCACCGGCGTCCTTCTTGTTGAATGGGGGCTTGGTCTCAGGCCAGGGTGGCCAGGATGGTTTCCGCCGCCGCGCGGGGGTTGCTGGCGGCGCAAATGGGACGTCCAATGACCAGCCAATCGGCCCCGGCCGTCATGGCTTCCTTGGGGCTTAACGTGCGTTTCTGGTCATTCGTTGCATCAGAGGCAGCCCGGATGCCCGGGGTGACCAATTGGATGGAGGAGGGGAGAAACTGGCGTAAGCCGCTGATTTCCAATGGGGAACAAACGAGACCGCGCAAGCCCGACCGGACGGCCAGTTGTGCCAGACGCTCCACCTGTTTGTCCACAGTTGTACTACACCCGATTTCCTGCAGTTCCGCGCTGTCCATGCTGGTCAGGACAGTGACCCCAAGCACCACAGGCGGAGGCCGGTGCAGCATTTTGGAGGTCTCCTGGGCGGCCTTTTCGGCTGCCTCCATCATGGCTCGTCCACCGCTTGTATGAACGGTAAGCCATTGCACATCGAGCCGGGTGGCTGCAGCCACGGCCTTGGCCACCGTATTGGGGATGTCATGGTATTTTAGATCCAGAAAGACCGAGGCTCCAAGGGAACGGATGCGGCGCACAATATCCGGTCCAAAAGAGGTAAACAGCTCCTTGCCGACCTTGAATCCACCCACGACCGGGGCCAATTGACCAACCAGATCCAGGGCCTTATTCAGGTCTGCCACGTCCAATGCCACAATAATCGGATTCCGCATAGAGCCTACACTGGCCGATCGAGATGAAAATGTCAGCGCCAAAACCCATCGGTGTGGCATGGGGCGGCTCAATGGGTGGTTCGCATCTCAAAAACGTTGAATATCAGCGTGTTCTCACCACGTCCAAGAGTCATGCAGAGTTATTTTCGTGTTCCTTGCCTGACGGGAGTGATGGGAATGCTGATGCTGGGCATCAGTGTTGCCACAACGCAATTGCGTGCCGAGAATTGGCCGCAATGGCGTGGTCCTTATTTTAATGGTTCCAGTGGTGAAACCAACCTTCCCACGACCTGGTCCCGTGAGCAAAATGTCCTTTGGCGCACTCCATTGCCGGGTAAAAGCGGCGCGACACCCGTGGTATGGAACGACAGGGTGTTCCTTCCCAGCCCTGATGATCAGAAAGACCTTCATCTGCTCTGTGTGAGTCTGCGTGATGGGGCCATCCAATGGCAGCGCAAGGTGGCTTCAGGCGACAGCGTAAAGGGGAAGAACAATGCGGCAGCCGGTTCGGCTGTGACGGACGGGAAACACGTTTGGATGATGTTTGCCACGGGCGATCTTGCCGCCTTTGACTTTGAAGGCAAGGAGATCTGGCATCGGAATCTGGCCAAAGAGTATGGCACCTTTGCGTACATGTGGCTGTATGGCAGCACCCCCTTGCTCTACCAGGACCGGCTTTATATCCAGGTGTTGCAGCGCAATCCGCCAACGTATCCCCATGCACAGGATGATAAACCTGAGCGTGATTCCTACTTGTTGTGTTTGAATGCGGCGGATGGCAAGACGCTCTGGCGTCACGTCCGGCCCACGGATGCCATTGAGGAATCCAAGGAATCCTATGCCACACCCATCCCATTTACCTTTGGTGGACGCCAGGAAATTGTTATCACCGGCGGTAATTATGTGACCGGACACGATCCACTCAGCGGCGAGGAACTCTGGCGGTGTGGTGGGCTCAATCAAAAAAACCTTAACTTGGGACGTGTGATTCCTTCGGCAACGGCGTCGATCGATCACATATACGCCTGCGGACCCAAAAGAGAGGTCGTGATCGCGGTCCGGGCGGGCGGCAAGGGTGTAGTGACCGATTCCCATGTGGATTGGCGTTTTACAGAATTTGCCCCGGATGTCTGCACGCCCCTGTATTATCAGGGTAAGTTGTTTGTCTTGGACGGAGATCGCCAGACCATGACCTGCCTCAATCCATCGACTGGGGCCAAAATCTGGCAGGGCAAGCTGGGGGTTCGAGAGACCTTCAGTTCCTCGCCCACCGGGGCCGATGGCAAGATCTACTGTCTCAGCGAGCCAGGCACTGTGGTAATTGTGTCTGCGGGGGACGAGTTTAAAGTCCTGGGTACCATTAACATGGATGAAGGGCCAACGATGTCCTCCATCGTGGCCTCGCAGGGACGCCTGTTGATACGAACGGCCCAAAACCTGTACTGCATCGGGGCCAAATAACAGGTTCGAGGCTCCCTCATTCAGACCGCTTTTCATGATCAAACCGTTGGTTGCCCAACCGGTATCGGAAATACTGTGCTCGAAGGTTGTCTTTGCGCGATTTGGGGGCTATCCTCTTCTTACCCAACCACAAAACGGGATGGGGTGGGGCGAGGATTACAATCGCACCCAAAATGGCTGACGGTCTGGAGGACGCCATCGGATTATGGGGAGTCGCGGCATGACAGGATTAAAGCCTGCACATTTTATCAATCGCGAGTTGAGCTGGCTGGAGTTTAACCGGCGAGTTCTGGAGGAGGCACTGCATCCCGAGAACCGGTTGCTCGAGCGTCTCAAGTTCCTGACGATTTTCAGTTCCAACCTTGATGAATTCTTTGAGGTTCGGGTGGCGGGCCTCAAACAGCAAATTGAATCGGGGGTGGTGGAGCGGGGCATGGATGGCATGACCCCCAAGGAGACCTTTCTGGCCATCACTCGCAAGGTGCGCGAGCTGGTGGACCGTCAATACCAGTGTTGGAACAAGGACCTGGTGCCGGCTCTGGCGGGTCACGACATCAAGTTGGTGGAAATTGCCGATCTTGATGAGGAGGATTGCAAATGGCTGGAGCGTTATTACAAAGCGGAAGTTCGGCCGGTATTGACTCCGCTTGGCATCGATCCAGCACATCCGTTCCCCCAGTTGCTCAACAAATCCCTGAACATCATAGTTCGGTTGGAAACCCCCCATGGAGGGAACGAGCGACCCCGCCTGGCTATTGTCCAGGTCCCGCGGAACATACCCCGGTTGATACGCCTCCCGCGTGAAGGCAAGGCGCTGCACTATGTTTTTCTTGGCAAGCTGATCGGACACTACCTGGGCGATCTGTTTGGGGGGATGACCATACGCGGTCACTGGCTTTTCCGTGTCACGCGCAACAGCGAACTCTACATCGATGAGGAGGAAGTTGCCAATCTCCTCAAGGCTGTGGAGAATGAATTGCAGAAGCGCCGTCGGGGCGATGCCGTTCGTCTTGAAGTGGAAGCGCCCTGTCCCGAGGATATTTGTGCTCAATTGCTCGAGTATTTGCATCTGACTCGGGACGATCTCTACCATGTTCACGGCCCCTTGAATGCGCCGCGTTTGATGGCGATCTATGAAGACAGCCATCTGCCGGAGTTGCGTGATCCAGCCTATGTGGCTCCAGTGCCTTCCGCCTTGAGAATGGAGGCTGATGTCTTTGCTGCCATTCGAAAGCAGGATATTCTGCTGCATCATCCCTATGATAATTTCGAGGGGGTGGTCACCTTCCTGGAACACGCTGCTGCAGATCCCCAGGTGCTGGCCATCAAGATGACCCTCTATCGCACGGGAGGGGATCCGCGCGTGGTCGGTGCCCTGATGAAGGCGGTCAATAATGGCAAGCAGGTGACCGCAGTGGTCGAGTTGAGGGCGCGTTTTGACGAGGCGCACAACATCGAATGGGCTCGCCGGCTTGAGGAGGCGGGAGTGCACGTCGTGTATGGATTGGTCGGATTTAAGATCCATGCCAAGATATGTCTCGTGGTTCGGCGTGAGCAGACAGGGATCCGCCGCTATGTTCACCTGAGCACCGGCAACTATAATCCCACGACAGCCCGCATTTATACCGATATTGGGTTGCTTACCTGCCAGACGGAATTTGGTGAAGACGCCACCAATCTGTTCAATCTTCTTACCGGGATCTGCCAGTTCCAGGGCATGCATCAGTTCCTGGTGGCCCCGTTTGAGTTGCATGATCGTGTGTTGGCCCTCATCGATCGCGAAACCAATCATGCGCGCCAGGGACTGCCCGCCCGCATCATTGCCAAGATGAACTCACTGGTGGATCCGGACATCATCAAAGCCCTCTACGAGGCTTCTCAAGCGGGGGTGGTGATTGACCTATTGGTGCGAGGCATCTGTTGTCTGCGGCCACAGGTTCCAGGAATGAGCGAACGCATTACGGTACGCGGGGTGGTGGATCGTTTTCTGGAGCACAGCCGTATTTTCTATTTCGAAAATGCCTGCCAGCCTGAGATTTACGTTGGAAGTGCCGATTGGATGCCCAGGAACTTTTTTGGCCGTGTCGAAATCATCTTTCCCATTCGGAATGGAGTGTTGCGCGAACGCCTCCGTGCCGAGATTTTGGAGACCGCGCTTCAGGATAACGCCCGCGCGTGGTATCTCCAGCCAGATGGTTCCTATCAACGCGCCCCTCGCAAACGCACGGAAAAGGAGGTGCGGAGCCAGAGGACCTTCATGCAGTTGTCTTCGAGCGAGCCCGCTCATCATGCCAGCACAGCCAAACATCCCAAGGTTAAGCTCGCATCCAAGCCGTATTAGGAGTTCCACCATTCCGCGCGGGGGCGAATCCATGCATTTGATATGGCGGCTTGTTTGAAGACAGCTCTCCGAATACAGTACACCCCATGCATTCCTTTCCTTTTCAGTGGTTTCGAGAATGTCTGGGGCCGGTTGTCTTGAGCCTGAGCCTGGCGGTGAGCTGCATTCAAGGCTGGGCGGAAGATCGGCCGGCGTCGCCCTGGCTCACGGTGGATCGCATTTTTGATTCCAGTGATTTTCGGGAAAAGGGAGCCGCCACAGGTGAGTGGCTTGAGGGTGGGACAGGGTATACCACGCTCGAAGACGGCGCGGAAGGACGGTCGGGAAAAGACATTGTCTGGCATGATCCCGCCACCGGGCGGACCGAGGTCTTGGTTGCGTCCACACTGCTGATCCCATCTGGAAAGAGCCAGCCCTTGTCGATTGAGAATTACACCTTTTCAACAAACCGGGCTCGCCTGCTCGTGTTCACCGAATCCCGCAAGGTCTGGCGGCGCAATACGCGGGGCGATTACTGGGTGCTGGATCTATCGAGCCGGGAATTGAAAAAACTGGGCGGGGATGCTGCTCCCTCGAGCTTGATGTTTGCCACGTTTTCCCCTGATGGCACCAGCGTGGCCTACGTGCGTGAGCATAATATCTACGTTCAGGACCTGGTGGATTATCGCATTAAGCCCCTCACACAGGATGGCTCGGCGGATGTGATCAATGGCACTTTTGATTGGGTCTATGAGGAGGAATTGGAACTGCGCAACGGGATGAAATGGAGTCCCGACAGCCGGAAGCTGGCTTTCTGGCAACTCAACTCCGCCGAGGTGCCCGAATTTTATATCCTCAATAATACCGAGGGGATGTACCCCAGGTTGAACCGGTTCAAATATCCAAAGACCGGCCAGAAAAACTCATCGGTGCGCGTGGGCGTGGCCAATGTGGCGGATGGAAACATCCAATGGATGGGGATTCCCGAAGATCCCACGGGGCATTATCTGGCCCGGATGATGTGGACTCCTGACGCACGCGAATTGCTCGTTCAGCAGCTTAATCGGCGTCAAAACACCTTGAAGGTGTGGCAGGCGGATGCTGCCACGGGCGAGGCTCATGAAATCCTTGCCGAACGGGATGGAGCGTGGGTGGATGTGGTTGATGAGTGGCGATGGTCCAAGGAGGGCGAACGATTCCTGTGGGTGAGCGAACGCGATGGCTGGCGTCACCTTTACTCCGTTTCCCGTGATGGGAAGGATCAGAAGCTGCTGACCAAAGGGGATTTCGATGTCGTCAGCGTGGCAGGTGTGGACGAGGCGCATCAGTGGATTTACTTCATGGCATCACCGGGCGATCCCATTCACAGGTATTTATATCGCGTGAAATGGAATGGTCACGGTTGCGAACGGGTGACGCCTCAAAATGTTCCCGGAACCCACGGGTATGACCTGTCGCCGGATGGCCAATGGGCGTTTCATCGTTTTTCCACATTCGAGCAACCGACCAAGAGCGATTTGATCGCTCTGCCGGCACACACGGTTCAGAGAGCCTTGGAGGACAACAGTGAGATGCGGGAGCGGTTGGCTGGTCTGGAAAAGGGCCGGTGGGAATTCCGGCGGGTGCGCATCGACTCAGGGGATTCACTCGATGCCTATGTGATGTATCCCCCCGGATTTGACGCGTCCCGCAAATACCCGGTCATGTTCCACGTCTATGGGGAACCGGCGGGGCAGACCGTCACGGATGCCTGGCACGGCAATAATCAACTGTGGCACTGGATGCTTACGCAGCAGGGGTACGTCGTCATGAGTGTGGATAACCGGGGAACGGCAGCCCCCCGGGGGCGGGATTGGCGCAAGGTGGTGTATCGGAAGTTGGGAACACTGGGTTGTGGGGATCAGGCATCGGCGGTGAGAACACTTCTCAAGGAAAACAACTGGATCGATGGATCGCGCATCGCCGTCTGGGGATGGAGCGGGGGCGGATCATCGACCTTGAATGCCATTTTCCGATATCCGGAGTTGTACCATACGGCCATGGCTGTTGCGTTTATCAGCAACCAACGCTACTACGACACCCTCTATCAGGAACGGTACATGGGACTGCCCGATGACAACACCGAGGGGTATATCAAGGGTTCGCCCATCACGTGGGCCTCCCAGTTAAAAGGTAATCTTCTCATGGTGCATGGCACAGGCGACGACAACTGCCATTATCAGAATGCCGAGGCGTTGATCAACGAATTGATCG
>CAZIDG010000010.1:67165-74167 GCA_964538065.1 uncultured Verrucomicrobiota bacterium
GCTTCCAGAGCTGCTTGAGCGTCCTCCGCCGTGCGAATGCCGCCAGCCACCTTGACATCAAATTTGGGACCCACCGTCTCGCGCAACAGGTGGATCGTGTCAGGGTCGGCTCCGGAGCCCAGTCCAGCCGAGGTGCAAATCCCATGGGCGTCGGCTTCCACCGCCAGGAGGGCTGCACGCTTGATTTCATCCTCATTCAACAAGGCGACTTCCAGGACGACACGCACGATGCGTTCATCGACGGACTCGACAACATCGCGCAATTCACGGAAGACGGCCCGGTCGTTGCCATCCTTGAGAAATCCCATATTCAGCACCACTTCGATCTCCTGGGCGCCGTGGTCGATTGCGGTTTCAGCCTCGTAGCGTTTGACATCGCCATCGACAGTGCCAAATGGAAAGCCAACCATGGCAGCGATTTGCACAGGGCTTTCTTCCAGACAATGGGCGGCGGCGATGACGCGGGATCCATTGATGCATACAGCGGCCAGTTTCAGTTGGCGGGCTTCAGCACAGATCTTTTCGATATCTGCGCGGGTTGCATCCGGCTTGAAGAACATGGAATCCAGACGTTGGTTCAATTCGGTGGTCGTTGGCATGGCGGAAAATCAAATTGTATGCACATTCGGGAGGGATCCTCAGGGATTCCTCCTGGCGAGGCCATTGTTCATGGTCATAACCATTGCATGGGAACCTTAAGGCATTGGGGCCTGGCTTGAAATCACAAAAACGACCTCCCGCCTCCGACGGCTGCATCTTCTCAGGATGGAAATGGCTCGGCGGTCATTCCCAGGGCGGCGGCTCGTCCGCGAGGCAGGCGATCCAGACATTGAGACAGGGCTTGCAGGAAAAACCGGTTGAGTTCGTTCAGTTGGCTTGAGGTTGGTTTGAGGACGGCCAGGTTGGCCCAAGCGTCGTTGAGAAGGGGATGGAGGAAACGATGAGCCCCTGGCGTCAGTCCTCCTCCATCCCAGTCCGGTTCAAAGCCCGAATCACGCAACATCCTCGCTTCCAACGCAAAGATTGAACATGGTTGAGGGGGGGCGCTGGGCAAAAAGGCAATAAACGCCTGGAGGAGTGCGTAGTATTCGGGGAGTGGGGTGCCCGTCTCTGTGAGGTTTTCAATGAGCGCCACCGCATACGACGCTTGTTGGAGCCAGCCAAGATCCTGGCGCAGAAGGGGATGGCTGTCGATGAGGGCCACTTCCCTCAAGGTGTGGAGCTCGCTACGGCGGCTCCGCACAAAGGATAGTTCATGCTCGAAAAAAAGATCGAGCTTGCCGGTAAAACTGGATTTGGGGCGGCGCGCCCCTTTGGCCACCGTGGAGATGCGCCCAAAATCGCGTGTGAGCCACTGAACGATGAGACTGCTCTCGGTCAGCGGCCGGGTGCGAAGAATGATGCCGGTGGTGCGTTCTTCCATCAGCGCCATGATGGCGATGGACCGCGTGGAATGGCAATACCGCTTTCACTGCGATATCATAAGTCATTGCGTATGAATGGAATTCGTGCCGATTTGCGGTTCGCGGGCATGCTGAAAAAACCTGCAAGAAAGGCTTGAAACCCAGCGGGGTTTCTCTAAGGTATGCGACACGGCTGCGCGCTTAGCTCAGTGGAAGAGCATTACCTTCACACGGTAGGGGTCGCAGGTTCAAGCCCTGCAGCGCGCACCATCTTCCCCACCTTCAAGCGAGATCAAATCGTTTGGTTTTTATTTAAACTATTCCGCAAACGTGGCTTATCTCGAAATAATCTGTGTTTTATCCATGCGTTCAAGGAGTCTCACGGGGCCGAGCAGCCCGGAGTCCATGAGCGGGCTTTCACGAGTCAGTTTACGAATATTGGTGTGGGTGAGGCGTTGATCCGCAGGCAGAAACGCATCGCCAATGATGCGGTTGGGCCAAAAATTGACCACCTCGATTTCCAATTGGTTTTCTCCGGGTTTAAGGGCCTCCGTGACATCGACTTGAAAGGGAGGCGCCCAGACGATGCCGCAGGTTTTGCCATTGAGCTTTACCGCCGCGAGTTCGCGGACGAGGCCCAAATCCAGAATGACCCGGCCCTGGTGTGGTGTTGCAGGCGCCGTGAATGTTTGGTGATAGGTGGCCGTGCCGCTGTAGTATTTGATGCCCGGTTCACTGCGTGTGGTCCAACTCGCCAGTTGGGGGAAGTCCACAACGGCGGGTCCTCCCCATCGGGGATCGAACGAGACCTTCCAGGACCCGGCAAGTTGGGCCATGGGCGAAAACGACGGTGCATTGTCCGAGGCAGTGGCCGGATGGTCGGACGCAGGTGCGCGGAACACCACAAACCACGAACCGGCTGGCGCAAAATCCAACGGCAGCGTCGTTCTTCCTTCCTTGATTTGATAGGCGGCTGCCAATCGCCGCTCACCGGTGACCGGATTCCACAATTCAGGCGCCAGGCCCGTTACACGGAATGTGCATTGAGCGTGAGCGGCCTTCTTTTGTCGATTGGCCACGAAATAGATCTCAGCCGTGCCGTCACGCCGGTGGATGTATTCGAGATTCGGGCGATCCGTGTCCTCCGATCTCGTGCCCAAGACCTCAAAATCAGGTGCCAGGCCCTGAGCCTGCAATACCTGGCGGGCATTTTGGCCTGAGATCACGCCCGGATGATTCCACACCTCGGTGGCGAGTTGTTGAACCTCCTTGTCGCGTTGAGCGTGACGGGTCAGTCCGCTGGCCTGGGTGGGTTTCGGTCCCAGCAGGGTTGCGCCGGAACGGGCAAAAGACTTCAATTTACGCAGCACAGGCAGCGAAATGACTTCGCGATCGGGCAGCACAAGAAGCCGATAGGTCACACCGTTTGGGAGGGTAAAATACCCATCCACATACTTCAGGCGGGTGAGCAGGGCGTCCTCGGTGATGACGTCGTAATCATAGCCCGGGCCTGCGCCGGTGGGATCGGACGCGCGCAATTGGGCGTAATTGGGCACATGATCCCCATAATAATAAAGGACATCGCTGCTGGGGAGACCCTGTTGCAGCATGAACTGGCATCGGTTCAGGTAATCCATGAAAGGACCTGACTTCTCCCACCAGGTCACATTCGGATTCATATGGGTGCCCGCGAAATATTGCTGGCCCGGCAGTCCCATTTCCTGTGGGGAACAGACAAAGGCGTGCCAGACGAGGCGGTTCAGCCCTTCCACCAGCGCGTGGTTGAACGAGGGCTGCAGATTGTCCCAGAGCGTTTCCTGCCAGTGCGGCCCGATGGTGGTGAAGCCTTCGGCCGCGACGTACTTCCTGCCGTAGGTGTGCGCGGCGGAGGCGGGTTGTTTGAGAAAGAAACGCGTCACTTCCGTGCGCCGATGCGTGGGGGATTCGGCCCAAAACTCGGACATGGGCACATCGTTCAGCCCCAGGCACCGCTGGGCATCGATGGGCGTGTAATGCGGACCGCCTGATTCGGGATGAATGCCCAGGCCATGGCGGGCCGCCCATTTTTGATAGGGACGGTAATGGTGATCGATGGCCAGTTCCCCGAACGTCTTGCGGAAATCATGCAGGAAGCGGTTGCATTCCTCGCGGTCGTTGAGAATGGCCCCGGTGATGACCGGCAGCCACGGCAGGGCATCATAGCCACGTCGATGGCGGAATTCCTTGAGGAACGCAGGGGTCCAGTTGAACACGTCGATTTCCCAGCTATCCGTGTGCAAATATTTGAGCGTTTTGCCTGTGTGTGGGCCCGCATCGGCGATCAGCGGTTCCACCACTTGATCCCAGTAACGTTTCAGCGCCCCTTGATCCATGACATCCAGGGCATAACCACTCCAGCCATCGCTGTGGGTGGAGATGTGACGACTGTCCGCCAGGGTGTATCCCATGCGCACGATCCGCCACGAGCCAGCCGGGGCATCCCATTCCAACGTGCCGTCGGTGGACAGGTGAGAGGTCAGATTCACGACATCCTCAACACGAGCGTCCTCCTCACCTGGCGTGGCCTTTTCCTCCTCAAAAAGAGCCGGTCCGGTGGGCGGCGCGGAATTGGCGATGGCCCAGCCATCGGGTCCGGGAATGGAGGGTCTGGCACGCAAGGATTTCACCGCGAGATTCTTGAGGGGAGGGCGGTTGGTGGGCACGGCTGGATTGATCCTCCAGGCGAGAACGGCGACGTCGCGGTAGAACGCATCGTTCGCGGGTGGAGTTGACAGCTTGAGCTTGATGCCGCCGGAGGAGACGACATTGGTGGCTGACCAGGTGAGTTTCTTGACGGCATCCTCCTTCGTGGTCATGGGCCCGCCCAGATTCCATCCGCTCTGGATGCTGAGGCTGATCTCCAGGCCCAGCCGCGAGGCTTCGTTCAACGTATGGCGATACAGGCCGCGCCACTCCGGCGAAAAGAAGGTGGGACCATGCGGGACCTTGTCATTGCCTTGTTGTTCGGCGCCTCCGGCATCGCAGAGCAGGGCGCCGCCCCAGCCCTTGGCCCGCATTTCCTCCAGATCGCGGGTGATGGCATTGCTGGTGACATTGCCATTCAGCCACCACCAGTAGGCTCGGGTGCGGGCGGCCATGGGTGGCTGCTCCCAGCCGGTGTCCAGGACGTTCGCGGCCATGACAGGCTGAAGATCAACCATGGCCATCAAAAGGATGCTCAATACGATGGTGCGCTGCATGGAATGAAGGGTAACAAAAAATGCTGTGGTCTCCAAAGCCCTTTTTGCCGTGGGACGGCGTGTTATGGTCCACGGCAGTCATCGCCTTGATCATGGCAGCAGGGAACACCGCACCTCCACAAATCGGCTTGGCGTTTTGGCCATACTGGCGCACATTAATCCTCACTATGCGGCACGAATCTTTGGAATTTCTCAAAACGCTGGTCAATACGCCCAGCCCCTCGGGGCAGGAGTTTCGCGGCCAGCGCGTGTGGCTCAATTACGTCAAGGCCTTCGCGGATGAAACCTTTTCCGATGCCTATGGCAACGCCGTGGCCGTCCTGAACAAGGGAGGCAAGCCGCGCCTGATGCTGGCGGCGCATGCCGATGAAATCGCCATGGCGGTCAATTACATCACCGACGAGGGCTACATCCATGTGCGCAAGGTGGGCGGCATCGATGCCGCCATCACCAAGGCCCAGCGCGTGCAGATCCACACCCGCGCGGGCGCGGTCAAGGGTGTGGTGGGCAATGTGGCGCCGCACCTGACCAAGGATTCAGAGGACCACAAGGCCCCCAAGATCCACGACCTGTTCATCGACATCGGGGTGTCCTCGCGGAAGGAGGCCCAGGAGCTGGTGCGGATCGGCGACCCCATCACGCTGACCGATGAATTTGAGCTCCTGCGCAATGACCTGGCCGTTGCCCGGGCGTTCGACAACCGGATCGGCACCTTCGCCGTGGCAGAGACGCTTCGCCTGCTCAAGACCGGCAAGGTCAAGCTCCAGGCCGAGGTGTGCGCGGTGTCGAACATCATGGAGGAGGTGGGCCTGCTCGGGGCACGGCAAATCGCCTACTCGCTCCAGCCCGATGTGGCGCTGGTGATCGACGTGACGCATGCGACCGATTACCCGACCGTCAACAAGGCCCAGCACGGCGATATCAAGATCGGCGGCGGGCCGGCCATCACACATGGCGGGTGCAACCATCCCGAGGTGGTGGAACGGATCGAAAAAGTGGCGGTCGCGAAAAAGATCGCCCTGCAGCACGAAGCCATGTCCGCCACCAGCGGCACCGACACCGATGCCATCTTCTGGACGCGCGGCGGGATTCCCAGCGGTTTGATCAGCCTGCCCAATCGCTACATGCATTCGCCGGTGGAATTGGTGAGTCTCAAGGATCTGGAGCAAATCCCCGAGTTGCTGGTGGCCTTTGCGGCGTCCCTCAAAACCAACGACACCTTCAAGGTGCGACTTTAAAGGGAAGCGTCCGGGGCGGTCCTCAAATCGCCCTGGGCGCCAGCAGGCTTTTACTGGAGCGCAGCAGAATGCGCAGCATCACCGCGTTCAGATCGGACGCGGTTTTGACATTCTGGATGATCTCGTTTTTGACCCCCAGATCGATCTCACGGTCCGGCACGCCAGGCCGCATGCTGTGGAATTTCAGCCTGCCCAGCGTCAGGTTCAGGGTGTCGATGCCCGCGAAATCGAGGTTCGATTCAGACTTCTGCGGGGCGGTCTTTTGTGCGAGATACCCCTGCAAAAGCTGGAGGCTGTTCTGTCCCGACGGGTCCTCCACAACATCGATCTCCGCCAGGTTCAACCGCACAAGATGGAGCCGCAGCTTCTGGCTGGCCAGGGCATCCCGGTCATATTCCACATGCAATTCCTTGAGGACCAGGAACGGCCCTCCCCCGAATTGAGCGGGATGATACAGGGTGAAGTTCTCCATCGTGAGGGTCGGTGCGCCCAGGGCGAGCTCGAACGATCCGATCCGCGCCTCCAAGCCGGTCTCCGCGTGAAAACGATACTCGAGGTAGGACTTGATCAGGTAATCCTTGGACAGCAGCAGCGCCACCGCCAGCACCACCGCCAGGAGGAGCAATCGAAACACCCATCGTGTGACAAATTTGATCATCGCCATCCCCGCGGCCCGACGCCTGGGCGGGTTCCACGCCACGCCCGGCTCCCGGCACCGCGGTCCTGTCAAAACCTAATGGCCTCCACGCCACTGGCAAGGTGAAACGGCCTCCTTGTTTCAAAAACATGCTCATCCCGCCTTGAAACCACAGGGACAACCGTCCCGCAGGGAGGCCGGCAGCGGGCGCTGATTGGCCCGCGAATGGCCCTTGTCGTGTTTTTTCCTCGCGCGACCCGGGTAATTGGGTCAGGATGACGCCCAACCAAAGGCGAGTTGCATGCCCCTACGCCTGCTCCATCTGTTCCTCTTGCTGCTCCTGACCGGCCTGGCTGACAGTCCGGCCTGGGCCCATGTGCGCACACATCAATATGACTGGGCGGACCGGTTGACCAATTTCAACAGCGGGGCGGTGTCGCTCGTGTATGATGCGGAGGGGAACCGGGTGAAGAAGGTGGCCAACG
>CAZIDG010000011.1:0-70603 GCA_964538065.1 uncultured Verrucomicrobiota bacterium
ATTGCTGAAATTTCGATATTTGGTCATCATTGAGTTTAAATCCCTCAAAACAAGACCCTCCACTTTTGACGAAAGCGGTCGCCATATCCACCAGCTTGGCGTTTTTTTCTTCAGAACTCATGTTGTTTGAATCGCCCAATATTCGCCAAATGTGATCGCTCAGGGTCACGAGTTGTGGAAGGCGCTCCAGGAGCCATCGTTTCAGTTCCTCCTGGGGATCTGGATTATCAAAATTGAATGCGCTCATGACAAACGCACACCATAGCGGCTAAAAGCCGTTAACGCCAATACTTTGGTTTTGCCGGTGCAAGAAGAGCAACTCATGCTTTTAGTCCGAGTCTTTTGACGTATTCGGCCATTTCCCGCAGTTTTGCTGGTGTGGGGCTTATGTTGAACCATGCCCTCCCCTGCATCGGAGTGGCCAATTCCTTGTAATCCTGTTCAATCATGCGCACGCTATTGCCGCATTCCTGGGCGACAATGGCGCAGGAGGTGGGCAATGCCACTCGATACGAAATATATGAATTTCGCAGGCTATTCTTACGTACCTGCACATTTACCCGTCTGGCCACCCGAGTCCACGCTTGAGCCAGCTTGTTGGGACTGCTCCATCGTGTGCATATTTTGCCCTTCAGCCCTTCAAAAGGTTTCAGCCATCGGCGCAAATTCTTGGAAATGGGCACGGCACGCCGCTGGCCAAGTTTTGAGATCTCCGCGTCAATAACGATGCAATCTTGATTAAATTTGACTGCTTCCCACGGAATCTCGAACACTTCTTCGGTCCTCAACCCGGCAAATGCCTTGATGGCCAAAAGAGCGACAAGGTGGGCGGGAGTGCGATCAATCCATTGAACCATATCCTCAGGCGCAAGAATATGGTTCTTGCCACGCTTCTCCTTGACGCGAGGGATGTTTTCCATCACATGGGGAAGAAGCTTCGGCAAATATCCCTGCCCCTTCGCGAAACGGAATAACTCGAAGAGGGCGTCACGATAATTATTGCGGGTAGTCGCGAGCACCGGCTCATTGGTAACTTCCACGCCATTTTTCATTTTGCACAGGTTCTGCAGCCATTCCCGCACTGGCTTTTCCTTGGCATCGTCAATGTAACCCGAGAAGCTTTGGGAAAATCGGCCCAGGCGCCCGGTGAGGTCTCGCATGTGGTAATCGCCCCCTCCATCTTTGCGCACGCTGTCGAGCAGTTCCTGAATCACATCCGCAATGAGCTTGCGTACGGTCACCTCCCGGCCATGCCGCTCGTAAAAGCTGATGACCTCCTCCAATGAGGCGGTCCCGAGGCGGCTTAGGAGGTTTGCCAGGGTTTCTGCCCCCCTTCGGACACTCAAGCCATACGGCTCGAGAAGATGGTGCGCCTCGACGTATGCCTGAACGGCGGTGTCCAGATCCTGCTTTAAAGCCTCCAAACTTTCCTGGGCGGAAAGGAAAATTCGCCGATCCCTGCCGGACAGATGGATCGAATCATAGTCGGCCTCCCGGATCGCATCTGCTATCTCCTTCGCCTTCGCGTAAGCAACATCGAAGGGGGCTCGACGAATCTGCACGCGTTTTCCCCCTTCATAGTAGGTGATCAGGAAAGAGTCGTAGGATTCGCCCTCCATTCCTTGCTTTCCTGAGTGCTTGACTGCGGCGGGGTAGATTTTGACGACAGAACCACCGGCAGTGATCTCAACCGGGAACTTATCGGGTATCTTCATTTCGCGTGTTACTAATTTGTTACTAATTTACATGCGAAGTGAGGAAAGCCTAGTAAATATTGGAGCGGGTGAAGGGAATCGAACCCTCGTCTCAGGCTTGGGAAGCCCGCATTCTACCATTGGACCACACCCGCTCTCTCAGAACGATCTAATTCCTACCAGATTGCCGGATGGGATTCAAGGGGTCATTTTCATCCGAAAAATACCAGGTGCAGCACAGGTCATGGATGGACAGTACCTGTGGAAATACGCGCCCCAGATGCCATATTCGCAGACTGCCCCCCCCATTACCCTGAGCACAATCCTTCACAAGTCACATAAAACGCCTCGATGCATGCTTTTGCAATCCGAGGGTATCAGGGTTATCGATCGAGGATTAACAAGTGTGACCTGTTTGAAAATGGAAGGTGCTGGAGCAGCATGGACGAAATGGACAGTTTGCGAGGGTATTGCACATGACCAACACATCACGGCCTCAGCGATCGGATTGCGACCATTTTTTACATTCCACCCGTCGATTGATATGCCCCTTGAAGTCGTGTCATCGACAAAGAACCGCACAATATGGCAAAGGCCGCACAAATTTACATTCGTGCGGCCCTAAGGGAAATAAACAGCTCTTACTTCTTCGATTTTACCAGAGCCAGTATGTCCTTGCGTTTAGGGGCTGAGGGCTGGGCCCCCATGCGGGTGGTCGATAATGCGCCTGCGGCATTGGCGAAAAGCACCGCCTCGAGCAAGGGCATGCCATCGGAAAGTGCCACAGCCAGCGCTCCGTTGAAGACATCCCCGGCCGCCGTGGTATCCACAGGCTTGACCTTGAAACCTGGCACTCGTTGAGCCACATCAGCGGAGCAGACATATGCTCCACGTGAACCAAGGGTGAGAATCACGGTTTGAATGCCTCGTGCCATGAGTGCACGGGCCGCCTTGTCCGCAGTATCATCGTCGCATACCTTGATGCCGGTCAACAGTTCCGCTTCGGTTTCGTTGGGCGTCAGAATCGTCACGAGCTTCAAGAGGGAATCCTCCAACTTGCGCGCCGGGGCTGGATTCAAAATCACTCGCACCCCTTTGCGCGCGGCCATGGACGCAGCGACCTTTACCGTTTCAAGTGGTGTTTCCAACTGCATCACCAGCGTATCCGCTTCTCCAATCACCTTGGCAGCCTTCTTGATATCTGCGGGTGATAGTTGCCCATTGGCCCCGGACGCCACGGCAATGCTGTTTTCCCCATCCCTGGCGACGAATATCAGTGCAACACCTGAAGGTTGTTTTTTGTCCCGAAGCACATGCCGGACATCGATTCCGTCCTTCTCGAAACCGTCAACTGCCTGTTTGCCGAACATGTCATCTCCCACACGCGCGATAAGGCTCACGGCGCCTCCAGCACGCGCGGCAGCCACAGCTTGATTGGCACCCTTCCCCCCTGCGGCGGTCACGAACTCGCCACCCAGAATTGTCTCACCCGGTTTGGGAATCCGCTCCAGTTTGATGATCATGTCGGTATTGGAACTGCCGACAACGACAATATTACTGCTCATATAAACAAATCCTGTGAAGTTAGAGTTTGGAAGAAATCAAGATGCCCAGCCCAATCAGGTAGAGCACAAACATGGCTGCCAGGAGCACCTTCGTCCCTGAGGTCGCACCTTTGAATTCCTTCCAGATAAACACCCCCCAGAACGCACCAATCATGGTCGCGCCCTGCCCCAATCCATAGGACAGAGCCGCTCCCGCCGCTGTCGAGGCGATGATGCTGAATGCCATCCCAATATTCCAGATGATGCCTCCCAGGATGCCCACCATATGGAGCCGTGGCGTACCTTTTGTAAAATATTCACCAAATGGCACGGTCTCTCCCGTATTGACCACCATGATGCCGTTCCAGAGAAAATTGGAAACCAGCAGACCTGCGGAAAACAGCACGATGGCTGTGTAAGGACTGAGCTTGCCCGCCTCCAGAGCCTTGGTGGCAGAATCAATCGATCCCATGGATGTCGCCACGAAACTGTAGAAGAATCCCATCAAAACACCCGCGACGATGGATAGGGCGATGCCAAACACAGGCGTCTTTTTGTTCGTGGATGCAATCTGTTTGTAGGCCAGGGCATCAAGCACAATGGCGATGACGATGGCTCCAACACCAAGCGTTAACTTGGAGGAATCCCCCACATGGGTCGCCATATAGGTGGTTATCACGCCGAGCACGAGTGCCAATCCCACGCCAACGGGAAATGCCACAGCCATGCCGGCAATGTCGATGGCGGCCACCAGCAGAATGTTGGAGAGATTGAATATGACACCACCCAGGAATGCCGATCCAAGCCACTTGGAATCCGCCTGCTGCAAATCTGCAAGAAACCCACGACCTCCACTTCCCATGCTGCCCATGGTGAACGCCAGAATAAGGGACAGCAGAAATACACCTATGGCATAGTCCCAATAGAACAACTGGAACCGCCACTCTTTACTGGCCAGCTTCTGGGTGTTTGCCCACGATCCCCAACATAGCATGGTGATGATGCACATCACGACCGCAACGGGATATGACTCAACGGTAATCATAGATATTTTTAGTGTTTGGTTGATTGTTGAATTACCACCCCTCGACGGATGGCGTTTTGCATGGTTTGGAATTATTTATTTGGTTTGTAAATCACTGCATTAAGAATCCCCACTTGGGTCCCATTCGAGCGTTTATCGGCAGTACCGGTTGTCACAATCCGCAGTGTGTGATGTCCCGGTTTGAGTCCGTAGGTCTGCCACAGGATATTATCGTACGTATTCGGCACAATGTAGGAATCCAAAGGCAGTTTTTGTTTCTTCCCATCAACGAACACATCGGCACGGCCACCACTTTGATCAAGTCGTCCAACCACCGCCACCGCGACACCATCGAATTGCAGTGTAGCCTCACATCCACCCTGACCGCCAACCTTGAAGCCATTTTCGTTCTTCCAGTCCCCAGAAAAATGCCAGGCGCCATCACCAACGGCAATACGCCGATCCGGCAAACCAGGGCTCCATTGCTCCAATCGCGGTGCCTTCGGCTTCTGGGTGCGAATGGTCACCTCTGCATCATTCACCGCGCCTCCCGTCATCCGCACAATGCTGAGTGCCCGCTTCTCCGTGGACTTTACGATATCATTAAATGAATAGTCTGTGTAGTCAAACTTGCGGCTCTCGAGTGTGGGCATTTCTGCCTTAAATTTGGCGGGGATTTTATCATAGCCCAGCATCACCCCGAGAACACCAGCCGCACTGGAGGGATTGCAGTCCGAGTCCTGCCCGCATCGTGTGGAGATTTCCATGGTCTTTTCAAAGTCTCGTCCCCCAAATAACAATCCAAAAGCAATGTAAGCACCATTGAGTTTGGCATCGATATTGAAGGGCGATTGAACACCATCAGGGCACGCATCGTCCTTGTTCCACTTGTCTTCAACCAGGTGCCACACCTTTTTCCAGTCATTCGGATATGCTGCCGACCAGTCGAGCAAATCCCTGATCAACAAGGCATATTGACTCTGGGCGGGAATGCAGGCCAGCCCCCCCTCCACCACCTTGCGTGGGTCATTTTCAAAATAGGCTGTTGAATACATGCCGCAGACGAACATCCCACCATACAAACCGTCGCCATAATTCATCACCCGCCCGACGCGGTCACAGTATTTGTTGGATTCCTTGGGCAGGCCAGGACACATCAGACCAATGAAGTCCGCCTCAATTTGGAAATCGATGTCATTGGCATGGAAATTATATCTGGGTTGGCCGGAACCAGGCGCCTTGATGCCCTGGTTCAAGGCTCGTCGTGCACCAGCATTGGCGTGCCACAGGAGGAATTTTGAGTTTTTAAAGGCCTCGCCGTATTGCTCACACGTTGCATTGAGCCCCAAATCGTCCATGACCTTGGCAAAGGTCATCTCCACATAAAGATCATCCTGGTGAATGGTGTTTTCCAACATGCCATTCTTCCAAACCATTTCCCATTCTCCAATTTGCCCGTTGGATTTGAATTCTGTCGGTGCCCCATAGGCCACACCAATCATTTGTCCTGCCCACCCGCCCTTGATTTTGTCCAGCAGGTCGGTGCGGGAAATGGTTTGTGTCTGAGCCGCCAGCATTTGACAGGCACATGCCAGGAGAATGGCCAGCGGTGCGAGCCAACGCCCGCGGCGCATCTTTGAAGTAAACAAGGGGGTCATGGTTTTGGGTCTTTCTTGTTTTGGTGTTTATGATTCATCAAGTGATTGCGTGCCATCATTTAAATTGCTCAGGTTTTTCCGTCGTATCACCAGGCTTGCGTTTCACTGTCGCGCCGCAGGATGCCCGGATGATCAATTGCGTGGGTAAAACAACCTGACGGATCATCCGTCCAGGGTCTTGAATGCGATCCAGCAGCAGACGGCCTGCAGTGCGCCCTAATTCCTCTGCGGGTTGCGCCACTGCCGTCAATGGAGGCAATAGCGTGGCAGCCCAGGGCATGTCGTCAAAACCGATCACCGCCACATCGCCTGGAATGCGCAAACCGGCCGCATGGATGGCCTGCAAGGCCCCCAAGGTCATCAGGTTGTTGGCGATCAACACGGCCCGGGGATGCGGTGTTTGCTTCAACAGGCCGTTCATGGCCGCATAGCCACCGGCCTGCCGGAAATCTCCAAAGGCCACAAAGGATTTACGTTCCGTTAATCCTGCAGCTTGAAGGGCATCGCGAAAGCCAGCCAACCGCTCCTGGGATACATCCAGATTTCTGGGCCCGTTGATCAGGGCAATCCCGGTATGTCCCAGCCGTAATAGATGCTCCACAGCCATTCGAGCCCCCTCCCGATTGGTGACACATACCAAATCCGTCTCAAGCCCACGCGGAGATCGATCCACCGCCACAACCGGTACTTTCCACAAGCGAAGAACGTCATACCGCGCCTCAGACTCGTTGCCCGGAATCAATACCAATCCCGCTATCCCCTCCCCGCGCAACACGCCAAAATGCACCTCTTCTCGTTCAGCCAAGCCATCCGAATGGCACAGCAACAGGGTGTAACCAGCCGAACACAGCACGCTTTCCAGGCCAGCAACAACTCCGGTAAAAAACGGATTCTGAAGGTCAGGAATGATCAATCCAACCACCTTGCGCTGACGCGCCCGCAAACCCGCCGCCAACCGATTGGGTTGAAAATCCAAGTCGCGCACTGCCTGCTCAACTCTTGCGCGCACCGTGGGACCTGCACCTTTCCGCCCCGCCAGAACCCGGGATACCGTGGCAGTGGACACACCCGCCCGCTCGGCAACCTCCTTCATGGTTGCCATCGGTTTTCCGCCGCTGAATGCCTTGCGGATGGGGTGTTGCATCGTTGTTGGGTCTTTACGTAATCGTTTACATGCGCCGTGTCAAACAGGAAATCCATTCATTATGTTTTATGCTGATTTGCTCGTTTTTAAATGAGCAATCGATTTCTTTTTCGGGATCCCAATATGCGCTTTGCGCCCCCTGTTACCTGCTTGATTCCTTCTCTAAGTGCACACGGATTAAACCAAAGAAGGTATACGGATCCACCACCTCTATCTGCGCCTCAGGATGCCTCTCTCTCAGGATCTCGGACACGCGGGCATACCATCCGGGCGATTTCAGAATGCTCCTTGCCCACAGAAATGCAGGGCCTGTACGCGGCGCCAGCGCACGTTGCGCAATGATGTTGGCAGCCGCCTCTGCCTGGTCGGGTAAATCCACTTCGGGACATGTGGGCATTCCACCCAGCATTTTGGGGCCATCTTCAAAATGTGTTCCTGCTCCATCGGGTGAAAAATGCTGGTATGCTTCGTATTCCGTGGTCGTGGAGCTCCCCCCGGATCCGTCCAGAATAAAACCGGTGATCGATATATCCCATTGTCGATAATAACGCTCACAATGCCGCCTCCATGCATCCAATCCCGGTGGAAGTTTGGATTCCGGTCGCACAGTCAGGGCGCGCGCATTGAGATAACCCGCCCCGGAATCGCCTGCAATGAACCAATCATTTGTGGTGGCCATCCTTCGGGCAAAGACCATCGCCTGCGGTGCACGATCAGCCAGGTTGGGGTTGAACGCCCACCCCACCGGCACTTTTCCCAGGGATGGATCCCGCATGAAGGCAGGCACTGCTTTGTATAGCCATGCTGCCGAATCATAATCCCCCCCATAGTGTCCCACATAGAGGATCGGCTTGACCTTTTGTTCAGATGTCACAAAACCCCTTCGCTCCCAGTCCTTTATGGTGGACTTTGAGGCATGTTGAGGATATTTGCCCGCCAGCGGGTAGTGCTGGAAAAACGATGCATTTGCCATGGCGGAGAGTCCTGCGGCATCCGCCTCCATGTATCCATTGTATTGGGATATGAGACGTCCGAATTCCCATTCCGTGGGAACGCCGCCATGTTTGCCGCCAACCCCGCCATGGTCTGTATATTTGTATGGCCAGGGTGGGAAACCGCCCACTTTGATAATCCCTCCGTGACGCGCCCTTGAGATGGCCCCCATCACCTCCAGAAACACCGTGCGGTCCAATCCCATCGGTTGGTCAGGATCGTCATTTGGCTTTTCGTCCCCCCAGGGTGAAAGGTCAAAAAAGAAGGCCTTATGCGCCATAAAATAGTCCTGGTTGCACAGCGTGTGCAAATCCACTCCCCCATTGGTGGCGTTTCGGAGCCAGTGACTATCGATGTAATAGCCTGCATAGGCAGGATTGCACTTGGGCAGGTATCGTGCCAACGCCCATCGGTAAACATCCGCTTTGGCACTTCCGCTGGAGGGCAGATCAACATCCGGTATCCGGCCTTTACCCGTAAATTTGGATGTCCCATCAGGCTGGACCAGCCACACCTTGACCGGGATGCCTTTGCTTTGCGTAAGCCGTTGAAACAGCGAATGGGGCGATGAATCGAACCTCACCGGCAACAATTTGTCACACCCGGCAATCGTCGAAGCCGCATTGGCAGTCGCCGGCACGGCAGAATCATACACCACTAATCCATGGTATTGTCCCCTGAATGTGTCCAGAATCGCATCCAGGGAAGGCAAGGGTTCGATCGGTGCATTTTTAAGCCATCCGTCTTCGTTTTTGAGCCAGTCGAACCAAAATTGATCGGTATCAACACCAAATTCCGTGCAATAGAAGACATACAAACGGGCACGATCGCCATTGGCCAGTCCTTGAAGAGCCGCCAATACATGCCAATCATCCCAGGCCTTCGTAAGTGCCAGCCGGTCGTTCAGGTTCACCTTCCTCCATGGCCGGGCATCAAAAGTGTAAACGGTCGAAGAAACGGAGCCTGCCCCTCTTTCAGCGCTCGCCCATGTCTTCTCCCCAGGCGATCCAATTCCAAACAGGAGGCACAGCAATAAACAAAGAGAATGGCCACCACTCCTTGTGAAGAGGCTCAAGCTCCAAAACTTGAAGCCCGCAATATGCTTTTGTTTTTCAGTCATTTTGACACTCTTGGAACCCATGAAGGGCAGCATGAAAACTGGCCGTGACTTTGGCAAAGAAAAATCCACGCCCGTGCAAAATTGTTTCGTAGAAACCGTTTGCAGGCCAAGGGGTAATCTGGTACCAGTTTGATTTGTATTATTCATTGGTGATGAGTTCGTCTCATTTGCCGGATCAGGTATGCCAGACACGTTTAACGACAAGACCAGGAACATAGCGTCCACCACGACCACGCCCCCACAAGGAAGTCAGTCTGCGGGAGCATCAAATGCATTGGGTGGGCGCCCTGCTTTGCCCGTCTGGATTTACCTTGGAGGTGGCTTGTTGTTGTTGGGGCATGTGCCAGTATTGCTGGCCTTTTTTGCCAACCTGTGGGGTAAACCTCATTACCAATTCTTCCCGCTGGCCATGTTGGCGTCCGCCTTTCTTGGATATACCGCCTTGAAGCGCATGCCCAATCCCTTTGAAGCCAGCAATTCCTGGGCATCGGGCTGTCTCCTGGGCGTGGCTTTGGCGCTATTGGGCCTCAATATTGTCATGTGGTCACCATGGTTGGGAGCCATCGCCACCTTGTTCAGCTTGCTGGGGTGCATTTTATGGCTGGGAGGCTGGCCGCTCCTTTGGGCGTTGTTCCCGGCCATTCTCATGCTGCTTACCATGATCCCGCCCCCCCTCAGTTACGACATGCGGTTGACGCTCGGATTGCAGCGGCTTGGGGTGCGTTGGAGCAGCACTTTCATGGATTTGCTCAACATCCCGCACACCATTCTGGGCAACACCATTGAAATTCCGGGACACCGCCTGCTGGTCGACGAAGCCTGCAGCGGCATTAATTCCGTGCTTTCCGTTTCGGCGTTCGCTCTCTTTTTCGGCATGTGGCGCAAACGAGCGGTTTGGAAAATCATCATCGCCATGGTAACGGGCCTGGCGTTTGTGTTGATGGGCAACCTGGTGCGCATCATGTCGGGTGCCTATCTCAAATATTTTGAGAACATCGATATTTTGAGCAGCTGGAAGCATGATCTGAGCGGTTTGATTCTTTTTGCCATTTATCTGGGATTGGTCGTCAGCTTTTACCGTCTTCTCGATTTCTTCGGATGGTTTGTGAATCAATGGTGGAAACGACGACGACGCTCCCTGGGTGTAAGTGACGATTCCGATGAGGTTGAGGATGCATCCCCCTCCATCTCCGCCCCCAGCGTGGGACATCGTGTTTTTTCACCCGTGGTCGTTTTTGGCGCCGCCATCCTATTTGCAGCAGTGGGCGTCATCCATGGCTATCAAACCTGGACCCAGCGAGCACGCCTGATGCAGATGGCCAAGATCGACATACTCCCTGCCGCCTTGAAGGGCGGTGGCCAATTCGATTTGCCGGTTGATGTCGGCCCCTGGCACCGCATCGAAATGAAGGAGAAAAAGGCTCAGCGCCTGGAAACCATCGCCCAGTACTCCCATTATTGGGCCTATCAAAATGGCCCCATGGTCGTCTACGTAGCCTTGGATTTCCCATACCAGGAGGCCCACGATTTGACCGTGTGCTATGTCAATTCAGGATGGATCGTCAGCGACCGTAAACGTCTGGCAACCCCTCCTCAAAAGATGACGGGGCAGACGCAACAGGTCGAAGCGGAGCAACCTTTCATGCAGCTGCGCATGGAAAAACCGCCGCTGGTCTTTGGATCGCTCTGGTTTTCACATCTCAATACGGTGGGCCAGTGGGTTGATCTGCCGGATCGCTTTGCCAAGCCTGATCCACACCCCACTTTCCAGGTGCAGCTCCTTGCCTATAACTATTCGGCCATCGACGACAGCCAGATGCAGGCCCTGACAGACTTGTTCCTGCAAGTCCGCCAGACCCTGGGACAACAGATCATGGCAAAACTCAATGGGAGCAACAAACCATGATTTCTTTTTTTAAATGGATTTTTCAAAGTTGGTGGGCAAGCGGCGTGCTCCAACGTCTGGCTCCCGGCCTGCCAGCCGCCATCGTGTGTCTCGCATGGCTGCCTTTCGCCTATCTGATCCTGGGTTGGACACCGGTTCACATGAAAGGTCATTATATCGAGGTGGCTAACGCCGCCCTGAATGGGACCAATTACGAGACCGCACGCGTCGCTTACGAACGACTCATTCAGCTCAGTCCCAAAGACCGGGATGCGTACACCTTTGGTCTTGCCCGCAGCATTATGGGGTTGGGCCGCACCAATGAAGCCCTTGCATTGTTTGATCGTTTGATGCCTCAGGATGCCCCCGGCTATCTTCCTGCCCGCATGTATGTGGCGCGTCAATTGACCTCCATTTCCAACCCTCCCCCCGAAGCGCTGAGCATGGCCTTGACTCACCTTCGCATGATCAAGGCCTTTGAACCTAAAAACACGGAGGCCATTGACCAGCTTGCCCAACTCTACCTGCGCATCAATAAGTATGAGGATGCCAAGCGCGAGTTGCTCGAGTTGGTGGGCAGCCGGCCGGATTTGTCCCTTTCCCTGTCTGCAGTCTGCGCTGCCTTGAATGACGATGACGGTTCACGCAAATGGGCCGAACGCGCCGCAAGTCATTTTCAAACCCAGGTTGAAGTGCGTCCTGGCAGTGTCGAGATGCGCCTCAAGCTGTGCGATTCCATGCTCCTGCTCAAACGATATGCCGATGCCTTGTCCATCGCCCAGGAAGGATTGAAACGTTTCGGCGGACCAGGCTGGAGGCTCATGGTGTCACGCGTCTGTTCGACCTGGCTGGCCGCGCTGCCCGACAACAAAGACACCATGGCGAACCGCTTGGAGCTGGTGCAAATTGGCCTGCTCAACAACCCGATGAACGAGCCCCTCCTGCGGGAGCTGATCCGGATCTCGCACATGGAGGGCGCTCAAGGAGACACGGCCCGAAGCACCCTGACAGGTTTTCTCGCCGAAGGCAAAGGCACCGCATTGCTGCATGTCTGTCTGGGCCTGGATGCCTGGGAGCGCCAAAAAACCGACTTGGCTCGCGAGCATTTCTCCGTCGCTTTCTCGCTTACACCCCAGATGCCCACGGTCGCCAATAACATGGCCATGATCCTGATCATGAGCACCCCTCCCGATCCCGATCGTGCCCTGAACATCATCAATGCCGTGCTGGATAAGTATCCTAATGCCGCCATCTTTCACGAAACACGGGGACAAATCCTGGTCAAATTGGGACGATGGCGCGAGGCGCTCCTGGATCTTGAATTCGCTCTTTCGAGTTCCAAGGGTGGCGCGGGCCTGCATCGAGCCATGGCCGAAGCCTGTGATAATCTGGGCATGAAGGAGCTTGCGGCCAAACACCGCGAGTTGGCGTCAGCCCCTGCCACAACCACGGCCCAATAATCCAAATCCAGGTTGCCCCAGCCCCATAATGCTGCGGCGTCATTGATCCAGCATGCGCCTCACCAGGGCAACGGCCTTTTCGTCCGTTGCCCCAAACCGGTCCTCGGGCGGCGTAAGCGATCCGCCAAAGGATACTTGGGGACGACCGCGCGTGGATCCATCAACCGCCGATGTCGAAAGTGATGCATGTACTTGACTGCATCCACTGCGTTCAACGACGTCCTTCAGGGTAAAACGATTGATTCCTCCAGCCGGCAAAATCTCAATCCGTCCCGCAGCCTGTTCAATAAACTCGCGAATGCGAACTGCCCCATTGTAAGCGCTTGCCTCCTGACCCGACGTCATGACCCGGCGCACCCCCAACTCAATGAGTTGTTCCAGGGCTTTCTGGGGATCGGCCACGACATCGAAGGCTCTGTGAAACACCACTGTCCGTCCCTGGGCGAGCGAGACGATTTGCCGACAGCGCGGAAGATCAAGGGTCCCCTCGGATGTCAGAATGCCAAAAGCAATCCCATCGGCCCCTTGTTCCAGGGCCATCTCAACATCCCTTTGCATGACGCAAAACTCCGTGGCGCTATAGCAAAATCCACTCGCACGCGGACGGATCATCGATAGGATCGGTATCTGCACACGCTGACGTGCTTCCTTCAAGGTTCCAGCGCTCGGAGTCAGCCCTCCCAACATCAAGGCACTATTCAGCTCAACACGATCCGCTCCAGCAGCTTGAGCCGTCATGCAATCCTCCACCGAGGCCGCACAGATTTCCAGGATGATCCTTGCCATGTCTTTATATCGCCTTGAACGTTAACCAAGTCTGATACCCTATGACACCACCCCAATGACAAATGCATAACACACTATTATTCAGTGTGTTACACTTATTTCATCTCATGCTACCCGAAGTGAACTCAATAAGCCCACCCTGCCTAGCCCCTCACAGGGCTCGCAGTCGAAATTGCCGTGGGGACAATCCCATGACTTTCCGGAATTGTCGGGTGAAATAATTGCTGTCGCTAAATCCCACCTTGAAAGCGATATCCGTAATGCTGTCTTTTTCCGATGCCAGCAGTTTTGCTGCTCGATTGATCCGCAGTTGTATGAGATAGGCGATGGGCGTTTTGTCGGTGGCAGCCTTGAAGGTCCTTAAAAAACTGCGTTTGGACATACCCGCCTGATTGGCCATATCGTCCAGATTTATCTCCTGATCGTATTTGGTTTCCAATTGGCTGATGGTTTCGCCAATCCGCAGCAAGGCACGCGAGTCCGGATTGCGGCTTTGGGCATAGCACCTCGAGAGATTCCCCATGAGCAGCATGAACATGGCGGTGGCCATAAAGGCAAAACCAGGCGCACGCGCCTTGAGTTCCTTATCCAGATGATCAATGAGCCCGACCACCACCCCCAACTCGGCTGGCGCAAGGTGAAGACGACTCTTGAATTTATGACGCCGACGCCAGGCTGGTTCAAGCGTGTACAGGGCGTGGTAACCCGGCAAGGCGGCCAGGTCCTTCAAGTCCATTTGCAGCTTCTGCGGCTGAAACAACAAATTGATCAGCGATAAATTATCAAGCCCCTCGTAGTGGTGCGGACGGTGTCCGCTTATGATGAACACATCCCCTGCCGCCAAAGGCCATGATTCCGAACCAGTAACATGCATCCCTTTGCCGCCAAGGATCACGACCAGTTCGGAAAACTCGTGTGTGTGCGGTCCAAAAGGTTCTTGAGGATTGCGTCTTTCAACAGCGATTGGAAATCCATCGCTATGAAACCATTCCTCTGTTTTCAGCATCCGATGCATATGACGTACGTCACTCACAGTATGTCCATCCCCAAGTTGCCCGTATGTTGGCACCATTGTGCTTGTCTGTGGCATTATCGTCAAGGACAACCCCCCTTTTGTTGCCTAAACTGACCAGACTAAGAAAATTCCAATATACAAGATATGCCGACACCGCAACAGATTGAGAATGCATACCAACTGGCCCGCGAACGTTTCGCCGAGTGGGGAGTCAACACCGACGCCGCCATGGCACAGTTGAAAAAGGTCTCCATTTCCCTCCATTGCTGGCAGGGGGATGATGTGGGCGGTTTTGAAAACATGGGCAGCGATCTCGGTGGCGGCTTGGCGGTGACCGGCAATTATCCCGGCAAGGCTCGCACCCCGGAAGAACTGCGTGGCGATTTTCTCAAGGCCACATCCATGATCCCCGGCAAACATCGCCTAAACCTGCATGCCTGCTATGCGGAAACCGGTGGCATCAAGGTTGATCGCAATGAAATTGGCCCTGACCAGTTCAAGAATTGGATGTCTTGGGCCAAAACCAACAAGATCGGTTTGGATTTCAATCCAACCTATTTTGCCCATCCCAATGCCTCTGAAGGCCTTACACTCTCGCACCCCAACAAAGCCATCCGCAAATTCTGGATTGAGCACGGTATCCGTTGCCGCGAAATCGGTGCTGCCTTCGGTAAAACCCTCGGCAAGAGTTGCTTAACCAATTTGTGGATCCCGGATGGTTACAAGGATATCCCGGCAGACCGCAAAGCTCCTCGCGAACGTCTTCTGGAGTCCCTGGATGCCATTTTTGAGAAAAAGATCGATCCCAAGTTGAACGTGGATTCCGTTGAGGGCAAACTCTTTGGCATCGGTTCCGAGAGTTATGTCACCGGATCTCATGAGTTCTATCTTGGCTACGCCATTACCCGCAACAAATTGGTCACCATCGATACCGGTCACTATCATCCTACGGAATCGCCAGCCGACAAGATTTCCTCCGTCCTGACGTACCTGCCGGAGATTGCCTTGCACGTAAGCCGTGGCGTGCGCTGGGACAGCGATCACGTTGTCGTGTTGAACGATGATTTGCAAGCTCTTGCATTGGAATTGGTTCGTGGCAACTATCTCAATCGGGCACGCATTGGACTCGATTATTTCGACGCCAGCATTAACCGTGTGGCTGCCTGGGTCATTGGCACACGCTGCATGTTGAAGGCCCTGATGAATGCCCTCTTGGAACCCGCCTCCACCTTGAAGAAAGCCGAGGCCACGGGCGACTTTACTTCGCGGTTGGCACTCATGGAAGAACTCAAGACTTTGCCCATGGGCGCCGTCTGGGATTATTATTGCCAACAGTCAGGGGTGCCGGTTGGCGAAGCCTGGCTTGCTGAAGTGAAGCAATACGAAAGTGAAGTATTGTCAAAACGCCAATAAAAATGTAGTCAATCCCCCATACTATGACCCCGAATCCATTTCTTGGCGTTTTCTTTCACTGGCTGGGCGGCCTGGCCTCTGGCAGCTTTTACGTTCCCTACCGTTTTGTAAAAAAATGGGCGTGGGAAACCTATTGGCTTGCTGGTGGCTTCTTTAGCTGGATCATTGCTCCCTGGGTGTTGGCGTCGATTATGACGCCGGACGTGGTGGGCGTGCTCCGCGAAGCTCCCGCCTCTTCTCTGTTTTGGTCCTATTTCTTCGGAGCCATGTGGGGTATGGGTGGCCTGACCTTTGGGTTGACCATGCGCTATCTGGGCATGTCTCTGGGTATGGCGGTGGCCCTGGGCTATTGTGCCGCGTTCGGCACGTTGATGCCGCCCCTCTTCAAGGGAACCTTCGCTCAGGATGTTCTGGGTAAACCCTCGGGCATTGTCATTCTTATTGGCGTTGCCGTCTGTTTGCTGGGTATTGCTGTGGCCGGCATGGCGGGCACTTCCAAGGAACGGGAAATGTCCGAAGAGGAAAAGAAGAGTGCCATTAAGGAGTTCAACTTCAAAAAGGGCATTCTGGTGGCCACGTTCTCCGGTATCATGAGTGCTGCCATGTCATATGGCCTCACCGCAGGTGAACCCATTAAACAGATCGCTCTAAAACATGGTTCCCCCGTTCTCTGGCAGGGATTGCCAGTGCTCATTGTCGTGTTGTTCGGTGGTTTCACCACGAATTTCATCTGGTGCGTCATCCTGAACATCCGCAACAAGACTGGGTACCAATATCTGAGCTCCACTCTTCGAGTGGCTCCTCCCAAGCGCAAGGATGAAACGATCATTGAGACTGCGATTGACGCCCCCTCGGAAGAGGTGGTGGAAAACATGCCCAATCCAAAGGGCAACGGTGAAAAAGTCCCCATGCTCACCAACTATATCTTCTGCGCCATGGCGGGAACAACCTGGTACCTCCAGTTCTTCTTCTACAGCATGGGAGAAACCCAAATGGGTGATTACAAATTCAGCAGTTGGACACTGCACATGGCCAGCATCATCATCTTCAGCTCTTTGTGGGGCATTGCCTTGAAGGAGTGGAAGGGTTCCAGTGGCTTCACCAAATCGCTGTTGACCCTTGGTTTGGCCATCCTCGTATTCTCCACGGTTATCGTGGGTTACGGCAATTACATGGGAACCATGAAATAACCCGCATATCGGCGGGGCGCATTGTTTAGGGCTCTTGCCCAAACGAATATGAAGGTCTCATTGTTTATTCCATGCTTTATTGACCTTTGCTTTCCAAAGGTCGGCATCAGCATGGTCCACATTCTGGAGCGTCTGGGCCATCAGGTTGAGTGCCCGGAGGCTCCGGCTTGTTGTGGTCAACCGGCGTTCAACACTGGTTATTGGGACGAAAGTCGTGACACCGCGGTCAGAGTCATCGAACAGTACAAACACGCGGAGGTCGTCGTCATCGCCTCGGGCTCCTGTGGCACCATGCTCAAGGTCATGTACCCTGAGTTGTTTGCCCAAACCCGGCATTATGAGGACGCCAAAGCCATGGCGGCCAAGTGCTTCGAGTTTTCGAGCTTCCTGGTTAATCGTCTGGGTGTCACCGATGTGGGAGCTCGTTTTGATGCCCGCGTCACCTTCCACGACGGCTGTCACGGCCTGCGCGAACTGGGCTGCAAACTTCCTCCTCGCGCCCTCATGGCCAAGGTCAAGGGCCTTCAGTTGGTGGAAATGGGCGCCGCCGAGACTTGTTGCGGCTTTGGCGGCACTTTCTCGGCAAAGTTCCCCATGATTTCCACCGCCATGGGCGAGGTCAAATGCGCCTCCGCCGCAGAAACCAAGGCGGAATATATTGTTTCCAACGATTCCAGTTGCTTGATGCATCTTCAAGGTCTTCTGGATCGCCGGGGCAGCTCCCTCAAAACCATTCACCTGGCCGAAGTGCTTGCCCAATCATGAACGCCGCTCAACAATTTAAAAAACAGGCCACGGTCATTACCGCCGATTTACGTCACCGCCAGTTGGTCCAGACCGCTCTCGGTAAATACGAGGTCAAACGGGACGAAAACAAGGGTCTCTTTAAGGACTGGCAGGGTGCTCGCAAGCTGGCTGCAGAAACCAAGTGGAACGCCATCAATCACCTCGATAAACATCTTGAGGAGTTCGCTCAGAAGCTCGAGGCTCGAGGCGCCAAAGTCCATTGGGCAAGTAACGGTGAGCATGCACGCCAGATCATCATCAAGATCATCAAGGATCGTCAGGCTCACTCGGTCATCAAGTCCAAGTCCATGACCTCCGAGGAAATTCACCTCAATGATGCCCTCGAAAGAGAAGGCTTCGAGGTGGTCGAATCGGATTTGGGCGAGTTCATCGTCCAACTGCGTCAGGAGCCGCCTTATCATATCGTCTTCCCGGCCATGCACTTAACCCGGGATGAGATCAGCCGGTTGTTTTCGGATAAGCTGCACAGCGCACCGACCAATAGCCCTGAAGAGCTGACGATGATCGCCCGGCGTGTTTTGCGTCAAAAATACATCAAGGCCGATATCGGCATTACGGGGGCCAATTTTGGCGTGGCTGAAACGGGCATGGTATCCGTGACGGAAAATGAAGGCAATTCGCGACTTACAGCGGCTTTGCCCAAAACCATGATTACCCTGATGGGTATTGAGAAGGTGATTCCTCGTCTCGAAGACCTGGCCCTCTTCCTGCCCATGCTGGCAACCGTCGGGGCTGGACAGCTTATCACCGGTTACAACACCATGTACGGTGGTCCACGTCAGAAAGACGAAGTGGATGGACCGGAGGAATTCCATGTTGTTCTACTGGATAACCGGCGCACCACTTTGCTTGCCGACGCTGAACAGCGTGACTCCTTGCATTGCATCCGCTGCGGTGGCTGCTTGAACGTCTGCCCCATTTACCGAAATATCGGTGGTCATACCTATAATACCACCTATTGTGGTCCGATTGGGGCGGTTCTGACCCCCCACTTCAAGGATCTGCAGGAATGGAAGCATCTCGCCTACAGCAGCTCCCTCTGCGGTGCCTGTAGTGAAACATGTCCCGTTAAGATCAACTTGCACCACAATCTGTTGCGCACCCGTCGCAATAGTTCGGTCCAGAAACCCATCTGGTGGCAAAAGATCGCATTCAAGCTGTTTGCACCTGTTGCCAACAGCAAGTTCCTTTGGTCCATGGTCACCATATTCGGACGGATCGGCCAAAAATTCCATCCCCTGGTCAAAGGCACCAAACTTGATCCTGCCTATGCCTGGACCAAGACACGCGAAACACCCCCCATCGCGTCACAGTCATTCAAAGAATGGTGGAGGGCACGCAAATGAGTGATCAACAAAACATCCTTGGTCTTATCCGCGAAGCCCTTGCTGTTCCCGCTCCAAAACCGGGAGCGCATGGGACTCCTGATTCACATCCTCAATCCATAGCCGACGTGCTGCCCCCGGCCGCTGTTGACTTGGATGCCCGGATCAAACAGTTCCAGGCCAATGCCACCGGGCTTAAGGCGGATTTCGTTTTTGCGGAAAGTGAAGCTGCCGCAGTCCTTAAACTAAAGGAAATCGCTCAAAAGGAAGGGTGGAAAAAGGTCGCCACCCATCACAGCGCCCTGTGCGAGTCCGCCGCCAATGCCTTGGGCCTTCCAGTATTCGTCACCGCTCCGAATTACACGGTTGGCGATCTGGAAACCTGCGATGCGGGTTTGACCGAGTGCGATGCCTTGGTGGCCCAAACCGGCAGCGTGCTGGTAACCAGCCGCAGCACGGGAGGACGCGCCCTTACGGTCCTGCCGCCACACCATGTTGTGCTGGCTCGTAAGGAGCAGATCATCAGCAGTTTACCTGATGCCTTTAAGCTGGTTAAGGATAAATATGGCTCCGATTACCCCAGCATGATTTCCTTTATTACCGGTCCCAGTCGGACGGGGGATATTGAACGCATCCTGGTCCTGGGCGCCCATGGCCCCAAGAAACTGACCATCATCTGTTTCTAAAACGGCCGGATTTTTACCGTGATTGCGTGTGGCGGGCTCATCCCGCCGCACGCATTTTCTTGTCGCTTTGGCTTGCCTGTAAACGCCAGACCGTTTTAATGCTTTGAATCGTGTTATGGAATCACAAGCTGACACAAAACTGACTCAACCGTTGCGCACCCTGCCTGGGGACGATGTCCGGCAGATCATGTGGCGTTTTGCGGACCGTTATGATCTGGCCATGCTCGTCCAATCCGTGCGAGCGGTGGCCCGTGGCCCCGTGGCTCAATTGGTGGCCCATGGCGCCCGAAATTCCCATGATTGGACCTCTGAAAAGAACAGCTTGCTTTCAGTCTATGATGAATCAGGCATCAGCGCCGTGTTTCTTGATCCCAGCCAGGGCGGCTTCATTGAAGGCCCCAAGAACCTGGCCTTGGCGCTGGTAGCCTTTGAATTAGCCTGGGTGGATGCCGGCGCTGCCACAGGCAGCCTCGCTGGCAACCTGGGCCTGGCCCCCATCCACGAGCGGGGCACCCCAGAGCAGCGCAACACCTACTTGTCCCGTTGCGCCCCGGTCAAACCGGGCGAAGACCGCAAAGCCGAACGTGCTGCGTTTGCGCTGACCGAACCCCTCCCCTTTGTGGGTGTGGAAACCGGCCTTCTGAGCGGCAAGGTCCGCGTTGCTGAGTGGCCTGAAGGCGGCGAACCCATTCTCCAGGTCGATAAACGCGGACGTTTTATCACCAACATGGGCTTTGCCAACATCGTGACCGTGGCCGTGGAATCCAACGACCCTCGCATCAAGGGCAGTTGCATGATCATTCTTGAAGAAAATGATCCCGGCTTGTTCGATCGCGGTGCCGCCACCAAGAAACTGGTGCATCAGCTTTCTTCGACATGTGATCCCGTTTTCAGCCAGCGGGTGCCCGCCAGCCGCATCATTGGGGGCTACACGGTCAAGGACGGTGTCATTATCCCCAAGTATGACCACAGCGACGTCATCGAAGCCGTCTTCCGTCATACACGGGTGACCGTGGGTCTCATGACCTCAGCCAAATTGCTATCGGCTGTGGAACCGGTCATCCGCTATCAGCGCAGCCGTTTCCGTGGCGGCGAAAGCGGTGATCATGGCTCGCCTCGATATGAATTGGGGCTTCAAACCAAGCAGGATGTCCTGCATCGATTGGTCGATGTTTGGTCCACCGGTGAGGCCAGTGCATCCCTGGGTTTTGCAGCCGCACGCATCTTCGACGAACTGGAACCTTTGGATAAATACAAGGAACAGTACTTTACAGAGCAGAAGATTGAAGGCGGCAGGGCTCAGTTTAAAGCCCTGGGCAAATTGCAGAAGGAGGCCATCGAGCTGCTCGCCCTTGAAAACAAGCCTGTCACAGAACGTGATCAGCAGCATTACGAGGCGCTCAAGCAGAACAAGATGCTTCAGTATGTCATGCTCGATTCCCAAGCCAGCGTTCTCTGTCCGGCGTGCAAGCTTTGGAATACCGGCTACGGTGCGACCATGATGCGCGAAGCTGTCAGCCTCATGGGTGGCTATGGCATTACCGAAGATTGTCCAGGATTCCTGGGACACAAATGGATGGACGCCCAACTCGAAGCGACTTACGAAGGGCCCGAAGCCGTCCAGCGCCGCCAGTTAAGCGTCACCATGGTGAATGAGCTGTTCCTGGCTCAATTCCAGCAATGGATTGCTGACATGCGTGAGATCGCTTCAAAGAAGCCTGGCACAGGTGCTTGCACACTTGCCACCGCCATGCAGCTTTGGTTGTGGACCTTGAACCACTTGCAAAAAACAACGGATGCCAACGGAGCCAAGCTCTATCATGGCAACCGCCAGGGTGTCACCTTCCCGCTTGCAGACGCTCTGTGCTGGCTGCTCGCAGCCCGCTCCTTGGTTTTGGACATCCTTGAATTGGAAACCAAGGGTGCGTCCAATCCCGTTGTGGCCGAAAACCTTGAAGGCGTGGTCGGCTTTATGAGCGATCTCAGCCACGTGCATGCTGCCAGGGCAGCAGGTGAGGTTGGACGTATTTGCGCTGAATTAGTCCACGGTTACAATCGCCATCCCGCTTGGGATCAAGCGAGTTGCGGGGCATGCTACAACGCCGAATCGCTGGATGTGCTTGAAGGCATCATTCCAGGCATTGCCAGTTCGGCGCGGACCAGTTCCGATGTCTCGGAATCGGGTCAGGCACATCCTGCCAAAGCCGGTCCCTGTGTCCAATTTTCAGGACTGGAGGCATTTGCGCGTTTGCGTTTGAAACTGGATGGCTGTCTCACGGGCTCACGCCTGGCCAAGGATCGCGCGGCCGATGGGCTGACCAAGGTCATGATTCCAGAAGCCCTGGATTACCCCGTTTAACATGTCGTCATCCAATTCCGATTTGAACTCGGCGGATATCAACCGTCAGAGAATGGACGTGGACATCGTGTGCGTGGGTTTCGGCCCAGCCACAGGTGGTTTCCTCACCACCCTGTCCCGCAACATGATGAAGGAAGATGGCACCCCGGCGCTGGAAAGCCCAGCGAACCCGGGTCAGCCATTACAAGTCCTTTGTTATGAACGAGCGGACGACCTGGGCTTCGGGGTGTCTGGCGTCGTCACAAAAGGTCGCAGCATCAAGGAAAGCTTTTCAGAAGCTGACTTGGCCCAAATCCCCATGTCGGCCCCTGTCAGCCAGGAAAAAGTGGTTTACCTGCTCGATCCAGTCGGGGCCAGTCGGCGAACGGCCATGCTGAAGCTGGGCGACAGCCTGATCAAGGGGTTCAAATGGGCTTTGCCCTATGAATTGGATGCCTTGGAATTGCCTCTGACACCCGCATTCCTTCACAAAACCGGGGGAATGGTGATGTCGATGGGCCAATTCAACCAATGGGTTGGCACGCAATTGATGGGCACTGGTTTGGTCCAACTGTGGCCGGGCACACCTGTCAAACAAGCGTTGATTGAAGGCAATGCAGTGAAAGGCGTTCGCCTTTCGGATCAGGGAACCGACAAGCAAGGGCATCCAGGCGATGGGTTCATGGCTGGGATGGACGTCGGTGCCGCACTCACCGTGGTTGGGGATGGTCCTGTTGGAGCGATTGGCCAGCAATTGGATGAACATTTTGGGCTGCCCGAAGGCCACCATATGCATGAGTGGGCCGTGGGCATGAAAATGGTCATCGATCTGCCTTCAGACACTTCTTTGAAACCAGGCACGGTGTTCCACACCTTTGGCTTCCCTGAGCCAGAAATCTTCGGTTTCTTTTACGTCCATCCCGGAAATGTGGTGTCAGTCGGTATTTTCGTACCTTCCTGGTTCGATAATCCTGTGCGCACATCGTATCGCTACCTGCAGCACTGGATGCTTCACCCCTACTTGTGGCGTTACCTTAAAGGCGGTCGACTTCGTTCCTGGGGCGCCAAAACCCTTCAGGAATCGGGACGTCGGGGTGAACCCCACCTGGTGGGCGATGGCTTTGCCCGTATCGGCGAAGGATCCGGCAGCACCAATGTGCTCACGGGGTCCGGCGTGGATGAAGCCTGGGCTACTGGAGCGCAATTAGCCCAGGGTGTCATCGAACTCCTCAAGGAAAAGAAACCGTTTACTCGCGAAAACCTCGAAAACGCCTATATTCGTCGCCGTCGCGCCAGCTGGGTTGAAAGTGAAGGACGTGTGGCCGAGAAGTCGCGTGATGGTTTCCAGCGTGGTGTATTGACCGGCATGATTGGCATGGCCCTCACCGGCCTTTCCAAGGGATTGATATCCATCAGCGGCAAACCGATGCCTCCCTACAAACGAATTCCCTCCCTGGAAGATTATTACCGGGGCAGAATATCCGCCGACGAAATTCGCGAAATCCGGAAAAAATGCGACGCACAAGGAATATCTGCGCATGCGGCGCTGATGGAACGTGTTGGGTGGCCGGCAATACCCTACGATGGCCAACTGCTGGTTTCACAGCAGGATGCCTTGCTGATGGGTGGCAAGGTGCAAGCCCCTCCGGGCTATGCCGACCACGTTCTTTTCCTTAATCCCTCTCTCTGTGAGCGTTGCGGAGCGCGCACCTGCATCGAGGTATGCTCAGGACAAGCCATTACACCAGGACCAAACGGATTGCCTGCGTTCGATCGTGAAAAATGTGTCCACTGTGGCGCCTGTCTCTGGAATTGCGCCCAACCGATCAAGGAAGGGTCCGAACACGCGAATATTTCCTTCCAATCCGGAGCGGGCGGTCTTCATTCCGCCGAAAACTAACCGGCAGATTCAAGTCGTTCTTTGAATGATTTCCATGCGCGTTGGCGAGGCCAACGCGCATTGTTTTTATCCTGCTGGAACCATTCGCTCCCTGTTTTCAGGGGATCCCATTAAATTCAAAAGCGCCTGAAGGCCAAAGCCATTCAGGCGCTCTCATATGCTATTTGGTTTTAGGAGGGCAAATTAATACCGCCATCCAACGGCATCGCGCAAGCGCTTCAAATCCCTGTCATTGGCGGTTGTAGGATAGTCCAATTTATCAATTCTAAGTGTATTTGCCTCCAGCCACTTCCAAAACTCGGAATGGCCGTCAGCAAAGGAAAGCACCGTGCCGTTGTTATGGCGGAACGCGGGCGAATTCTGCCAGATATTCTGCTCAATGCGCACGGCAAAATACCCATCATCAATGGTCACTGGATTTTCCTCAATAAACACAAACGCCTTCACCGGCGGTGGGCGCTTGATATCAGAGAACTTACGGAAATCCGGATAGCGGTTAACATCATTGACACTGGTCACATCACTGTTCATGCGACCGTTCATGGAATAAGAGCGAACACGATTATAGGGCTTGCCATTAATCTTGTACGGGGGCTCGCTGGGACACTTGTAGATCTTAATCTGCGTATTGTACTTGAAGAGCTTGCCATTCTTGATGTCCGCCTCGTTGGTGGCTCCCGGCAGATATGCAATATTGTTTTGAATCCACGACTTGGTGGTATCGCTGATATAATTCTGCACCAAGGTATCGTTGTTATCTTCCTTGTACAGATACCAGGCGAGCATTAATTGCTTGTTGTTATTCAAGCAGGTGATGCCTTGGCCTTTGGCCTTGGCCTTGGCAAGGGAGGGCAACAACATTCCCGCCAGAATGGCAATGATTGCAATCACCACCAGCAATTCAATTAATGTAAATCCAGTGCGCCAGGCACCAGGACTATCGGACTCTCGACTATATCTTAACATAACCTTTTGGAAATCGTTTGCCTCATGCTACTCTTTTGAAGGGCATATGCCTTAACGATACTGCCATATTTTAGCATGATATTGCCACTCGACAACCATAATCTGGCAAAGAGGATTATGAGCCATGCGACACGCTGCATCAGCGTGGGAATACACCTTATCCTCAAGTGGATACGTCCATGTCCAGACACCTGTTCCCAGGACGGAATTGTCAGATGCGGTCCTCAGCACACACACCATCCAATCCCATTGCAAGCATGGTATTTACATTACCATCCATCTCATTCGATTGGGTAAAATACTCCCCGGCAGAAAGTTGCAGCGTTTCGGCAGGTCGTGCCCGCCCCTGCTATTTGGCCGTCATCAAACCCCTCCAGTGCGTTTCCAAAGCCCATACTTGCCTTTTGGAGGATTGTTTTTTATATACTGGGTAGCATGAGTACTGGTTATCACATCGTGGTTTGCGGCAGCATCGTGCCGGACCCGCTACAGACATTTGAGCCCATCTCGACACCGGCAGGGCCGGCACTAAAGAACGAGATGATGCTTCCGGCCGTGCTGGACCCCTGGGCCAGCCACGCCTTGTATGAGGCGGCCCATCTGGCCAAGAACGTCCCCGGGAGCAAGGTGTGGCTTGTCAGCATCGGTCCCAAGGCAAAACTGCAGCAGGTGATGATGACTGTGGCTCAAAAGGTTCCGTTTGAACTGGTGGCCCTGGATGGGTCTGCCAGCGGTTTTTCGGATGCCTGGCAAACCGCTGCCGCCCTGGCCGAAGCCATTCAAGGCATTGCGGGTTTGGATCGTAATCGCCTCATGGTGTTTGGCGGTTGGGAATCCGCATCTCGCGGTGCTGGAGCAACGCTTCAATTGATTGGTGAACGTCTGGGCATTGTGGATCAATTCCTTGGCGTGGACCAACTTACAGTCAATCCCGACAATACCCTGCGCATCCTGGAGCGTATTGAAGGCGGCAAACACCAGGTATCCGTGTGCGCCGCGCCACCGGTCCTTCTGGGTTGGGCCACAGGAAATCTCCCTGAACCCCGAAACAATCCCCAGGTAGGCATGGCCAACATGCGTACTGTCATGCCCGCTCTGCAGCGCGCCAAACCAGTCAAAACCATTGCCGAAGATGCTTCCTTCGTCTCTGTCTCCATGCCCAAACAATTACGCGAAACCCGTATTGTGAAGGACATGACGCCCGATGACATTGCCAAGGAAATCGCAGCGTGGATTCAACAAAGCTAAACAAGGTTAACCTCTTACAACACATGGATACGATATTGTTTTTGGCCCACACGGAATCGGATGGAACCTTGTGTCCTGCCGCCTTGGAAAGCCTGGCCGCAGCTCAAAAGCTTCAAAAAAGCCTGTCGGGATCAGCTCTTATTGCTGGTTTAATCGGCGCTAAAAACCAGGCCGCAGCCGATTCGCTGGCCCAGTCGGGATGCAGCCGTTTTCTCAGCGTTGAGGGTGAAGCATTTGCACAGTCTCGCTATGCATCGGACGCTGCAGCCGCAGAGGCCCTCTGCAAGGCTGCCCAGGCCAGCATTATGATCGCCCCTCATACCGCGCGTTTCGCACGTTGTCTGCCCGGTGTGGCTCATCGTCTGAATGGACGCGCTGACACCCATGCCACCGGTGTGGATTGCAAAGATGGAGGCTTGGTGGTCAACCGCTGGTGTTACCGCCAACGTCTCGAATCTGTCATTAAACGCACCACCCGCCCCTGGATCATTCTGATGGATCCGGGTTGTGCCAATGCCTGGAAGGGCACGGCTTCCCCAGTCACTCTGGAACAGATCCCTGTCGCCCTGAGTGCCGCCCTCGAACGGACCCGCGTGACGGGCATACAGGCTCCCCCGGCCGACCAGCAGACCATCCGGCCTGATGCCAAAGTTCTGTTTGTGGCCGGAGCGGGCTGGACAAAGAAACAAGCCGATGGGCAACCGCACGTCAAAGACGCCGAAGTGCTCATCCGGACGTTTCTGGACAAGGCACGGGCCTCCCTGGGCAGCAGCAAATCGTTGGTGGATTTGAGCGGTGAAGGCCAGGCCGTCCTTTCCTTTCTGACGCATCTCAACCAAATCGGACAGACTGGTTCCACGCCCAGACATCCCAAAGGCCTCGCCACCTGCTGTCATGGTGAAGAACCTCACACGGTGGGCTGGCGATTCATCAACGAACGTCGCGCCATCAATCTCGATCCAAACTGTGGATGGGCAAGAGGCAAGGCGGATGTTTTATACGTGGCGGATGCTTTTGCCGTCATGAAACGCCTGAACGCATTGCTATCCTGACCTTTTCCACGAAAGGAGGCTCCATGTTTACCGTCATGGTTCATATCAAGGTCAAACCTGAGTGCATCGAGGCATTCAAGGCGGCTTCGCTGGACAATGCCCACCATAGCCGTCAGGAGCCTGGCATCGCCCGTTTTGACTGTTTTCAGCAGACCGATGATCCTGCACGTTTTGTCTTGGTGGAAGCCTATCGCTCAGCCGAAGACCCCGCCCGACACAAGGAGACTGCTCATTACCAGCGCTGGCGCGATGCCGTAGCCAGCATGATGGCGGAGCCGCGCTCCAGCGTGAAATATGTCTGGCAGAATCCCCAATAACGACAAACATTCCTGGAAATGATGATGTGAGTGCAGGAATCGCCAGTTTTGAGTTTGCCACCGCCCCCAAAGTCATTTTTGGAAGCGGATCGCTCAAACAGACTGGTCCTGCCTCACGACATCTGGGAACACGTGGATTCATTGTTTGTGGCCACCGGCAAAAGCTCGCGCAGGAACTGAAAAGCAGCCTGGCACCAGAGGGTTTTTCGCTGGATGTCATTTCCATCTCAGGCGAGCCGACCACAGACCAAATCGAATCGGTGGTTGAAAGGGTCCGATCCGCGAAAGCCGAAGTTCTTTTTGCTGTGGGAGGGGGCGGCGCCATGGACTCGGCCAAGGCCATTGCGGCCATGGCAGGCAATACGGGCACGCTCCTTGATTATCTTGAGGTTGTTGGGTTGGGCAAGCCCCTCCCCTGTCCTGCCCTGCCTGTTGTCGCGATTCCCACCACGGCAGGCACCGGTGCCGAGGTGACCCGGAATGCGGTTTTGCATTCTCCAAGTCATCATGTGAAAGCCAGCCTGCGTCATGCCAGCATGATGCCCCGTCTGGCGATAGTGGATCCCCTGCTCACGCTGGATCTGCCACCGGCAATCACAGCGGCCACAGGCATGGATGCGTTGACCCAGCTCATCGAGCCCTATGTGTCGATCAAAGCCAATCCCATGTCCGATGCGCTCGCACGCGAAGGCCTGGCACATGCCGCCAGTTCCCTCGCCAAGGCATTCCAGAAGCCAGACGACGTCGCAGCACGGGAGCACATGAGCGTGGCCAGTCTTTTCAGCGGCATGGCCCTTGCGAATTCGGGATTGGGAGCCGTGCACGGAATAGCCGCCCCCCTGGGCGGGGCTTTCGGCGCACCCCATGGCGCCATTTGCGCCGCTTTGCTGCCCCATGCCATGACCGTCAATATTGCCGCCATGCGGTCACGACAACCCCAGCATGAGGCGCTGCGACGTTATGATGAAATTGCCAGAATCCTTACAGGCCGCACGTCAGCCAAGGCTGACGATGGGGTTCAGTGGATTCTGGAACTGGTTCGATCCATGAGCATCCCATCCCTGGCTCATTACGGGATCGCGGCCAACCACGTCGCCGACCTTGCAGCCAAAGCCGCTTCTGCCAGCAGCATGCGTGGCAATCCCATCCAGCTTCAACCGGGAGAAATCGAAGACATTTTGAACCGGGCACTCTAAAGCGCCCGGCCCGAAATATTCGTTGCGTCAAAGCCTGTCGTTACGGGGTGCTCAACCGATAATACCGCGCCGCAGCGGTTGGCGCGGTGTCCGTGACTTCAATCGTCTGCGATGCGCTGACTGCTGAAATGTTGGTCAACACCTGCCATGTGGAATTCAACGCATTATCGCAATACCACACGGAATAACTGCGGCCCGCCATCACCGAAACGGCAATGCCCATGCTTTTGCCCTTCGGAACCACTGAACCGATGGTCAACTTGCTGGCAGCATCAGCGGGATCTGTGCCACAAAGATATTCGCTCTGATTCGACAGGCCATCCGCATCCATGTCCAGGGCTGCATCCAATGGCGAAGACGGATTCAAACCATGGGACAGCTCCCATTCGTCAGGCATGCCATCGCCATCCAAGTCCGTGGCCGCTCCCGTATTATGCCATCCGGGGGTTGGGGCGCCTGTTTTCCAGCACACCGGATCATTGCCATAAACGAATGCATTTGTTTTCTGCAGGGAATATCCTGTTCCGGCAGCACCGGCCGGCCAGGGATAGATGCTGGAGTAATCCACCTTCTCAACCGTCACGTAGGGCACAATCCCCTCGTTAATGTGCGTAATGCCCTGGATGTAATCAGGCTCCAGCAACGAAATCGGCTCCGAGGAGTTGCTCAATTTGCCATCATATGGCCCATACAGCTTCACCCCATCAGGAACGCCATAGCGGCTGATAAATTCAGCCCGAGCAACGGTATTGGTCTCAGGATCGAAGCTAACCACAAGGATATATCCTCCCGCGGGGATCACTGCATTCTGCGGGAAATCAAAGTCCACCCCACCGCGCAGGCGCCAGGTGTTGGTCGTCTCCACCACATGATGCAATGGCACGGGAACAGCCGTCATGTTGAACAATTCGATGTACTCATCCTGGACATTGTCGTTGGTGGTTCCTGCAGGCGACGGCGGCTGGAACATGATCTCAGAAATGACGACAGGTCCCACAGCAGGGCCGGAATTGGCCGAGCCAATGGTATTTGTGATCTGCATGGGATACTGCACCACTCCGACACTGTTGGTATAGCGTCCCAACGTGGTCGCATTGAAGGTGGGCCCAAAGGAAATGGTGGCGCGATATCCGGTAAGGTTGCCTGCGGCGTCGGCGGCCGACACGAAAACGGAATCTCCTTCTGAAGAGTTCAGATTGAACGCCACAAGGCCGTTTGTAAAATCGTGCTCGTAATACACCATGTATCCCAAGCCAGGCAACTGCGTGCCCGAGGGAATGCGGAATTTCTTCAGGTTCGACAGACTATCACTGAGGTACCACCCTCCAATATCCACCATGCTGCCCGTGGGGTTCAACAACTCAATCGCATCCTCCAGTGGCGGATCCGTATGGGTCAACACCTCGTTGATCACCACCGTGCTCAATGGCAAATAGTTGCTCTCGGCGGGTGAAGGGGTGGTGTAAAATTTGACCACCGTGGTGGCATTGCCGTCGGGCAGGCGTCCCTCCGACACTCCATTGAGTTGGGCCAGGAAGATCACACTATCAATGGCGGCCCCAATCTCGGGGAAGATGCCCAATTCATCCCCATCCTTTGAGAGTTTGAAATTCACATGCTTTGGGCCATTGGCCACCTTGTCATCCGCAATGAATTTCTGGAATGCCTGAGCTCCTGTGCCAATGAAAGAGAGACTGGGTATGCGAAACTTGCGGGGTGTTTTCTTCAGGCTGTTCGTGAGGTACAGGCCGCCAAGAGCCACCGGCTTGGTATCGGGGTTATAAATTTCAAACCAATCGTCACCCCCATCGGGATCGGCCATCCACTCATTAATCTTCAAGGCGGAGGGATTGCCCATGCTCACGAGCACGTTGGCACTTCCTTTGGAAGGTTCCGTTAAAGTAAAGGCCGAGGCGTTTGACTGCTGACGTCCAATCGAAAAATCAGGAATCTGAATGCCAAAGACGACGGAATCGACCAACTGGCTGTTGGCATCGTACAAATACACAGCATCGCCATCAGCATTCAACCCATACCCGGTGTTATAGGGTGAAGCCGGCGTTGTGTTGTCAAAATACACGACCAAGTAACGTCCCCCGCGGATGACAGATCCGTTCGGGAACACCCATTTGCGAGGATTTAATGGATCACTCGTCAGGCTCATCCCCTCCAGATCAACATCGTTCGTGGAAGCATTATAGAACTCCACCCAATCCGGAGTTGAGCCGCTGGATTCCACATAGGTGGCATTGTTAGCCAGCACCTCATTGATAAAAACGTCACTGGCCTGGACATTAATAGACCACACCAACCCCGCACCCATCAGGGCTGTAACAAATAGGTTACGCATTTTGTATTTAATATGAGCAACATTCATTCCACTCCCAACACTCATGACATGTTGCAATTTACTGCCAACGAATGACTTACACATACCCACCACCCAACCCGCACTCGTCACACGTTGTGAATCCGCTTCTCATACTGGTTTGCCCCCACCCATGACAAGCCTTTCCAATCACTCTTTCCATGTTACTGGCGGGGTTTGAGATCCTGAACAACGACCTCTGGAATCCAGAATGGGCACCATCTGCACCAGAATTCCTGGTTAAAGGGCTCAAGGCAGGCACATGCACCTTATTTGCATAAACCGGCAGGAAGCGACTGTTTGAGACGCATCGTTCGGTAATGCATCAAGGATGGCTGGGGATTGTGTCCTCAGCCATCCTTTGAAGTTATCAGGGATAAGGGGAAAATCAGCACCACCTGCGCTCAAGGCAACGCCGGTGTGACAAGCCGGTAAAAACGCACGGGAGTAGTATGCGGGAGCGGATCTTCCACCTCGATGATGCGGGATGTTGAATCGGCGGCAACATCAGTCAGTTTTTGCCATCCTCCCGTGGCCAGACTGTCGCGGTACATTATTGAATAGGAATGCCCGGCAACAAACGCGAAACTGAGTTTGGGGCCGCCAACCGATCCATTCTTCAAATTCAACTTCAAGAAACTCTTGCTGTTGCGCGGATCGGTGCCCGCACCATATTCCTGCAAGTTGCTGGCGCCATCCTGGTCAGGATCGGCATTGTCACCCCCGATGGCGGGGTTGGCTATTTCTGCCTCGGTGAAATAGCGTTGTTTCCACACCAGAGCCGAATCCATCACAACGTTGATGGAGACCTCATGATAAACAGAGTGCTCGCCATCCTCAGCCGTCAAACGCAACACATACGGGCCAGGCTCCGTAATGGTCACCTTTGTTGCCAGCTCTGTGGTGGTCGAAAATTCAACCAGGGCAGGACCGGCCGACTGGCCCCAGTAAGTGTACAACGTCCCGGGAGGAACAGGCATGCCATCATCCACGGCCGTGCCGGTTAACTGCAGTACGATGGGCAACGCGGTGACGAGCAGATTGGCATCCTGTCCTGCGTACACATAGGGTTTGCGGTTGCTCTCCACCCCCGGGGATGGAGCGGGATCACTATCGCGCCAATTCAAGGCATCATTGCCAAAGCCAGAAGCAATCAGGCGTTCCAGCGAGGCTCCGCCCCCATCGGCATTGGTGGGCCATGGATATTTGTCATTATAGCGAACTTCGTCCACAGTCACATAGGGCACGTACACAGTGCCATTGGTGTCCAATTCAGGAGCCTCAGGCTGCTGCAATTGCAGCAGTTCACCGCTATCCTGCAGCACCCCACTCATCGGCCCGAAAACCGGCACACTCGATGGCACCTTGTACTGGGTGCGGAAGGAATTGGTATCCCCAGCCACAACAAGGAATAGGCCATTTGCGGGGATCTCCACGTTGGGAGGGAAGGCATAGCCGCCGCCCTTCAACCGCCACGTGTTGGTGGAAAATCTTGCATCATAGAGTTTCACCACGTTGGTGCTTATGTTCTTGAACTCAACGAACTCGGTTTGCCCCGTCGCAGGATGATAATAGATTTCGTTGATGACGATGGGCCCCACGCGCGGACCACTGTTGACCCGGCCCAGGGTATTGGTCCTTTGGGCAGGGAAGAAAACCTCGCCCAGGCTGTTGGTATAGCGTCCAAATGTGACACCCGTTGCAGCGGCATCGAACTCCACCCCGTCACAATAACCGGTAAGCTCACCCGCCGCATTCGCAGCGAACAAATACACCTGTTCGCCATGTGAACTCAGGGTGAAGCTTGGATCAATCCCGGGGGTTGGATTAAAGTCGCTTTCGGTCAAGACCACATAACCTCCCGCCTGAACGGTCCTGCCTGCTGGTATGCGGTATTTTTTGGGTGTTTTCTTGTCATCCGTCAAATACCAGTAACCAATGTTAATGTTAAAATCAGTTGGATTATGCAGCTCGATGGCGTCGACCTCAGGAGGCTCGGAGTTGCTCAAGAACTCATTGATCAGAACCGTGCCCGTCAGAGGCTCGGGATCATCCGCTCCCGGAGATCCGCCCCGGAATGCGCTGGCCCGCCAGTGGGCCGCATTGTCAGGATCGGAATTCGCATTGGGATTCATGGGGACAATGGAGAAACCCATGCCGTCAGCCGTTGCCGGCCAGGGCGCCCGCGAATCATATTTTACCGAAAACAATGGCGTGCCAATGGCATGGACCAGGGTCAGTTCATCGCCATTGTTGGCCAACTGGCCGGCATACACTCCATCCACTTTGATGGAGGGATAATTACTCTGGAAGGAAGCTGGATCGTGCACGAGAACGGCGAACTGACCGGGGGCCAGCACCGTGCCATTGGTAAAGGTGAAATCAATGCCTGAGGTGAAGTGAACCCCGCTCAAATCCAGAATGTCAGTTCCAATATTCTTGAGTTCGAGGAACTCAAACCGATCCCCGTCGGCCTGTCCCTGATCCTGCGGATGATACATGATTTCTGTGATGACCAATTCCTTGAAGGTTTGAATCACAAGGAAATCAGCCTCGGTCAAGGGGCTCCATTCCAGTCCATTCCATGTGCGAGCCATGACATGCTGATTTCGCCCGATGGTAATTGGACCGCGGTAAACCTGGGCCTGGGCAGAAATGGCACCTCCAAGAACGCGGGGATCCGTGCCATTCGTCGTATAGTAAATGGTCCCACCAAAAGCTTCCATGCTCAGATTGAAGCCCTTCTCCACATGACCTCCATGCTGTCCAAAGGAAGGGGCCTGCAAATTGGGGAAGAGATTCTTATCCCTCAACTGCTGCAACACGACCCCCGTTCGGTAGGGCAGAATGTTGGTCAGCACATTGTTTATGGCTGCAATCCATTCGACATCGCGGGTCAGAGGTGTCGTTCGTTTGGAATCCCCCCAGCGCGCTGACTCGCCGACCACCGCACGGTCAATCTCGGTTTTGCGCCTCAGGAATCGTTCGATGCACTTGTCAGGAGTCAACACACCATCGTTGAACATGTGTTTCTGAATCCGGTCCGCAATCGTAAGACGAAACTCCGGACTATTCCACAACTGCTGCCATACCCATTGGGGACTGCTGTAGTAAACATCGTTGGTCCCGGCAGGGAATGGGCCCGTGCGGTCTTCATTCAAATCCAGAAGGGTGTGCTCGGCATCGTGAATGATGAAACGGAAACCATCCGCGCCGGTGCGATCACGAAGGCCATACCAATTGTTGGGCCTTTCGTTGTTCAGGAACCAGGAGATTGGCGCATCCAGATTGCCACCGTACAGGATGATCAACATATAATCCACCAGGTTGGTGACATCGACCAGGTTTTCATACGCCGGATTACGGCTGCCATCCACGTTGCGCCCCTGGATCTTCATGTAATTGGCCAGATTCGTGAATACAATCCCATTGGTGCAGGCATTGTACAAGCGCACCCAGGCATCCATGGTGCCATCGGTCGCATTGTTACGATAAACGCCCGCCTCGACCTTGATCACGTCGTAGTTTTCCTTCTGTCCACCCAGATACGTCTCTGCATAGGAGGCCTCAGGACGCTCACAGGTGTTATACAATCCCCAATAGAGGCCATTGATGTACAGGTGATAGAAATATCCCCTCTCCCCAGCCTGCCCCATTTCAAGCTGTGTATCCCGGTTCCACTGGTCGCGGATGAAGATGCCCCGGCTGTCCCCGCCATAGCTCCAGGAGTAGTTCTGCATCGTACGCAGATCGATGCAATCAAACGTATCGGTTCCTTCCTTTCCAAATAGCGGAAACACCAATTTCCCAGCCCCATATTCCTGACGGAAGAAGAGTCGAAAGGCATGCTTGGGATTGTCCGCCGAACGGCTGTATCCGCCGCGGATTCGGACGCCTGCGTTGATCTGGAACCCCTCACTGCCATCGGGATTGATCAGTTCCACCGAGCAGGGTCGCTCCCAATCGGACCCATCCTGGCCCGCGTTGGCATAAATACCCTTGCCCGGGTCAAAAAGATCAGCCTGATCCATCACGATCGAGAATGTCGGAATGGATTTTAAGTCGTTTTTGATCGTTCCTGAATAGCGGGGATTGTTTACCACCTCTGGATCCATGCCATAATCGACCGTATTGGCGCCCCAACTTGACGGCCATCCCGATGGGGCTTGTCCAGTGGGGCACTGCCGTATGACATCGCTCACAAACACATAGGTGTGCGTGTCAACCTTTGAGGGCTCATAGCCTTCCTGATAGGCCGCTGCCCGGAGGGTTGTGGTACTGGCAATCCGCAGTGGACTCTTGTAGGTAAATCCATTGGACAACGTCGGCACAGAGCCATTGGTCGTGTAACGAATGGTGGCATTTGTGGTGGCACAGGTTATCTCCACCATGACTGGCGCATCATAGAAACCGCGATCCACACTGAACTTCGTATCTGCTGCAAACGCAAAGAACCCAGCTGAATTCGGCTTTCCGGGCGATGCCACTCCGAAATAATGATTGGTAGTGCCCAGCACCCTGTACTCAACCAACTCGGCTGACAGGTAAAACGTGGGATCATTGGAGCTGATGTTCAAACCCTGAATGGCCATCATGTTGGTGCCGTTGCGCAACACGCTGAGTTTGGAGGTCAGATCAATTTCCTCGAAGGAAAGCGATCCGGGCAAGCCATGCGTGTTGGTTGCGGTGGATTTCCATTGCGGACTGGTGGGGGCGTTCCGCCGAGCCACCTCCTGACCATTGATATACACAATAAACCCATCATCATACGCCATGCGAAGCGTTGCCCCCCCCAGGCTGGAGGTGTTGGTCATGACAAACGGCGAGCGCATGTAAAGTGTCGCATTCTTTCCCGCCATGATCTTTTGTACATCCGTCTTGATCCTGGGTTTGTAGCCAGTCGTGCTTCCAGTTCCCAATATGGGCGCCGTCACAGCCAAACCACCGTTGGCAATGTCGCCCACCAGATGGAAATTGGTTGAATTCCATGCGGTAAAGGCTCCTTTGGCTGCAAAAAACTCCACCTCCGATCCTCCCCACATCTCAAATGCCACCAAACGAAGTGAGACATTCGTGGCATAGGGGAACGTCACCGTCCCCAACGAATCCGTCGGTCCACGACCCGACGGATAGGACATGGAAAACCCTCCTATCGTCAGTAAAAATCCGTCATCACTGTTCACTCCGAACGTGTACGTCCCCGCCTCGGGAATCGACAGAGTTGCGATTGCCTCAATGACGAAGGAATCGATGTCAGCCCCCATCACAAAGCCGGGGTACGTGTAATCGTTGCCATAGTGGGCACCCCATTCCGTGTTCCGGTAATTGATGACATTGCGGTTCTCCTCGTACACAATGGTCTGCAAACCCGGACTGGCAATCACGGCCTCCGCATCGGTGAGGTTATAGATCTGGTTATTGGCCTTGAAGTTTTTCACGGCGAAACCGGGGGTCATGGTTTCATAGCCCACCGGGGTGTTCGCTGAGGTCCACTTCGAATCATCATAGACAGGCTGGATCCAATTAAAACCCAGGTTTTGATTTGTTGGCACAACCACCCTGGCCGACGCGCCGTTGGTCAGAAACCGGTTCGTCATGACCACCTGGCCCACCCCATAGGAAACATCCCTCTGTTGCTTGGGGTAGTTAATGAAGGCCGACGCAATGGTTTTCCCGTCGGGTTTCACGAGAACGACATCTCCTCCCGATGCAGAGAGTCGAAAATTGGTGTGCAATTCGGCGCCGGCTACCGCCCTATCCTTGCCGGAGGCAAACACAATGAGATAGGTATTGGGCTGCATGGTCACAGCCGGGAATTTCCATTGAGCGAGAACGTTCGTGCTGTCGGTCAGATAATACCCCGCCAGGCTGCCCGCAAGAGGGCCGGGGTTATATATTTCAATCCAATCGGAATAATCCCCGTCCGAATCAGCCAGCACCTGCCCGTTACTAGCCAGAAATTCCGTTATCTGAAAGTCCTGGGCTCTGCCATTTTGAGCCCATAAACTCATCATCAACAAAAAGATAGCGCCGACTGTCACCAAACGTCTCATATTCATTTTATCTCCGAACGTTTAATTAACCAGCGATTCGTTGCACGCACCTGAGTGTGGAAAGGTGCGTGCGTCACGGGAACAATGACCAAAATACTCCGCGTACCACGCTTACTTTTCAAGCTCTTTCGTGATGGAAAAGCTCCCGTCCCTACACACAGTCAACGAGGGTGCGACGCGGCTTTGCGCCACGGGGGGTTCCCTCCTTTAGAAAAACAAACTCAAGGCTTGAGAAGCCTGAAAAACTGGCTTCCACCATTTGCCCCCAGGGGGTTGGTGATCTCCACGGTGTGGTTTGAATCCGTCGCCGGGATATTGGTCAACACCTGCCAGGCAGCACCTCGCAAGGATACCGCCGACTCGATGCGGTAGCTTTTACCCGCCAAGGCTTTAAATCGAATGATCACCATCCCGGCGCTCCGACTGATGGAGGCTATCTTCAAAACACTTTTGGAATCGCGCGGATCCGTGCCGCACCAATACTCAGCCCGATTCGTTTGACCATCCCCGTCCGCATCCATCTCGGCGTCAGCCGGATCGGTTGGCAGCAAACCATTGGCAATCTCCCATGCGTCCGGCATTCCATCCATGTCAGTATCGATTTGGGGATCCGCATTGGGACTTAGGGGGGTTGGTGCTGCTGCCCCCCAATTGACAGGATCATTGCCGTACACGACAGGACTCCTTCGCTGCAGACTGCTTCCCCCCCCATCGGCTTCTGCTGGCCAGGGAAAGGCATCGCTATATTTGACTTTATCCACCAGGACATAGGGCACAAACCCGGCATCCGGATGCGGCGGAAGCTGCGGATTATCGGGCTGATACAGTTCCACCTTCCCGCTGGCATTGCTCAACTTGCCACTCCATGGGCCTTGAATCATGACCGTATTGCCCAATCCGTATCGTTGTTTGAATCCCGCCAGGATCTCCAAATCGCTTGATGGATTGAAGCCCACCAAAATCATCATCCCACCTGCGGGCAGAACGCTATAGGGAGCGAAGGTATAAGAAATATCGCCTCCAACCTTCCATCGGTTGGTAAGCGCATTGGGATCGTAGAGGGGAATGGGTATCGCACTGAAATTATGGATCTCGACATATTCATCGACGAGGTTATCGGTGCCATTGGTATCCAACGACCGGGGGTGGTACATGATTTCATTGATCACCACAGGCCCCACCCTGGGCGCGCTATTGGTCATACCCTTCCCTGTCCGGAAGACATCCAGAGAAGTTGGGGAGTCCTGCCCAAAAGTCCGGGATTTCATGGCCACAAAATCCACTCCATCGCTCGTAATATGCCGTCCAAATGACACGCCGTTAAAGGCCGCGCCAAACGATTGTTTGACGCGATACCCCGTCAGATTCCCAACGGCATCACCAGACGATAGATACACGGAATCCCCGTGAGCCGAATTGAATGTAAACCGATCTATCCCAATGAATTGATACTCATAGAGCACCAGGTAGCCATTCGCCACAACCTTCGTGCCATCAGGAATTCGATATCTCTTTAGGTTGTTGCCGCTATTGCTTAGAAACCACCCTCCAACATCCACATCCAGGGCATTTGGGTTATATAATTCAACCGCGTCCTCCAGGGGGGGATCCGTGTGCGTCAACACTTCGTTGATCACGATCTGGGTCAATGGCAGGTAATTGTCTTCACCGGGCGTCGCAGTGGTGGGGAATTTGACAATATTGGTCGTCCCATCCGGCAAACGCCCCTCGGATATCCCGCTGGTCTGAGCGCCAAAATCCACACGATCAAGCAGAACGAGATTGGATGACCACAGCACAATGCTTCCCCCCTTGGCGCTTAAGCCAAAACTCACATGATCCGGTCCTGCATTTGTATCCTTGTCAGCGTTATACAGCACCCACCCTTGAGCGGGTATGTAGCTCAAGGGCCGGATGGAGAATTTGTTTGTGCTCGCCGGGTCGGTCTCGTTGGAAAGGTGGCACCCCGCCAACGCCACGGGCTTTGCATCACCATTAAACAACTCGAACCAGTCACCGCCACTGCTGGGATTGGCAAGCCATTCGTTGATGCGCAACCGTACTGGATCGCCCAACGACATGAGGGCTGCATTCGCCGCACCGGGGGTGGGATGATCCAGGAGTCCAACAGCACCGTTCACCCGCCCAATGGACAAGTCGGCAATCTGCATCCCATAAACCACCGAATCCACCTGCGTCCCTGCGGCGTTTTTAAGAAGGATCTGCCCCCCTGCAGCAGACAAGGACTGCCCCATGTTCAGCGCCTCTTCTTGGACCGTGGAAGCAGGCCGGTTGCCGTTGCACCATATGACCAGGTAACCATTGGCAGGGATTCGGATTCCTGTTGGAATCGTCCATGAACTCGCAGATGAGCCACTGAGTCCCAGCTGCCACCCCCCCATATCGGCGTCGACAGTGCCCGGATTATACAATTCCAGCCAGTCGCTGGCATCACCGTAGGGGTCCACTGCAGCCAGATCGTTCCGCGCCATGATCTCATTGATCACAGGCGTCGTTTGGGCCTTTGCCTCCAGAGGCGCAACGCCCATGAGCACCAGACACACTGCACCACCACACCATCGTAGTGCCTTGGATCGACTGCAGAGTTTCTCCCACATCCTGAACATCACTTGATTCCGGTCGTTGTTCTCAACTTCTTCTCATCCCCATGCATCTACAAGATAAACCAGGAATTGAGACCTGCTCAGCTCGTTCAGGGACGCCGTGCCCGATAGAACAGTGCGTTATTCTGCAGGCTGTTCGTATCCATCACCTCGACTCCGCCGCTTGGAAGGTTGGTTTTGAGAACCTCACTCCAATCCACCAAATTGGTGGAACAATCCAAAATGACCTGACTGCCACTCGGGCCGTTCAACCTGATGACGAAAGGTGCACCGGGGGCTTGTCGGGGAGCCGCCAGGACCAGGGGCGCATCCATTTCCACCTTGCCTGGGGTCGGGGTGGCTGCCTTCCAATTGTCCGCCAGGTTTCCAGAGCTGGTCAGGCGAATCCGTCGCAGTGCCGCCCCCAAACCATCTGCATCGCCATCCCACGGGGCACTATCCGAGTAAATCACCTCGTCTTGTATGATCCACGAAACAGCGTCGCCTGGCACATCAGGGGCTTCGGGCTTTTCAATGGCAATGCGCCCGCTGTCATTGGCCAGTTTTCCGCCATAGGGTCCCAGAAACAGATTGTCCCCGTTCGTCAGCGCATACCGCTCCTTGAATGCATTGAGCAGGATGGCATCTGAAGGATCGAAATTGACCAACAACACCACTCCTCCTGGAGGAAGCACGAGATTGGTGGGGAATGAGAAACTGATGCAGCCATCCACCCGCCACGCTCCAACGTCATTGACCAATGCCACATTCGTCCCTGTGGGATTGTATATCTCCACATATTCATCAACGGTGTTGTCCGTCTGGTTCGTGTCGGTCATCGGCGGGTGATACATGAATTCACTAATCACCAAATGGATGGCGACCGGCCCGTTGCTGCCGCCCAGGGAAGGCAAGAGCGAAACCCAGGCAGCGCCACCGTCCGGATACCGCCCAATGGATTCCAACCGATCCTGCCCCTTGAAGCTGATGGCATCCACAACACGATCCTGCCCATTCCCGGGAAGGTAGGACAAAAACACCTGGTCCCCTGCTTTCGACAGTCCAAAACCATTGGTCAGGTACTGATGAAAACCAGACACCTCGTCAAAAACAACATGCCCATGGGAAGGCACGACCTGGCTGGGAATGGCCCATTTGTTCAACACCGAGGCATCATCGCTCAGATAATAATGGTCGAGCGAAACGGCCTCGGAGGAAGGGTTAAACAGTTCGACCCAGTCATTCGAATCAAATCCGGGATTGGCTGGATCCACATAATCGGTATGCGCCATGACTTCATTTAATACCACACCCGATGGCGTTGGCGGCTCACTGGCCCCTGGTGATCCTTTGATCAGCACGCTGCTTCGCCAGGCACCGGGATAATCGGGATTTCCCGACAAATCCGCCACCAGGGAATGCCCTGTGCCATCCGCAGCAACTGGCCATCCGCGCCCATCTCCATAGGTAAAGGAGGTTATGACAGTGCCATTGCCAGAGGTTTTGAGTGTGATGGTTTCACCTTTGTTGTCCAGGAAGCCGGCATACGGTCCCTGAATCAATGTATCAGTGCCCAGTCCGTAGAATGATCGGAACGATGCAAACTGGTTGTCCACTGGTGCGCGAACCACAAGCAGGTGTCCTCCCGGTGGCAGCGACACACCCGAAGCGAACGTGTAATCAACCCCCTGAGTAAACCGGACGCCGCTCAGATCCAAAGTCACCGCATCGCTGGTGTTCACGAGCTCGATATACTCATAATCCGTCCCTGCCGGTGGATTGTACATGAGTTCAGAAATGCGCAAATGGGCCTGCAACTCCGCCACCATATCCGTCTCTCCCGCCACAAACTCCACCGGGGCCGACCAATGGCTCCAACGGCCTGCCGAGTCCTTCATGCGTGCCCGCACCCGGTAGGTATGGCCCACCTTTACTTCCTCTGCAGGAATGGTCATGGTTTGGGAAAAGATCGCCAGCTCCTGGCTCTCCCAGTCTGTTTCAATCTCGTACTTGCGCGGATTCTCCGGATCCCGCACGGGCGCACTGGCGGGAGTGATCTCCGCCAACCGCCATTTCATCCCTCCAAATGATCCTCCGCTGCTGGAAAAGGCAGAAGTCCTGAATGCCAGTCGGTTTACAGGATGGTTGGTGGGGCCTTCATAAGTGATGACCGGCGTCCCTGGAATGGCCGCATCGCTGGCCAGATTGTCCAACAATGTCGAGCGGGTCTTCACATAATTCTTCATCAACTGAATCGTTCCCAGGAATGTCTTCGACACCGTCGGCTCATAGGGAAATTGGTAAAACCGCCCCTGCCCCGCCTTGCTCGAGTTTACATAGGAGGAGACCATGACGGGGTTGTAATCCCACTGGGCGCGATCGGCATCCACGAAGGAAAGGCCTCCCGCGGGGGTGTAGATGGTCGCGGCGTATTCATCAATGAGTTGGCCGGCTTGTTCGTCATTGAATAGCAGGTCGCGCAGTTCCCGCACCCGGTTTTTGTACTCCAAATTAAACACCGTCCGCGTCAATAGCCGGTTCTTAAAAGGATCCGCTCCCTGGCCGCCTGCGTCATACATGGTATCCGCCCATGTCAGGTCCAGATCCCAGGGATGTTCGGACCAGATGCCATTGGTGGGGTTCAGGTAATAAAAGTAATTCTTGCCGCCTCCAATGTCATAGTGGTGAATGCCCTGAACGATCGCCTGGTAATTGTAGTAGCGATTCACGTCCAGGTTGGTCCGCCACCAGGCATCGCCAGGCGCCGGTGAGGTTTGCGAATACTGCGTCACAAAGGCTGCCAGATCAGACTTGTCAGTCGCCGCAGTCGGCCCTTGATTGTTCAAATCTCCGTAAGGCCATCCATAGGCACCACTATCCATCTTGTACAAATTCCCATCGGGCAGGCCATGTTCATCCAGGAATTTTCCGTCCTCCTGCTCAATCGCCAGATACAACCCCCAAAAGTCGCCTGTGTATTGACTGGTCGAACTGGCCTCATCCGCCTCATCAATAATCCGGTAGTGAATCCAGTGGGTATAGGGCGCTTCAACACCAGCCAGATTGAACAGCTTGAGCCCCACCGATTCGAACATCCCTTGTTCACCCCGATGGCCGTAATCGCCCTGTTGAATGCAGGCCCCCAAATTGATCTTCGACCACTTCGTCTTGTAGGCCTTTCCAAAATTGTCGTGTGGCTGGAAGTAATGCCCCCTGTTCATATCCAGTTTCCACATGTTCTTCCCCATCGAGTAACGCCACACGCCCCCACGCATCCGGTAACGAACATGATCATACACCTCCCCGTCATACACCAGCGTCCCCCACCACAAGTAATCGTCCCCGCCGTATTGTTGAATCCACGTGGCATTCTCCACGGAGGTCTTTTTGGAAATCAAATGATACACGGGAAGGCTGTTCATGATGTTGGTGTCGAATGTTTGGACCGAGGTGATGCCGGGACGGGCTGCCCCCTTCCAGGCAGGCACGCCATCATACACCATATAAGCGAAGTTCGGCTGCGGATCATCCTGATAGGGTACACGCACCGAGGTGCCCTGCTTGTCCTTGGCCGTGATTCTGTATCGGATTAGCCGCCGATGTTGCTGCACATCAGCAGGTATCGTCACCGTATAGACATCATCCCCCGCCACTTCATCCCCACCTGTGCCATCATCCGTCATGGCCAGTTTGATCCAATTGCTGTTGTAGGCAGCATCATTCAATTCGATATACGCACCTGGACTGACAATCTGGTACTCCAGAACCACTTCCTGAACCCCCTCAGGATCAGTCACTTTTGCAGTGATCGGAACCGCCTGGCCTGATTGGGGTTGTTTGGGATGATGCGCCACCTGGCGAATCTGAGGTGGAATCAACGTGGAATAGGATCCGTTGCGTTTCCCCGGCGTGGGCCCATGCACCAGCGTGTTGGTGACCACGACATAATTCGTATAGGAATCAATCTGAATGAGTTGGAGCGCCGCCAAACGCATGCCAAACACGACGTCGCTGCTCTGGTTGTTGCTTTGATGCACCTCAACCGACAAAAGATTGGAGCCCTGCACAAGATTATGTTCAGGCTTCAGCTCGAATGTAACCACCTCAGCCTCAGTTGCATTGCCCACATTGCGGCTGGCCGGTGTCTGGTAATTCACCACATCGTTCGTCTGCATGCCCAACCGTCCCAATTCCACCCCATTGATATAGAAGACAGCGCCGTCGTCGAGGAGGGTGGTGATTTCGAGGGCGCCTACGGAATCAGTCGTCACATCAAACCAGGTCCGGAAATAGAACGTCATCTGTTGCGGGCTGGTGTAGGTGAGCGGCGTTGTCTTGGCCCAAGGCAGGGTGGACTCTTCGCGATAGAAAAGCCCTGCTCCCTCCGGCCATGCCTGGTCCACATACGCAGGCTCTCTCCACGCGGTTCCCAGATCGTCTCCACTCTGGTTGTACCGCCATGTCTTGGTTTCGGTAAACAACGGCACCTGGTTGGTCTGATATTCATTAACCACCACCTCATTGGTCACCACGCTCGAGGCCGACCATGACCTCCAGCTCCCGCCTAAATTGTTGTCCAGGTTTGGATTAAGCAACTCGATGGAATAACCTGGCGCATCCCCCACGATCGGCCACGGGAAAGACGCTCCGTATTCCACTTCATCCTCAATGACACCCTGGGCATTTCTCAAGACCACACGCTCCCCTTCGTTGGACAGATTTCCCTGATAGGGCCCCAAGGCAGAGGCTTGGAACTTCGTAGCGAGAAAAGTGGGGTTTTGCGCAACCACAAGGTATCGATCTGGCTGCAAAAGGGTTCCTGAGGCAAACGTATATTGGATGCCCGACGTAAAAGCCCATCCACTCATGTCCACCACATTGGTGCCATTATTGTATAACTCAACGAATCCGGCGGGCTCGGTCTTAACATCCGGGTGGTAGTGGATTTCATTGATCACTATGTCCGCATGCACCAACGACATGGACCATAGAAAAAGCAAACATGCCACCTTCTCAGGGCAGTGTTTCATCGACATGGATCCTAAATTAAATCCAGCAAATAGGCTCGTGAGCATAGTGTTGAACTCCATTTCTAAGCATTTCTTATTCCATGGTCAAACGCCTTTATGGAGCGACAAACTCTTTGTTTCGAATCATTTGACGGCAACTCCCCCCCCACCCCTCGTTTTTTTAGGGCTTGCCCAGTTCGTGACCAACCCCCTCAGGCATGATCGGACCATGCATTTATTGAAAAAAGTGTTTCGTTGGGGGGCCAAAGACCAGTTGGTGGCCTCGTTCGGTCAGGCAAGCCTCCTGCGGCTTGTGGATGGACAACTCTGCCTCCGTGGCGGCAACGTCGATGATCATGCCGCCGCCAAGGAATGGATCGCCCTTTTTTGCCATGAAGCCGTTCCTCGATGGGAAAAATCAAATACCTCCCCCATGCAATGACAATGGGTTCAGGTCAAAGCCACCTGCTGAAGGACAACCCGTTCGGCATCACCGTTTTTCAGGCTACAGACGCGGCGGCGTCCGACTCTCATCGGCGTCCGACATGTCCCTTTTGATTCCCTGTGTTTTAGGATGAATCCCCGGGGGGCGTCCCATGCGATATTACACTAAACGGATGAGGTTTCTGGAAAGACCCATGGCCCATGCCCTGGGTGCCAGGATGGGCCGCTTGACTCATTTCGAGCCCCGTCCGATCCATCCCCCCATCCCTTCCGGATTTCAGCTTCTGCCTGAAGGACTTATTCAGAATTACCGGATGAAATTACTGCACCTTGACGATCTTCAGGACACCGGTTTTGGGATTATAATCAAAACGCGATCCCGGAGGAAGCGGAGGGAGGCTGGGCAGGTACTTCTTGGTGACCAATTCATTCAAGTCCTTGGGGAATCGCTCCTCCTGGGCATTGAACATGTCGATGGCTTTAGTGATCGAGGCCAGATCCACGACCTTGTTGGCCGATTGCTGCGCCTTGAGCATGGTCCCCACATAATCCGACGGTGCATTGAGGGGATTTTCGCCCACCTTGGATACATTGGTCGCGGCTGGTTTATTTTGCGTATCCTGCTTTTCTCCGCAGCCCATAATCAACGCTGACAAAACCAGCGAAGTAATATAGATCGCTTTCATAAAATCAAATTACACCCCGTTTAAATAACAGCCAACTGTCCCGAGCCCATGATGTTCCCGGAACCCGTTTCCCATCAATGAACCCACACGCGGTAGTAGGTCGCGGGCAGGGTCGCGGGATAAAAAGTGTCAACGCGATTCCCCGTACCCTGGATCGGCGATCCCACATCCTCCCAAACGGTATTATTGGTCGATTTCTGAATGGTATACATGCTGCCCAGAGTGGTATCGAACCAGACATTCACGGCCCGTTCCATATTAAGCACTACTGGTTCAGGCTCGACAGCATAGACCCGGAAATTCCGCAACACCCGTGGGGAATCCACGCTGCCAATGCCGTTGATCGATATCTGCACGGGCGTATGAACACCCACGTTGGTGGCTGCCGTACTGATCACCTGTCCATCCGCACACACATAGGACAGCATCATATAGCCCTTCCGATACAGGAGGGAAAGCCGTCCCTGGTTGGTTGAGGCTGCCGGCAAACTGACCCAGTTGTTCGTTCCACCGATGGTACCGATGGAGATGCCGTCCATGCTCTCGGAGTCAAAACGCAAAATGGCACGCGGAGTTATGGAAGTAAGGGTGAAGTATACATCGTACCAGGGTATGTTGAGGGTGCCGCTTTTTTCGACATCCACCTCCACCCGGATGTCCCCGCTAAAACTCTGGGTGGTCTGAAGCATGCACCGTCCAGTCATGACAAGAGAACTGGATGTAAAGACCATGTTGGTCGAACCCGAAAAGACGAAGTTGGTGTCTGCCAATCCTGAGGAAAAATCGTCAGACAACAACAGCGTGTCCGCCTTGACTGACGGTACCACCAACAACGCTGCGACCACCGCCGCAAACAATGCTTTCATAGTATAAGAATGTCCACCGTATTGACGAGCGTGACCGACCTGGCATCAAGACCGCCGCCCACCTGTCAATTCATCGGCAAGCGAGTCAGCCTGATACACTTTGCGCAGAGCCTCGATAATGGCCTGGCAATTCACCGAAACCGCCCGAGCCTGTGCTTCTGTATAAATAAAATCAAGCACAAGAGATTGTATGTTCCCGTCGAAAATGATGCCCACAAACTCCCCCCTGGCATTCACCACGGGGCTCCCTGAATTTCCGCCGATGATGTCCGCCGTGGATACAAAGTTGAACGGAGTCTTCAGGTTGAGTGAACCTTTGCGCTCGATCCAGCTTTGGGGAAGATCAAAGGGCGGCTTCTGGCCATGTTCCCCGGCGCGTTGGTACAATCCCTCCAAGGTGGTTTGGTAGGGAATCTGCCCACCGTTCTCCTCATAGCCTTTAACGATCCCGTACGCCAGCCGAAGTGTGAACGTGGCATCGGGATAGGTCTGGGCCCCTTCAAGGGCAAACTTGGCCTTGGCGATCTGCGCATATGCCTGGCGCTTCAGTTCATCCTGGTTTTCCATGACCTTTCGAACAGCGCGTGCCGGAGCGTCGACCAGCCGAGCCAGCTCAATCATCGGATCCTTCGCCTCATCGATCGCCTGCTTGCCGCCTTCGTATAGAGCACGCCGTACCGATACCTGCTTCAGTTTGGTGCCCAGCACCAGTTCCTCAGCACGCGCCCGTGGCGACTTACCCGCCAGAACTTTGCGCACCCATTCATGATCACCTCCGAGCTGTTCAGCCAGATAACTCAGGCTGTCAGCCAGCTTCAACATCTCGAAATCGTCGTAAAGAGGCTCTTCAGAAAACAACTCAAATTCGAGGGATTCCCGGGCAGAGTCCCGATACTCGCGCAGCCTCTCGCCATTCGGCTTGGACTTTTCATCGGCGGCCCTCAACAGGGTGCGTGCAATGCCAAATAAGGTGGAATTAAAACCATGCGCCGACTCAAACAAATTGTACTCCAATGCCCTGGGTCGAATCGCTTCCTGCACGGACGCAATGCGATCCCAGGCCCCAGCGGCATCCTTCAATGCATCGTGACTCTCCACTGCCTTCCGGAGGGTCTCCTCTGTTTTTTGCTTTTGAACCAGCAATTGAGGATCCAGCAAACCAGCCAGAGTGCCTGTCCTCGCCTTGCGACTATTCTGAACCCCGAACAAGAGATCCTTGGCTCGTCGAGCATTCTCCTCGCTGCGGGCGCTATAGGCGCTTAACAGAACCTCCAGGCGATGCAGATACCTCAAGGCATAGGGAAACCGGACATCACGCTGGTACATCAGTTCCGCCATGGTCAGGGAACGGTCCGTATGGCCGGGATGACCGGATACGAAAATCAGTTCGTTTTCTGCAACCCCTTCCTTGCTCCACTTCAAATAGTGCTCAATTTTGGCGGGCTTGCCGTTTTCATAGGCACGGAACAGGCAGATATCGAGGTTGAAACGGGGATATTCGAAATTATCCGGATCACCACCAAAAAAGGCGGCCTGTTGTTCCGGGGCAAATACCAACCTCACATCCGTGTATTTCTTGAATCGATATAGATGGTATTGACCGCCCTGGTAGAGGGTCACCACATCACTGCGCAGGCCAGTCTTGTCGAGGGAATCCTTCTCGATTTCGGCCATCACAGCGCGTCGCGCGGCAAAGGCTTCCTCGGCGCTCATGCCCGGCTTGACCACGCCGTTGACCCTGGCGGTGACATCCTCAATGCTCATCAGCACATTGAGTTCGAGATCCAGACACCTTTTCTCCTCGGCCAATGTCCGGGCATAAAAGCCATCGCGCAGATAATTATGCTGCTCATCGCCAAATTTCTGGAGACTGTCCGCCCCTACATGGTGATTGGATATGATCAAACCATCCTCGGAAACGAACGATCCCGATCCTCCGCTATTGAAGCGGACCGAGGCTTTCTGCAAATGCTCATACCAGGCATCAGGGGCTTCGAACTGATGCTGTTCCTTAAGCGATTTTCTGGGAGGATTGTTATACAGCCACATCCCCTCGTCCGCGTTAACCTGATTACTTATTACTGCCATGTTCATTGCACAGACCATTATCATCAACCACGTTGGGATTGCCATCCACTTCATTCCATGGGAGGCCTTGCCATTATTCTTCATCGTGCTTCCTGTCTGTTGAACTGCATTGCTTTATTTCCACACCATGAGTCCTCATTGCATGATTTACCAGAATCGGGCACTCACTGTGGAACGTTAACCAAGCCAAATCCTTCACGTGGCGCCATGCTATGTATTTGCCCCACCGATGCAACCTCAATCCGGCATTTGTCCCAGGACATGGTCGTGCCTCTCGGCATGGCACCTGACATGGATCCACGCCTTGCCGGGTTCCCGAACCATGCTTGACACCCTTTTCTGGAAAAACCATAAAAACAGACAATGGACACCTCAAAGCATATGCCGCGGAGGGACTTTCTCCGCACGTCTCGCAATCTTGCGGTGGGCACAGGCGCATTACTCGCCATGCCCAGCATTTTCCTCAACAAGGTAAAAGCGGCCACCGGTGAATCGCCTAATGAATTGATCCGTTTGGGAGTCATAGGTGCTGGTGGCCAGGGCCGCTCCCATATCTTCCGTCCTACCATCATGCGCAATATTTACGCGCTATGCGATGTGGATCAAAAGCACCTTGGCGACACGAAGACGGAGCTTGAGAAAAAGGTCAACCGCACAGTCGAGACTTATACGGATTACCGAAAGTTGCTCGAAAGCAAGAACATCGACGCAGTCCTCATCGCCACCCCCGACCACTGGCATGCACTCCAGGCCATCCATGCCTGCGAAGCCGGTTTCGATGTCTACGTGGAAAAGCCGATGACCCTCACGATTGAAGAGGGACTCGCCATGGTGAAGGCCGCAAAGCGTTACAATCGCATCATCCAAAACGGCAGCCAACAGCGCTCGGACAACAAGTTTCGAACAGCTTGTGAGGTGATACGATCTGGACGGTTGGGCGATCTCCAAACCGTTCGCGTGGGTCTTCCGGGAGTTAACTATGCCCTCCCCAATGTGCCCGACAGTGAACCGCCACCGGAACTTGACTACAACATGTGGTTGGGACCTGCCCCATTCCGTCCCTACAACAAAAACCATGTGCACTACAATTTTCGTTTCTTCTGGGACTATTCGGGTGGGCAAATGACCAATTGGGGTGCACACCATTTGGATATCACCCAGTGGGCTCTTGGCATGGACGAAAGTGGCCCCATCGAGATTGAAGCTCGCGCAGAATATGATTCTCAAAAGAGATACGAGGTCCCCTCGTGGTTTGAAATTACCTACACCTACGCCAACAAGGTCAAGGTCATCTGCGGGCAAAGCCATCGAATGGGCGTCACCTTTGAGTGCCAGGATGGGATTGTCTATGCCAACCGAGGCATTTTGGAATCGACCGTGCCCTCAGCCATTAAAGATCCACTCAAAGCAGACGAGGTGCACCTTTACGAGAGTAAGGACCACCACATGAACTGGTTCGAATGCATCAAGAGTCGCAAGAAGCCGATTTGTGATGTTGAAATTGGGCATCGTTCAGCAACGGTGTGCCACCTGGGCAACATGGCCGTTCGAACCGGGAAAAAAATTAAGTGGGATCCCAAAAACCAGCAAATCATCGACAACCCCGAGCTTTCGAAGATGATGGGTTACAAATACCGCAGTCCGTGGAAGTTACCAGAGCTCTAACCGATTCTTGCCATCTCAGGCGCCGGCAAAACCGGCGCCTTTTTTTATGGATGGCCTCCTCCACCCCAGCCGTCATTCAATAGCGAAAAAGCCACCTGGATTTCACCTGTTCGCCACATAATCGTAACATCCGTATGGGATGTTAAGGGTGTTGAAATTGTACTGGTTATGACAACAACACCTGAAATTAAAACGGTCAAGGATCGGAGCCAAGATTTGTCGGTCAACCTGCTCACCCTTGTGGTTGGTCATGAACTTATCCGAAAAGTCCTGGAAGCCCAGCAGTATTATCAGCCTGCCGAATGGTCCCGAATCGTGTTACCCGATGATGGCACCACCATTCGCCCCCAGACCATGCTGACATTGCTTACCTATTGCTACGCAACAGGTACCTGTTCATCCGAGGATGTAGTAAATCAAACAACGAATGACCCAATCTTGCGTTACCTGTGCGGCAAACGGCAACCCACAGAGGCCATGATCCGTCAATTCAGGCGCGCCAACCGCACCATACTTGAGCACACGCTTGCACGGGTATTCCGTTCGGTTTGGGGTGCCCATGTGCATTTTGTATCAAGCTCAACAGATAACGATAACAACCGGTTTGTTCAGGAAGCTGAGAAACGTGTCCTGAATGCCATCCAACTCGATAGCATGGCCCTGGATGTTTAGCAATCTGCTCTGGATCAAGGACTCTCACGCCCTGTGCGCATTGAGTCCATTGTCCCGCTGGGCCCATGCCATTATGATATAAGAACCTCTTTAAGAAGGATTGCCAACCTCAGCGGGAACGCTTTAATTAGGCTTCATGAGCCAACGCGCTTTGATTATTGCAAGTATCTTGTCGGCGATCGTCGTGATCGGTTTGGCCGGAATTAGTTTCTGGCAGGTTAAGAAGGATTATGTCCAAACCAAAGCAGGTCTGGAAGCGGCCCAGCGATCCGCTGAACATAATCTCGCCCAAGCAGAAAACCTTAAAAGTGAACTTGCTGCTCAAAAAGAGCTGATTGAGGCCCTTCAAAAGGAAAAGGAGGCCGCAACTCAGGCTCAAAAGGACATCGAATCCCAGATGCGATCCGCGCTTGAATCGCGCGATATCACCATCTCCGAACTGCAGGGCAAACTTACCGTAAACATCCTGGATCGCATTCTGTTCGACTCTGGAGAGGCTCAACTCAAACCTGAAGGCGAACAGGTATTGGCCAAGATTGCGAGCGTGCTGGCCCAATATCCCAAACGCCAGATTCATGTTATTGGCCACACGGATAATATTCCCATTCGTGCTTCCGCTCATGATCGTTATCCCAGCAACTGGGAACTTTCCACCGCCCGTGCCAATGCTGCGGTGCGTTACCTGTCTGAAAAGGGAGGTGTCGATCCAAGGCGTTTGGGTGCAGTAGGTTATGGTGAATTCAGGCCTGTCGCCGACAACGCCACAGCCGAAGGCCGCGCTGCGAATCGTCGCATCGCCATCGTTATCCTTTCCGAAGAATTGGTGGGCTCGGACATCACCCACCACACAAGCACCAACCTTCCCCCCGCAACCGCCACATCTGCAGGCGCCACCAACAACACTCCAAGCACCGACCCCACGCCGGTGCAGACAAACAATGCAACTGTTGTGCCCGATACGGCCGATGGCACCACACGCACCAACCCCGCACCAACGGTTATCCTGACGAATAAGGTCATCAAGCGGCTCGTATCGCAGGGAGATGCAGGATCAGTATCAACCAATAATCCGAAGTAAGGCTCGGCCACCAGCCATATCCCCCATGATTCCTTGATGTGACATGGGTGTCGCCCCAATGACTCACCTTGTGAGCTCAATCCGTACCCCATGCCCCGTGGGCCATGGCTTGCCGGGACATCTGCAAAAACTTGCCAGTCTCTCTTCTTACCCTACATTGTGGATGTGGAACGCGGACAGGCCATTAACAACCAACTCGCGGCTGTGAGAGATCACACCCGGAATTTCAAAGAGTTCTTATATGTGTACCCGGTGATCTCGCGCCGATCACGTGGGTTATCCATAGGTATAAACCTGAACCCGGATAAGATCTGTAACTTCAATTGCATTTATTGCGAAGTGGATCGCATATCCCCTCCCCGCATTAAACATGTCGACACCTCACGCATTCGCCAGGAGTTGAATGAGATGGTCGCCACCATCAAGGCAGGTGGTTTGCTTTCCATGCCCCGTTTTCAAGCAGCATCGGATCTGACGCACGAAATCAAGGACTTCGCCTTCAGCGGTGACGGTGAACCCACCATGGTGCGCGATTTCGACGCCTGCGTCCAAGTGGTCGCCGATGTGAAGCGAGAGAACAGGCTCATCGACACGAAAATCGTGTTGATCACGGATGCAGCCGGCCTGGACAAGGAATCTGTCCAACGCGGTTTGAAAATAATGGATGCCAACCAAGGCGAGATCTGGGCCAAACTCGATGCGGGCACTGAGTCCTATTACAAACTGGTCAATCGCTCGAACATCCAATTCGAGCGCATCCTTGGCAATTTACTCCAGACGGCCTTGATCCGCCCCATCACCATCCAGACCATGTTTCTAAAGGTGCAGGGAGCATCCATGCCCCAGGACGAGTTCCAGGCTTATTGCCAGCGCCTGCGCCACTTGCTCTCACAGGGAGCCAAAATCCGCGAGGTTCAGGCCTATACGGTGGCGCGCCCCACCCCAGAGGCGTATGCCACCCGATTAACACCCGAGGAATTGGAAGCATTTGCTGATGGAGTGCGCAGGGAAACTGGACTTTTGGTTTCGGTATTCCCGTAGGATGAAGCCTGAAGTCACTTCATCTGTAACATCCTTTGAAGTGCCGGAGTCTATAAAATCAGGTGAACTCATCCGGCACTGCATACAACTTAAGCCCGTCCTCTGATCGCATTCAACTTGCGGATGCCTTGCGTGGCTTCGCCCTGGCTGGCATATGCCTGGTTCATTTCATGGAGCAATACCTGGGTGACATGCCGCCGCCAGGGATGGAAGCGTATGCACGTCATTCCGCCCTGGATGGTTTGATCGATGTTCTTGGTTTCGCCCTGATACGCGGCAAGGGGTTCGCCCTATTCTCCTTCATGTTCGGTTTGAGTTTCGCCCTGCAAATGATTCGCGCGGCGAAGCGGGATCCAGAGGCTGATTTCCGCCCCCGTTTTGCGTGGAGGCTGATTGTGCTCCTGCTTATCGCTCTGCCACATGCGATGATCTACCAGGGTGACATCCTGAGTGTCTATGCCTTGCTGGGGCTTCCGTTGGTGCTGTTTTACCGGGTTCCGGACCGTTGGGTGGTCATCATTGCCTTCATCCTTGTCCTGGGAACCCCCAGGATCATGCTGCAGCTTGCTGCGCCGCGTGTGCCCGAGCGGTCAGCCATCGAGCAAAAAACGCAGGAACAACGCGCTACTCACCACTATCAAGCCTTGAAAAACGGTCCGGTGAGTGAGGTCATTCGTGTCCACACCCTCGAAGGACTCTGGCTCAAAATGAGTTTTCAATTTGGAACGTTTGCACGCGGTTATCAAACGTTTGCCTATTTCCTCTTGGGCCTGTGGGTGGGACGTCGGCGCATCTTTGAAAACACCGATGAACACCTATATTTGATTCGCAAGGTATATAAACGTTGCGGTTGGTTGACCCTGGGCATTCCCGTTGCAGTCGTGGTTCTGGCGATAGCGGGCAGTTTGTTGGCAGGCAATGCCAAAGGCAGCCCGGCGTCCCCTATCGATCGCGGCTGGGGTACGGTGATTGGACTCTCCCTCTATGATAGTTGGAATTTTATCATGACGCTCTTCATCATCGCGGCTTTCATCATGCTCTGGCGCAAGCCGAAATGGCAGTCACGGCTGATGTTTTTCGCTCCAGCCGGCCGCATGGCCTTAACCAACTACGTTCTTCAATCGATCATGGGGGGATTGTTTTTTCATTGCTACGGTCTGGCCTTGTTGGGCGATGTGGGCAATTCATTCTCGCTTCCTCTCGGGATTGCAGTCTTTGCCCTTCAGGGCTGGGGCAGTAAAGCGTGGCTGGCCCGTTTTCATTATGGTCCGCTGGAATGGATATGGCGATGGATGACATGGCTGAAACGGCCACCTTTTGTCAAACTTGTAAAACCCATGGCGGCTTGATGTGAAGACCAACTCCCATCAGTCACAGTACATCCACAACCACTATTGCCAGGCCCATATCGCTTGGAAACGTGGTCCGCGGCAGGCACAACATCTCGAACTTGTTCTCGGATGGATAGACATGACGAACCCACGACCCATATGGGAATTGATCCAGGGGATCACAATTAAATTGACGATTCGATTAGAATGGCAATTTTAGATGAGTTCGAACAAATCGCTTTTACGACTTATGCACATAGTAAGGTCACAAAAAACAAACCTGATTACACTCTCCATCCTTTCCGCCCTGGCCCTCCAAGTGGCTGCGGCAGATTGGCCCCAGTATCGTGGACCCAATCACGATGGAATTTCCGCTGAAAAAATTGCCACCACCTGGCCTGCAGACGGACTCAAGGCCGTCTGGAAAACCCCGATGACCGACGGTTTCAGTACCCTGACCATCGGAAACGGCATGGCGTTCACCCTGGTTAAACGCACCGTGGACAATGAAGACCAGGAAGTGTGCGTCGGCTTCAACGCGGACACGGGCAAGGAACTCTGGGCAGCCCCATTGGGTATTGCCAAATATGATGGTGGAGGCGAATCAGGCGCCCCTGATAATCGAGGCGGAGACGGCCCCCGCTCGACCCCTTCTTTTGATGAGGGGAAGGTCTACGTATTATCAGCCCAGCTCAGACTCTTTTGTTTTGAGGCATCCACAGGCAAGTCCTTATGGACAAAGGACATACTTAAGGAATATGGCGGCAAGATGATTACCTGGCAAAGTGCTGCCTCCCCTCTCGTTCTCGATCAATGGGTCTTTGTCAACAGTGTTGCCCCAGGCAAAAGCCTGATGGCCTTTAACAAAAAAGACGGATCCCTGGCATGGGCGGCACAGGATGACAAAATGACTCATGCCACTCCCATCTCGGCCACCATTTTAGGGGCGCGTCAGGTCATCTTCTTCACCCAATCCGGCTTGGTGTCAGTGGCACCCGAAAACGGGAATGTCCTCTGGCGGTATAAATTCCCCTACAATGTATCGACAGCCGCCTCCCCTGTCGTCGCCGGCGATATCGTCTATTGCTCAGCGGGTTATAATGTGGGTGGTGGCGCGGCCAAAATCTCCAAGACAGACACTGGATTCACAGCCACTGAAATCTGGCGCACACCCAATAAAAACATCAACCATTGGAGCACCCCCGTTTATCAGGACGGATATTTGTACGGGCCATTCAGCTTCAAAGAATTTGGCAAAGGGGCCGTCAAATGCATTGAAGTGGCGACAGGCAAGGAAATGTGGTCCAAAGATGGTTTTGGTCCAGGGGGCGTTCTGCTTGTGAATGGCAACCTGTTGATATTGAGTGACAAAGGTGAACTGGTATTAGCCAAGGCCTCCCCCAAGGAATATCAAGAAACCGCCCGGTTCCAGGCCATCGCAGGAAAATGCTGGAATGTTCCTGCCATCGCAAATGGCCGGATCTACGCCCGCAGCACAAAGGAAGGTGGCTGTTTTGAAGTGAAGTAAGCCAATCCGATTTTAACGCACAAAGGGACAGGCACACACCTGTCCCTTTGTGTTTCGTAAAAACATGCTTTACCTGGAAGGCAAATCTCGCCCAAATAACACTGTTACGGACGAATGACACGAGCGTGAATGCTGCTTTGCCCGCAGGATCTGCCATCTGCGAACAGATCGTATTGCGCTAAAACAGGATACATTTATTATGACATTGAAACGGACGGCCCTTTATGAGGCCCATCTTGCCCTGAATGCCCGCATGGTGGATTTCGGAGGGTGGGACATGCCTGTACAGTACACAGGCATTATCGAAGAACACCTGACGGTCAGAAATGCCGTGGGTTTGTTCGACATCTCGCACATGGGACAGGTGCGTATCAGCGGGGCCAAGGCGTCCGAGTTTCTCAACCACCTGTTATCGAACAATACTGCCAAAGTCCATCTGGGCCACGGCCAGTACTCCCTGATGTGCAATCCCCAGGGTGGAGTCATGGACGATTTGATCTTTTATCAAATCGGTCCGGATGTGTTCTGGATGATCATCAATGCCTCTCGCATTGATTCGGATCTGGCATGGATCAAGGCCCGGTTAAATGAATTCGCAGGCAAATCGGAGGTTAAGATCGATTTTCAGGGTCAAAAGCAGGCCGCAATCGCCATTCAAGGGCCCAAATCTCGTGAACTGGCAATGCAGGTGTTCACCCCCAAAAAAGGCAGCCTGCCTGCCGTTGAAATCAACCTGCTGAAAAAGAACCAGATAGCCGAGTTCGAAGCATGCGGTCGGAGCGTGCTCCTGGCCTGTACGGGGTACACGGGGGAAGACGGTTTCGAAGTATTTCTGCCTGCGGATATTGCATCTTCAGTCTGGCAAAAGCTCCTGGCTGCCGGTCAATCATTGGGAGTCAAACCAGCCGGTTTGGGGGCACGGGACACCCTGCGCACTGAGGCCGGTTATCCCCTTTATGGCCACGAGTTAGACGAGCAAACCACTCCGATTGAAGCAGGATTACAACGGTTCATTGACCTGACAAAACCGTTTATAGGATGCGAAGCCCTTCAAAAACAGGCGGCCAAGGGAGCTGAGAAGAAGTCCATCGCCTTCAAGATGCCACCCAAATCGGCCCCGCCACGCCCGCATTACCTTATCAAAAACTTGAACAATCCCACGGAAACGATTGGCATCGTGTCCAGCGGCACCCAGAGTCCTTCCTTGAGCGTGGGCATTGGCATGGGATTCGTTAAAATCCCCTTTGCGGCTGTGGGTGGCTCGGTAGGGATTGAAGTGCGCGGCAACATCGTTCCCGCCCAGATCGTCAAAAAGCCCATTTATTCGAAGTAATAGTTAAATCCTATTGATCAAATACTTATGTCCAACAATATTCCTAACAATCTGCTCTACACCAAGTCACACGAGTGGATCCGCATCGAAGGTGAGACCGCGTTTGTCGGCATCACAGATCATGCCCAGCACGAATTAACCGATGTGGTTTTTGTGGAAGTTCCCGCAGTGGGCCGAAAGCTTAAGAGCGGGGAAACCTGTGCTGTCGTTGAATCCGTCAAGACCGCCAGTGACATCTATTCACCCGTCAGTGGAGAAGTGGTCCAGTCCAACGAAACGCTCGCGAGCAATCCCGGTTTGGTGAACACCGATCCCTACGGTGAAGGATGGTTTTTTAAGATGAAAATTAGCTCTCCTGATGAATTAAAAGGGTTGATGAAGCCCGCCGATTACGCTGGGCACATCAAAGGCTGATGGTCGGGACAGCAGGGTTGATCCGGGCGTCAGGACTGTTTCAAAACCATCTTTGCCGCCAAGTGTCATTACGTGCTTGACTCCGAATGGTTTAGCTGGTAAAGCTAGGGTAAGTTACAGCGTAAATGGCAACCTTTAATCCAGACAGCCCTATGACAAAACGTGACTTGGTGGTTCGTATCAGCAATGAGACCGGTTTGGTCCAACAAACGGTTCTCGACGTGATACAAAAGACCTTTGATTACATTTCCGAGGCATTGGCCAACGGAAAGAAAGTGGAGTTGCGCAATTTTGGCGTATTTGAAGTCAAAGTGCGCAAAGCGCGTGTGGGACGCAATCCCAACGCACCGGAAAACGATGTTCGTATTCCCCCCCGCTCTGTTGTAAAGTTCAAGGCGGGCAAGGAAATGCGTGAAGCGGTGATCAAGTTGACGCCCGACAAGATCGAGACATCGACGTCAACAGAAGAGCAGCAACAATAATCGGGACCTACAAGACCGATTGGTTTCTGTACGGTTTTCGCAAGGCGCTTAGTGGTTTTTTATTGTCACACTGAGCGCCTTGTTGTTTTCATAAACACCGGTCAAAATGGAAAGATTACCTGGATTTCGTGATTTCTATCCCGAGCCACTGCCCAACACAAGCATGTGGAGCGCGGATGTGCGCACCTATATTTTCGATACCTGGCGCAAGGTCGCCCGCAACTACGGCTTCAGGGAATACGATGGTCCTCCCCTGGAACCACTTGAACTATTCACCACCAAGAGTGGTGAGGAAATTGTGGGCCAACTCTATAATTTTACGGATAAAGGGAACCGGGAAATCTCCCTGCGCCCTGAAATGACACCCACCCTCGCCCGCATGGTGGGCGCCCATGAGCGCAACTATAAGAAGCCCATCAAGTGGTTCGCCATTCCCCAACTCTTTCGATACGAGAGGCAACAGAAAGGCCGCCTGCGCGAGCATTTCCAATTCAATGCGGACTTGCTGGGGGAAACTGATCCCGCCGCTGATGCCGAACTGATAAGCCTTTTGATCGATGTCCTGAGGGCCCTGGGCCTCACAGAGCAGGATTTTATCGTCCGCCTCAGCAGCCGCCAGGCCTGGCACCAGTTTTATACCAGTCGCTGCCAGGATGCTGCGAAGGAATACGAGTTTTACCAGATCATCGACAAACTGGAACGAGAAGACCCTGCCGTCAGTGATGAGAAGCTCAAGGCGCTGGGTCTATCCCTGGCCGAGATCAAGGACTTCATCAATGCCGCCCAACCCACGCCGGAACTGCAGGCGATCCTTAATCATCTTGCAGCCTGTGGATTGCGCAGCTTTGTGAAGGTGGACTACAACGTCATACGCGGTCTTGCCTACTATACGGGCACTGTTTTTGAAGCATTTGACCAAAAAGGCGAATTCCGGGCCATTGCCGGTGGAGGCCGATATGATCACCTGGTTGAACTCATCACGGGTGGCAAGGTTAAATTATCCGCCATCGGTTTTGGCATGGGTGACGTGGTGTTGACCGAATTGTTGAAATCGCGCGGATTACTGCCCAAGACCAAGCAACGCATTGACGCCTTCTGCCTGATCGAAGATGAAACGTTGCGACAGGAATCCCTGGGCCTGATTCACCAACTGCGCTCGCAGGGCATCGCCGTGGAATACTCACTGACTGTTGCCAAGTCTGATAAACAATACAAGAAGGCCCTTGATTGTCAGTCCGGCTTTACCATTAAAGTGGAAAAGAACGAATCTGGCACCCTTCAGGTGCGGTGCAAGAACATTGGCACACGGGCGGAACAGGTCGTTCCCATGGATCAGGTAGCCCTGGCGTTAGACACCAAGTAATTCGCGCTGCCAATTCATCAAGGTGGACATGGCATGGTCTTCCTCGCAGGCCAGGAGCACCAATGCGGCGCGACTGGCAATGAAGGAGGCTTCCAAGCCCAGTTGCCCAGCCACCTCGTCACGACGCTTTCGCAGGGCTTCCAGCCTGTGTTTTTCGGCCTCTGTCATGCGCCGGCCATTGGTTCGAATGCGTGTCGGAAGACTTTGAGACGAAAGGGCCCATCCCGCATGGAATGCATTCAGCAATCCCTCGCGTCGGCGGGCGGTCAGGAAAGGAGGGATGCTGGACTTGACATCATCGAGCGTCGCAGCCTGCGCCATTTTCAACAACAAGTCATGGCTCAGGATGAAGAATGGCGGCTTATTCGAGTGGATGGCCTCCTTCTCGCGCCAGAGCCACAATTCCTTAAGCACACCCAAATGCCGCCGGGACAGCCGTTCTGAACCGGCCAGGCGCCAATCATTCTCTTCGTTGCGGTTACGGACAGCGGCACAGGTTTCCACCAGGCGCGCACATGTTTCCCGATGCCATGAGGCGCGATTCTTCTCGTTGAGCTGGCCGCGCAGAATGTCCGAAAGAGGTTTTAAATAACGCGTATCGTTCGAAGCATATACCAGCATCCGCGGTGTAAGCGGGCGGCGGCTCCAATCCGCCTTCTGGGGGCCTTTCTCGAGAGCAACTCCCAGGTACTGGCTCACCAGGTCCATCAAACTAAACCTCTGAATGCCCAGGAAACGGGCTGCGAGCATGGTGTCAAAAATGGCGCGTGGACGGAAACCGTATGTTTTCGTCAGCAATCGCAGGTCATAATCGGCGCCGTGCAGGATGATTTCATGGGACCCAAGGATTTCCATCAAAGGTGTCATGTCCACACTGGTGAGGGGGTCGAACAACAAATCGCCCCCGTCATGACTCACCTGCATCAAACACAGTTTCTCGGGATAGGAATGCAAGCTGTCGGCTTCTGTATCCACAGAAACCCACTCTGCCTGGCGCAAGGAAGGCAAGGCATCATTCAGCTTAGATTGCGCATCAATCACCAGTCCAATTAGCGGCATAGGACATAAAAACGAAAGCCAATTCTGCTTGGAACTTGCCATTTAACGTGGAACCCTCACTCTTCATGGGAGTTATGTCCACGCCTGTTCGAATCGATTTGTTACCGATGGGCACCTGCGTTGAGGTCACCCGAGGCACATCATTGAAGGAGGCGTTGTTCGCTCAGGGAGTCGAGTTTCCCTGCGGAGGGCATGGACGTTGCAGGGGGTGCAAGGTCAAGGTGGTTCACGGCCAGGCTCCCATCTCCACGGAACAAGCCGATTTGCTCTCGCCCGATGAAATAGCCGCCGGGTGGCGTCTGGCCTGTCAACTCGTTGCTGACCAGGACATGACGCTGGAGATTGCCCAGTGGGAAGCCGCCATTCTGGCAGACGACACCCCCTTGACCGCCATGCCACGTGAGGGTTTGGGGATTGCTGTGGATTTGGGCACCACCACCCTTGCCGCTCAACTCGTTGATCTGGCCACGAGCCACGTTCTTGCCATCGCAACCGCTTTGAACCCCCAGGCATGCCATGGGGCGGATATTATGACGCGAGTTCAGCATGCACTTGCGGAACAAGGCCGGCTCCAGCTCTTAACGTTAATTAGAAAGCAAATCGGTTCCATGATCGCCGATTTGCTGCAAAAGGCCGGCCAACCGGCCGATAAGCTCAAAGAGGTGGTGATTGTTGGCAACACCGTCATGCATCACCTGTTCTGCGATTGTTCCATTGCGCCGCTATCGGCCTATCCTTTTGAGACTCAGGAAGGAGGCTTAAAAACCTATACACCGGCCTCCCTTGGCTGGCCGTTGCCTGAGGCTGTAGCCATTCATTTTCTACCCTGCCTGGGGGGATTTGTTGGCAGTGATGTGTTGGCCGGCATTCTGGCCACGGGATTGCATCAAAGCCATGATATCCAGTGTCTCGTTGATTTGGGCACGAACGGGGAGATTGTTGTGGGTAATCGCACGCGGATGCTGTGTGCCTCCACCGCCGCCGGGCCAGCCTTTGAGGGGGCACGCATCAGCATGGGAATGAGGGCAGTCACAGGCGCCATATCCGAAGTGAGGCTGGTTGACGGCTCGATGCAATGCACCGTGTTGGGCGGCGGGACCCCGCGTGGTCTGTGTGGCAGCGGTTTGGTGGACGCGGCACATGCGGGACTTCAAACTGGCGCCATCCAATCCAGCGGACGAATGCGCGACAAGACGACGCCCTTTATCGTACGCGCCCCGGTCCACGTCACCCAAGCGGATATCCGGGAACTTCAATTGGCCAAAGGCGCCATTGCCGCCGGGATCCGGATCCTGCTGGAGCAATTGGGCATGCGTGCTGAAGATGTCCAAAAAGTGTTCCTGGCAGGAGCGTTCGGCAATTACATCAACCGGGAAAGTGCCCGTCGCATTGGCTTGCTGCCATTTCCAATCGATAGAGTGCTGCCGGCAGGCAACACCGCGCTGCTGGGGGCAAAAATAGCACTTTTATCCGGGGCCAGAGGCAACCATGATTTCAGGTGGCTTGACCGAATCAGGCATGTATCCCTAAGCGCTCACGAGCACTTCCAGGAATTATTCGCCGATTCGATGAAATTTGGCGAAGCAGATGCATGACGTCACAGGGCCGGATCCACCCGTTGGAGCAGCACAGCCATCACAAACAAGATTGGAAAGAGGATGCTGGCCATCTCCCCCGCCCCCAACGCCAGCCAATCCACCAGGATAATCCCGGCGACCAAACCTGCGCGAGCCAGACGGATGCTGGGTTGTGGACGGGTGAAAAAAAAGTATAAGCACCACGAAATCCAGGCGATCAAGGCCACAGAGAGCGACAAGGCGGCCCACCGGTAACCAGCGCCGTTGGCAAATCCTGCCAGAACGATGGGGGCACACATCAAAATGACCGGAAACGGCTCACGCTGGACATGGACGACGCCCGCACGTCCGAAACAACCGACGCCAGCCATGTACATAGCGACTGCAATCGCGGACCATACAGCCAAGCCACTGATTCCCCCCGGAGCAGCCGCCCCGGCAATGAGGTAAATGAAAAAGCGGGTTGTTGCCAACAATACAGGCGCAAGCGCAAGCAAATTATGGGTGAGATAATACAGGATGATGCTTGCCATCAATAAAATGGATAAAATGGCCAGCGACACGCCAAAGGCAGCCATAATTATCGCCCCGACCATGAACCATCCCACTGCCATGAGCAACACGGTCTGCACCGCGATGGCTCCCGATGGAATGGGGCGCTGGCGGCGGCGTTGGGCATCCACCGAGGCGTCACAGGCATGGTTGAGGCACATGCCACCGACATGGAAGCATGAAACGCCCGCGCATACAGCCACCAAATACTCCAGGGGCCCCCCACCACTCAAGAACCATGCCGCGAGGCAATTGGACCACACTGTGGGCAGAGTGGAGACGCGCGCCAATTGGAACAGCGTGCGCAACCATGTGAGAATGTTGAAGCCACCGGTCATACCGTGCCTTGACCCATGATCATCCGGGCACCTTTCAAAAGTGCAAGTCATTTTGAACGATTGATATCTGCAACCTGTTTTTGTTATCCTGCTGACATGCGGCATAAAATCAGCTCCGGTCTATTAATGTATCGAGTGAAACATCACCAACTGGAGGTGTTTATTGCCCATCCTGGCGGACCCTTTTTTCAATTCCGCAATGAGGATTGCTGGAGCATTCCCAAGGGTGAGGTGGAAGCCGGGGAAAGCTTGATTGAAGCGGCGCAGCGGGAATTTCAGGAGGAAGTGGGCATTCCACCCCATGGGCCATACATGGAACTGGGCAATATTCGCCAAAAGAGCGGCAAAATGGTGTTCGCCTGGGCCTTTGAAGGGGACTATCCTGACAATCAACCCATTCATAGCATCGATTTTGAGCTGGAATGGCCTCCGCTCTCCGGTCGTAAGCAGCGGTTTCCCGAAATCGACCGGGCAGGCTTTTTCACCATGGATGAAGCCCTTCTGAAGCTTAAAATCGCCCAACACCCCTTCCTGACGCGGCTGGCGGAGCGTGTAAAAGACCAACTGGTGACGCCCTAGCCCATCCAATCCGCAGCGTGTTCGGGACCACGATGCAAAACCATGTCAAAATCATGTGGCATTGGTCCGGACTTCATGCTAAAGGGATTCGCAGTATATTGAGTTATGGGCCTTTTTGGTGGTTCATCTTCTGACGAGAGTTCCCGCCCCACGGCGGGAGGCTCCTTTGGCCCTTTTCGCCTGCATGAGTTGATCAACAGTGGCGGAATGGCCGATTTGTGGCTGGCTAGCAACCAGAAGGAGGAGCCCTGTGCCTTGCGTTTAATGCATCGGCATCTGCGCTTTAATTTCACCGCGAAGCGGCGCTTTGTCCGCGGCTGTGAGATTTTGTCCAAGATACACAGCCATGAGCAGGTCATAAACTACTATAGCCATGGCAAAATCAATGGAACCCCTTATCTTCAAATGGAGTACGTTGAGGGGGCCAACATGCGCGAATTATTCAACCGGAATGATCCGATCCTCGTGGATAAGGTCTGGAGCATACTGGAGGACATGGCCCTGGCGCTTGAACATGTGCATGACAGCGGATTCATGCACCTGGATTACAAGCCAGAAAACCTGCTGCTGACCCGAAATGGCCAATTGAAGCTGGTTGATTTCGACCTGGCCATGGAAAGACCAGCCAAGCCGAAGAAACTGTGGAAATATGCCGGCACTCCGGCCTACATGGCCCCCGAACAGCTCCTTCACATTGAAGTTGATCATCGAGCTGATATTTTCGCATGGGGCGTTGCGGCCTACGAACTGCTGACCCGCCGCCGTCCTTTTGTGGGTGATACAACAGAGGATGTTGTGCGCAAGCAGACGGATCGCAGTCACGAATTTACGCCGCCTCGAGAACACAATCCCGACCTTTCGGTCGGCATGGAAAAAGTCATCGTCCGTTGTCTGGAGCACGATCCTGACAAACGATATCAGGACATGAGCTTTTTATTGCATGATTTGAAAATGGCGCCCTAGCCATCCTGCCCTGAACCAGGGCTGGGTGAAGCATCCTATTCCCCTGCGCCCCTGCGCCCCGGCGCCCGCTTGAGAGCACCAGCAGGTGGAGATCAGTCACCAGGCCGCGCCATTGCGTTTACTGGCTCACTGACCTGCAAAAGATGAACGACATGGAAGCCCTGTTTCGCGCATGTCCCGTATGCGGCCAGAATGGCAGCCGACCCCGGCTGCAAAAAGGCGCATTGGAGCTGGTGGTTTGCACCACATGCGGGATGGTCTATGCAAATCCGGTTCGCGCGGATCTGGCCAGCGGACAATACTATGACCGCATCGGACGACCCTTTTACCTATCCCCGGAGAAACTGGCAGGCGATTATGCCCCCGTGCGGTTTGAACGCGAATTGCGCCTTCTGAAGCGTTTCTGTTCCGGCGGCAGGATGCTGGATGTGGGGTGTTCCACCGGCGCCTTTTTATACCAACTGAATCAACAAGAGCCTGCTCGCTGGCAGGTCCAGGGAATCGACGTAGCCACGGCAGCACTTGATTACGCGGCCAGCCGTGGCGTGGCCGTCATTCGCGACTCGTTCCTGGAACACGATTTCAAGGATCTGCATTTTGATGCCATCACCTTCTGGGCGGTCATGGAGCACCTGTCCTCACCCAAGGCATTTCTTGAGAAGGCAGTCGAAATTACTGCTGAAGGGGGGTATATCATCATCCTGGTTCCCAACATACGCTCGCTTGTTGTGCGATGTGTCGGGCGTCGATATCGTTACATCTACGAGGATCACGTCAACTATTTCGCCCCGGACACCCTAAAACGTTTCATCAGCCAATATGATGGCCTGAGGGTTGTGGAACAGGGTTCCATGCATTTCAACCCCATCGTTCTTGCACAGGATTTCAGAAGCACGGCAGACCGTGTGCCGGACGAAGACAGGGCGAGGCTGCTGAAAAAAACAACGGGGTACAAGCAGAGCACCTGGGCCAAACCCCTCCGTCCCCTATACCGCTGTCTGGAACAGATCCTGGGCCGGTTCAACCTGGCCGACAACATTTACATCGTGGCCCAAAAAAGAGGCAAACAGGCTTAATCGAGCGTTTTCTGGTAACGTTTCAGGCCAATCGTCAGCACAATGACGAGGAAGACAACAATGGGCCATAGATGAGGCCACGATTCCGTCCAGCCATTGCCCTTCAGCAAAACACCCCGCACAATTCTCAGAAAGTGTGTCAACGGCAATGCGGAACCGACCATCTGGGCCCACTCCGGCATGCCACGGAATGGAAACATAAAACCGGATAGCAGGATGGAGGGCAGGAAGAAAAAGAACGACATCTGCATCGCCTGCAACTGGTTTTTTGCTATGGTCGAAAAAGTGATTCCCACCGCAAGATTGGCAGCAATGAACACCAGGGCCATCACCATCAACAGGAGCGGATCCCCCATCAACGGCACACCGAAAAGATACCGAGCCAGGAGCAGGATCATGGTGACCTGGATATACCCCACCATGATGTAGGGCACGATCTTGCCGGCCATGACTTCAAAAGGGCGAACCGGCGTGGCCAGCAGGTTTTCCATGGTCCCACGCTCGCGTTCCCGGGTGACCGCGAGGGCGGTGATGATCACCAGCGTCATCGTCAACACCACGCCCATGAGACCCGGCACAATGTTGTATTGCGTAATGATCTCCGGGTTATATTTGCGGTGAATGCGCAAATCCACAGGTCCTGGCGCCATCCTTAATTTTTGCAAAGGACCTGTGAGATCCCGCTGCAGCACATTATTTACCAGCGTATTCATGGCTGCGATGGCATTTCCCGTTGCCGCAGGATCGGTTGCATCCGCCTCCAGAAGGATGCGCGGCTGTTCCCCCCTCATCAATTTACGCGAAAAATCCTCGGGAATGTTGAACACAAACTGGACCTCACCACGATCCAGCAACGCTTGAACCTGGGCTTGATGAGTGGCTTGAATCAGCACATCGAAATAACCGCTGTTCTTCAACCCTGCGACCAGCGTTCGGGAAAATGGGCTGTTGTCTGCACAAATGATCGCAGTCGGGAGGTGTTTGGGATCGGAGTTGATGGCGTATCCGAAGAGAATCAGCTGCATGATTGGAATGCCAATCATCATCCCAAACGTCAGGCGGTCCCGGCGCATCTGGATGAATTCCTTGATGACCATGGCCCAGAAACGGCGGAAAGAAAAGGCAAAGCGCTTCATGAGAAGTTGTCCCTGGCAGTTTCCATGAGGCTGATGAAAACGTCCTCCAACCCCGAATTGATAAGTTCCCAGCGATGCGCGCCCTTTTGGAATGGCTGGATGCTGGCATTGAGCAGGTCACGGTCACGTCCGGACACATGAAGGGTATTGCCAAAAGCCACCACTTCATCGACCCCAGGCAGCACCCGCAACTGTTCTGCGAGTGGAAACAGGTTCTCCCCTGTGACGGACCATGTCGTCAAACCCGCGGCTGCGATGACCTCACGCACCGTGCCGCGGGTCAACAGATTGCCGTATGCGATATAGGCGAGGCGATGACAGCGCTCCGCCTCATCCATATAATGAGTGGTGATCATCACGGTCAGTCCGCCGGCGGCCAGACGATGTATCTCCTCCCAAAAATCGCGACGGGCCTTGGGATCGACTCCCGCGGTGGGTTCATCCAGGAGCAGCAGTTGGGGCCCATGGATGAGGCTGGCTGCCAGTGCCAGGCGCTGTTTCCAGCCCCCGGAAAGCACGCCGGCCAACTGACGCCGCCGCGCCGACAATCCCAATTGCTCCAGACTTCTTGCCACCGCCTTTGGGCGATCCTGCACTCCATAGATGCGCGCCACGAAGTCGAGATTCTCCTCAATGCTCAGGTCTTCATAGAAACTAAACTTCTGGGTCATGTACCCCACATGTTTTTTAATTTCGTATGACTGGGTCAGAATGTCGTAATTGAGGCATCGGCCGCGGCCTGCGTCCGGGATCAACAGGCCGCAGAGCATCCGCAAAAAGGTTGTTTTGCCGCTGCCATTGGGCCCCAGAAAGCCATAGATTTCACCCTGCCGCACCTGCATGGCAATATTGTTGACCACGTTGCGGTGGCCATACCGTTTGGTGATGCCTTCCACATCAATAACCAGATCGCCATTCATAACCACGTCTCCTGCGGAGTCACAGAGTCACATCAACAGGCTGACCAGGGTGCAGGACAACTGGATCAGGCTGGTCAAAAAAGGCCTCGACCATGAACACCAATTTGGCCCGATTCTGACTCGTATATAACACAGGCGGGGTATATTCAGCCTGGGGTGAGATATATCGGATGGTGGCCGCATACGCTTGTGCGGCACCATCAGGACGCACCCTGATCGACTGCCCTGTCTTGATTTCCCCAAGGCGCGTTTGAGATATGAAGAAACGCACCTTCACATGAGAGGGAGGCAGGAGGGCAACCACTGGAACTCCAGCGGGAACAAATTCACCGGGCCGGTAGAGGGTATCGAACACCAATCCGTTGGTCAGCGATGTCTGCTGTTTCTGGTCCACGCTCCACTGAGCCTTCGCCAGAGTGGCACTCACCGCGGCCACATCCGCCTCGGCGGCAACCACCTCATCCTGTCGTCCCCCCAGCCGGGCGGTCGCCAGATCGGACGTCCCCTGCTCCACCAGACGCTGGTCACGTTCATAAGCTGACCGCATGCGATCGAATTCGGACTTGGAAAGGACGCCTTGAACGATCAGTTGTTCCCCCCGATGGAACTCGGCCTCGCTCAGTTTCAGGCTGGCCCTGGCCTGGTCCAGCCTGGCTTCCAAGGACGCGACCTCGGTGGGGCGCTGGCCCTTCTTGAGATTGGCCAGACGTGCCTGGGCTTGCGCGAGACGGTTGGAGGCCTCGTCACGCACCGCCAGATCGGCCTTATGCTCCAAAACGAACAAGGGCTGCCCTGCGGCTACCACATCCCCCTTCTTCACGGGCAGGGACTGCAACTGGCCCGCCAAGGGCGCTGCAACATAAACAAATTCACCTTCGATATACCCCTGCAACTCCGGGGTCACTTTCCGCTGACAGCCCGACCATGCCAGCACCATGGCCAGGAGCGCCATGGACCACGAAAAGCCCGATGTGAACCCAGGCCAACACCGCACCGTTTTACTTCCCGCGAGTAGCTTCATACATCCTTTTCCACTTCGGCGTCATGATGCCATTAAACATCACGCCATGAATGGTGTCAAACGCCTGCTGCACGGTCAGCCCAAGGCGAGTCAACGCCTCCGGTGTCACAATGTACTGTATCGAATTCAACAGCACCTCGATCACGACCCGTGCATCCATATCCTTTCGAACCATGCCGGCTCGACGTCCCTCCTCGAATAAACGCCCGAACACCTCAGGGATCATATTAGCCCTGAAATTGTGAATCATTTTAAAAGCCTCCGGCGCATGCCGCTGCAAATCGTACATAAACACCGGTTTCACATCGCTCACGCGCTTCGAGATGAAATCCACCAAGGCGATGGACTTGGTTTGAAAATCCAGCGTGGGATCATTGCTGATGCGGAGCATCCCTTGCTGGATGTCGTCAAACCGACGCTGGAGCATCGCCTCAAGCACCTCCGTCTTGGAGGCAAAATGGGCGTAAAGCGTCTTTTTACTCATGCCCAACTCGGCAGCCAGGTCATCCATGGTAATGCGGCTGAAGCCATGATTCATAAACCGCTCCTCGGCCATGGCAAGAATGCGAATGCGCACCTGGTCCTTTGGTGAAGGCGCCTTTGCGTGGGCATTCACCGCCGGAACAGGCCTGGCATCTGGACTGGAACAATTGGCCATACCACCATGGAAACCCATATCGTTTTCCAAGTTTCCATAGAACGCGCCCCCTGTCAATAGTGCATCGCATTCATTCATGGTGCAGTGCACGTCTGATTCTGGTGCACCTCAGGTGTAAAGGGGCTTAGGAACGTCGATGATGCGCGACCTGCCGCCTGGGATTGGCATCAGGCCTCGTATGCCCCCCACGCGTGCCATTCATCCCTTCACCTGCAATCTCTTGACGTCCCCCTGCTGCAGCGCCTCAAGATTTTGCGCTATCTTCTCCGGTGGCCAATCCCACCATCGGATGCTCAAGAGCATCTCAATGGTCGCATCATCATAGCGTTTACGAATGATCCGGGCAGGGACTCCCCCGACAATCGCATATGGCGGCACATCCTTTGTCACCAAGGCCCGTGTGCCAATGATTGCCCCATCGCCGATGTGCACGCCCGCCATGATGACGGCTTCAAATCCAATCCAGACATCATTCCCAATCACAATATCCCCCTTGTTGTCCCAGGCGTTTGTCACAGGTGATTTGTCATTCCATGCCTGGGCGAGGACAGGAAATGGATAGGTGGACAGGGCGCTCAGCCGATGGTTTGCCCCATTCATAATGAACCTGGCGCCACAGGCAATCGAACAAAACCGCCCGATCACCAATCGATCGTGGTTACAGGATGGATAATGATACAACACATTTCGTTTTTCGAACTGGGTTGGATCCTCAAAATCGTGATAAAACGTGTAATCGCCCACAATGATGTTCGGGTTCGTCACAACGCTTTTCAGATAGCAGATTGTGGAATCGCCAGGGCGAGGAAATCGAATATTTGGATCAAAAGACGACATGGTAATAATGCAATCCTGAAAGCAACCCAATCGTTGCTTATTCTGATTCTTACGCCGTGACGGGAACTTTGCCAAGCCCGGTGTCCACGGCCATCCCATGCC
>CAZIDG010000012.1:0-41598 GCA_964538065.1 uncultured Verrucomicrobiota bacterium
CTGGAGATGGGGAGCTGGAAAAGCCTGAACAACAGGCTGTATGTGGCGAACAGAAACCAGGAAGGAACCAGGCGAACCAGGCGTGCAAAGTCATAGAAGTGTAATGTTATGGTTTGACCCCTTTACCTTTATTGGTTTGTTTAAATCATTATACCCATTTGCCCTCCGGTTAGCATCAGTGTCTGTTTTGAAAAAGCTCGAACCCCTGGCTGGTCTCTTTCACCAACTCCCCTCCCGCTGATTCGGATTCTAAGCACTAATGGGCAACCCGTTCTACAACAGTCGTTCCCACGAGCTTACCGCCTTCATTTGACAAACGGACATGTTTCGCAAAATATCGAAAACTCTTTTCCTCATGATCTGCCACAATTATCGTCTTGTCTGTCTTGACAAGCTTATTGAGGAACTGAATGACGTTGCACATTTCAGCTGGGGCGAGTCCCTTGAAAGGCTCGTCAATTCCAAAAACACTTCCGGTTGAAAATGCCGCCTTCAGGGTCTTGATCCGAACATTCTCACCGCCGGACAATGTTGAAGTTGGTTGCCCAATTGTGAGATGTCCCAGCATAATTTCAGATGCTTCACTCAGCACCTTGGAGATTTTCTTATCGGCTTCATCATAAAACACCTTCGCTTCATCAACCGTCATTAACCAGATATCTACTATGCTCTTGTTAAGTACAGTAAATTTCCGTAGTCTCTTGTTAAATCCTGTTCCCGCACATTCACGGCATTCTATTTGTGCTTGCAAACGATACTCGCTTCCAACATCAACGTAACCTACGCCGCTGCAATACGGGCACGCTCCTTCACAGCCCGGCAGTTTAGAAAAGAAGCGCCTCGGCTTTCCATGTCTTCTGGCGTATCCATTGATTATGTGTTCAGCGATGCCAAGAACTGTCGCAACCGATGAGTCTTTCTTTCCAGCCAACGCCTTCTGGCTAATATACTCGTAGTGCTCAAAGGCCTGCGGCAAATATTCCCGCAGCAGTACGGATTTGCCAACCCCGGACTTGCCTGAGATTAAATTCAAGCAGTTTTTTCCAAGGTCAATGTCAACACCCGTGAACCCATAAACATGGCCACTTAGTTTAACCGTGAGATGTGCTGTAATCTTCGAAGGAGCGCAATCTACAGCCGTGTCTTGTGCATGAAGGTACCTCCGCGCATCAATTAGACTGCCGCCGTTCTTGCCCCCCCCTTCTCCCAGAGCCATTATTACCTTCGCCTTTTTGCAAAATGTATCGTGGTGGTCGACAATCAGCAGCGTATGGCGGTCAGCCAACCTGATAATGTTTTCGTAAACCGCCGGTCTTTCACAACCAGACAAACCCGCCAAGGGTTCGTCAAGTACGATGAGCAAATCGGTCAGCTGTGTATTGAATACCTGAACTAACCTCAATCTCTGCATTTCGCCACCGGAAAGTGTTGGAATAGACCTATGAAAGAACAAGTGACCGAGATCCATTTCTACAGCTGTCCGAACAAAGCGCGCAATGTGAGAAGCAGCAAAGGACAAGTTCGACACACTTGCGTCCCTAGACACTGCTTCGATCCAGCTATTCAGATCGGAAAACGGAGTGCACATGAACTCACCGATTGAAAGTTCGTAAAGCTTGAACTCCTCGTGTTCCTGAGAAAACTTCCGCCCCTTACAACTTTGGCAGGGTTGGTCCGCAAAGAACTGCCTAGCGGGAGCAAACTTGCGCAACATAGGCTTGCCGCTCATTACACCATAATAATGCGTGCTACGCGTTGAAAAAATTCCTGCTCGCTTATATCTTACGGAATACTTTTCTTCGCTCTGACCGAAAAGAATCGTTCGCTTTTCATTGTCATTAAGCATTCTAAACGTCTTCTTGAAATCAATGCGTTGGTCCACGCAAAAAAGCCTAAGTATCTGCGAATAAAAATCGCGGTTGCGTGTCCAACATTTGATAGGGCACGCTTCCAGGGGAGTGTCGTAATTGATTACTCGATTTGCATCCAGCTGCAGGAATATGCCCAATCCACGGCACTGCGGGCAGACGTTTTGTTCCCTATTTAACACGAAGAAGTCCTCGTCCAAATGCAAGAGCGCAGAGTAGAGCAATGAGACACTTCGGTTTATCCCGAAGTAGGTGCCTATCGTAGAACGAATGTTGTTATTGTTATTTAACTGCGGGATAGGCACGGCTGCAATCATGTTGCGATACGAACGGACTCTATATGCCGGCTCGGCCACCTCATCAGCGAACATAGATGTCATCTCATGCTGGCCGATGCCACCTATGGTATCGAATGCAAGTGATGATTTTCCACTTCCAGAAGGCCCAACCACGAGGTTAATGGAGCGCTTTTTGAGAACAACATCAATGTTCTTCAGGTTGTTTGTCTTTATCCCTTGAATCTCAATTTCCTCGTGCGCCTTCATTCATTTGCTCACTTCCAGTGGACTCATCGTTGGTCCCGAAAAAGCCCTGCAAACTCGGGCAGAAACAGAGCGCGAATTTTCCTGATCGCCTCTATGGTAAGATACAGCGTATCGTTGTCGTAGCATTGTGGGTTTTTTCTGATTCGCTTCGCTTGCAAATCGGCAATAAACAGCGATATCAGCTTCTGAACACGGCATTTCCTCTTGTCGCGTTTTGTGAATGTTCTATTGGTGAGATAATTAGCGCCTGAGCAGGTCGGACAAATTGGGTAGATGTAGCAGTCCTTGTAACAATGCTCATCAATAAATGTGCTCTCATCAGTGAATTCTGTTTGGAGAATTAGCGAGAGATCGTGCTCTGAAAATGTCATTGGCGTGACGAATGGGCACGGAAATATTTTCCCGTCGGTGTCAAAAAAGATAGCGCCAGTTCCGATGCCGCACCACCTTTTCTTGGCGCGATGCTTGACTTCGCAATAGTTAAGGCGTTTGTTGAACATTTGATTCAAGGGAAGTCCATCATTGTCGACATAAAACTTCACTAACTCCGCCAGTTGAGGCATTAGCACATGCAAATACTCATCGCGACTCCAGTCGAAGTTTGCCTCGAAAAGGTTCACCCCTCCGATTTCCTTGAAACCTAGCGAATGAACGTATTTGATGTTCTCCGCCAGTCTTGGAAGGGAATACTCTGAAAGTGTCATTTTTATTCCTTGGTGAGGCCATGTGCGCAAAAAAAACTCTATGTCGATTTTGTCGAACGAGTTACTTCGGTTGTGATCGTGGGTTTCTTTTGCGCCGTCAAGACTCAATCCAAGGGTAAAACAGTTCTTATGGGCGGCGAACCAAGCCTTGTGTTCGTCAGTGAGAAGTGTCCCATTGGTCGTAGCATAAAATATGTATCGCTCCTTGCGTTCTACTGACGAGGTATACGCTACAATGTCCTTGATTAGCTCAAATTCAAGGAGCGGCTCTCCTCCAATGAATCCGATTTCAACCCCGCTCATACCGCTGGGGATGTGGTCGAATATCCAATCAATGGCGGTTTTCGCGGTTTCAATGGTCATTCTTGCTGTGGCATCATGGTTCTGATAGCAATAGACACAACTGAGATTGCAGTCATGTGTCACACACAGGGATGGGGAGAACCTAGGTTTTGTGTTTTTCGGTTCCATCATAGATGCCCGCGATTGAAGGATTTTGAAATGCAGAGCGCGGCAAGGTGCGTTTCCGTGATGTGGCCTACCAGACCGAACTGCCGAAACGATGTTTGCAGCATAAAAAAAACCTTCCCCGAAGGCAAGTCCTATTCTCTCAATGCATGGGAGCAGCCGTTCCGAGTTCTCACCCAGTTGGGGAGGGTCGATTGCCTTTTGAGACTAGCTGTTGCTTCCAGAACAACTCCGACCACAGTCGCCGCTGCAACCAGACTCGCAATCTCCGGAACAACTTTGGCCGCAGTTTCCTGTGCAACCACACCCTCCGGCATACTCATGGGAATCGGACGCCGCCGCAGCTTTAGTTGGTTGAATGCTGTCCAAAGCTGCCATTAAGGATTGGTCAAGGATGTTGGTTTCTCCCTTCGCGTAAAATAATTGGTCTTTGTACATAGCAATAGCCTGTAAACTAGCTCATTGGGCATAGTACAATTTTGTGCCTGAATGTCAATACTTCCTCAAACAAACACATACCTCCGTAAACACATTTTATGGCCGAAGGCGCACGATATTCCGCCGAGTTGGCGAGTAAAGGGGTCAAACCATAACATTGCTGGTTGATCGTAATGGCGTAGCGAAGACCATCTAGGCGAGGGGGAGTTGCGCAGGGTAGGCTGTTGGGGTGAATGATCGGATCGGCGAAGATATTCGGATCTCGCAGGAAAAAGGTAGCGGAACGGTCTGTGACACTCTTGGCGTTCCAGGGCTTGGTTCGGGAAGTTTTGGAGTTCTGGCGTTGCTGACAGTTCTCTGGGGATATATTCGACCACCATGGGCAAAGGTTGCTGGGCCATTGCGGAGGCACAACATCCTTGAGGTGTTGTGAGTACGCTACTGCCATAGAATCGCAGTGGAGCGGGGGGGCTTTGAAATGTGCCAGGCCAATACTGTTGAAGAAAAGGGCTCTCAGCGGGATGCCTTTTCGGGATAAAAAAACGCCCACGGGTTTCGGGAGTGTCCCGGAAGCCGTGGGCGTTGCGAAAAAACGGGGGCTAAATGCGGGCTAACGTTTCACGGGCGCAGCGGCGGCGTTGGTGCGCATTGGCGCAGCGGCTGGGGCGGCGACGGCTGCCGGGCGCGGTTGCGAGGCGAGGAGTGTGAACCCCTTGTTGATGAGCTCCGTGGCCTTGGCGTCACGCGTTTTGCGGTCCTGGCTGCCCATGACGACGCAGATGACCCGCTGGCCGTTGCGCGCGGCCGTGGCGGCAATGGAGTAGCCCGCCGTGGCCGTAAAGCCTGTCTTCAAACCATCGCAGCCGTCCACCTGGCCGAGCAGGTGGTTGTGGGTCTGCATGATGACCGTTTTGTCTGGCACGTTGGTCCGGAAGGGGCGCTCCCGTGTGGAGGTGTACCGCAGGGCGTCGCGGTGCTTGAGCAGTTCGCGGCACAGGATCGCGAAATCGCGGGGGGTGGTGACATCCTGTTGCTGGCCGGCGCTGGGCGGCAGGCCGTGGACGGACTGGAAGAGGGTGCTGGTCATGCCAAGGCTCTGGGCCTTCTGGTTCATGAGGGCCACCATGCCTTCCGTGGAGCCCGCCACTTTTTCCGCGAGCGCAACGGCAGAGTCATTGGCCGACTGGATCATCAAGGCGTAAAGCATGTCATCCAGCGTGAACGTTTCGTTTTCGGCCAGCCAGACCTGGGAGCCGCCCGTTTTGGCTGCCTTGGCGCTGACCCCGACCATATTGGTGTAGGAGAGTTGCCCGGCTTCGATTTTCTCGAGGATGATCAGCAGATCCATGAGCTTGAGGACGCTGGCAGGGTAGGCCTTGGCGCCGGATTGGTCGTCGATGAGGACCTGGCCGGTGACGGCATCCATGACAATGGCGCCGATGTATGGATTGCGGGCAATGCCGGCGCGCGGCGCCGCTTTGGAGGCGGTCTGCGCGGCGGGCTTTTTAACGGCCTTGGTGGTCTTTGTTGTGGCGGCCTTTTTGGTGGTGGTGCCGCTGGTGGCGGCACTGGTCATCATGGAGGACGCCAGGAAGGCGGCTGCCAGGGCCAGTGCGGTCCATGTGCGAAATATCGATTTCATGGTTGATAAGCTAATGTGTAACTAAACAACGGGCCGGAGCATAAGCAGCCCCCGGCCGGATTGCAATAGGAGGCGCACATGATCAGCGAAACTACTTTTTCCCCGCTTGCTAAGGGCGCCGCCTTGTGATTAATCTGGAACCAACACTATTTTTCAACACAACAAAACATGAACACGAAGGTCCGCATTCAACTTTCGATAATGATGTTCCTGGAGTACTTCATCTGGAGTGCCTGGTATGTGACGACCGGGCCCTACATGAAGGACACCTTGAACTTCTCCCCCCTGCAGATTGGCGCCGTCTATAGCTTGACGGCCATTGCAGCCTTGATTTCACCCTTCTTTGTCGGGATGGTGGCGGACCGGTTCTTCGCAAGCGAAAAAATCCTGTGTGTCTTGCATATCCTGGGTGGCGCATGCATCTTCGGGGCCTCGAAAGCCACGTCCTTCGAGTGGTTTTACGGTTTGTTATTGGCCCATACGCTCTGCTACATGCCCACTTTGGCTCTGACCAATTCCCTTTCCTTCCAGCAGATGAAAGACTCGGAAAAGGAGTTCCCGGGCATCCGTGTCATGGGCACGATCAGTTGGATTGTGGCTGGATTCGCGGTGAGTCTGCTGGGCATCAAGGCCACGACAACCCCCATACCCATCATGCTTGCGGCCGGCGTGTCCATCATCATGGGCCTGTACTGTTTGACGCTGCCTCACACCCCACCCAAGGCCAAGGGCCAGGCGGTCAAGTTCCGCGATATTCTGGGCGTGGATGCCTTTCAGTTGTTTAAGGAAAGCTCCTTTGTGGTGTTTGTCATCTGCGCGTTCCTGATTTGCATTCCCCTCACGTTCTACTTCTCCTTTACGCCTTCCTTCCTGACCGATGTCGGCGTGACCGATGTGCCCTTCAAGATGACTTGGGGACAGATGGGCGAAATTGTCTTTATGTTGTTGATGCCGTTGCTGTTTGCTCGTTTGGGCATCAAGTACATGCTGATGGTGGCCATGCTCGCTTGGTCGGTGCGTTATTTCGCCTTCCTGGCGGGCTTTACGATGGCGACCGTGTGGCCGCTCTACCTGGGCATCATCCTCCACGGTATTTGCTATGACTTCTTCTTTGTCACGGCCTACATCTATGTGGATAAGAAGGCGCCGGAGACCATCCGGGCCAAGGCGCAGGGATTGATCGCCTTTGTCACCCTGGGGGCGGGTATGTTCGTGGGGGCCAACCTCTCCGGAGTGGTGGTCGATAAGTACAACTTCCCCAATATCGAGCCCACGCGCTTCCAGAAGATCGAAGCCAAGGCCTGGGCGGTCGGCAACGTGGCCAAGTGGGATGCCAATAACGCGCCTGCCTTTGGTAAGATCACCCAGATTGCCACCAACAGCGTCACCGTCACCGGTTTGACGCAACCCCTCGCTGGTACTGTGGAAAAGCCTGTGGCTGTGATCGATATCTATGAAAAGGTGGATGGCAAGTTCAAGAGCTCAGGCAAGCTGACGGCTCAGTCGGTCAGCGATCTCTCCCGTCCCTTGAGTCGGTATGAGAAAATCTGGCGTTTGCCGGCCATCGGCGCGATCGTCATCCTGGTTGTGTTTTTCTTAACGTTTAACTACAAGGAAGATACAAAAGCCAAGGCCTCTTGAGAGCGCCTGGCATTCCAATTGAAATCTATTGAAACGCCCCATCTTGATCCAGATGGGGCGTTTTTTGAAATGAGGTAGACCCATGAACATACAAATGAATCGTCGTTCCTTCCTGCGTCAAAGCGCACTCGCGACCGGGCTGGTCGCAACGTTATCGTCACCCCTTGGCAGCCTCATGGCGGCTGACAAGAAGCCCCTATTCAAGATCAGCCTGGCCGAATGGTCGCTGCATCGCACCATCAACTCCGGGAAAATGACCCATCTTGATTTTCCCAAGGCGGCCAAGGAGGAGTATGGCATTGATGCGATCGAACATGTGAACCAGTTCTTCAAAGACAAGGCCACGGACAAGGCATACCTGAAGGAATTGAAAAAGCGCACGAAGGACCTTGGCGTGCGTAACGTATTGATCATGTGTGATGGAGAGGGTGCCTTGGGCGATGCTGATGAAGCGAAGCGCCAGCAGGCGGTGGAGAATCATTACAAATGGGTCGAGGCGGCGAAATACCTCGGATGCCATTCAATTCGTGTTAATGCGCAATCCTCAGGTAGTTATGAAGAGCAGATGGAGCGCGCCGCCGATGGTTTGCGCAAACTGGGTGAATTTGGAGCCAAACACAAGATCAACGTTATCGTTGAAAATCATGGTGGCCTTAGTTCCAATGGGGCCTGGCTTTCAGCAGTGATCCAAAAGACCGGTTTACCCAACTGCGGCACGCTGCCCGATTTCGGCAATTTCAACCTGGGCAACGGTCAAACCTATGACCGTTATAAAGGGATGGAAGAACTCATGCGCTTTGCCCGAGGGGCCAGTGCCAAGTCGAACGACTTTGACGAAGAGGGCAATGAGATCCATACCGATTTCCTCCGCGTACTTAAGATCATCATGGCCGCGGGTTACCATGGCTATGTGGGGATCGAGTATGAAGGAGAGAAACTGAGCGAACCGGATGGGATCAGGGCGACCAAAAAACTCCTCGAAAAGGTCCGAAGCCAGTTGGTGGGATAGGGGGGGCGGGGCGCAAGTACGACCGGCAACCCTTATTTGGCCATAAAAACGGCGTCAAAGTGACGGGAGGCCGCGTGAAACTCATTTGAGCCAAAACGGCGGGGTGCGTAAAAATCACGCACCTCGCGTGGGCTGTTGGATCGTTATTTTTGAGGGTCCATTCCAAGGGGTAAAAAGGCGTGAATTTCACGCAAATGAGACAAAATGACCCTCAAGCATGTGCCTTGGGATACAGAAAAGGGCACAATAAAAAATAACATGGGACTTGTCCTGAGCGTCGGAATCTGGCATGGTCGGTGCTTGTAGAAAAACGCGCAAAATAATTTTGACACTGCCGTGAAATTGTTTAGAGTGCGCGAACCATTAACCCAAACAAACGATATGAACAAAGTCTTTAGAAAGAAAGTCGGGGCTTTCACGCTCATTGAGCTGTTAGTCGTTATCGCGATCATCGCCATTTTGGCGGGTATGCTCCTGCCTGCGCTGGCCAAGGCCAAAGCCAAAGCCCAGCGTATTAAATGTACCAACAACCTGAAGAACGTCGGGTTGGCCTATCGCGTGTTTGCGACGGACAATAACGACCAGTTCCCGATGAACATCAGCACCAACCAGGGTGGATCGCAGGAATTCTATGCGACCAACTCCAATGCGTTTGCTGAACGTAACATCTATCGTCATTACACCGCTCTTTCCAATGAATTGAGCACGCCGAAGATTGTTCTTTGCCCGAACGACAGCGGCCGCAAGGAAGCCACCGATTTCAGTCCTGTCACCATTACCACCGGCGCCAATGCTCGCACTGGCTTTGATGACAACAAGTGCATCAGCTATGGAGTCGGTATGGATGCTCGTGAAACCGAGCCTTCGATGATCCTGGGTTGCGACCGCAACCTTCGTTGCACCCTCACGGGCGTCAGCAACATCCCCACCAATACCTGGGCTACCACCAAGTATGGTTACATCGCTGCTTTGACTACCAATCAGCCCACCACGCTGACTCAGCCTGGTGCTTTGTGGAATTCTGATCTGCATGACAGTTCCGGTAACGTGGTGTTGGGTGATGGTTCGGTGCAGCAGTTGAGCACCTCCCGCCTGCGCGAGCAACTCAAGAACTCCGGTGATGTGAAGAACGTCGTCGCCATTCCATACTGAGCCGAACGCTTCAATATTTTTAAAGCACAAGGCGCCCGCAAGGGCGCCTTTTTTGTCTTCAAACAGGATTGCCATTCCAGATTCCAGAAGGCATGCTCTGACCCATGCCCTTATTCACCACCATCGCGGTATTGTGTTGCCTATGCCTTGCTTGCGTGGCGGCGGAGGACGCGAGTGACGGTAGTGAGGGAAACGCCCTTCCTCTTGAGATCGCAGGCATCACGGTGACGCCCCATGTCCGTGCACCAGGATTAAAATATGGAACTGAATCTGGGGAGACGTTGACCGAGCCTGGCGCACTGGTGCGGTTGTTTATCCGCAACAACTCTCCCATGTCCCTCGGCACCAACGGACAAGTGAGTTTCAATGCGGTTCTTTTCGATGGGAAAGAACCTCAGCGGCATATCCTTAACGGAGACTGGGCCTGGCATGACACTCCCAATGGGTGGGGATTGGATGAGCAAACACTTCCCCCTGAGGCGGTTTCGGTATGGGCGTTTAACACCCAATCCACCAACTGGGGGCTTGGCCGCACTTTTTCAATCAGCGTTACGGATTGGGAGCGGTTGGGGCGGAAGGTGTTGCCGGTTAAGATGGCTCCGCAAGGCGTCTGGATTTCCTCCTTGGTTTATCTGAGTTCGGACAAAAACGCCCTGCCCGACACCCTTGTGTGTTATGTGGCCAATCAGGCTGCCATCCCCGTCAGGTTCGTGAAAGGGGCTTTGTATTTGCCGGAGGCAAAAGACCGATATCGTGTGCTTCGAAAACAACCCGATCTGAAGGATCCCAAGCTGTGGCCTTCGGATGGGGTTATTCCACCGGGGGAAAAGGGATTGATCTGGGTCAAAGGGGGGCGTTTGCCACTCACCTATGGGGCTTTGGAACTGACCCTGGCGGATCCCAAAGACCAGCGGTTTTCCCTATGGGCTCATACCCGGGTCAAGCGGGAGTGTTTTGACATCAGTGGCGGCTGGATCGCTGAGTCCATCAAGGGATTTAACCCGATGGGTCATGAGCCGTATTTAAAAGTTCTTCAGCGCATGCATGTTAACACGGCTCATTTTACCAGCGTGCCTGGGTATACCGATCAGACCGGTCCCAACGGGCTATATACTTTATATCCCTTGAAGCGGTTTGGGAAACTCGATCCGAAATCTGAATACGATACGGAAGCGATGCTTCCCTTTGTGCATGCGGTGGAGTTTTTGGGAGAACCCCAGAGCGAGAGGGGAAATGCCGGTCGTGTTCCACAAGCGGTGTTGCAGGCCCTGGCACCCTGGGCGAGGTCGGGTTTGGCGACAACGGTGACTCTGAGCGATGAATCCACCTGGAACCGTTATGCGGGGCTGTCCGATTATCCCAATTTTGATGCCTATCGTGTAAGTGCCCCATCCTCCGACGATTGGCGGAGTTACAACCGCTGGGGGGATCAACGCATTGGATGGGGGGCTCCCCTGGAGACGGTGGGCAGCCTATGTCGTTCCTTGCGTGAAATCAGTCGGCCCGCTCCCATTGCTGCATGGTCACAGGGGCCGCACGATGAGTGGGAGGTGTATGATGGGCGCAAGAGGACCACGCCAACGCCGGAGGAAATCCGGTTGCAGGCTTATCATGCTCTATCCAGCCACATTACATCGCTATACTGGTTCAACCTGAGCCTGCCAGCCCTGGTGAAATACCGCGATACCATGGATGAACTAACCCGGGTTGGAAGGGAGATGCGGATGATGGAGGACTTTTACCTCGAAGGTGATGCCTATGGATACAAACAGGTGATGAAAGAGGGACGTTGGGACTGGGACCTGGTGAGCATTGTTTCACCTCGGGGAGCGCTTTTATTTGCATTGGATCTGGATTATCAACCCGACAAGTCGGGCCGTGTGTTTGAGTTCAAGCACAGGCGGGAAACGAAATTCTCCTTCGATTTGCCATCCTGGTTGCGGAATCCGGCGGATGTGTTCCGGATCGATTCGGACGGTGTGTATGATGTGGCCTTTGCCGCCACCGCCAGGGGGATCGAGATCACGGACAAACAAAACAAGGTGGTCATGTATGTGGCCACGCCAGACCGCGCCTTGCGTCAGCGGTTGGAGCAGAAGCGTTTATCCCTGGTGGAACTGGAAAACAGTCTCAATTTCGATCCCGCCAACAAAGGCCGGGACTTTGATGCTCTTAAGGCCCCGCTGGAAAACAAGTAGCATCCAGGGCAATGCGAGCCCATGGCCAAGGGCAACCCAATGAACCGGTTGCGGTATGTGGCATGCGAATAGCTCCTATAAGAGCTTCGCACCTAGTAGAGTGATGATGAAACCGGGCGTGTCGTTTTTAAGCGGTGGAAGACATGGCAGATTGTAACAACAGCGAGTGAATGATGAAAGATATGATCGGTAACTGCAGACACATGGTTTGGAATGGATTATTAGGGATCGTATTGTCCGTCCTGGTATCTGCCGCGACAGTACAAGGCGCCAATGGCATACTCCGGGAGGTCTATGAGAACATTGAGGGGAGCACGCTCCAGGACCTGACCAATAACGCCGCTTTTCCCAGCAATCCAACCAGCGAGAACATCATCACCGATTATTTCGAGGCGCCCACGGATGTGCTGGAAAACTATGGCCAGCGTCTGACGGCCCAGATCATTGCGCCCACGACCGGAAACTACATTTTCTGGATCGCGAGCGATGATGCCAGCGGACTCTGGTTGAGCACGGATGAAACGCCTGCCAACAAGAGATGGATTGCCGGTGTCAGTGGATGGACGCCTTCGCGGTCCTGGTATGTTGAATCGGGCCAGCAGTCTCAATCGATCACCCTGAGGGCAGGGCAGAAGTACTATATTGAGGCACTGATGAAGGAAGGCACCGGCGGAGACAATCTGGCGGTGAGGTGGCAATTGCCTGACGGAACCATGGAGGAGCCGATTCCTGTTTCGCGGCTTCTGGTGTATGGCCTGGGTGCGCCTGAATTCAGCCAGCAACCGGCTGATGTCACTGTGGCGGAGGGGGGGATCGCTCAGTTCAGCGCGGCCCTGGTGCGAGCCACAGGGGCGACATATCAGTGGCAGCGAAATGGAACGAACCTTCCAGATGCCACGGGAAGCAGCTTGTCCTTTGGCCCTGTCACACTGGGGGATAACGGGAGCCTCTTCCGATGTGTGGCTTCGAATTCCTACGGGTCAACGAATTCAACACAAGCAACCTTGACCGTTCGGCCCGACACGACGGCGCCTGCGCTGGCATCGGTTTATAACCTTGGGGGGGCGGAAGGTGTGACCGTGTTGTTTTCCGAGCCCGTGGAGTCGGCGACAGCCACCGATCCCAATAATTATACGCTGGACAACCAGGCTGTTGTGAAGGCGGCACGATTTGCTGGTGACGCACAGACTGTGTATCTGACCACCACGGTTCTCCAGTATGGCACGACCTACACCCTGACAGTCAATAACGTGAAAGACTGTGCCACGACACCGAACACCATTGCTGCCAATTCGAGCCGGACCTTTCGATTAACCCTGACGCCATTGGATACCTCGGTGCTGCGGGGCACATCCGAACCCCTGGGGCCTTCGAATCGGCGCGGGGGGTTGGTGATATCGGAAATCATGTATCATCCGGCGGAACGCACGGATGGAAAGAGGCTTGAATATGTGGAGATCTTCAACACGCATGACTGGCCTGAAGACATCAGCCAGTGGCGCCTGGACGGAGCTGTGGAATACCGTTTTCCGACGGGCACGATTCTCCCCAAACGGTCGTTCCTGGTGGTGGCAGCGTCGCCGGAGGATCTCAAGGCGGTGTATGGCGTTACCAATGTGGTGGGCGGTTTTACCAACAACATGGCGAATGACCATGGCACGGTGCGTTTGTGCAGCGCGTTTGGCGCCATCATGGTGGAGGCGGAATATGACAGCGTGCCACCCTATTCTGTGGCGGCCGATGGCGGGGGCCATTCGCTGGTGCTGGCCCGGCCAAGCTATGGAGAAGGGCAACCTGAGGCCTGGGCAGCGAGCGAGATGATTGGCGGTTCACCCGGCACGTCGGAGCCCAGCCCGACGCATCCGTACAAGAGCATCTTCATCAATGAACTCGTGACGCATACGGATGAACCCCAGGTGGATTACGTGGAGCTGTACAACTACAGCAGCCAGGCCGTTGATTTGTCTGGTTGCGTGCTGACGGATGATCCGGCGACCAACAAATACGTCCTTCCTGAAGGAACCGTCATACCGCCGCTGGGATTCGTTGTAATGGACCAGAACACACTGGGGTTCGCCTTGAATTCGGGCGGTGAAAAGGTCTTTTTGTTCAATCCTGCGCATACCGAGGTGGTGGACGCAGTGAATGTCGGGCCGATGGAGAATGGGGTCAGCTATGGCCGGTACCCGGATGGCGCCAAAGACTTCAGCGAACTCACGACTCAGACACCGGGAGGGAACAACAGCGTTCCCCTGGTTCGGAACGTGGTCATCAATGAGATCATGTACAAGCCCATATCGGGTGACGACAATGATGAGTATGTGGAGCTTTACAACAAGGGGGGGGCAGCGGTCGATCTCAGCCGGTGGCGGTTTACATCGGGGATCGATTATCAATTTCCAGCCAATACGGTGTTGCCCGCGGGGGGATACCTCGTGGTGGCGAAGAACACCGCCCGGATGATGAGCAACTATCCGAACCTGCATGAAGGCAACCTGGTTGGTAACTTCAAGGGTTCCCTGGCCAACAGCGGCGAGCGACTGGCGCTGGCCATGCCCCACATGGACATCATCACGAATGCGAATCAGACGCTCTCCACCAACGTGATGTACATAGTGGCTGATGAAGTGACCTATAAAAAGGGAGGGCGCTGGCCTCGTTGGGCCGATGGTGGCGGGAGCAGCCTGGAACTGGTGGATCCCAACAGTGACAATCGCCGGGCCGATAACTGGGCTGACAGCGACGAGAGTGCCAAGAGCCAATGGACGACGGTGGAGTGGACGGGAATGCTTGATAATGGCAACAGCGGGTATTCGCCCAACCAACTGCAGATGTTCCTGCTTGGGGCGGGGGAGTGCCTCGTGGACGATGTGGAAACCTTCAAGACGGGCGGCAAGAACCTGGTCAGCAATCCCACCTTTGATTCCCTGACGGGCTGGACCCTGCAGGGGAACCACAGCCAATCCTATGTTCAGAGCAGCGGCGGTGTGAGCGATGGGAGCTGTCTGCATGTGACAGCGCAGGGGCGCGGCGACACGGGGGCCAATCGCATTCGCACGGCGTTGGGGCAAGGGCTGAGCTCAGGGGTCACCGGGACATTGAGGGCCAAAGTACGATGGCTCAAAGGGTGGCCGGAGTTTTTGCTGCGTCTTCGCGGGAACTGGCTGGAAGCGACCTGCAGGCTCAATGTGCCTGCCAACCTGGGGACGCCCGGCATGCGCAACAGCCGCGCCCGGTCCAATGCAGGCCCGGCCATATATGATGTGGCCCATCAACCGGTGTTGCCAGCGGGCAATCAAGTGGTCACGGTCCGGGCTCGTGTGGATGATCCCAACGGGCTGGCCAGCCTGGTGCTGAATTACCGGGTGGATCCGGATACCAACATCATCTCCACCGGCATGACCTATAATGGAGCCGGTTATTACAGCGCCAAGATTCCGGCGCAGAAAAACGGGACACTGGTGGCGTTTCACATACAGGCGACCGATGGCTCGGCCAATGCGACGAGGACACTTTTCCCAAACAATGCGCCGGAACGCGAGTGTCTGATTCGGTATGGCGAGCCCTCCCAGGGAGGCACGTTTGGCACCTACCGGCTGTGGCTTTCCAAAAAGAACCTGGATGCCTGGAGCCAGCGGGAGAAGCTGAGCAATGCAGCGATTGATTCGACGTTTGTCTATGGAAGCCAGCGGGCGATTTACAACGTGGGCGCCCTCTACGCGGGAAGCCCCTTCCTGTCGCCCGGCTATGATACCCCGGTGGGGAGTCTGTGCGGCTACGTTTTTGAATTTCCGGAGGATGACCTGTGTCTGAATGCGACGGACTTCACGCTGGATTGGCCCATACGTGACGGCACGGCGCAGCTGGAACACATCGCCTATTGGATGGCCGAGAAACTGGGGTTGCCCAACTCCTATCGGCGTTTTGTGCATTTATACGTCAACGGGAACCATCGGGGCACCATTTACGAGGATTGCCTGCAGCCCAACTCCGATACCGTGGACCAATGGTTTCCTGACGATGCCGAAGGCAATCTCTACAAGATCGACGATTGGTTCGAGTTCGATGATGCGGCCAGCGGCTTCAGCAACATCGACGCCACACTTCAGAACTTCACCACGACAGGGGGACAGAAGAAGACGGCACGGTACCGTTGGAACTGGCGCAAGCGCGCAGTCAAGGAATCTGCCAACGATTACTCGACCCTGTTTGCGCTGGTCGATGCCCTGAACAATTCGAATGCAAACACGTACACGGCCGGAGTCCAGGCATTGGTGGACGTGCCGCAATGGATGAGGACTTTCGCCCTGGAGCATATAGTGATCAACTGGGACAGCTTCGGGTTCAATCGAGGCAAGAACATGAGCACCTACAAACCCAACATGGGCAAATGGACCATGTTCATGTGGGATGTCGATTTCCTGTTCATGATGGGGGGCAGCACGGATACGGACCTTTTTACTGCAGGCGATCCAACAATCGCCACCATGCTGAACCATCCCCCCTTCCGGCGGATGTATTACCAGGCGCTGCAGGACTACGCGCTGGGCCCCATGACCAGCACGGATATTCGGCCGCAAATGGATGCGCGGTATGCGGCTTTGCTGGCCAACGGAATATCGGTGTCCTCGCCCGACGAAGCCAAAACATGGATTGAACAGCGGCGGACGTATGTGCTGCAGCAGGTCAATCTGGTGAATGCGGCCTTTGCGATCACCAGCGGCAGCGGGCAGAATTTCAGCACCAATCGGAGCACCATCACCCTCACAGGAACGGCTCCTGTGGCGGTGCGGCGTCTCACGATCAATGGCATGGAATATCCGCTGACATGGAAGACCATGACCAGTTGGTCGGCGACGATCGCCCTGCAACCCGGACAAAACCTTATCGTGGTGCAGGGATATGACCGCAACGGTTTGCCGGTGGCCAGCACGCCATTGAGCATCACGATCAATTACACGGGGACAGCGGACCAGCCGGAAGACAAGCTGGTCATCAACGAAATCATGTATCATCCGGCGGTGAGCGGCGCATCGTTCGTGGAATTGTTCAACAATTCGACGACCACCTCGTTCGATCTGTCGCAATGGCGTTTGAATGGCGTGGATTTCATCTTCCCCGACGGGACGCTGATTACACCACAAGCCTACCTGGTTGTGGCGGAAGACCGCCTCGTGTTTGCCACCAACTATGGGGCCTCGATCCCGCTCGTGGGCCAGTACAATGGCCAGTTGGACCATGGCGGCGAGACCATAAGTCTGATCAAGCCGGGCGGCACGAACAGCGATGATGTCGTGATCAGCACGGTGACGTATAATGACAAGGCGCCCTGGCCTGTGGAGGCGGATGGCTTTGGACCTTCCCTGCAATTAATCGATCCCAATCAGGACATACGCCGCGTGGGCAACTGGGCTGCGAGCGCGACCAACGCCACGGTAAAGGCCACCCCAGGGACGGCCAATTCCGTCAAGACCTCCCTGCCGTCCTTCCCCAGTCTCTGGGTGAATGAGGTGCAGCCGGAGAACCTGTCGGGCCCTGGAGACGGGAAGGGCCAGCGCGAGCCCTGGCTTGAACTTTATAATGCCGACACCAATAGCGTCAGCCTGTCGGGCTTTTATCTGACCGATACCTACACCAATCTGACCAAGTGGGCTTTTCCCTCGGGCGCAACCGTGGCAGCACAGAGTTTTAAATTGGTGTGGCTGGATGGGGAGACGGCGGACACCACGGATTCCGAGTGGCATGCAGGATTCCGGATCGCGCCCACCAATGGCAGCATTGCGCTGGTGCGCCTGGTGGGCAGCAGGCCGGTGGTCTGCGATTACCTCAATTACTCCTGGGTGAGTGCGGGGCGTTCCTACGGGGCGTACCCTGATGGGCAGCCGCGGGGACGGCAGGTGTTTCATTTCCCCACACCGCTGGCGACCAACAATCCGGCCTCACAAACCATCAAAGTGTTCGTCAATGAATGGATGGCCAGCAACAGCAGCATCGCGGATCCTGCGGATGGTCATTATGACGATTGGTTTGAACTGTATAACGCGGGCAACGAGCCGGTGGATTTGGGGAGGTATACCCTGACTGACACCCTCACCAATACGACCAAGTTTGCGGTGCCAGCAGGAACAGTGATTGGAGCGGGAGGCTACCTCCTGGTGTGGGCCGATGAAGATACCGATCAAAATTCCCCCACCAACGCACAAGTACATGCCAATTTCAAACTGAGCCAGGGAGGCGAGGCGATTGGCCTGTATGCTCCGGATGGTTCGCTGGTCGATGCCGTCACCTTTGGAGCACAGACGAGCGATATAAGCCAGGGACGCTGGCCCGACGGTGGCAGCGAGCCGTTTTTCTTCATGCCGTATCCGACACCCGGGGAAGCTAACATGGTGTCGTCCACCAATCACCCGCCGGTCCTCACGGTGGCTTCCAGTTTTAGTGTGAATGAGAATGAAACCCTTACCTTCAAGGCCAGTGCCACGGACGTGGATGCCGATCAGACATTGACCTTTTCGCTGGGAGGGGGAGCGCCGGCAGGAGCGGTGATCCATCCGACAACGGGTGTCTTTGAGTGGACGCCCACGGAGGCGCAGGGGCCAGGCAGCTACAATGTGACCATCAAGGTTTCGGACAATGGGGGGCCATCGATGTCGGGCATCGGGCGTGTGACCATTACCGTCCATGAAGTCAACAGCAGGCCTGTGATGACTCCCATGGCGAACCAGACAGTGGATGAAGGCCAGCGGCTGAACCTGGTATTTCAGGCTGTCGATGCCGATCTGCCGGCTCAAAAGCTTTCATTCATCATGGATGCAGGAGCTCCCGCCGGGGCAACATTGGATGCCAATACGGGCGTTTTCTCCTTCACGCCATCAGAGACCCAAGGGGGGGCGACGTATCAAGTCACCGTGCGTGTGGCCGATGATGGGACACCCTCACTGGAGGATTCAACATCGTTCTCCATCACCGTCAAGGAGACGAATACCCGTCCGGATATTGTTCCGCTCGGGGATCAGTCGGTTTTTGAGAACGAATCGCTAAGCTTTTCTGTAAGTGCCCTCGATTCGGATATTCCCGCGCAGACTCTGACCTATGGCATTGAAAGTGGCGCGCCGTCCGGCATGGTGATCAACCCCGCCACTGGCGTGGTTACCTGGACGCCGACGGCAAACCAGATTCCGAGCACCAACGATGTCGTCATTCGTGTTGCGGACAACGGCACGCCTGCCATGGAGAACACGCGCACCGTGAGGGTGGTGGCCTATCGGGCCAACCGGACTCCAGTGCTGGCAGCCATTGCCGATCAGGTCATTGATGAGGGCAAAATCTTCAGCCTGCAGATTGTGGGCACTGATCCGGATACGGACCAGACCTTGACGTATTCAATCGAATCAGGCGCGCCAGACGGCATGTCCATACAGCCGATCACCGGAGTCTTGAGTTGGTTCCCTACGGAGGAGCAGGGACCCTCAACCAACAGGATCACGGTCAAGCTGAAGGACAATGGAATGCCTGAGCGCTCCGATGTGAAGACATTCACGGTCACCGTGCGTGAAGTCAACACGGCGCCTGTCATGGCCCCCGTGGCAGACCAGAGTTTGATTCCCGGTGAGACATTGAACCTGAAATTAAGCGCCACGGATGCCGATCTTCCAGCCAATACGCTGACGTGGTCACTGGGGGAGGGGGCGCCTGAGGGAATGGCCATCGATGGCCAGTCGGGTGTTCTCACCTGGACACCAAGCCGTCAACAAACTCCCAGCACGAACACCGTACAAGTGCGAGTGACCGATAATGGAACCCCTGCCTTGAGTGCGGTTCAAGGGATGACGGTGATCGTCAATACAGAGGCACCCTGGCAGTTTTATTCAGTGACGGGCACGGCCAGCAGTTCCTTGTTGTATATGTATTTGACGGCGCCGGGTGATGTCTATGTGGATGACTTGCAGATCGTCCCGGGCAGCGTGCCGGCCACAGGGGACAACACCGTGTTGAACGGCGGCTTTGAAAGTGCCCTGACCGGCCCATGGACCGTGTCGGCGAACCATTCGGGATCGGCCATCGTGACCAACTCTGCCAAGGAAGGGCTGAGCAGCCTGCATCTGGTGGCCAGCACGGGTGGAACCACACGGGATTCCTCGGTTTATCAGACCATCACGCCCGCCTTGGAAGCCAACGCGACCTATACGCTGAGCTATTGGTATCGCGCGGGCGCCAATCCCGCCCCGCTGGTGTTGCGGCTATCCGGCTTTGGCATATCGAGCACCAATGTGATCACAGCTGTGGCGAACAACCAGGCTCCGGTGCTATCGATGGTCAATGATCAGGAGGTCAAGTGGGGGACCTGGCTCGTCTTCAGCGTGTCAGCAAGCAATGCGGAAGCGGATCAGCACATGGCCTACAGCTTGAGTGCCGATGCGCCTGCGGATGCCTGGATTGATCCTGACACCGGTTCGTTTGAATGGGCGCCAACCTATGGGGATGTTGGAACACATTGGATCTCGATCCGTGTCACGGATGATGGCTACCCCATACGCAGCGACACGGTGACGTTCAAGGTGGTGGTGACCGGGCAGGTGGCGTCGCCACACATCCGGCAAATCACCCATGCGCCTTCCAAGGGCATAACGCTCGAGTGGGATGCAGATGCGGGCGCGACCTATCAGGTGCAGGGGTGCAACAACTTGAAAGACGGCACATGGGTCAGTGTCGGCCAGGCCATTAAGGCAGCCGGGACCACGGCTTCAGCGGTGGATTATCCATTGACGAACTCGATGCGGTTCTACCGCGTGGTGCGCCTCATCAATCCATAGTCCGCTTTGAAGCAGAGGGATTTTGGGAAGAACATGCATCGCTGGTGTTGCCTCTGGAAAGCCCAGGGGCAACCTGGCAGACCTCCCAATCCCAAAGCCAGCATTGAATGGATGGTTTGGAGCCCTGGAAGGCAAGGGCGGCGGAGTAGTCCTGGCCGGCAGCCAGGTCCGTGATGTGCCAGTGAACGGAGGTGTTGCTGGTGTCATGGTCCTGCACCCAATGGGCAGGCAGTTCCGGACAGGGCGACACGTCCAACTGCTCCACATGGTCATCGATGCCGTACCCCATGGCTTTCAGGCAGGCTTCCTTGCGCGTCCAGATCCTGAAAAATAACCCGGGTTGGTCCGAGGCGGGTGTTTTTTGGAACCATGCTCGCTCAGCCGGTGAAAAAAAACGTTCAACAATGCGCGCCATCTCAACCACGGTGCGATGGTGCTCCAGATCCACACCAACGGGGCGGTTGTGCATGAGCGCGCACAAGGCCAGTTCATGGGAATGAGACACATTGAAGCAGAGGCGCTGAGTATGGGTCGCTGGATCAAGAAAGGGCTTCCCACGGGGGGTGGTCGCAAAGTGAATGGAGGGCGCGGGACATCCCAGGTAGTGACCGAGAATCAACCTCAGCGCAGTCCGGCATGCAGCAAAGCGGCGGCGGTCCTTTTCAAAGCGGAAACGATTGGCTCGCTCCATTTCGCCCGGTGCAAGGATGTCGGGGATGGGGGGCAACTGGGTGGAGGCTGCATCCAGGGGAATGCGCCATACGTGAGCCTCACCCGGTTGCAATTGCCAGTCCCGGCAGGGACTCGGACGGAATTGACCATGACATGTCATGTCGGTTTGCTTTGAACAACGGCTTCAAAATGCCGTCAACGAGGCAAAGATGCAATCGAAGATGATGGGCGTGTCTGCCGTTGCTCGCGGTAATCGCGTTCCAGACGTTCGGTGAGTTGTTCTGCCAGATGGCGGGCGCGGGGTTCGCGAACAATCGCGCCGTGATGACCTGGGGTGTCGTAGACTTCAAGATGCTTCACAAAAGGGCCCCATCCCAGGGTGCGGTCCTCGTGAATGCCTGAGGGTTGATGGGTGGCGCGGAAGATGACCACCCTTCCATCGTAGGGCGTGGGACGATATTCCTCTGATGCGCGGTTTCCCGCATGGCGCACCTGGCGGATCTCCCGGGGGTGGAGACGCTCATTCCACCACTTGCGAAATTTCTTGATGTGACGACGGACGATTTTACGCCCGTTAGAAACGATTTTGCCCAACTTCTCCAGGATGTATTCGCGTCGACCGCGCCCATCGAGCAATCGCAAATTTTCCAGATGCATGTGGAAACGGTCATATTGCTCATACCAGAATTCACGCAGACGGGCGGTGCCCGGCAGAAAAGAGGGATAATCCGGTCCGTAGGTGTCGAAAAAAACCAGCAGGCCCACGGTATCGCCCTGGGCGCGGAACTGCTGGGCCATCTCATACGCGACCGTGCCTCCGAAGGAAGAACCGCCGAAGTAATAGGGACCGTTGGGTTGGAAGGCCTTGATCTCCTGGATGTAGACACGCGCCATGTCTTCCACCCGGAACAGCCACGGCTTGCGACCATCCAATCCCTGGGCCTGGATGCCGTAGAAAGGCTGGTCCTTGCCCAGATAACGGGCCAGATGCAGGTATTCAACGATATTACCCCCCACGCCATGGATGCAATAGAAGGGGGGCTTGGATCCTGCCGGCTGGATTGGCACCAGACAGGACCATGATGGCGCCCAGCCTTCATGGCGCACAAGCGCGGCCATGCGTTCCACGGTGGGGGCTTCGAACAGGGTGGCCAGGGGAAACTTGCGTCCAAAGGTCTTTTCAATTCCAGCAAAAAGCCGGATGGCCACCAGGGAATGGCCCCCCAGGTCGAAGAAATTATCATCAATGCCGATGGGACTGATGCCGAGGACCTTTTCCCACAACCGCACGAGCTGTTGCTCAAGGGGATCACGTGCGGCGCGTGATGCACTCCGGGTGGAAGGTGTGGGAACGGGCAGGGCCTTCTGATCCAGCTTGCCATTGGGCGTTTTGGGAAGACGCTCCAGCACGACGATGGTGGCGGGGACCATGTATTCGGGGAGCCGACTGCGCAGTTCGTCCCGAACACGTTCCCCAATGCTCAAATCGTGGCTTGCCACATAGCCAACCAGCCGTTGCTGCCCCGGCGTGTCCTCACGCATCAAGGCGACGGCTTCCCGGACTCCGGTGCAGGATCGCAGGGTCGATATGACCTCACCAAGTTCAATGCGGAATCCCCGCAATTTGACCTGATCATCCACCCGTCCTGCAAACAGCAGATGTCCGTCGGAAGACCATCGCACCAGATCGCCTGTTTTATAGACGCGTCCCTGACCCCATGGATTGGGAATGAATTTGTCAGCGGTGAGTCCGGGGTGCCCCAGGTAACCGCGGCCAACCTGCGCGCCGCCAATCCACAACTCTCCCGTCATGCCCCTGGGGGCAAGCTCACCCAAACGATCCACCACGTAGACTTCGCCGTTGGCAAGTGCTCGCCCAATGGGAAACTGGCGGCATTCATCGGCCGACAGGACATCTCTTTGAACACGGAACAGGGTGGCCGTGATGGTTGTTTCTGTGGGGCCATATGAATTGAACAAATCCACATTGGGTGGGACACGTTCAAGCCATTCGGCCAGCGCACCCTCCTGGGCCTTCTCCCCGCCAATGATGACACGGTTGACGCATTTGGGCAGGGGGCGAGTGCGGAGGGCGATGACCAATTCATGCCAGTAGGCGGTGGGAAGATTGAGAACGGTGATGTCCTGGAGGGCTATCCATTCGAAAAAGGTATCCGGCGACTGCAGGGCGGCCTCCGTGCGGAGCACCAACGTGCCTCCGCTCAGCCATGTGGGAAAGATTTCCTCGATCGAGAGATCAAAACTGGCGGAAGCGAATTGGAGAACCCTGTCATCCGGCTGGAGGCCATATTCCTCGATGATCGCCAGATTATGGTTGAGTAACTGACGATGTTCGATCCCCACCCCCTTCGGCTTGCCCGTGGAACCCGAGGTGTAAATCACATAGGCAAGAGTGTCTGGCGGACAATGCAGCGCTGGATCCTGATCGGACTCACCGTGCCAGGGCCTGTCCTCGACAAGGAACACGGGAAGTCCCTTGGCGGGAAAGAGTTGTTTGAGTGCAGGCGAGGTGAAGACCACCCGGGCCTGGCTGTCCGTGAGCATGTAAGTGATTCGGTCAGGCGGATATGCCGGATCGATGGGAATGTATGCCATGCCTGCCTTCCAGCAGCCGAGCATGAGAGCCATCTGTTCCCAACGACGATGGAGGCAGATGGCGACCCGGGTCTCTGGTTCCAGATTCAGGTGAGCCAGATGGTGCGCGATTCGGTTGCTTTCGGCATTCAACTCGCGGTAGGTCAGTTCCCGATCCCCATCCACGAGGGCTATATGGTGGGCCCACTGGGGCCATCGTTCAGCAAATAGGGCCGGATATGACCGGTCGAGCGGCCATGACCGTTGGGGCCCTTTGCCGAGAGTCAATAAACAGTTGCGCTCCTTATCGGAAAGCATGGACAGGTGGGCGATGGGCGCATCGGGATTGGCCAGGACCGCCTGAAGCAGGGCTTGGAAATAACCGGCGAATCGCTCGATGGTGGCACGCTCGAACAGGCTGGTACTGTATTCCATGACACCGCGCAAACCTTCAGGACCTCCATCCAGTTCCAGCACCAGGTCACAGTCTGCAGTGCCCTTGTCACACACCAACGGCTCCACCTTAAGGCCTTCGAATTGGAGTTCGCGTCTGGGCCAATTACCGTATCCAAACATGACCTGATAGACCGGTGTGCGGCTGGGATCGCGTTCCGGACGCAGGGCTTCGACGATGCGCTCAAATGGCACATCCATATGGGTGAAGGCAGCCTGGGTGCCTTCACGGATGCGTTTGACCAGAGCCCGATAGCTCATGGCGCCGTCCAGGGGAGTGCGTATGGCCAGTGTGTTTACAAAAAAGCCAATCACAGTCCCCAATTCAAGGCGGGTGCGACTGGCGGCAGGGATGCCGACAATGATGTCTTCCTGGTTGGTAAGACGATAAAGCAGAACGTTGAAAAGCGAAAACAGGGTGACGAACAACGTGGTGTCTTCCTGATGGCGAAATGTTTCCAGGGCGCGTGCCAGGACTGGGTCAATATGGAAAAGGTGGATGGCTCCCCGGCCATCAAACCGGGCTGGACGAGGATGGTCGGTGGGAAGGGAGAGTGTCAGCGGGGCGCCGTTTAAATGGGTTTTCCAGTACTCAAGTTGAGGCGCCAGCAATTCTTCAGTGATCGATTCATGCTGCCAGTGTGCATAATCGACGTACTGGATCTGAAGCTGTGGCAGATGGACTGATGTCTGATGACAAAAGGCCTGGTAAGCAGCAGCCAGTTCACGCTGCAAAAGCGTGCAAGACCAGCCGTCAAAGACAAGGTGATGCACTACAAATTGGAATACATGCTCCTGATCGCTGATCCGCACGAGATGGAATCTCAGGACGGGTCCATGTTCGAGATCGATGGGGTGGCGCACTTGTTCCCGCAGCCATTGATCCAGATCGCCTCCCGGAAGGTCTTCGATGGCCAGGCACCTGAAAAAGTTGCCGGGATCGGCCAATAGCCGATGAAAAATCTCCCCGTCACGTTCGTGAAAAACCGCACGCAGGATTTCATGCCGCTCCAGCAGTGTCCGCGCAGCCTTTTCCAGGGCAGGCAGATCCAGCGGCCCAGTGAGCCGCCAAACCCGGCAGAGGTTATAATTGGCCGAGGAGGGGTCCGCAAGGTGTGCAAACCACAAACGCCGTTGGGTGAGCGATAGAGGCAGCGGGGCGTTACGGTCAACACGGTCAATGGCCCCCAACCTTCGCTGGGTTTCCATGGCCTGACTGACCGTTGACCACATGTTGGCAGAGGAAGGTGGAGCCTCATCCGTCCTGGGTGGGACGGCAGGCTTGTGGCTGCCCGTCAGAACATTGGGATTTGAGGGTGTCATTGGCTATGCGGACCTGGTGTTACGCAGGAGGGATATCCATGGGAGGCAGTCGCAGATAGGCCGTATTCTTTTGTTTGGTGGCCAAATCCGTGTACACGCGCTGGACCTGGATTTCTGTCAAGCCCATGACGCCGGCAGCTTCGGCTGCAGGCACCTTGTGCTCCATGGCATACCAGAGCAGGTCCATGGTTTCAAAGGGCAGTCTGAAAAAGAATTCCTCCTGGGTGCAGGGTGCGCTGTAGGTGTCCGATGTGGGGGGGCGCTCCCGGATGGCTTTGGGCACACCCAGGAATTCGGCGAGTTGGTAGACCTGGGTTTTGAACAGATGCCCGATGGGTTTGATGTCCACCCCGGCATCACCATGTTTCACGAAGAACCCCTGTTCGTGTTCGTTCTTGTTGGGCGTCCCGATGACGGCGTAATGGCGCAATTCGGCGTGATAATACAGCATGGCCATGCGGGTTCTTTGTTTGAAATTGGAGGCGGCCACGATTTGCATGAACTCCGGGGGCTTGAGACTCTGGCTGAATTCACGGCCATCGGGTGTGATGATGGTGAGCGAGAAGACATTGAGAGCGTCCGAATCAAGAAGGTTGTTGGGCAGCACGATCTTGGCTTTGTATCCTGCCGCAGCGTTGTATTCCGGAAACACCCGTCTGATGGCTTCATCACGCCGCCGGTAGCAGCCGAAACCTTCGAGGGCGGGGGCGATGTCCTCCCGGATGGGGTCGACACCATACACCGTCGCCACCTCACGGGCCAGGCTTTCGCTCATGGGGTCGGAATCCGTCTCCGGCAACAGCAATGCCGTGACTTTCGATGTGCCAAATGCCCTCACGCAAAGGGCGAGGACCACCGAGGAATCGACCCCCCCGCTGATTCCCAGCACGGCCCCCTGTCGTCGCATCACCCCCCGGACCTGTTGTCGAAGGGCTTCAACGATGCGTTGAGATTCGATGGCTGCATCCATCTTCAGCACTTCGCGATTGAATTGGACGTTCGATGGGTTGCTCATGGTGTCTTTCGTATCAGTTTGACATCGTCCGAGTCCTCCAGCATCGAGGCGGGCCGGAAACTCGCAATGAAATGATGATAAAACAACTGGGATGATATCAGACCGGCCAGGGCCATATCATCCGTCTCACTCAGCGGATGGCCTTTGCGCAGCTTCGAGAGCAAATGGGTGACGGCCGCGTCATTGAAAAGTCCATACGCACGCATGCACTCCGGTGAGAGCAGTTCGTCCACATAATCCGGCGTGGTAGGGGTGAAGAAACTGCGATGAATGGGGGCGCGGTATGGGCGTTTGGGGCGTTTCCAGATCGCAGCCGGGAGCCAGTCTCTCGCCACGCGTTTCAGTAGGTATTTCTCAGTCAAGCCATGGAGTTTCAACCCGGACGGCAGGCGGTTGCAGAATTCGACCACGCGGTGATCCAGGAAGGGGAAGCGCCCTTCCACCGAATGCGCCATGGCCATGCGGTCGCCTTGAGAGGAAAGGAGGTATTGGGATAGAAAGATTGAACTCTCAAGATATTGAGCCTGTTCCAGACACCCCCAGCGGGTAAACTCGGGTGGCAGGTGGGGCAGATGCGGCGTCTGGCCATCGGCGCTGGCAATGGCATCCAGCAGCCTCTTGGAGAAAAAACGCCTTGTCCGCCGGTTGTTGTTCCACCGGATGGCATGCGAATAATCCGGCGCCTTCACTTGATCCAAGCCCTGGCCAAAGAAGGCGGCAAGATATTCCGGCCGGGTTCGTCCCAACCGGGAGATGTCCGGATATAGGCGTTGAAGAAGTTTGGGGCGGATGCTCGAATCAGGCTGCCGTGCCCAGAAGCGCCGTATCTTGGCCTCCTTGAAGATGTCATATCCGGCCAGCATTTCATCGGCGCCTTCACCCGTGAGGACGACTTTGTAATGGTGGTCGCGCACCAGTTGCGAGAGCAGGAACATGGGGGCGGGCGAGGTGCGCATGATGGGCGCTTCCGTGTGCCAGATCACCTTGGGAAACACCTTTCCGATATCGGCATGCCGTGCGAAAAGCACATGGTGGTCGGTGCCGAGATGTTGCGCCATCTCGCGTTGATACTGGCTTTCGTCAAACTCCTCGTCGTCAAAGGTGATGGAGAAGGTGTCCAGCCGACTGCCGGAAAAGTGACGGATCATGTAGGCGATGGTGGAGGAATCGAGTCCCCCGCTCAAATACGCCCCCACAGGCACATCGGCTCGCAAACGAATGCGGGCGGCATCGATGAGCAGGTCCCGCAGTTGCTCGATGTACTCCTGCTCCGAAAGGGCCGAACCATTTGGGGAAACATAGTTCAGTTCCCAGTAAGGCGTGATGGTAAGACCCTGGCGATTGACCACCAGAAAATGCCCCGGGGGCAGCTCACGGATTTCCTTGAGCATGGTGCGAGGCGAGAGCGCGCTCCAATAGGTAAAAACCTGGTCCAGGGCTTGCGGATCAAGGGTGCGCGATACCGTGCCTTCGGCCAGAATGGCCTTGATCTCCGAGGCGAAAACCAGGCGGTGCCCATCCCAGGCATAATACACAGGGCGCACACCCAATCGGTCCCGCGCCAGCAGAAGCTCCTGCTTGCGGGCATCCCAGAGCGCAATCGCAAACTGTCCATTGAGCAGGTTCAGGAAGGCCGGTCCATGGGTTTCGTACAGGTGGAGGAGCACTTCGGTATCGGATTGGGTAACAAAGCAATGCCCCTGGCTTTCCAGGGGTGGACGCAGTTCCACATAATTGAATATTTCCCCATTGAACACCACCCACAGTGTTTCATCCTCATTGCCAATCGGCTGCTGGCCGCCGGACAGGTCGATGATGCTCAGGCGCGCATTGCCCAGGCCCGCCCGGGAATCGAGGTAGATGCCAAACTGATCAGGACCACGATGGCGGATCATTCCCAACATCCGCCGCAAGGACGCTTCGTCCGGCGGGACGCCGTGCTCCAGTTCCACAATACCTGCAATGCCGCACATGGTTTATTTCAAATCCGTCTTCTTGATTTTTCCCGAGCTGGTCTTGGGTAGTTCCGTGCAAAATTCGACCTGCTTTGGCACCATGAAATCCTCCAGACAGGCCCGACAATGCGCGATGACACGTCCCGCGGTGAGGTCGGGATCCTCGGAAACAACAAAGGCCTTGATGGCCTGGCCGAGAATGGGATCGGGAACGCCTATGACAGCAGCCTCCTTGACGCCTGGCAGGGCATAAAGGACACACTCAACCTCCTTGGGGGCGACTTTTTCCCCGCGGCTCTTGATGATGTCGTCCTTTCGTCCCACAAAATAAAAGAAACCCTCCTCATCGCGGCGGAATAAGTCCCCGGAATAGCAAAGACGTTCGCCTGGTAGTGGTCCCGGGCGAAACCGGGCGGCCGACGCCTCGGGCGCCTCCCAATAGCCTCGCATCACATGCCTTCCGCGAACCACCAGTTCGCCCACCTGGCCGGCTCCAAGTCGCTGTCCCGTTTCATCCTCCAGCCAGGCTTCGGTCCCCGGTATTGGGATCCCTACAGAGTTGGGTCTGCGATCCAATTCCGACGGCGGCAGGTAGAGGGTGCGCTTGGTCTCGGTGAGCCCATACATGGAAAAGAGCGTGGCCTCGGGAAATTTCCGGCGCAAGGCGAGGATGTGGCTGGCCGGCAGGGCGGCTGCCGTATTGGTCAGGTAGCGAAGGCTGGTCAGGTTGTAAACGGCCAGGTCCATGTTGACGAGCATGGCGAACATCGTCGGAACCCCGGGAAGCCCGGTGACCCGCTCAAGCTCGATCTGCTTGAGAATGGCAGCCGGATAGGCAAAGGATCGTTCAAGCACCAAGGTGCCTCCAAACTTGAACGTCATTAATAGCTGGTAGAGTCCGTAGTCAAACGAGAGCGGCAGCACATTGATGACAACATCATCCGGGACATTGCCCAAATAGCTGATAATGCTGCTGGAGGCAAAATCCACGTTGCTGTGATCGCTCATCACCCCTTTGGGATCGCCCGTGGTCCCCGAGGTGTAAATCAGGCAGGCCAGGTCCAGATCAATATTCTGATTGGGAGGTTTGCGTGGCGGAAAACAGGATTGGACTTCATCAAAAGTGATGCAATTCTGAGTGCATACCCGCTCACCCCCTGCGCCTGTCAGCAGCAGCATTTTCATGGAGGGGCATTGAGAGATGACCATCTCTGCGAGGGAGGCGGTGTCCGGTCGCGCTTCAAGCACCACGGCGCTGGCGCGGCAGTTGTTCAGTATATAAAGGAGCTTGTCCGCCTTGGTGGTCGGGTTGATGGGGACAAATGCCGCCCCCGCCTTGAGAATGCCAAAGATGGCCACCACGAATTCGCGGGTGTTGGCGCCAAACACGCCCACGCGGTCACCGCGCTGCACGCCTCCCTTGATGAGCGCATGGGCAAGCCGGTTTGCATCGGCATCCAGGTCGCCATATGTCCACCTCTGCCCCGCGCAGACCAGCGCGGTTTTGGCTGGCTGCGTCAGCGCGGACCTCTCCAGGAATTCATGAACGAGCATATGATCCTGTGTGCGGACAGGCGTGTGAAGCAGGGATCGCCTGATCACGCCGTCGCTGTAATGGATTCTGCCTTCTTGCGACGCACAAATGCCGCCAGCTTGTTCACGGAGTCGAAATTGTCGGGGGTCACCTCCTGGGGATCGATGGGGATGCCAAACTGCGAACTGACATAGGTCACAATTTCCATCACTCCCATGGAATCGACAATGCCCTCCCGAATAAATGAGGCATCATCCGGATATAAGAAACCTCCGTCGCTGAAGAGCAGATTTTTTGCGATATACTCCTTAATGGCCGTCTCAACATCCATAATTGTACCCATTTCCGATTATAACCAGCTATTGTTGGTCCCACCGCCCGCCCCCATGTTTTGACGATCTGAACCACCTGAACCACCCCGCGCACCGAAGAACACATGTCTTGCGCGCGCGCCCTGTCATGTCTTGCTGCTGCTACAATCCGCAGCAGTCTCAAACTCTCGGTATATAACCGATTGTTATTAATTTAATAAACGAATCTGGAGTAACCTAGCACAGGTTTTTCAAAACACAAACTTCACGCGCAGGACGGATGGACAGGCCCAAAAGATCCCAGGCCACCCATCTCCTGCAATCGAATATGGCCCTTTATTTAGGCTCCTTTGAACGTAATGGAACAGTCTTTCTGGAGGAAAAAACCGTTGTTCTACATCGACCGTCTGGCCGAAAAGGCGAGGGATGAGGGGGGATCCGGGATCCATGAATCGCGATGGGCTCATCCCGAGATGAATATGGAAAAGGAAAGCGGTCCGGATTCCATGTGAGTACCGGACCGCAAACCTCGAAAATAATGGAGTGAATGGATCTGAGCTTACAAACCCAGCTTCTTGAAACGTGTTTTGACCTCGCGGAAATGGAAATCCAGGTTGCACAGCTTGTCGATTTCCTGGCGCGAGAGGAGGTTTGTCACCTCGGGATCGCTTGCAAGCTGGGTCTTGAAGTCTGCCTGGGAATTGCCAGCATGTTTGGCCTGCCAGGTGGACATGGCGTTACGCTGTACCAACTCGTAGGCCTTTTCGCGCGTTAATCCCTTCTTGATCAAAGCCAGCAGGATGGTCTGGGAATTCCACATGCCCAGCGAGAGCTGCAGATTCCGCTCCATGTTCTCCGGGTACACGATCAACCCCTCAGTCAGCTTGGTCAATGTGACCAACATGTAGTCAAGCAGGGTGCAGGAATCTGGGAAGATGATGCGTTCGACCGAGCTGTGACTAATGTCCCGTTCGTGCCACAGCGCGACATTTTCCATGGCGGCAACAGCATTGCCGCGGATCACTCGGGCCAGTCCTGTAAGGCGTTCGCCGGTGATGGGATTGCGCTTGTGCGGCATCGCGCTGGAACCTTTTTGACCCTTGGCGAAAAATTCCTCGGCTTCAAGGACTTCAGTGCGTTGCAGGTGCCGAAATTCCGTAGCCCACCGCTCAATGCTCGCGGCCACCAGGGCCAGCGTGGTGATGAATTCGGCATGGATGTCACGTTGGACGACCTGGGTGGCGATGGGGGCCGGCACCAAACCCAGTTTTTTACAGACAAAGGATTCGATTTTCGGAGACAGATGGGCACTGGTACCCACGGCGCCGGAGAGCTTGCCCACGGACACGGTTTCCTTCGTGGCCTCCAGACGTTTCAGCGCGCGGCCAAATTCATCGAACATGAGGGCCATCTTCAACCCAAAGGTGGTGGGCTCGGCATGGATGCCATGGCTGCGGCCGATCATTGGGGTGAATTGATATTTCCGCGCCTTTTTGGCGATCACATCCCGAAGGACTTTGACGTCCGCAATGAGGATGTCCGCCGACTGCTTCATTTGCACCGCAAAGGCAGTGTCGAGCACATCGCTCGAGGTCAGACCAAAATGGAGCCAGCGGCTGGCAGGGGCGCCGATGTTCTCCGACACATTGGTGGTGAAGGCAATGACATCGTGGTTGAGGGTGCGTTCCAATTCCTTGCAGCGTTCGATATTGAAGGCGGCCTTGGCCTTCATCTGAGCCAGATCCTTGGCAGGGATCAGCCCCTGCTTGCACAAGGCTTCTGCCGCCAGCAATTCGATCTGCAACCAGATCTCGAGCTTGCGTTGTTCCGTCCAGATTTCCCGCATGTCGGGTCGTGAATAACGTTGAATCATATCCGAGGCCATGTTACGCGAGCCGGTCCAAAAAGGAAGCGCATTTCAAAAACACAAAAAGGACACCGGCCCAGCCGGTGTCCTTGAATTGGAAGGAACGGGAACTTACGCGATATAGCTGTAGTCGTAGGGTTTGCGCATTTCGCGCACAAGGAACGAGTTGGCCTCCTTGTCGTTCACAAATTCCTCCTTCTCGGGATCCCACTTGAGCGGACGTCCCAGTCGGACGGAAATGACACCCAGATGGGCGATTGAGATGGAGCGGTGGCCAATTTCGACATCGCAGATGGGCTGTTTGCGGGAGCGGATGCACTCGAAGAAATTGCCCATGTGGTTGTCGCTCTTGTAGAGGCGAATGGCGCCGGAGGGCAGGGGGGTGTCGATCAGGTCCTGCTTGCTCGCCTCGATCTTGCTGCGGCTCACAAAGATCCAGCCGTCGGTCCCTTCAAACCGGATGCCGTTTTCCAGTTTGTGTGTGCCATCGTCGCAGACGGTCATTTCAACGCCGTTGGCATATTTGAATTCGACCTTGTACTTGGCAGCCGCTGTGTAACCGCCCGGAATCATGTCCACCAACGATTTGCCATCGACTTCCACCGGGCCGCTGCGTTCCGTGCCATTGCCCCACTGGGCGATGTCGTTGTGGTGGGCGCCCCAGTCAGTCATCTGGCCCCCCGAATAATCGTACCACCAACGGAAATTCCAGTGGGTGTTATGGCCGTTGTATTCGACCTTGGGGGCCTGGCCGAGGTAGAAGTCATAGTTCAATTCGGCGGGTACAGGCTGTGGGGGAAACGGGCCTTCACGAGGACCGGTGGGCAGGGCGACAATGATCCGTTTCAGCTTGCCGATGCGTTGGTTGCGAACCAGTTCGCAGGCGAGGCGGAAGCGGGGATCGCTCCGTTGCTGGCTGCCAACCTGGAGGAGGGTGCCCTTGTCGCGCACGGCTTTGACCAGGCGTTTACCCTCTCCAATGGTCAGCGTGAGGGGCTTTTCCGAGTAGATGTCCTTGCCAGCCTTGATGGCGGCGAGGTTGACCAGTGTATGCCAGTGATCGGGGGTGCCGTTGATGATCACATGCACATCATCCCGTTCCATGACCTTGCGAAAGTCGTTGTATTTGTGCGGCGCCTTGAATTGTTCCGCGGCTTCATCCAGGTGTTTCTGATCCACGTCGCAGACGGCCACGACGTTGCCGTAATTCCTGGCCCAGTTGCAGTCGCCACGGCCCTGGCCGCCGCAGCCAACGAGCGCAATACCTGGTTTGTCATTGGGAGACAAGGCCTTGGGGGCTTGTGCAAAGGATTCGTTTTCTTGAAGGAACCAGGCGGGCAATGCCACGCCTGCGCCAATGAGTGCCGAACTCCGCAGGAAGTTGCGGCGACTTACCTGAATAGAGATGGGTTTCACAGCCGCCATTGAACGACAAATCCGCGCGTCGTCAATGGATAAGTCGATCTATTTGGAAGAGAGTTCAGAGCCGGTGGGCTGTGGAGAGTTCGCGCACTACTTCCATCAGGCAACGGGACAGGTCCTCAGCACAACGGCGTGTCTGCCGGCCAAAGCGCCACAGGGCGGGAATGGTCGAGGGGCGACGCACGATGCTGGTGGCCAGTTTGTAGAAATTCAGACGGTGGTCTGCTGTCATCAACGCATTGAAATCCAAAGGCATGTCTTCCTGGGCGGCATCCGAAATGACACGGATGGTGGCACTTGGAATGCCCTGTTTTGCGCTAAGGGCACGAATGTGTTCCGACTCCATGTCCACCGCACCGGCATGGGTGCTGGATCGAGCATCGGCCTTAGCCCGTGCTGTGGCGAGGATCTGATCGACACACAGGAATTTGGTGGATCGGGCCATGCGGGACAAGGCACTGGATTGTGGAAAGGACGGATCAGCTTCAAAGACAACATCTCCCGTATGAAAGGAAGGATCAAGGCCACCGGCAAAGCCACTGGTGATTACCCATTCGGGATGTTGGGATTCAAGAGCAGCCTGACATGCCTGGATGGCATTTTGGCGCCCCATGCCAGTGACAACGATCCGCACACCAGGTACTGCGGATACCCGTGCCTGAAAAGGACGGGCTTCGTCCGGCATCGCGAAAAAGACCAGGCCTGAAATATTCATGACGACGGGAACATCGGCGCATGGCCGCCCATTATACCCCGGCTGCGAGATGCCCGTTGCCTTTTACCACGCTTTGACGCAACAGGTTGCGATAGGTGGCCAATGCAAGCAACGGCCATGTAATCCGGTACATGTCGTATTTGAGATAATATACCTTGGGGAAACCGGTGCCGGTGGTTTCAGCCTCGGTCCAATCGCCTTCGGGGTTCTGGGTTTTAATCAGGTACTCAATGCCTCTTTGAATGGACGGGCGGTTCAGGTCTTCAAAGGCACACAAACCCATGACGGCCCAGGCTGTTTGGGAGGCGGAACTGGGACCCTGGCCCTTGAAGACGGGGTCATCATAAGTATTACAGCGCTCACCCCAGCCGCCATCCTCGTGTTGAACACTCTCAAGCCAGGCTCGAGCCTTCAGAAGCCACTCTTCGTGCATGGACAAGCCCAGGGCACGCAACCCGCGCAGGACCTGCCAGGTGCCATAGATGTAATTGACACCCCAGCGGCCGTACCATGAACCGTCCGGTTCCTGGTGCGATTTAATGAAGGCCAGGGCATCCTGGATCTGGGTGTTTTCCAACGGAAATTTTTCGTAGCCAAGCAATTCCAGGATGCGTGCGGTGATGTCGGCGCATTCAGGATCCAGCATGGCGTTGTGGTCGGCAAAGGGGACTTTTTCAAGGATGCCATTGGTGCAATCCTTGTCGAAGGCAGCCCACCCCCCATCCTTGCATTGGAAGGTGAGCGTCCAATCCAGGCCCCGGCGAAACGAGGCATCCCGGCGTGCCGGATCCGCGGTGGGGATTTTCCTCAATGCCAGCAGGACCATGGCGGTATCATCCACATCCGGATTCCACTTGTTGGCAAATTCGAAGGCCCATCCACTGGGTTCAACCTTGGCCGGGTTTTTGAACTGCCAGTCACCGCGAAAACGGATTTCCTTGTCGATCATCCAATCCGTGGCCTTGACCAGGGCGGGGTGATCGCTGGGAAGACCCGATTCATGGAGCGCGATGATGGTTATGGCCGTGTCCCAAACAGGCGAAAGACACGGTTCGATGCGAACCGTGTCGGGGGTTTCATGTTCGAGCTTTTTGAGTTCACGCTCGGCGCGCAGAACTTCTGGATGGTCATCGGGATACCCCAGGGCCTTGAGGGCAATGAGGGAGTTGAGCATGGCAGGAAATATGGCTGCCAGTCCATCCGTGCCTTCAAGCCGCTCGAGCATCCATTTCTCGCATTTCTTCAAGGAGGCTTTGCGGAAGGGGTGAATGCCAATCCTGGCCCACAACTCGGCAAATTTATGTACCTTGTCGAGCCCGAGGAAGAAATTGCGCCAGGTGAACATCTCGGGATCCGGAGGGAGCGCAAGATCGCGTTCGTGGAAGCCCTCGGGGTAGAGCTCATCCAGGGAGATGTTGGGCAGGGCGCGAGTGGGTTTGTAATGGTTGATGATGGCGAGAGGAACGAGCATGGAGCGACTCCAGGAGCTCATCTCGTTGAAATTCACATGGAACCATTTGCCGATGAGGATTACCTCGCTGGGGATGGTGGGCACGTAATCCCAGGAATAGAGCCCGATCAAGGCAAGGTACAGTTTCGAGAAGGTGTTCATCCGGGGCACACCGCCAAGACTCAGGGCCACGCTGCGCGCCTTGAGCATGCGTGGATCGGTCAGGGGCACGCCCGCCAGTTTCAAAGCCAGGTAGGCTTTGATGGTTGCATTCACATTGGCTGGGCCGCCATGGTAAATATTCCACCCGCCCTCGGGCAATTGCAGTGAAAAGATGTGATTCACCGCCTTGCGCTGCCAGACCGGATCCACCTTCCCATTCCAATGGTGGTAGGCGATCATGTCGGACACGATCGTGGAATCCACCATGAGTTCGCCTACCCAATAACCTTCAGGCTTTTGCTCACGCAAAAGATAATCCTGGGTACGGACGATGGCGGCGTCCAACTTCGATGTGGCCTGCGGTGCGGCAACCTGCGCCTGTGGCGCGGACGGACCGCCCGTCCGGCTGGTCACAGAGATACTGCTCGACATAACGCTTATACATTGGGCGCTTTAACGTCCTCTGTAAAGTAGATAGGGGGGCGGCGGTTCATATTGATGTGGCTGGCATTGGGGTTGCTTAAGAGAAAAGTCCACACACAAGTCCTTCCGCGTGGAAGGAGGCGGGTTTTGGTGGTGCAAACCGTGTGTCACCCCAAAACCCGCCCTAACTTTTTATCCTGGAACAGGTTTGGAGACCATCCGGAGGTGCGATATGGGACCCGGTTGCGGTACAAGCCCCTTGGTAATGTCTCATGGGTTCTGAAATTTGATGAAATATGGGGCATTCCGGGGTGCCAAAACGCAAGGCCGATGGGAAATAAATGCCCTGTATTCGTTCCTGGTGGGTAAGATTACGGTTCTGTAGTATCAGGTTATACACCGCACACAGTCTCATGGCGTTGTTTCATGAAACCGGTGATAACCAGAAGATATCCCAACAGGGCCAGCAAGATGCCGATGCTCACGAAACGCAGATTTCCTGCAAACAGGTAAATCGTGACAAAGGCACCCATCCCCAGCAGCACGATGGATATATTCCACTGGGTTCGCCGATTCATATGGGTGGCCAGGTGTGGCAGAGCGATTGCGCCTGCTGCCAACAGAAGTACCAGCCAGCCAAGGCCATGATGAATATCGCCACCATGGATTTGAAGCGATTCCGGAACCATGTTGAAGTCAGGGGATACCTTGGGAATGCCTGAGGACTCAGGCATCATGCTTTGTGTTTGTTGGATCAACTGATTCATTTCCAGACGTGGATTCACACTGAACCAAGGCAGAAAGAAGGAGAGTAATAAGAGGGTGCCGCCTGCCAGGATCATTTTTTGAGCATGGTTTAACGCAGAAGCCCATCCGGAGTGTTGCGTGGTTTGTTTCACGCTCTCGCCCAAGGCGTTGAGAAGGTCCGCGCTTTCAGAAGCCGTGATTTTGCCAGATTCGAGGAGTTGAAAAATCTTTTCCCGTTCCACAGATAAATCTCCGGCTGGTCCAGGGGTGTGAGCGTTTTCGGTGGAAGGGGATTGTGAAACCAGGTTGAACAGGGGATAGGCGACTAACAGCCCGATGGTGAGCACGAGAACGCCCCAGAACGAATAGTCAAATCCAAGCCATGCACAACAGGCTATGCCGAGCGAACAAATCAGATTACCCCCTCGCAGCCAGGCACGAATGCCGTCTTGGTTGGGCGCCTTTTCCTCCGGCGACAATTCCCCGCAGATCCATTTCAGATACAGTTTGAAGAGAAACGGGACCAGGAAAAAACCCAGCAGGATGCGGCTTGTCATCAATTGAACCTGCAATAATTCATGGCCCCTCTGCCCATGCGCCATGTACCGGTCGAACCCATGGACGCCCATGCCAATGCCCATCAGCACCGCGATGCCCCAAGCCAGGAAGGCCATTTTGGCATGGGGTCGCAGATAGCGGGTGAAAGAAAGGATGCTCAATCCGACCAATACGGCGGCCAGGATCAGCGCCGCTCCAACCAGAGCAAAACGCGTATAGTGAACTTGTTCCATAAGTCAGTGTCCTTTCAATAATTGAGTGGCTTCCGCCACCGAGATTTCACCGCGTTCGAGTTGTTCGAGGATCTGAGTGCGTGAAAGGGGCGAGCTTTGGTGACCCAGGAGCTGATTCACCAAGTCCAGACGTTTACAGACCGTGGGATAGGATATGCCCAACTCCTTCTCCACGTCGCGAATGCTTCCGCGGCATCGCAAGAAAATAAGGACAAATTCCTGCAAATCGGGTGGCAAACGAAAAAAGGAGGGAATGGGCAGGACGGAATCGATCTGCGTGTTGCATCCCTTGCACGAAAGCCGGCTGATGGCCAATTCATCACCGCAGAAAGGGCATCGACTGATCAGCTTTTTCCCATCTGAACCCTTGTCGCTCATTGAATATATCAATATATAACTTAAAATTTTTAAGCATTCAATCAAAATAATGAATTATCCTGCATGAACCCTCCAACTTGGTTGGGTGGGTTGAAGGGGGAAAAGAACAAGAAGGCAGTGGGGAGCAAGGTGTTGATAAAGCAAAACACCCTGCGTCCCCAATGGAACGCAGGGTGGAGGGAAGAAAAGCTCGGATTCTTTAGAATTTGAATTGAGGTATCTTGAGCAATTCGCCGCCTTTGAGGGCGGACTGATGGGCGACAATGCCTGAGACAGTCAGGTTGAGGGCCACGGCGATGTTGACCAGCGGTTTGCGGTTTTGCAGAACGGCGGTGACAAATTCGTTCATGAGGTAGCCATGCGAGCCACCGTGTCCTCCCTCTGGAACGCTGGGAGGCAGAGGGGGGCGTTTGATGTTGGAACGGATGGGTTGAAGGCCTTCGAAAGATTGGTTGTAGGCGCCTTTTTGCGAGCGGATGCGACCCATTTCCCCGCCAAAGCCAGGGGTATCCCAACTGACGGCCATGCGCGCCATGCCACCTTCGTTGGTGCGGAAGAGGGCAATCTCAGTCGCAAAGGTGTTTTTGTACCGGTTGTTGGCGGCCTGAAATTGGGAGATGTTGCTGGGCAATCCCATGCAGGAGACTTCCAGGAAGCTGCCGCTGGTGATGCAAACGTAATAGCCATTTGAATGGGTGGGATACCATTGAGGCGGCAGGCCAACACGCCAATCCTTATAGGAGGGGATGGGTTCCTGCATGTAGTGGTAATACTCACCTTCGGCATAGATGATCTTGCCCAGTTCGCCGGCATTGTAGAGCTGGCGCATGGCATGGACATCTTCATGGAAGCAGGAGGTTTCGAACATCATGTAGGTCAGCCCGGAGGACTTGACCGTATCGTAGAGTTGATGGGCGTCCTTGAGGGAGCCAAAGACGGCGGGGACCGCGCAGGCGACGTGCTTTCCATGCTTCAGGGCAGCGATGCAATGCCGGGCATGGCTGGGAGCATCGGTGGCGATAAACACCGCCTCAATGCTGTCATCCTTAATGAGTTCTTCCAGAGAAGGGTAGGTCTTGGAACAGTGGCAGACCTTGGCCAGTTCGGCGCAGCGTTCGGGAATTAAATCGCTTACAGCGACCACTTCGACATTGGGATGGTTTTGGAATCCGAACTCGGCTCCGAATTTGCAGACCCCATAGCCGATGATGCCCACTCGGATTTTGCGGTCCGATACGGGCTGCCAGCCTTTGGATTTGTCGGCCGCCTCGGCTTTGCGCTCAAAACCTTGAATGGTTTTTTCCTCTGCACCGACGGTGCTGTCGAGCCCGAGGGCGAAGGCGCCAAGGCCTGCAGCCTGGAGGAACGAACGACGCGTCAAGGAGGATGACATGGCATCGCGATGGGGGCGATCCATGGGATGATTATTATTTGAAAATGTCATATGTATGCGCAGACCCTAAATCAATGGTTCATTGTGTCAAACTGTTTGCATGGACCAGTGCGGTGTGTATGGTTGCGGATCATGGGCGCACCCAGGAGACAACATACCGGTTGGGCTGGAGGTATTTGGCAGCCACCGCGCGGACTTGATCCGGAGTGACAGCTTCGAACAGCGCGTCCTCCTCGTCGGCGTGGTTGTAACCAAGGCCATAGAGCTCATCAAGGGCACAGGTCATGGCGTGGGAGCCGAGGTCCTGGCGGGCGATTTTTTTCTGGCCGATGATTTTGGCCTTGGCACGCTGGAGCTCCTCCGGAGCCAGGCCGTCCTTGGCCAGCAGAGCGGCTTCGTTGAGCAATTCCTTTTCCACCTGGGCAGATTGTTCAGGGGCGGTGCCAGCATAGAAGGCAAAGAAACCGGGGGCGAGCCCCATGAAATTCTGGGCGCCGACGTAGTAGGCCAGCCCGAGTTTCTCCCGAATGCGAAGGAACAGGCGGGACCCGAGGTCGCTGCACCCTTCCTGGATGAGTTCGAGCGCGTAGCGGTCGGGATTGTGGAGGTTGACGCCCGGGAATCCTATCACCACAACAGCTTGTTTTTTATCAACCTTCTCCTCGACGTGTTCACATCCTGACAATGTGCGGTGGGTGCAAGCTTTGGGGATGCTGGCGGGACGGGTCCATGAGGCAAATGTTTGGCGCACGGTATTGATGGTTCTGGCGGGATCCACGTCACCAAAGATGGCCAATACACAATTATTGGGCGCGATCAGGCTGCGGTGCATGGTGCGAAGGTCGTCCTCATGGATTCCGGCGAGCGAGGTCTCGGTGCCATTCATGTCCACGCCATAACCGCAGGGGCCGAACATGGCCCCGCGCATGGTGCGCATGGCCGTGTAGAGCAGTTGATCCTTAAGGGCCTTAAGACTGGCCAATTGCATCTGACGCTCGAGTTCGAGCTCTTGAGCGGGCCAGACAGAGTTGAGCGTGACGTCAGCCAGGAGACCCAGTCCAGCCTGGAAGTCGCTGCTAAGGACTTCGACATTAAGGCCCAGGCTGTTATTGCCGCTATAACTATCGATGTTGCCCCCGAGGCTTTCGATTTCCGTGGCGATTTGTTCACTGGTGCGTGAGGTGGTGCCTTTTAGGAGCATTTTGGCCAGCAGCAGGGTGAGGCCGCTTTTATCCGCAGGTTCCGCGAGAAGTCCACCCTGGAAGACAGCCCGAAAATCGACAAAGGGGAGCCGATGGTTTTCCTTGATCAGGACCGTGAGCCCATTCTCCAATTGCACCCTCTGGATGGGATGGGAGACGGTGGTGTCAGTCACGGCAACGGCGTGGGAGACGGAACCGTTGGGCGCCAGGGCGTAATGGGTGCGGTTGTTGGTGGTAAGGTAATGTTGGGCAACTCGTTGCAGATCAGCCGGTGTGATCCGTTTGACGGCAGCGAGATAGCGTTCGGAAAAATTCAAGTCGCCGGCAGCCATCCAGCACGACCCCAGGTCCTGAGCCTGGCCTCTCATGGTTTTGAGGGAGCCAAGGGTGGAGGCGGTGAATTGCTTGACCGCTTTGGTCAACTCCGCAGCGGTGACCGGCTGGTCCTTCATGCGATCGACTTCAGCGAGCATGGCTGCGTGAGCCGCACTGTAATGGATGGGGTCAAGCACGGCGCTCATACCCAGAAGTCCCTGGCCGCCCGGACTGTACGTCCAGGCATCCACCGAATGGACCAAACCGGCCTTCTCGCGCACCTGCTGGAAAAGACGCGAGCTGCGGCCTGTGCCCAGGAGAGTTGCCAGGACATCGAGAATCGGCACGTCCGGGTGGCGAATATCTGGTATATGCCAGCTAAAATGCATGTGCGTCA
>CAZIDG010000012.1:41698-70494 GCA_964538065.1 uncultured Verrucomicrobiota bacterium
GGCACGTCCGGGTGGCGAATATCTGGTATATGCCAGCTAAAATGCATGTGCGTCATCTCGACGGCCGCTTCTTCGACGATCTCTCGCGATGCCAATTGACGGGGTTCCTCCGGCAAATAGGCAGGGGGAAGGGGCCGGGTGCGTGAAGCAGCAAATGCTTCTCGGATCTGGGCCTCGACGGCATCGGCGGAGATGTCGCCTGCAATGACGAAGAACAGGTTGTTGGGGGCGTACTTCTCGTGGTAATAGGCGAGGATGTCCTTGCGCTGGAGGTCGTTGAAAATGGCCGGATAACCGATGACGGTATAGCGATACGGGCTGCGCGTGTAGGCGGTTTCGAAAAGGCGCCTGCTGGAGCGCCGGGATGGATCATCCGTGTTCATGTCCATCTCCCGCAGGATGACCTGTTTTTCCTTTTCAAGTTCGTCCTCAGGGAGCGTCGCATGCTGGCTGATATCGCAGAGAATGTCGATGGCGGTGCGCGCGCCGGTATTGGGGACATTGATGTAATACACGGTGCGATCAAACGAGGTGTAGGCGTTCATGTAGCCGCCGGCATCCTGGATCTCCTGGTCAATGCGTGAGGGGCCGCGCGTGGTGGTGCCCTTGAAGAGCATGTGCTCCAGGACATGTGAGAGGCCAGCCCCGAGCCAGGGACCTTCGTGGATGCTTCCTGACATGCACCAGACCTGGGCGGAGACAACCGGCGCGCTGTGGTCCTCCTTCAGGATCACGGTCAGACCGTTGTCGAGTGTGGTAAGGCGGACTCCGGCAGGTATGGCTGGAATTTCCACATTCCCGGTTTTTTGGGTGGCGGACAATCCACTGGCAAGCTGCTTATTCATGGTATCCATGTATCGAGAGGAGTACGCTGGCACGGTCCCGCGGCATGCGCAAGCCACAATTGATCCGGCACGGGGCACAGTCGATGGCTGGCGACGGCATGAGGGCATCTTCGAGAAGAGGGGGAGGATTGGGGGGGTGGAACGGTGGGAAAATGATATCCAAAGTAATTGGGATGGTTCCTTGAATTTAATCCGAATCGCCTTATATTGTTATAATAGCGGTTTATAAGGAATATTCGATCATCTGACCACGGGCATGAATGATCCCTCAATCCAGGAGACAGACGCGTTCGCATTCGAAGAGAAGATCCATTTACGGAATTATTGGTATGTCATCATCGAACGCCGATGGTTGGTCATCTTTATCTTTGCCCTTCTGATGGGGGGCATTGCCTACTACCTGAAGGAGGCACCTCGAATATATCTGGCATCCACCCGGCTGCAAATCGAACAGGGGGATCAAAATCCTCTCAATCTGAAAGGGGTCAACACCATCGATACCCGGGATGAGGTGTACATCCAGACCCAAATCAGCAAGATCCAGAGCAGCAGCCTGTTGCGATCGGTACTCAAGGAAATGCGGTGGGGGGATGCTCCCTCGCCCCAGGTGGAGGTCGAATTGGTCAAAGGCACCCACCTCGTGGATGTAAAGGTCTACGACAAGGATCCTGACAAGAGCGCCGAGGTCGCCAATCGCCTGGCTGAGACGTTTATCAAAACCAATCTTTCAGAAAGGCTTAGTTCAACGACTGAAGCGCTGAAGTGGTTGCAGGCAGAAGCCGACAATCTGAAGGCCAAGGCGCAGGAGTCCGACCTGGCGGTGCAGGAATACAAGCGCAAGCATAACACAGTATCCTTCGACAGTGGCGACAACGTGTTGATGAGGAGTTTGCAGAACTTGCAGGTTGAGCTGGATACCGCGGAAATGCAGGCGGCCGCAGCCCTCAAGAAAACGGAACAGCTCAATCGTTATGTGCGTGAGGGGATCCCCCTGGGGATGATTCGTTCACCGGCATCCACCAATGCACCCCTCCCAGGCGATAATCCCAAGTACGGCACCGCGGGGATGATCAGGGGGACCAACGAGGTGGCGGATTACAGCATGATGTTTACGACCATATCCGGCATCAGCGATCCCGCGATGAATCAATTGGTACAAATGCTGGGTGAGCGTGAAGCGGCCTTGGCGGCGCTGAAAAGTCGATATAAGGACAAATATCCGTCGGTTGTGGAAATGCGCAGACAGATAGACCACATCAAGGAGGCGATCAAAAAGGAGGCGGAACGGTTGCTGGCTGCAAGCCAGGTGGAGGCAGACAATGCACAGAGCAAGGTGCAAATGCTCAAGGATCTGTTGAGTCAGTGGAAGAAACGCCAGATGGAGTTCAGTGATCTCAAGATCGAGCACGATGCATTGCTGCGCGTCGCCGAACAGTCCAAATTATTGCACAGTGCGTTGTTGAGCAGGATGAAGGAAACCGAATTACTCGGGAGTCTGCCATCCAACTCCATTCGAGTCATTGAGCCAGCCAAAGTCCCCATATTCCCTGCCAAGCCTCACATGGTCCAGGTGTTGGTTCTGGGGATTGCCCTGAGTTTGATGACGGCTCTGGGGTTGGCGTTCTTTGTGGACTACATCGACGACACCATCAAGAGCCAGTCGGATGTGGAGGAGTATCTTCAGCAACAATTTCTGGGTTACATCCCCAAGGTGAAGGGTGAAGCCAGACAGAATCCATGGCTGCTGGCCCATCTGGCCCCACAAACCATTGGTGCGGAGTCATTTCGTGCCCTGCGGGCTGCGCTGTCCCTCACGTATACCCGTGATCAATTGCATGTCCTGAGCGTGACCAGTGCCATGCCCGATGAAGGCAAATCCTATATGGCCGTGAATCTGGCCACGGTGATTGCGCAAACGGGGGTGCGAACCCTGCTCGTGGATGTGGATTTTCGCAAGCCCACCCTGCATCAAGTCTTCAAGTTGCCACGTGGCAATGGATTGTCCTCGTACTTGATCGGCAAAACACAGGCCCTCATGGATATCATTCATACGACCGACATCCCCAATCTGGATGTGATATGCGCAGGCAATCTCCCGGGGGCGGCGGTGGAATTGGCAGGATCGGAGGCCATGAAGCTGTTTTTGAGCGAGATCCGCCAGAAATATGACCGGGTGGTGCTGGATTGCCCTCCGGTGTCGGCGGTGAGTGACGCGTTGGTGGTCTCGGCACAGGCAGACGGTGTGGTTTTTGTGACCCGGTTCAGTCGGGTGCGCAAAACACAGGCTCGGCGGTGCCTGCAACGTCTGCAGGAGGCGCGGATCTTTATTTGTGGCGTGGTGACCAATTGCATTGATTTCACCAAAAACTCCCATTACGCCGACGAGTATTATCATTCGAATTACTACCAGGCCCAGACCAAGAATGGCGAAGCAAGTGAGTCGTAATAAGAATTTGAAAATGTAATGCCATGAAGTATTTTGATTTATGTTGGGGCACAGGCCGGAATTAAAATCTGCAGGGGGGAAGGCATGGTGGCTTCAACACATCAAGCCGGTTCAGCCAGGCTGAATAAACGGATGGGAATCCAGGCCAAGGGGGGTGGATCGGCAGGATGCACAGTGGACGGACGATGTGTAGAGCGATGGAAGCCCACCCGGATGGGAGGGCGGGATTCAATACATGAACCCCTTTCGAAACACAGAAGTGCCGTCGCAAGATTCCCATCGATGTCAGGAGGCATCAAGTGCCAGAGGACCATTGTGTCCTGAGATGGCCTTTGGCGAAGGGGATCGAATGTTGGCGAGGGCAATGAGTGCCGCCAAACGGGAAGGTCGCCACGAAGTGACCGGCACGAAGTGTGTTGGCAACTGCCTTGACCTTGAACGAGTTGCGGGGTTTAATGGACTCAATGACAGCCTTCGAGACGACAACGAAAAGACTTTGCGAACAACCCAGGACCTGGCTCGTGACGGGGGCGGCTGGGTTCATCGCATCTAACCTGGTGGAGTATCTCTTGAGGCTCAACCAACACGTGCGTGGTCTCGATAACTTTTCCACAGGGCATCAACACAACCTGGATCAGGTTCGTGCCTTGGTGGCCCCGGAGCAATGGGCGCGTTTTTCATTTTGTGAGGGGGACATCCGCGATCTCTCCTGCTGCCGGAAGGCTTGTGACGGAACGGATTATGTGCTGCACCAGGCGGCGCTGGGGTCCGTGCCGCGATCGATTGAGGATCCTCTGACCTCGCATGACTCCAACGTCAATGGCTTTTTGAACATGCTGGTGGCGGCGCGAGATGCGCGTGTGAACCGCTTCGTCTACGCATCGAGCAGTTCGGTGTATGGCGATCATCCAGGCCTGCCCAAGGTGGAATCGGAGATAGGCTCACAGCTCTCACCCTATGCCGCCACCAAATATGCCAATGAGCTGTATGCGGGGGTGTTTGGCAAGTGCTACAGCATGCAGACCGTAGGCTTGAGATACTTCAATGTGTTTGGACCCCGGCAGGATCCTGACGGTCCCTATGCGGCCGTGATTCCGAAATGGATTGCGGCCATGATCAAGGCCCAGGCTGTGAACATTTACGGGGATGGGGAGACAAGCCGGGACTTTTGTTACGTAGCCAATGTGGTTCAAGCCAATATTCTGGCAGCCACGACTGCCAACAAGGAATCCGTCACCTCCGTTTATAACGTGGCGGTCCATGAGCGGACCACTCTGAATCAGCTTTTCGAACACTTGCGTGGACGGTTGGAGCCGCATTATCCGCATTTGAGAGGCATTCAACCCGCGTACCATGAATTCCGGCCCGGCGATGTGCGGCACTCACTGGCTGACATTTCCAAGGCACGGAGGGAGTTGGGGTACGAACCCACACATGATATCGCCCGGGGGCTTGATACGGCCCTGGAGTGGTATCGTCAAAATGTTGTCTGATTGGATCGAGAGGCGCACGGGAGGCATGCGTACCCTTGAATAACCCTTCTGGGGGCTAAACAGGGCGCAAAAAAATTTTATCCTAAACCATTAACACCTCTTCTTGAGCAAATGAGCACACATGATCTTACAGGGGGTGTCCCCATCCTTCGCATTGAGCCGTCACGAGGATGGGTTCCCCTGCGTTTGCGGGAATTGTGGGAGTATCGCGAGTTGCTGTTTTTCCTGACCTGGAGGGACATCAAAGTGCGCTATAAGCAGACGGCGCTCGGAGCCGCCTGGGCGCTGCTGCAACCGCTCATGACCATGGTGGTGTTCAGTTTGTTCTTCGGCAAGCTTGCGAAATTACCCTCCGATGGCGTGCCGTATCCCATTTTTAGCCTGGCGGCACTCGTGCCGTGGACGTTTTTTGCCTATGGGCTCACGCAGTCGGCCAACAGCCTGGTGGGGAGCGCGAACCTGATCAAGAAGGTGTATTTTCCACGGCTGGTGGTGCCCATATCGAGTGTTGTGTCCGGGGCGGTGGATTTTCTATTAGCGTTCGGTTTGCTGCTCGCCATGATGATGGGCTATGGGATTGTGCCCAGCATCAATGCAGTGTTCATTCCTTTTTTTGTGGTGCTGGCATTTGTCACGTCGCTGGGGGTGGGGCTGTGGTTGTCGGCCCTGAATGTAGAGTACCGGGACGTGCGATACGTGGTGCCCTTTCTGACGCAATTCTGGATGTTTGCAACGCCCATTGCCTATTCCTCCAATCTCGTGCCTGAAGTGTGGCGCCCCTTATATGGATTGAATCCCATGGTAGGGGTGGTGGAGGGGTTCCGCTGGTCATTGTTGGGAACGCAAACTGAACCTGGGTTGATCATTGTGGCGTCGGCAGCGGCAGCAGTAGGTCTGCTTGTGAGCGGGGCCTTTTATTTCCGCCGGATGGAAAAGAACTTTGCCGACCGGGTGTAGGACAGTCCGTTGGTGGTGTTCATGAAGGACATCAGAAAATTGCTGGAGAACGCGTCCCGGCCGGAGACGGTGCATCCGGGGGCGTTGATCATAGGCGAGGTGGCGCAGGCGCACGACGGGAGCCTGGGGATGGCGCATGCGTTCATCGATGCGATTGCGGGGGCGGGGGCTGATGCGGTGAAGTTCCAGACTCATCTGGCGGATGCGGAGAGCACGCTCCGTGAGCCCTGGCGGGTGCGGTTCAGCCAGCAGGATGCGACTCGTTACGACTATTGGAAACGGATGGAATTCACAGAGGCGCAGTGGGTGGGGTTGAAACAACATGCCGAATCGGTCGGCTTGGTGTTTCTGAGCTCGCCATTCTCCCTGGAAGCGGTGGCGCTGCTCACGCGGGTGGGCGTGGGTGCCTGGAAGGTGGCCTCAGGTGAGACCAGTCATCAGCACATGCTCGAGGCGATGCTGGCGACGGGGTGGCCGCTGTTGATCTCGACGGGCATGAGCTCATCCGGGGAGATAGAGGCCATTGCCCGAAGATGTCAGTCCGCGGGTGTGGCCTTTGCGCTCATGCAATGCACAACGGCATACCCATGCCCACCGGAGAAGGTGGGGTTAAACATGCTTGGCGAATGGAAGAAACGCCTGGGATGCGCCGTGGGTTTGTCGGACCACTCGGGAACGATCTATCCGGGGCTGGCGGCCTCTGCGCTGGGGTGTGATGTCCTGGAAGTGCATGTGACAATGAGCCGCCAGATGTTTGGTCCGGACGTGACCGCATCCGTGACCATCAAGGACCTGGCGCGGTTGGTGCAAGGGGTGAGGTACATCGAGGCCATGCGTTCGCATCCGGTGGACAAGGATGCGATGGCCCGTGAGACCGAGCCCCTGCGGAACATGTTTGGCAAGTCCATGGTGGCGAGCCGGGACTTGCCGGCCGGGACTCTGCTGCGGTCCGAGCATGTCGCGTTTAAGAAGCCGGGCATCGGGCTGGGGGAGGCCCGGCTGGGGGAGGTGCTGAACCGGCGACTGAAACAGGCGCTGGCGGAAAACGACCTGATATTGGAGGAGAACCTTGAATAATTGCACGAGACGCAAAGTGTGTGTGGTTCTTGTGGATCGCGCCAATTATGGCCGTCTCAAACCCGTGATGCATGCCATCGCCGTGCATCCCCAACTGGAGCTGCAGGTGCTTGCCGCGGGCACGATGGTGTTGGAGCGTTTTGGATACCCGGTGCAAGTGGTGCGGGAGGATGGGTTTGAGATCACCGGCGAGATTCACATTGAACTGGAAGGGTCCACGCCGTCCACGATGGCGAAGTCCGTGGGATTTGGCGTGGTGGAATTCAGCAGTGAATTCCACCGGCTCAAGCCGGATGTGGTATTGATCATTGGCGATCGATACGAGGCCCTGGCAGCCGCGATAGCGGCCGCGTACATGAACCTGTGCATTGCACACATCCAGGGGGGCGAGGTGTCGGGATCGATTGATGAGAGCGCGCGTCATGCGATCAGCAAGCTTGCGCAGTTTCATTTTCCGAGCACGAGGCGATCGGCCGAATACCTTGTCCGCATGGGGGAGCGCCCTGACACGATCCTGGGGGTGGGATGCCCCAGCAGCGATATCGCACGGCTGATGGATCGAACGCTGTTGGCCGAGACGGTCAACACACGAGGCAGCGGCGCGATCATTGATGTGGGCCAACCCTACCTGCTGGTGATTTTTCACCCCACCACCACGGAATATGGTGGCGAGAGGACGCAGATGGACCAGGTGCTGGAGGCGCTGGATCGGGTTGGCTGGCAGACGATCATCATGTGGCCGAACATCGACGCGGGATCGGATCATGTCAGCAAGGCGATCCGGCATTTTCGAGAGCAGCGCAAGCCCGATTGGTTGCGGCCCGTCATCAATCTGCCGCCGGAGGATTACCTCAAAGTGCTGGCCAACGCCGCCTGTGCCGTGGGGAACTCGAGCAGTTTTGTGCGCGATGCCAGTTACTTCGGCACTCCTGTGGTGTTGGTGGGAAACCGGCAGGAGGGGCGTGAGACCGACGCTCATGTGATCCGTGTGCCCCCCGTCGCTGACCGGGTGGCGGAGACCATTTTTCTGCAACTGGCACACGGCCGATATGCACCCAGTCAGCTGTATGGCGATGGGCACGCATCCGAACGCATTGCGGAGGCGCTGGCCAGCCTGCAGCCCTATGTTCAAAAGCGCCTGAACTACGTGAATGACGGAGAGGGACAGCGGAAGACTGAAGAGTTGGAACCGGTCTGTGCCAACCGGTAGGCAGTGCATTGGCGCACAGGGTATGCAACGGTTGAGTGTTTTGGGGATTGTGCCGGCACGAGGGGGGTCCAAGGGGGTGCCACACAAAAACATACGTTTTTTGGGCGGCCAACCACTGCTGCATTACACCGCACATGTCGCCCTGGCCTCCAAACGACTCACCCGCGTGGTGCTGAGCACCGAGGATGAGGAAATCGCCCACGTGGGCAGGGCGTGCGGCCTCGAAGTGCCATTCCTCCGCTCTGCGGAACTTGCCCGGGATGATACCCCGACGATCCCCGTCCTGCAGGACATGGTGCGAAAACTCGAGGCGCAAGGCTGCCATTACGATGCCATCATGGTACTCCAACCCACCAATCCGCTCCGCAACGTCGAGGACATCGATGGCAGCATTCATTTGCTGGAGAAGAGCGGCGCCGACTCGGTGGTATCTCTTGTGGATGCCACACACCGCAGCCCCGCCCGCATGAAGTATATTGATCATGAAGGGCGGGTGGTCGATCCGCCATTTGGGGAGACGAAGGAAGGACAGCGTCGCCAGGAGTTGACCAAGGTATATCTGCGCGATGGAGCCATCTACCTGGCACGTCATGATGTGTTGATGCGTCAAAACTCCCTCAAGGGGAAGGATTGCCGGGCATGGATCATACCTGAGGAACGCGCCTGGAGCATCGACACGATGTTCGATTGGTTCATTGCCGAGCAACTCGTGAAATATCACGGTCTGGCTTGAATATGGGAAGCATACGCATTCTGTTGACCGAATCGAGTCGGTTTTCACCCGAGGCATTGGAGTTGCTGCGGTCGGCGGGCGAGGTTCAACTAGGCGATCTGGACCGTGCCGCGCTGCTGAGGGAAGCCGCACAAGCGGACATACTGTGGGTGCGGTTGCGCCACCATATTGATACCGAAGTCATGGCTGCGGCACCACGCCTGCAGGCGATCGTGACCGCCACCACCGGTCTGAACCACATCGATTTGGAGGAGGCTGCCGCCCGGGGCATAACGGTGTTGTCCTTGCGTGGGGAGAGCGATTTTCTGAGTTCGATCCGCGCCACAGCCGAACATACGCTGGTGTTGGCACTGGCCCTGGTGCGCCATCTTCCCGAGGCGGTCAACCACGCGAAGGTGGGTGGATGGAATCGGGACAGGTTTTGGGGCAATGAGTTATTTGGAAAAACGGCTGGTGTGGTTGGATACGGTCGGTTGGGGCGAATTGTGGCGCGGTATTTCCACGCCCTGGGCATGCAGATACTGGCAGCGGATCCGCATGTGCCTCCCAATGTTTTTGCGCCCGAGGTGATGCAGACCCCTCTGGACGAATTGCTGTCCAGATCGGACCTGGTGACCCTCCATGTCAATCTTGTGCGGGAGACCATTGGGCTATTCGGACGCCGGGAGTTTGCCCTGATGAAGCCCGGCGCATGGTTTATCAACACCGCCCGGGGAGAGTTGATTGATGAGAGTGCCTTGCTGGATGGATTGCGGGAGCGGCATCTTGCGGGCGCGGCACTGGACGTCATATCGGGCGAGTATGGGGGCGGGCTGGATCAGCATCCACTTACTCAATATGCCCGCCAGCACACCAATCTGCTGATCACACCGCATATCGGCGGTTGCGCGTATGAATCGGTCGAGAAGACCGAGGTTTTCATGGCCCGGAAGGTATTGGCCTGGCTGCGGCAGCGAACAGCGGCGGCAGTCAGTCTGAGCGTTCCATAACCTTACACCTATAATGAGTAACAGCGATATTGCCATCCGAGTGGACAACCTGGGGAAGCTTTTCCAACTGGGCGCACATGTCCAGATGTACAAGACCATTCGTGAAACCATCATGGAGACGGTCAAGGCACCCTTCCGATGGGTGCGCGGCGATGCCTCGGACAGTGGGGAGCGGACCTTTTGGGCGCTGCGTGAGGTGGGCTTCGAGATCAGGGCGGGTGAAGTGGTGGGGATTATCGGCCGCAATGGGGCTGGGAAGAGCACACTTCTCAAGATTCTCTCTCGCATCACCGAACCCACGACCGGTTTTGCTGAAATCCACGGGCGGGTGGGTTCCCTGCTTGAGGTCGGCACGGGCTTTCATCCCGAGCTTACCGGGCGGGAGAACATCTTTCTGAATGGCGCCATCCTTGGCATGCGCCGGCGCGAGATACAACGCAAGTTTGATGAGATTGTGGCCTTTGCGGAAGTGGACAAATTCATCGACACGCCCGTGAAACATTATTCCACAGGCATGTGGATGCGCCTGGCTTTTGCAGTGGCCGCCCACCTGGAACCGGAGATCCTGCTGGTGGACGAGGTGCTGGCGGTGGGGGATGCCGCATTTCAGCAGAAGTGCCTCGGGCGGATGGAGGCCGTGGCCAAGGAAGGACGCAGTGTGTTGTTTGTGAGTCACAACATGGGGGCGGTGCGGGCGTTGTGCAGTTCGGGAGTGGTGCTGGATCGCGGGCGGGTGGCCGTGCTGGGCGATCTCCCCAATTGCATCGAGTACTATTATAAATCGATTGGCGTTTTCAAGAATGGAGATGGTGCCAATGCGAATCTGAACGGCATGTTCGGCCCCGTTGCCATCAATGGCGTGCTTGGTGGCACGGTGCATCAAGCTGATCCGTTGGAGGTCGGGACATGTCTCAAGACTCACGAGGCGGCCAGTGGCTTCAACCTGTTCTTTTACCTCGAGGACATGAACGGGAAACTGATCCTGAAGCTGCGCACCGACAGCACACGTATTAACCTGAAGGAGGAGACGGATCTATACCAGATACGCATCAAACTGCCCGCTCTGTGGCTCAATCCCGGCATGTACTCGGTTTACTTCCGGGTATATTTCTGGGACGAAAAGAGTTCCGGCAAGCACGACTCGGACCGATTCCCCCTCGATATTTCGGGCAATGGCGGCCCCAGTGAGACCGTATTGAATCCAGCGGCGGAGTGGAGCGTCGTGCCTGTGGAGGCAGACCCTTTTTCCCAGCCGCGCCAGGCGGCATTGAATAGCATTGGACCCTCCAATCGGCCTGAATGAAGACGTTGTTGATCATTCCGGACGGCACGGGCATTCGGAACTTTCTGTGCACCCCGTTCATTGAGTACATGCTCGAACGGGGGCCGGTGGTGGTCTGGCATGATCTGCCTGAAGAGTCCATTGGGCCGTTTCAGGAAAAATGGGCGGGGCGGGTCTCCTGGCATGCCTTGCCCCCCATGCATGATGGCCGGATGGAGCGACTCCTGCGCCAGGCGAAGATCTTTGCCCAGCTCTACTGGCAGCGCAGGAGCGAGCCGGTGCCGGGTTTGAGGCGGCGTTCCACGGGCGGCTGGCGCACGCGCTGGCTGGAACGGATGGCACGTGGAATCGGACGGGCCTGCGCCCAACCAGGGCGGATTCTCTGGCTGGATCGCATGCACCTGCACGTGGCATCCAGGGCGCCTCATATGGAGGATGTGCGCCACCTGCTGAAGGATGAAAATCCTTCGGTTAGTTTCTGTACTCACCAACGGTCCTGGAGTGCCGTGGCCCCCATGTTGGCATCCCAGGAAAAGGGCATTCCCACGGCGACATTCATTTATTCATGGGACAATGTTCCCAAGGGCCGCATGGCGGTTCCGGCGGATTACTACCTCGTGTGGAGCGACCACATGAAGGAGGAGTTGCTGCGGTATTATCCGGATGTGCAGGCGGGGCGTGTGATACCGCTGGGCACACCCCAGTTTGAGCACTATTTCAATCCTGGGATTCTGGAGCCGCGTGAATCCTTTCTGCGTAGGCATGGTCTCGATCCTGCGCTGCCTGTGGTCTGTTTCTCGGGGGATGATGTAACCACATCGCCTCATGATCCGGTATACTTGGCCCACGTGGCGGAGGGGATTCGTGGGCTGCCTGCGGGGCATCGGCCGCAAATACTGCTTCGAAGATGTCCGGTGGATGGAAGCGGTCGATTCAAGTCGGTTGTGGCGCGTTATCCGGAGATTGCGGTATCGGATCCCCTGTGGAAATCGGCGGGCAGGGAGCACGAGTGGTCGCGCATGGTCCCCACGCCTGAAGACGCAGCCCTGCTCGTCAATGTGGTGGCCCATTGTGATGCTGTGATCAACGTTGGCTCCACGATGGCGATGGATTTTGCCATCATGAACAAACCAGGGATCTTTTTCGGATATAATCCTCCTGAAGCCAATGGTGGATGGGACATCCATCGCGTATACCAATTGCCGCACTTCAAATCGGTGCATCGGTTGCAGCCGGTGCATTGGGCGGCAAATCCATGGGAAGTCGGCCTGGTGGTGCTTCATGCCCTGCGAAATCCCGAGGAAAAGCGCGCTGCGCGCGAGGCCTGGCTGCGCTTGATCGTGAGGCAGCCCATGGATCAGGCCAGCCGCCGATTTGCAGACACAGTGGGGGGTATTGGGGACTCTGGAGCCAGAGCATTTCAGTCTGCAGGGTTCGCCCACGAATCCACATAGCCGGGCAACCGATGAACATCGCCATGATATGTTCCGAATATCCACCTGTGAAACATGGCGGGATCGGAACTGTCGCCCAAATGCTGGGAAGGGGACTCGTGCGACGAGGGCACGGAGTCCGTGTGCTGGGGATCAAGCACCCTTCCGAGCCTGAACCCCCGTATGAAGAAGACCAGGGTGTGCGGGTGTGGCGTCTGTCTCAGAAAACCGAGCATGGCGGCTGGTTCCTGGGACGGTGGTGGATCTATAAAACCATTCAACGCTGGAGCCGGGATGGACTGATCGATCTTGTTGAATGCCCCGATTGGCAGGGGATGATCGCATGGTGGCCGCGTCTGCCCATTCCCGTATTAATGCGCCTGAACGGATCGATGACCTATTTTGCCCGTGAACTGGGACGCCCCTTGCGGTCGATGATGCGATACATCGAGATCTCCGCCTGGCGCCGGGCCGATTTCACCTGTTCCTGCAGCCGGTACACGGCGGAGGTATCGACAGAATTGTTTGGGCCATGTCGGAGCGGGATTGATGTCCTCTACAACGGTGTGGAGGCCTTCCCCACGGTGGCTGGCGTGCGGGAAAGAGGGAAGGTTGTTTATACGGGAACGCTGACGGAGAAAAAAGGCGTGCTGTCGCTCATGAAAGCCTGGCCGTTGGTGTTACGCGAGTGTCCTTGGGCGCAACTGCATCTGCTTGGCAAGGATACCGATGGGGCGCAGGGAAGGTCCATGCGGGCAATCCTGGAGGACATGGCCAGGGAACTCCCATCGGAGCGGGTGGTGTTTCATGGACATGTACCCCGCCTGCAAGTGTTTGAAGCATTGAGCACTGCACGTGTGGCCGTGTTCCCATCCTACTCCGAGGCGTTTGCCATGGCGCCGTTGGAAGCCATGACGACGGGGTGCCCCACAATTTACAGCCGACACGGAAGCGGCCCCGAGCTTTTGGAGCATGGGCGGGAGGGGTTGTTGATCGATCCGGACAATCCCGCTGACATTGCGAATGCCATCGTCCAGATGCTCAAGAACGATGAAGTGGCAGCGTGTTTGGGAGAACATGGCCGCGTGCGAGTGCAATCCGTCTTCAGCATGGAGCAGATAGTGACCGCCAACATTCACTTTTTTGAAAAGTGCCTGAAGCAGTTTCATTCCTGACCCGGCCAACAGGCGCGGCTGCGGGAACGCAGGATCTGGTGGCGGCGTGGGTGCATGCCCGTGGACGGTATGAGTCCCTGGTGTGCAATCCTCAGGAGACACTGCCGCAAACGGGTGGAGTGGCGGTGGTGGTATGCACCTTCAAACGTCCTCAATCACTGCGCCGTTTTTTGGATTCCTTAAAGCAACAGACTGTGCCTGCCAAGGAATGTCTTGTTGTGGATGCAAGCCCGGACGACGCATCTGAGTGGCAGGTGCGCGCCTGGCTGGAGGACGGTGCCAGGGTGGAGGCCATGCGATATTATCGTGTCACCGGTTCGCTCAAAGGGCTCACCCGACAGCGGAACCTCGCCTTGCGCCAGACCCAATCGGAACTGGTGGCTTTTTTTGACGACGACATCGTGCTGGATGCGGCATGCATCGCATCGCTCGAAGGCGCGTTTCGTCTCCATGGTCAATCCCTGGCAGGTGCCGGGGCTTTCATAGTCAACCAGATGCGCGAGCCAAACTGGCTGTGGCTGTGGAGGCGCCGCCTGCGCATGGTGGGTAATCTTGAGCCGGGCACCTATCAGCGATCAGGCATGTCGATACCCTGGGGATTTCTGTCCGAGGAAACGAGCCTGGGCGAAGGTGACTGGCTGCATGGGGGGGCCACCATGTGGAGGACAGCGCTGGTTCGTCAAACCGGATTCTTTGAAGGATTCGGGGGGTATGCACAAAGTGAGGATCTGGAGTTTTCCCTCCGGATCCGTCGTTTGGGCAAGCTGATGACGGTACGTGCGGCGCGGGTGTGGCATCTGCACGATGAGGGAGGGCGTCCTGATTATTACAAACTGGGGTACATGGCCATTCGAAACCGTTACTACATTCACCAGCAACACCTTAAGGATCGTGCCTGGACCGATGTGGCGTGGTTTGCGTATGCCTGGGCGCTTGATACCTTGATGCTTGGGCGTGTGGCCTTGCGCCCTGGGAGGTTCATGGCGACTTTGATGGAAATCATGGGTCGAACCAAGGCAGCATGGGATCTGGTGGCGCATGGGGGAGAGTTTCGGACCACGGGGATCTGATGGGGACAACGATTCATCCACAGTTACTCATTTTTTGGGACTACGATACTCAATGGGGGGCGGATCGCTCGCGGAGCGGCAGCGGGCCCAAAGGGTGGGGCCCGCTTGAATTTTCCAACACGGAACGGTTGTTGGAGTTGCACGACAAATACAATATGCCTGCCTGTTTCGCAGTGGTTGGCGCTGCCGCCTTGGCTGGAAAACGCCCCTACCAGGACCCGGATCAGATCCGCCGGCTGCATGCGGCAGGCCATGAAGTGGCCAGTCACTCGTTTAAACACGACTGGCTGCCCGGGCTTGCCCTGCGTGACCTGCGCCAAACGATATCGGACAGCAAGAAGGCGCTGGAGGATTGCATCGGTTCGCCGGTGGTGTCCTTTGTCCCGCCCTACAATCAGCCGTTCGATTATCCCCAAGGCTGGTCCTTTAGCCTGTCCGAGCGCCGGGAGGCTGGGCGAGGCCATGTCACCCTGGACCAGGTTTGCGAAGTTTTGGGGGAGTCTGGCTATCGTTTTTGTCGGGTGGCACATCGTTCACTATATGAGCGGGCGCAGGATTGGTGGCACGGAAAGCAGAGCTATCGCCCGCAACCCTTGTCGAAGATCAAGGGGACGACATGTGCACGCCTCAATACGCCCGTGGGGTTTACAGCGCACACCCGCGCCATTATTGAATCCCAACTCGACAAGGGAGGAACGTGGGTCGTTTATGGACATCCACATTCCATTTCAGAGCCGGAAAATCCCCAGGCCGAATCCCATTTGATTGACTTCTTTCAATGGGTGATCGGCCTGCGCCGGCAAAACCGGCTTCAGCTGGTCCAACCCAGGGATCTTTTGAACGTATGAGTAGTTCCGTTGCATTGACTTCTTCGAGCGTTCGTGAGTATTTCACCCGCGAGGCGCAGACCGGGCGTCCTCTGTGGCCTGAGCCTGATACTGCCAGCGGCCTGGGGCGCCGTGTCAAATACGACCGGGCGGTGCAGTTGCTTGCAGATCCGAATGTAACCTCAGCCCTCGACCTTGGCTGCAACCGGGGTGGCGTGGAGGCGCTGTTCAAGAAACTGCATCCCCTCAAGGCCAGGACCACACGAATTTCAGGCATTGATATCACGGAGCAGGCGATTCGCAATGCCTGTGACCTGCATTTGGAGAACTGCTGGTTTTCGACGTATGATGGAATTCACGTGCCCTATCCAGACCATTTTGTGGATCTGATACTCATGGTGGAGGTGATCGAACACGTCCCTGACAAGGAATCCCTTTTGCGCGAAGCATGGCGTGTACTCAAACCGGGCGGAAGGCTTTACCTGACGACCCCGAATCCGCATTGTCTGGCACTCAGGGTGGAGTCAGCCCTCTGGCGTGCACTGCGCCAGCTGTTTCATCGCGCTCCTGAGCTGAAGGATTGCTACATCACACGCCGTTCATTGGTCGAACTCATGGAACAGGTTGGATTCAATCGAACCTCTGCGGAGGATATTTACTTCTGGCCGCATGCGTACCTTTACTTTTGTGGGTGGAGTCTCCTTCCCCCTCTGCCGCCCTCGTGGTTGTTGCGATGGGTCGAGTGGTGGGCTTGGTGGTGGCCGAAACGGCGCAGACCCGCCTGGCTCGATCAACGGGTCTGTTGGACGCTGGCTGGAGTGTGGGCTAAACCCATTTGACGACAGTTCAAAGCACGAGACATGAAAGCGTGCATCATCTCATTCAAGGAATGCTGGCAGGATGAAGGAGGACGATGGTTTTCCTACGGCGGGTTTCCACTCCAAATGAAAGCGATCGGTTCGTTGTTCCAGGAGGTGGACCTGGTGATCACCCGGGGGCATTCGCGCGCTGGAGGCTTGCCACTGCCTGCGGAGTTTGCTGTAACCGCCCTGGAGAATCCTCCTGGCCGCGACATGCGGCGAAAAATGCATATCCTCATGCACTTGCCCTCGTATTTGCGCAGGTTGTCTGCGTTTGTGCGCCCGGCCGATGTTGTGCATGTGCCCTTGCCCGGGGACATTCCATTGTTGGGGATGATGGTTGCCCTCTGGATGCGCAAGCCAGTCATTGCCCGCTATGGAGGCTCATGGGTCCACAACGACCGCACCACGTTCATGAACTGCATCACGCAAGGCCTGATGAGGCGATATGCCCATGGGCGCAACGTCATGCTGGCAACGGGGGAAGGCGACAAGCCCCCCGCCGATGGCATGGAATGGGTGTTTGTCACGGCGTTGACTCAGGACGAGATTCAGCACATTCATCCTGATTTTGAGCGTGGACTTTCGCCTGCCCCCACGCTCGCATATGCGGGCCGGATGTCGCCCGAGAAAGGGGTGGTGCATTTGATCCAGGCGGCGGCGGCGCTCAACGCATCTGGCCAGCGCAGGGTGAATGTTGTTTTGGCGGGCGATGGACCTCAACGGCCCGCCCTTGAGCGTCTGGCCCGCGAGCTTGAGTGTGGGGACACGGTGCTTTTCACCGGGCAGCTTGATCGTGTCCAGCTCTCAAATGTCATGTTGCGTGCAGATCTGTGCGTCCAGCCATCCCTGACCGAAGGTTTCAGCAAGGCGTGGCTCGACGCGATGGCGCATGGGCTGCCGGTAATCACTTCCGATGTCGGAGCGGCGTCGGGAGTCATGGGATATCCGGGGGAACGTGGATGGCTGGTGCCGCCAGGGCGAACGGACCGTTTGGTGGAAACACTGAATCGGGTGTTGTCCAGTCCCATCGATTGGCCGGCTCTGCGGCGGAGATGCCGGTCCTATGTCGAAAATCGAACGCTCGAGGCATGGGCGCGGTGGATTGGCAACCTATGCGCGGATCGTTGGGATATGGCCCTGGTGAACGGAAAACTGGTGGCCAAATCAAGCAACGCGTTGACTGCATGAAGCCGATGATGCTGGCAAATCCATCTGTTTCCGGACAGCAGGCCCAAACCATGCCGCCACGCGGCAGAACACGACGGATTGCCCACCGACCTGTGTCGGTTGCCCGGTGGTGGGGACTGGCGGTGGTGGTGGTCATTGTACTGTGCTGGGGAGGCAGTTTTGTCGTGGGCTTTGAAAAGGCGCTGACGATCCTCACCATCGCAGGGTTGTTTTTTGCGGCGGGTGGTCTGTATCATCCTGTACTGGGTTTGTTTGGGATCGGCCTGGTCTGCACCATCGATCCCCTGACACGCAGTTACCTGCTTTCCGGAGGCCTCCTGCGATGGAATACCATCAACTACTGGCTCATGTTGGTGGTGTTTCTAAACGCCAGACAGCTGCTGCAGCTCTCCTGGACACCCTTACGCGTATTGGAAGCATTTCTGGCCGTGCTGGGCCTGTTACTGTTGAACAGCCAGAATGTCACCCTGGGGATCCAGCATTTTTTGGGAATATTTGCCATCCTCGGCCTGGTCGCGTACTTCGTGCGTTCCGAAAGATCCCCCCAGAAATGGGTGTGGTTGGGCGTTGTGTGCGGGGTTGCCTCCGCGGTGGGAGGCCTGGTCTATCAACTGCATGCGGATCAATTGGAGGATATCAATCCCAATTCCTATGCCCATGCACCCCTGGCAGGTTTGTTTGCCGTATGTCTGGGATATCGCTTTGCGATGCATGATCGGTTGATGCGCTGGGTGTTGCCCGGCCTGGCCGTCGTGAATACCGGCTGGGTTTTCCTGACGGGCAGTCGCGGGGGGATGCTGATTGCTTTGTGTTGTTTGCTGTTTTTATTTCATACGATGCGCAGCCTGGCGCAGCGCGTCGTCATGATTGCAGGTGTGGTGATGGTTGGAGTCTTTTTGACCGCCCAGTTCGCCCAGCAGCGTGATTATTCTCTCGGACGGCTGATGCGTCTGATGGATAGCAGTAGATCGATGGACAATCGCACCAGTGGCCGGTCGGACCTTGTGATGGGGGGATGGAATATCTTCAAAGAGCATCCAATATGGGGGGTGGGGACGGGCAGTTTTGCGGCGGAGTATGCTCGCACCAGTTTTCGGGGCAATCTTGCCTTCGGCCGCGGTCTTGAAAAGCAGGCTCACGCAGGCTGGATCAAGGTGCTGGCCGAGAATGGCCTGATAGGATTCACCTTGTTGTTGTTGTTTTTGCTGTCTTTCGCTTGGGTTGGCTGGCGCCGTCGCCGTGAGGGATTGCTGGCGATGGGGCTCCTGCCTTGTGTTGTCATCATGGTCGCACTGATTTCCACGGAGTTTCAGAGCAAGGCATTGTGGCTGCTGGCCGCCGGTTGTCTCTCACTGTTGCATGGCAGGCAATGGCAGGGTGGGGAATCCGGCATCTCGTCCCGCATTCATACCCCACATGGGAAGCCGGTGCCATGAAGGATCTGCATCCATTAAAGGTGGCCTTCCTGGCGGGCACTCTGGGGCAGGGTGGGGCGGAGAAGCAATTGCTGTACATGGCACGTGCCCTGGGCCGGGCGGGGCATGAGGTGCGAGTATACTCGCTCACGCAGGGTGAGTGCTATGAAGGCGCGTTGCGCGCTTCGGGATTGGACCCGGTATATGTCGGCAGGATCGGGAATCCCCTCGCGCGCTTGTGCTGGATTACCTTGAAAATGCGGGCCTTCAAGCCTGACATCATTCAAGCCGGGCATTTTTACGTGAACCTCTACACTGCGTTTGCAGCGCGGTGTCTGGGGGCGGTGGGGTTTGGGGCCATTCGGAATGACACCACCTTTGAGCTCAAACATAACCCCCGATGGGGGCGGTGGCTGCTTCGTGCGCCCATGTGTCTGATCAGCAACTCCCATATTGCTCGGGATACAGCGATCAGCCTTGGCATCCCTGCGCCGCGCATCGATGTTCTGCCCAATGTCATTGACCTGGAAGCATTCGATGAAAACATGCCCCGTGGTGATGATGGAGATCAACAAACCCTCATTGCTGTGGGGCGGCTTGTTGCGGCGAAATGTTTTGACCGGTTGCTCAGTGCGCTGCCCTTGGTATTGGATCAATGCCCGAAATTAAGAGTTTTGCTTGTTGGTGACGGTCCCGAGCGCGGGAGATTGGAGCGTTTAACCCACACTTTAAATCTGGCAGCGAACACAGTATCCTTCCTGGGAAGGCGGGATGATGTCCCCCGCCTGCTGGCCCAAAGTGATATATTCTGCCTGACCTCACAACACGAAGGCTTTCCAAATGTTGTGCTGGAGGCCATGGCGGCAAGGTTGCCGGTGGTGGCCACACCCGCCGGCGATGTGCCACATGTGGTGCGGGAGGGGGAGACGGGCTTTGTTGTGCCCCATAATGACAGGAATATGCTCGCTCAACGAATCCTGGAATTGACCCAGTCCAGGAAACTGCGCCAACGCATGGGCTCCGCCGGGCGAGCGTGCGTGGAAGCCCACTATTCCGTGGACAAGCTGGGTGAGCATCTGATGGCTCTCTACCTCCGAGCGGCCAGTGCGGTGCGACATGGCCGGCTTGAGCGGTTGTTATCATCGGCGATACCCGCATGAATGCGGCAAATTCCAATGGCTCCGTGCTCCTGGTGGGAAACTTTTTGTCCGCCCACGTTGCCAATCGCTCCGTGGGCGAGGAGATGGCGGATCGTCTCCGCCAACGGAGATGGACGGTCATCACAACCTCGAACCGTCGCAATAAACTGGCCCGACTGATTGACATGGTCTCCACGGTTCTCCAGCGCCGGATGTCCTATGAAGTCGCCCAGGTCGATGTGTTTAGCGGACCAGCTTTTCTATGGGCCGAGATGTCGTGCATGGCCTTGAGGGCGGTTCGCAAACCCTATGTGCTCACGCTGCATGGCGGCAATCTACCAGCCTTTTGTGAGAAACATCGTCACCGTGTATGCCGGTTGCTGCAATCCGCAGCGGTGGTGACCTGCCCATCTCGTTACCTTCTTGATCGCATGGCCTCGTGCTGTAATCGGTTGCGCCTTGTGCCGAATCCGATCGATATTGGCGCCTACCCCTATCGGGCACGGAGTCAGCCGCGCCCCGCCCTGATATGGCTTCGGGCGTTCCATGCCATATACAATCCCACCCTGGCTCCCCGGGCCCTGGCCTTGCTCCAGAGTGAGTTTCCCGCCCTTTCATTGAAAATGGTGGGCCCCGACAAGGGTGATGGAAGCCTGCAGGCGACTCAGGCTGCTGCGCGCCAGTGGTGTCCAAGGACTGAAATTCAGTTTCCCGGGGGGGTCGCCAAGTGCGACGTACCACACTGGCTGGATCAACACGACGTGTTTATCAACACCACCAACGTGGATAACACCCCCATCAGCGTCATCGAAGCCATGGCGTGTGGCTTGAATGTCGTCAGCACCAATGTTGGCGGCATCCCTTATCTTCTCGCAAACGAGCATGATGCGCTTTTGGTTGAGCCGGACAATCCTCCCGCCATGGCGGGGGCGATTCGACGATTGTTGAGGGAATCCGGCCTGGCCCAGAGGATCTCCAGCGCTGCCCGTCGCAAGGTCGAGGAGTTCGACTGGAGCCGGGTCCTCCCCCAATGGGAGGCGATGTTTCTTGGTTTGTCTGCCCGGTCCATGGTCCACCCGCATTAGAAATCGCATATGGAAACGGTGTCCATAATCATTCCTTGCCGGAATGAGCGGCGGCATCTGGCGGGTTTCCTTGATTCCGTGCTGGCTCAAGAGTGTCCCGGTCTGGACCTGGAAATCCTCATAGCCGATGGAATGAGTGACGATGGAACCAGGGACATTCTTGACGCATATGTCCGCAAGCATTCCCGGATCCGTGTCATCGACAACCCTGCCCGATTCGTGTCGCAGGGATTGAATGCGGCCATACGCGCAGCTCGCGGCAACCTCATCATCCGCATGGATGCCCATACCGAATACGCCTCTGATTATGTGGCCCAGTGTGTCAGGATACACTCTGAAACGGGTGCGGCAAATGTGGGCGGCCCGGCATGCACGCGTGCCCGGGGCTATGTCCAATCCGCGATTCGTCTGGCCTATCATTCAGCGTTTGCCTGTGGCGGAGCACGCTTTCATGATGAACAGTACGAGGGACCTGTCGATACGGTGACGTATGGTTGCTGGCGGCGGGAGACGTTGCTTGGCATCGGCATGTTCGATGAGGAGTTGGTGAGAAATCAGGATGACGAGCTCAACCTGCGGTTGCGCCGGGCGGGTCTGACCATTTGGCAATCGCCATCCATTCGATCCTGGTATTATCCCCGCGCAACGCTTTACGCCCTGTTTCAGCAGTATGCCCAATACGGGTATTGGAAGGTCCGCGTCATTCAAAAGCATAAGATACCGGCATCCTTCCGGCACCTGGTGCCGGGAGGCTTTGTTGGCGCCCTGATTACCGCAGGTGTCCTGAGTCCATTTTGGGCTCCCGCAGCCTGGGCTTTGATGGGACTGGTTTGCTCCTACCTTGGTGCTGTCCTTGTGGCTTCCCTATGGACCTGCCGGGCATTCTCTCACTGGCGCTATCTGCCCATCATGCCAGCCGTCTTTGCGGCATATCACCTGGGCTACGGATGGGGTTTTTGGTGGGGCATCATGGCCTTCGGCCTTCGTTTCCAGTTTGCAGGTGCCGGTTTTAACACATTAACCCGTCAACCGGATTGAACGAATTGTTATGGGAGATCGGCTTATCATCACCTATCACATGCTGCCCGCCCCAGTGCGGACACTTGCCGCGAGTTTTCGCGGTTTGACGCTCCGCAGTTGGCGGTATGGCCCTGAGAGCGAGTATCTTGTCGAGCAAGCGCTTGAGCGTGATCATTGGTCCGCAGAGCAGTGGAGTCATTGGACGCGTGAGCGATTGCTGTTTATACTCAGCCGTGCGGCTACGCGCGTTCCATTTTACCGAAACCATTGGGAAGAACGCCGTCGCCATGGTGACAAGGCATCCTGGGAGGATCTTCGTAATTGGCCCATTCTGGATAAACAAACGCTTCGGGCCCAACCCAAGGCCTTTGTGGCTGAAGATTGCATTCCCGAGAGAATGTTCTGTGATCGTACCAGCGGGACTTCGGGCACGCCACTCGTCGTGTACAATTCACGTGATACGGTACGACGATGGTACGCCCTGGTCGAGGCGCGCATGCGCCGGTGGCACGGTGTGTCGTGGCGGAGTCCCTGGGCGATACTGGGTGGACAACCGGTAGTGTCCCCTTCTGCCACGTCTCCACCTTTCTGGGTTTGGAATGCGCCGATGCATCAGCTTTATCTTTCCGCAAATCATGTTTCTGCCGATCATGCCCGTCATTATGCCCAGGCTTTGGTTGACCATGGGGTCGAGCATTTGATCACATACCCCAGTTCTGCGGCTGTCCTGTCGCGCTGTTTTCTCGAGGCCGGCCTGGTTCCACACGGCATTCGGGTGGTGCTGGGCAATGCAGAGCCCCTGACGCCGCAACAGCGTGAGATTATTGGAAGGGGATTTGCAAGTGTCGTGCGTGAAACCTACGGCATGGCTGAGACTGTGGCTGCGGCAAGCGAGTGCCCCAGTGGCCAGCTTCATTTTTGGCCGGAAGTTGGCTGGGTGGAGGTTCTTAAAGACCAGGATGATCAACCTGCAGCCCCGGGTGACACCGGCCGTCTGGTCTGTACATCATTATTGAACCCCGACATGCCTCTTGTGCGCTATGCGGTTGGGGATCGGGCTGCTCTGCCCATGACGGAATCCACATGCCCGTGTGGACGGCTCCTGCCCAGATTCGGGCCCATTGAAGGGCGTACTAACGATATGCTTGTGGCTCCTGACGGACGCTTTGTGTATTGGTTGAATCCTGCTTTTTATGGCTTGCCTGTGCGGGAGGCCCAAATTATCCAGGAATCCATCGACCACATCCGGGTATTGGTCGTTGCCGACCAGGAATTTACGGATGTCCATGCCGGCATGATCCATCAGCGAATCGTTGCCCGAATGGGGCAGGTGCAGACAAGCATTACCCGATGCGATCAAATTCCCCGGGGGCCCAATGGGAAATTTCAGGCAGTTGTCTCTCATATCAATCCTGCCACAGCTCGCCCGGCCTCTTCATGATGTCCTGTAAACAAGGCATATCAGAAGGGTCACTCCAAGGCAGGTGCTGATGGGATGAAGAAATGGCGCAGATCCAGACACTGTGTCCCTTGCGTATGTTCGATGATGAATTATATTAAAAAGCCATTAAGAAAAAATAATAAGTGGTGGGTCAGTATTGGTGGTTGTTAACGAACAATAACAATTGAATGTTCAAGGAAGGCACGGTCAGCATCCGAGGGGGCCAAGTGATCATTCAGGATGCAAGGTGGAAACTCGGAGCTCTAATGGGTTGGAGCGGGGTTTGTTGCATGAAAGGCCCAGCATCCCCAGGGGGAGGGGTGCACATCATGACATAAAACCTGGAGCATACTCTTAACGTACCGTCTCAATGCACCCATCGATATAATCTGACACATTCCTTCGTCGATCAACACGCGGTACCTATGATAAAGGAAATTTCAGAACAAGCGGTTCAGCCCTCTCGTCAGGAACCCCCTCGGAAAATTCCCTTCTACATACCAAGCATCGGTCAGGCCGAAATTGATGAAGTGGTGGACACTCTGCGCAAGGGATGGCTCACCACAGGGCCCAAAACCAAAAAATTCGAGGCGGAGTTTGCGAGATACATGGGACAGGCGTTTGCGGTGGCGGTCAACTCCTGCACGGCGGCGCTTCACCTGGCTCTGGAAGCCATTGGTGTTCAGGAAGGAGAAGGCGTCCTGGTCCCCACCATGACCTTTGCAGCGACAGCCGAGGTGGTTCGCTACCGGAATGCCATTCCAATTCTGGTGGATTGCCGGGAATCCGATTTTACCATCGATGTTGCCAGTGCGGAGGCACAGTTGCTTCAAGCACAGAAGCGGGGTGTGAAGGTGGTGGCGATCATGCCGGTCCACTATGGCGGCCAGGTGGCGGATATGGCTGGTGTGGTTGACCTTGCCCGTCGCTACCAGCTTAAAGTCATTGAGGACGCCGCGCATTGCTGCCCCGCCTTTTACCGGGAACACGCGGGTGATGCCTGGAAGTCCGTTGGTTCCGATTCCGACATCAGTTGTTTTTCATTCTACGCAAATAAAACGATCACGACAGGCGAAGGAGGCATGGCATGCACCGGTTCTGCCGAATATGCCGATCGCATGCGCATCATGTCGCTGCATGGCATTTCCCGCGATGCCTGGAAGCGGTTCACTTCCGAAGGAGTCTGGTACTATGAAATCACTGCGCCAGGCTTTAAGTATAATCTGACCGATATTGCTTCCTCCATAGGGTTGCACCAATTGAGAGCTTCGGATCAGTTGCATCGCCAGAGAACCCTTTGGGCCCAATGCTACACGCATGCGCTCCAGGAGGTGGATGAATTGATCCTTCCCACGGTCCAGCCGAACAGGATCCATTCGTGGCATCTTTATGTGATACGTCTCCGGTTGGACAAATTGTCCCTGGATCGTGCGGCGTTTATCGACCAGATGCGGGATCGGGGCATCGGCACCAGTGTGCACTGGATGCCTCTGCACATGCACCCCTATTACCGGGAAAAATTCGCCTACAAACCCGGCGATCTCCCCCAGGCGGCAACCCTGTATCCCGAGATCATCAGCCTCCCACTCTATCCTGATCTCACGGAAGGCGATGTTCGCTTTGTGGTGAACAGCATCAAGGAGATTATTGCAGCCCATCGGCGATGACATGCGTTCCGTTCGATTCAAGCGGTTGTACGACATCCTGTTTTCAGCTGCGGGGTTGCTGGTGCTCTCGCCTGTACTGTTGGTGGTGGCCGTGGTGATCAAGCTTACTGACCGCGGTCCCGTCTTCTATCGCCAGCAACGCGTGGGGCAACAGGGGCGCCTGTTCTGGATTTGGAAATTCCGCAGCATGCGCACTGGAGCCGACAAGGAAGGTCCTTGTGTAACTCAGCAGGGGGATGCGCGCATCACTCCGATTGGGCGCTGGCTGCGGCAATGGAAATTGGATGAATTACCTCAGTTGTGGAATGTGCTGCGGGGTGACATGAGCCTGGTGGGACCCCGTCCTGAAGTGCTTAAGTACGTGGAACATTATACGCCGGCACAACGTGTCATACTGGAACTCAAGCCCGGCATCACAGATCTGGCAACCTTGGAATACATCGATGAAGAATCGGTGCTGGGTGGCGTGGTGGATCTCGATGCCTTTTATATCCGGGAGGTCATGCCGCGTAAAATCGAGCTCAACCTTATTCATGCCCGTCGCGCAAGTCTTTGGGAGGACACCAAGATCATTCTCCGCACGCTCTTGCCGTTGATGTCAGGCCGCCATCGTCGCATGCGCCCTTCCGAACCGTCTCCGGTTGCCTCCAAATCGTGAGCCGGAGCCTGCAAGTTCGAAGTGACACCCTGCATAACAGCAGGGTTTTTTGTTGTCAGGGGCCTCCCGCCGGGGGAAACGCCGTGTGTTGGATGCAACCAGGACGCCACGGACACGGCCAGGAGCGGGCTCAGGTTTCGCCGCTAAACACGCTTGCCAGGATGTATTCCTTGGTTTTCCAGATCATGGCCATGGTCATCGCCATGGGCAGGAGAACCAGAAACACCATCAGCCATTGAAAGACCCGCGAAAATACAAAATCGATCTGGGCGGCCAGGACTGGCGAGATGTCAAAGTTGATGATGGCGAATCCCGCGGTAAAGAAAGCCACGGCCACCAAAAGAAGCCCCATATTCACCGTGGAGAAGACCTCCGTTTCCTGGCGCAGCGTGACATCGGGCAGCATGGCTGTGAGTTGCCGGATGACCACATTCACATCGTACAGGAATAGGAAGCCTGACAGGGCCAGCACACCGACTCCCATGACAAAGAAAGGCGTGTGTGGAGCCTGATACCACCAAAACAGGAAGGGGGAGAGTCCTATGTTGATCACGCCCAGAAGTTGGGCGCGATCCAGCACCTTGATCCACGCTCGTTCATGAGGCTGAAATCGAGTCATCAACCTCAGCCCATACCAGAGTATCATGCTGACAATCAGGGGTGGCAGCACGCCAAAGGGGCGCAACCAGTCTGTGCGCGCGGTTTGCAGGCCGATGACAAGGGCCAATGGCAGCCCCCAAAACAAGGCAGAGAGCCCCCGGACCAGGTATCCCAGCGCCCGCAGAAGTTCAGGGTTGGCGGCAGGGGCTGTCATGTCATGTATCTCAGCCGCCGACCGTTAGATAGGTGTAATCCTTCAAACCGCGTTCGTAATCATCCAACAGGCGCATTGCCTCGGAAGGCTTCAGCCGGTCGGATTTGATGGCCTCGTCCACCTGGGCTTTCATCTGGCGCTTGAGCTCGTTTTCGTCGTATTGCACGGCGGCCAGGGATTGGGCAATGGTGTTGCCCTCGATCACCTCTTCGACATAGTACCCAGACGGTTCATCTGGCTCGAGGAACACATGCACTTCGTTAACCCGGCCAAAGAGGTTGTGAAGGTCGCCCATGATGTCCTGGTAGGCGCCCACGAGGAAGATGCCCAGGTAGTACGGTTCATGTTCACCGTTGGTCGTCTTCAAGTGATGGAGCGTCAGGGTGTCGCGCACATCACGCAGGTCCACAAATTTGCTGATCTGGCCATCGGAATCGCAGGTGATGTCGACCAGGGTTGCTTCACGTGAGGGTTGCTCATTCAGCCGGTGAATGGGCATGATGGGAAATAACTGCCCCAAAGCCCAGTGATCCAGCAGCGATTGAAAGACGGAGAAATTGCACAGGTACTGATCTCCCAGGCTGTCTTCCAATTTGCGTATTTCCTCGGGAATGTAGGCCTGGCCCTTGAAGCTTTGGACCACCGCCTGGCTGATTTCCCAGTAAAGATGTTCGATCTTGGCTTTATCCGGCAACCCCAGCAGGCCCAGCATAAACATGTTGTGAGCGTCTTCGCGGCGCTCCATGGCATCGTGACAGGCCTCAAGCTTGTTCAGTTTGGCCAGACCATCGCGGATTTCCAGCAGTTCCTTCACCAGAGGATGTTCATCAGGACCGTAGGTGAAAGGCAGTTCGTTGCGGACCTTGGCGATGGAACCAAAGACCTCGAGAACGAGCACACTATGGTGCGCGACAATCGCCCGCCCGCTTTCGCTGACAATGTTTGGGTGGGGGACATGCTCCGCATCACACACGTTGCCAATATAATAAACGATGTCGTTCGTGTACTCTTGAAGGGTGTAATTCGTTGAACTATCGAAAGCTGAACGGCTTCCGTCATAATCCACACCCAAACCGCCGCCCACATCCAGGTATTCCAGACCAAAACCCATCTGGTGGAGTTTCGAATAAAAGCGGCTGCATTCCTGGACGGCTTTCTTGACCGTCAGAATGTCAGGGACTTGCGAACCGATGTGGAAATGCAACAGCTTGAAGCAGTGGGCAAGGTTTTCCGCCTTGAGCATCTCGGTGGCGGCCAGGATTTCAGCGGTTGTCAGGCCAAACTTGGCATTATCACCGCCGCTTTCCGCCCACTTGCCGCTGGCTTTGGTGTGGAGTCGCACGCGCATGCCTATCAGCGGTTCCACGTTCATCTGGCGTGATACCAGGATGATCTGGCGCAGTTCCTCAAGCTTTTCGACGACCAAGATGATTTTTTTACCCAAGCGGAGGCCCAACAAGGCCATGCGGACAAATCCGGCATCCTTGTAACCATTGCAAATGATCAACGTTCCGGGGGCATGCTGAAGGGCAAGGGCTGCAAACATTTCGGGCTTGCTGCCAACTTCCAGACCGACTTGAAACGGGCGTCCGGCATCAAGAATTTCCTCAACCACCTCGCGCAGTTGGTTGACCTTGACGGGGAACACTCCATGGTAGCGGCCCTTGTAGCCGAATTGCTCGATGGAATGCTGAAACGCCGTGTTGATCGTCTCAACACGGTGACGCAAAATATCCTGGAAGCGGATCAACAGCGGAAATTTCAGTCCGCGTCCCCGAGCTTCCTCGATGACGTCTGTCAGATCAACGGACGCACCCGCATCCTGCTGTGGTTTGGCCAGTACATGACCTTCCTCGTTGATATCAAAATAATTCGCACCCCAGCGGTCGATATTGTAAAGGCTGCGGGCGGCCTGGATATCCCAGGACGTGCTCTCAATGGCTGAATCGCTCATCTTCGCAATCTCAAA
>CAZIDG010000013.1:0-68132 GCA_964538065.1 uncultured Verrucomicrobiota bacterium
AAAATGCCCACCATACTGCACCCGGTGCCTCCAGACTGCAAGCAGCGATTGGCAAGCCATGAGCACAGGACACAATATCAGGGATCCGGAGTGGTAAATGGGTTTGAAGGGCATTCACCCACATCATCCAATGCATGGACTATTGGGCAGGAATGGTGATGAGCGGCAGTTTTCCAGTGTCGCCGGTTTCGGCCAGTGTGAAGAAGAACATGATCGCCATCAACGCGCGCTTCGTATTCAGGTCACCGTTTCCAACCCAAAACCAATACCCACGGTAAGGCACAGCGGCAAATGCGTTGCGGGGTTTCTCCTTCCCGCTGCGGATCCGCAGCGCATCGTGCCGGCTCGCGGCAGTGGCGTTCTCAAATGCGGGCACCGCACTGTGGTCTTTCAGGTGCTCTGCCGGCACATCCAGACAACCGGCCAAAGCACCCATGATTTGCAGCATGGAACGGCTGTTGACGGCCAACTCATTTGTCGCACCGCGTACCGGTGAGTAGCTGAGCGTGTATTTCTGCCCTTCCGATGGCAGTTTGAGCAGCCGCCGGATTTCCGCCAGCTTCTCCTGGATGTCGGCCGGGACGTTTTCTTGCCGGAAGAATATGACGCCTTTGGCGCCTTTGGCTTTTTCCTCTTCGATGCACATCCCGAAAGCACTGGCAGCCTGTACTTCGCGCAGCAACTGCAGCGCGCGAATAAATTCCGGATCCGCCTCATGCGGGGTGCCCGCGGAGACTGAACTGTTGCGCACCCCATTCATGCCTTCCACGGTCAATCCCAATATGAAATCAGCCTGGTAGCCGGCTTGCAGCATGAAGAATATATTCTTCGGGTCAATCGGCGTGATGAGCCCCCGAAGGAATTTTTCTCCCGTGACCGGCACATAGGTGATGGTGGGACGGTCAGTGTAAATAACCTGGCCTCCAGCAGATGCGAAATTGCCCGGACCCTCCTTGTCTGCAGAAGCGGTGCCATTGATGTTAAAGCCTGTTTGAATGGAATAACCGCTGACGATTGAGGCCACATCCACAAAGACAGGCAGATCAAGATAACGGAGCTTGACGATGTTGAGCAGCGTCTGCTGTTTCCACGATTCGGCCACCGTCGTACCATAGTCGAAGCGGTCCACTGTGATGGTTTTTGGGCCAAGATGCCCGCAGCCGGCCAACACGAACAGGGCTGTCATCGAAATGGATCGGAGGATGGCGTTGCGTTTCATGAGGAATATCCTGCGTTGTCTGTCTCGTGGTTACATTGCTTGATAAACGGCAGGGAGGCCGCAACCCGGAGGCCCGGAACCATGTTCACGTCCGTCTTTTTCCCATGAGTCAACGACCTGTTTTACCTTTTTGGCATTTTTTCAGCTTCGGCGTCTTTGAATTTGATTCAACGCGTTCAATTATTGGGATGCGGGATTCAGCCGCCAGTGATCGGCAATCAGTCAACAGCGGTTCTTTGACCCAGTGTCTTGTGGCGCGATCACTCCGCGCGCTTGAGTGGCGGCTGCTTCCACTTCCCGTTCAACGCCTCATCCCTCGGCCAGTAGAGGCGCAGGGCGGCCATGAACGGGCCGCTGGGCGCGGGCAGCCAGTTCGACTCCTTGTCATTGCCGGGCGACTCGTGCTGGATGTAAAGCGTCAGTCCGCCGTCGGCGTCGTGTTTCAGATCGGGCAGCATCGGCGAGTTGATGAGATAGCGGTTGAGCGGATTGGCGACGAGCTGACTGGAGGGCATCTCATACATCGTCAGCGACCAGAACGCATTGACGGGTGGCAATTGGCCCGGCGCAAACCGCAGCGCGTAGCGGTTCTTCGATGCATCCAGCTTCTCTCCCAGGGCATCCATCGAGTAGATCGGATATATCGCTTCCAACTTCGAGTTGCCATAGATGCCGAGGACGGCGGCGGCCATGCGGTAGAGATAATTGTTATTTAAATATTCCCGCGTGCCGAAAATATCGCCGCTGGTGACTTCGCCGGAATCCATCTTGGTTTTCCTGAACTCGGCCAGGGCCTGCCAGGCGTCCGCCATGCCGTCCTCCACGGCCTGGCGCACTTCGGGAGTGAGTTTTCCCGCGTCGAAGGTCCGCCCCGCGCCGATGCCCAGCGTGGCGAAGCGCGTCATCAACGCCTTCTCAGAGGGATGCGTGGGGCAGAATTGGAGGACGAAGTTGAGGATGTTGAAGAATTCGGGCGAGGTCTTCTGTTGTTCCGGGGTGAGCGGCTTCACGAATTCAATCGCCGGCGCGGGCGCGGGCGCAGGCGTTCCGAGGAATTGCGAAAGGGTCTGTACCCGATAGCCCGCTTGAACCTTCTTCACGTTGTCGAGGTCAGCGGGATTGAAGAGTTGGGTGCGATATAAGGCCAAAGCGATCTCAGTCTCCGATTCGATCACCTTCTTGACGCCCCTGGGCGTTGCGGCCCTCCAGTTCGGGCCGGCGATGAGAAAACTGCCGCCCTCATTGCCCGTGGCGCGGCTGCCCAGGTAGGCGAAGTTATGCGTGTAGGAGTCAATCAATTGCACCGAGAAATACCGTGTCTTCTCGATGGGCGGCACAGTGAGCACGATCGGCTCAGCCCGCAGATCAAGCCCAAGCATCGAATAGGGAGTGTCGGAGTTGGGCGTTTGGACCGCTCTGTCTTCGGATGTGAAGACGCGCGGCATGTTGCGGATTTCGTTCCACGGCGCCTTGAACTCGCGATTGTTGCGGTCCACGTAGTAGGCGTATTGGATGCGGTAGCCGTCCACCATCGGGAAGCCGTAGATGTAAGCTTCCTTGGCAACGGCGCGGGCTTCGGCGGGCGTGATGTCCGCCGCGCGGCTGGGAATGGTTGTTGCGGCCAGCGCACAGGCAAGTGCGGTGGTGAGAAGTCTGTTCGGTTTCATACGGTTTGTCTCATGGGTTGTTATTGGGTTGGCATAAGGATTGGCTCCTGAACCTTCGTCACCACAGGCGGATTCCACTTGCCGGCAAGCGCATCGAGCTTCGGGCCATAGAGCCGCATCGTCAGGTTGAAGGGACCCTTCGGTGAAGGCAGCCAGTTGGCTTCGTTGTCTTTGCCGGGGCTTTCATGTTGGAAGTAAAGGTCCAGCGAGCCGTCGGCGTTGTATGTGAAGGGCATCCAACTGCTCACAGCGAACCGGTTTAACACGTTCGCCACCTGGAAGCCTTCGACGTCATACATGGTGATGGACCAAAAGGCATTGACCGGCGGCTGGGCCGTCTTGTCGAAGTGGATCGTGTATTTGTTGGATCCATCGAGCGGCTTCCCGGTATCGTCAGCGAGATTCAACGGGTAAATGGCATCCTCTGGCAGATTCGCCCCAAGTCCAACCTGTGCGATGATGGCGCGCTTCAGATAGTAATTGCCGTAAACGCCCATCATCTCGGTGTTCATGGACCAGGCGTTGGCCACCCGCGCCAGCGTGGCGACTTTCCATTTCATCAGCTTGAGCGCGTCCTCCGGCACGCTTGCCAGCGCCTCTTGAATTGCCGGATCAAGCCTGGCGAAATCGAAGCTCTTGCCGGGTTCGATGCCGATGCGTTTCATTTGGGCAATAATCGGCTGGTCGGTCAGGTGCGGCGGATTAACTTTCAGAAGCTCGGCGGCGTAGGTGAAGTATTTGTTCGCGGGCATGGTGTCCACCTGGATCTTGGGTGGCGTTTTCATGTCCACGGTGGGATCAACCTCCACTGTGGGCGCGACAGGAGTCTGGCCCCATTGCGACAACGGCGTCACCTTGTAGCCGGCCTGCACCTTGTGAACGGCGTCGTAGTCAGCCGGGCCGTCGGTTTTGGTGCGGCCAATGATCCAGACGTAAGGCGTGGGGGCTTTGATCTCCGTCATGTCCGCGGGCACGTTCCCGTTCCAACCGGGAGGCGTGACGAGGAAGTTGCCCGCCTGCGTGCCGGTGGTGCGCCAGCCCGGCGAGGCGAACACATCCGTCCACATGTCGAGCATGGGCAACAGGTAGAACCGCCCGGCTGTGTCGGGCACAGAGACGACGACTGGCTCCCTGGCAAGATCAAGCCACGCCGATGAATACAGCGTGTCGAAATTAGGCCGCACGACTGATCTGAACTCCGCCGGAGGAAACGCGGGCATGTGGGCAAACGTATTCATCGGTCCCTTGGCGACCTCTTTCCCAGCCTCGACATTCGAAAGTTGCTTGCGGGTCAGGTCCATCGAAAGCAGTGGATAAAAATAGAGGTAGGCGTCAACACCGATGGCATGAGCCTCCTCCGGTGTTGGTTTGGCTGGAGGCTGCCCTAAAACAGACGGGTAACCGCTTGCCAGCACGATGGAAGTTATGAGCGCCAATGCCAGTTTCATGGATGTCTGTGTCTTCATTGTCTGGTTACCATTGAGTTGTTCATGGGGTTGGCTTGAAAAGTCATCTGGGGAACAGGAACGTAAAAGTGAACCGCACACCCCAATCCGGCCCGCCACTGGGACCCTCGGCGTAATACTTGGCGCCGACGCCGAAGCTGACCGGCAGTTTGCTGATCTTGAACAATTGGCTCACTTGCGCGACGAGTGGCACAGTCCACTGGCTGTTTTGCCAGTCATAGGTGGCCTCGGTTTGCACCCCCATCGTCGTGGATGTCTTGGTGGTGTAGGAAAGGAACGGCTGGAGGAACGTGGCGTTCACATTTGCGCGGCTGCCCTCGCCAGCGACTGACCAGATATGATTCGCCAGCAAGCCGTAGGTCCAGCCCTTCTCCTGCTTGAGCAGCACGGCCGTTGGCCCGAGGCCGAATTTCTCGCTGCCCAGCGCGTCGTCGGTGGCGGTTGGATAAAGCAACACCGGGCCGGCGCCCCAAATCAAGCCGCCGGAGGTCGGCGCCTTGGGCGATAAAAAGAAACTCTGGGTAATGTCGCCCAGGCCGAACTTGTCACTACCCCCCTGGACCGGCGATTCCGCATAGATGATCGGCATGATGGTGCGCGTGATGAGATTCCAATCCTCACTGATGGAAAACGGGATGACCGGCTGAACGTTGGCGGTGTAACGCATGGCGTTGGCGGAGCCGATGCCGAAGTCCCAGTTGTTTTGAATGGGAATGCTGATGAGGCTGGCGACGGGATTGGAGAGTTTTTTGGCGAGCTCGGCCGCCTTGGCATTCTCATCATCGCTCGAGCTGTCCCCGCTGGAGGAGGCAGCGTCGGCGGGCGCGAGGGTGAGCGATGGCGAGAAACCCGGTTGGTTTTGAGCGGTTGCAGTTGACACTGCGAGCGTGCAGGCGAATGCGAGGAGGAGACGTTTTGGTTTCATGGTAATGCTGGGGGTCATGGTTCAGATTCGTGATTTCCCGGCCTGACTGGCTTTATTTTTGGGGGGGGCACAAGGGTGTCGGACGGGTGTTCGACGGCGTTGGTGATTGCGTCCAGCAAGGCTTTCGATTCCGGGAACGCAACCCCAAATGCGCCCGCCCCAGCGTCAGACTCGCTGATTCATTTATGCAGCAGATGGCGGTGGCCCAGATCATGCGGCAATAAGAATTGAACTCTCTGTATTTCGAATACTCCTTGGGCTTATTCTACTATCGAAATCAAAGCATCACAAGCGTGATTTGCAGATTTGCGCTCTCCGCGTCTCTGAAAACGCCCCCTGTGGGCTCGATTAGGGCGCTGGCAACGATCAAGTCGCTGAGCCGGGGTTCGATCCTGGACATCCTTCGGCGGGGCGTGGTTCTGCCGGAAGGATGGGCCAACAAAGAGGAGATGCGGTTGATAGAGGGCGGGAAAGTGCGGTCGGGGATGATCTTGGTCAATCTGCGTTCCGATCTTCGTCCTCAATAACCTTCAGATAAGGCGGGCGACAGATGGGCGTCCACCCAAATCATGCGGGAGCCAGGACGGGATGGTTGAGCTTGCGGCTGGCGTACTGGAGGCAGGCTTGAATGTCTTCGGCCTCAAGGTCCGGCAACTCCTCCAGAACCTGTTCGGGGGTCAATCCGTGTCCCAACAAGTCCAGCACGTCAATGACACGGATGCGCATGCCCCTGATGCAAGGGCGGCCGCCGCACTGCTCCGGATCAATCGTAATTCGATTCACATCAGTATTGTACATCTTTAAAGCCGGGCTTGCATATCCAAATTAGCGAGTCCCTTCAGGAGGAGGTAAACCAGCCAGGGGAAGCTGCACCTGGGCGCTTTTCCCGGCCTTTCATCCCTTGCGGAAGGTTTCGATCATGCGCCCGGGGATGGCTGGTCAGTAAAATGAAGCTTGTTCTCCACCAGTTAATGGAGTATAAACGCGTTGTGAGGCAACAGACGCAACGTCGGTGCCGAATGCCACATGCGCTGCACTTTTTATCCTGGGTGTTTGGAGCGCTTTGGAGTCTGCTTCTCTTGCCTTCGTGCGCATCCGAGCCCCCCGTTCAGCCCAAACTGCCCGTGTCCGCCGCCTTCAACAAGGACGCCGGGTGCCCAGGCCCGCTGGTGGTCATGGTGGGGCTGCGGAGCGGCGAGAAACTGCCCTTTCTATTGGACACCGGGGCCCCGGTCACCAGCCTCGACAAGTCCCTGGTGCCAAGGCTGGGAAAACGGCTTTGCTCGGTCACTGCAGTCAATTTCGGTGACGAGTACGAAGTGGATGTGTATGCAGCGCCGCAGCTTTACATGGGCTCAGTGCCCCTGGCCATGATCGGCACCAATGTGGTGGTGTATGACCTAAGCCGGGCATGGGGCTCGAAAGGCCCCCGTCCCTACGTTGGGATTCTCGGGATGCATGTCCTCCTGAACTACTGCATCCAACTGGACTTCACCGCGCATCGCATGCGCTTCCTCCCCAACACCGTTTCGGATAAACGTGCCTGGGGCACGCCGTTTCCCCTGGTCGGCCTGGGTGATGGCTGTGTCGTTATCGAGCAAAACGCCCTGGGCGTCGCTGGCCCGCCCTCGCTCATTGACACGGGCTACCGCTCCGATGGATTTCTGATGCCCGAGCTCTTTCATTGCTGGACCAACCAGGCGACGCTTGCCCAGCCTGGCCAGGCGCGTTTCCCAGACGCCCGGCTTGGGGGTGAATCCTACCCCGACGCCCTCCTGAGGGCCGAGTCCTTTATCACTGGCGAGCCGCCACGCCAGTTCAACGGGATCGGTCTCCGTCTCCTGGCGCGGCACCTGGTCACCTTTGATTTCCCTCATCAAACCATGTATCTCAAGAGAACCCGCCTGGGCCCTTTGGTGGATAAGGCGTCCCAATCGGTGGCAAATGACGCAGGCAGGCATCTGGATCGCTTGAGGAAAAGGGGGCAGCTTCCCGGTTGGTCCAGGAAGGATGAGTTCGCCAACGCCACGGAGACCATTCAGCTTTACTATCCGAACGCGGTTCTTTTTAAAAATGTGCGCAAGAAGGGGGACGCCTCGCTCTACCACTACGAGTTTTCCCGTGCCGCTCAGGACCAGCCGTGGACCCTGCAGAAGGCCTGGAGAACGGATCAGCATGCCGCTACGCTCGAAGAATACCCTGTCCGTTAGTTCCAACATCCTCAGCTTGAAGGCCTCCTGCGGTTAATCCGTCCTGGCCCCGTTCACAAGAGCGGGCCCGTTTGGACGGGGCGTTTGGGCTCCAGGGCCACTTCACGAGGTGAAATCCTCCAAAAGGGGACATTTCCAAAGAGTTATGGCAGCAGCGATTGGCAAAGGGGCTTTGACCCTGGAGGCGGAATCACGTAGCGTGCTGGCATTGGTTCATGAAAGAGTTAAGTAAGACAACAGCCGGCAAAGTCAGCGCCTCAAGAACTCAGACCCGTGTGGACGAGCCCACGGGTGCCCGGGCCTCGGCCGCCTCCCTGGGCCTGGAACTGCTTTCGCCCGCGGGAGACTGGGAATGCGCCCACGCCGCCGTGGAGAACGGGGCGGACGCCATTTATTTCGGTTTGGAGAAATTCAACGCCCGCATGCGCGCGCAGAATTTCACCGTCGCTGACCTGCCGCCGCTCATGGCGTACCTGCATCAGCGCGGGGTCAAGGGCTATGTCACGTTCAACACCCTCGTGTTTGACGACGAGCTGGCCGAGGCCGAGACCTATCTCAAGGCCATCATCGGCGCCGGTGTGGACGCCGCCATCGTCCAGGATGCCGGCATCTGCCGCATGATCCGGGCGTTGTCTCCCGATTTCCCCATCCATGCCTCGACCCAGATGACCATCAGCAACGCGGGTGGCCTGACCATGGCCCGCCAGTTGGGCTGCCGCCTGGTGGCGCTGGCCCGGGAGTGTTCGATCCACGAGATCGAACAGATGCGCCAGGAGTCTGCCGCGGCGCAAAAGCCAGAGACTCCGCCGGTCGATTTGGAGGTGTTTATCCATGGCGCCCTGTGCGTTTCCTATTCCGGCCAATGCCTGACCAGTGAGGCCCTGGGGGGGCGTTCCGCGAATCGCGGCGTGTGCGCCCAGGCGTGTCGGCTCCCGTATGAACTGATTGTGGATGGACGCACCCTTGAGCTGGGGGATCGTCGGTATCTCTTAAGCCCCAAGGACTTGGCGGGTCTCGCAGAGCTGCCTGCCCTGATTCGCGCCGGTGTGAAGGTGTTCAAAATCGAAGGCCGCCTCAAGAGCCCCGAGTATGTGGCCAACATGACGCGGATTTACCGCGAGGCCATCGACCAGGTGGTGGACGCCATGGGCCAGCCCCAGGGCGATTCTGCGGGCGAGCAGGTGGCCAGCCGCCTTCAGCGCGAGCACCAGTATGAGATGGAGATGGCCTTTTCCCGCGGGCTCTATACGGGTTGGCTGCACGGGGTCAACAACCGGGAACTGGTCCATGCGCGTTTCCCCAAGAAACGCGGTGTGTATCTGGGACGGGTCATTCGCATCTACGGGGGGAATGTCGTGGTGGCCCTGGAAGGCCAGGTCAAACCCGGGGATGGTTTGGTGTTTGATGCCGGGCGTCCGGACATGAAAGAGGAGGGGGGGCGCGTCTATGAGGTCACGCCTCGCGGCTCTGAAACGGTGCTTGGCTTTGGGATGGGCGACCTCGATCTCGCCCGCATCCATCCTGGCGATCGTTTGTGGAAAACCAGCGATCCCGCCCTGGAAAAGAAGTGGCGGCAGTCCTTTGACCAGCCCGCCCACCCCTTCCAGCGCCCGGTGCGCATGCACGTTGCCGGGGCCGAAGGCGCCCCCATGGTTTTGAAGATTCAGGACGATTTTGGGCACGAGGTGGTTGTCCAATCCTCCCGTCCCCTGGAACGCGCTCAAAAGCAGCCCCTGACCCCGGAGCGGTTGCGCGAGCAGTTGGGCCGCCTGGGCGGCACGTGTTACATGCTGGGCGACTTGGATTGTGCCTTGCAGGGAGCGGTGATTGTGCCGATCAGTGAACTCAACCGGATGCGGCGCGAGGCGGTGGAGTTGCTGGACAAGGCGAGGTCGCTTCCCCTTCGATGGACGCTGAACGCACCGTCGGGTGTGACGGCAGCCCAAAGGACCCCGTCGGTTGGCGATGCCGCGGCCCATGAACCACCCCAGTTGGTCGTGCTGGTGCGCACCCTGGTGCAGTTGGAAGCCGCGTTGTCCTGCGGTTCCAAGGTTGTTTATTGCGATTTTGAGGAGCTGCGCCGTTACCCGGATGCGGTCAAGATGGTGGCCGAGTCATGTTCCTGCCAGGGGGAAAGACCCAAATTGTTTGTGGCCCCGCCGCGCATTCACAAGCCGGGCGATGAATGGATGCTCCGCCAGGTGGCCGAATGCGGCGCCGATGGCATTCTGGTCCGGAATTTCGAGCACCTGGAGCGTTTCAAGGGGCAACCCATGGTGGGCGATTACTCGCTCAATATTGCCAACCACATGGCCGCGGATTTCTTTGTGCGCCAATGCGGTTTGGCGCGTGTCACGCCCTCGTTTGACCTTGATGGGCCTCAGCTTGAGGCCCTGCTGCGGGCGGCCCCGGCATCGTGGTTCGAGGTTTCCATCCACCATCACATGCCCATGTTCCACATGGAGCATTGCGTGTTCTGCGCATTTCTTTCCGAGGGAACGGATTACACGAACTGCGGGCGGCCCTGCGAGAAACATGATGTCCAATTGCGTGACCGCGTCGGGGCCCGGCATCCCTTGAAGGCCGATGCGGGCTGTCGCAACACCGTGTTTCATGCCCGTCCCCAGACCGGGGCCCGTCACGCTGACCGTTTGCGGGCCATGGGCGTGCGCTGGTTCCGGGTGGAGATGCTCGATGAGAATCGGGAACAGACCGTCAAGACCCTGGCGAACTATCGCGCCCTGCTGCGGGGTGAGCTTGCGCCGGAACAGCTCGGGCGCGAGTTGAACTGCCTTGACCAGCTCGGGATCACCAAGGGACCGGAGTAGGGGGCGTTCACCACGGGGCGGAAGCGCGTTGAAGACGGTCGGCCACGGCCTGCCAGGCCGATGCCTCCGGAGGCGCCTCCACCACAATGCACTCCGCTCCCATCTCATCGCAGCGGTGCAGCTCGGCGTAAAGCGCCCGCGCAAACGAGGCGGGATCGTGGGCAAGCCGGCAGATGTTGGCGCAACCGCTGGCAATGGGGACGCTGGTGTGCACCAACACATGGGTCTTCTGAGGCGCCATGCCCTGCGAGGCCAGCAGACGCTGGAGTTCCTCCGCGCTTTGCCATTTCAACACCACCAGGCGCGCCCGTGGCGAATAGTGTTTCTTGAGCATGCCCGGGCTTTTGAGGGCGCCCGTCCCGGTGCCCGCCTGCGTGGCGAGCTGGCCCGTGATGGCCTTGATGGATTCGGCATGGATCATGCCCGGACGCAATATCCGGGGCGGTGTCTGGGTCAGGTCCAGCACGGTGGATTCCACGCCCACCTGGGCGGGGCCGCCATCGAGGATCAGTCGGATCCGCTTGCCCAGGTCCTTGGCGACATGGGCGGCAGTAGTCGGTGAAATGCGGTTCGATAGGTTGGCGCTGGGGGCCGCCAGGGGGAAACCGCACGCCTGGATGACCTTCTGCATCACCGGATGGCTCGGCCAGCGAATCCCCACTGTATCCCCTCCTGCCGTGACCCGGTCGGGGATCAAGGCGGACCGTTTCATCACCATCGTCAACGGCCCCGGCCAGAATGCGCGTGCCAGGGCGTCTGCCATTGCGGGCCAATGACTTACACATTGGTGTGCCATTTCAAATGAGGCCACATGCACGATGATGGGATTATTGGAAGGACGTCCCTTGGCGGTATATATTTGTTCGACGGCCTGGGCGTTTAAGGCGTTGGCCGCCAAACCATAAACGGTCTCGGTGGGGAGGGCGACCAATGCGCCCTCGCGTAACAACGCCGCTGCCCTGGCCACGGCCTCCTGGAGCGAGGCCGGGTTGCCGGTCGCCAATACTTCGGCTATTGCTGGTGTCAATTTCGACATGACGCCCCACTTGTAAGACTTGGGGAGTGGGCAATCAAGTGTTGGAATGAAGTGACAACATGCCAAAGGCCCTTATAATTTGCGTGCAATGCAACAATGGATCCAACAAGTCGAATCGGGTGTCGAATTGACTGAGGCCCAGGTGGTTGAAGTCGTCGATGCCCTGGTGGCCGATGAGGTGTCGGTGGAACATAAGGGGATGTTTCTGACCGCCCTGGCCCGGAAGGGCGAAACCGTGGCCGAGATTGCTGCATTCGTTAAAGCCTTGTGCGACAAGAGTATCCGTCCAAGGCTGGACCCCCGTGTGTCGTCGGGCATCGTCATCGATGTCTGCGGTACGGGCGGGGATCACTTTAACACGTTTAACATATCGACGACCGTGGCGATCATCGTGGCTGCGGCAGGGGTTCCCGTGGCCAAACACGGCAACCGCGCCGTCACGTCGCAGTCGGGGAGTGCGGATGTCCTGGAGGCCCTGGGGATCCGGACCGATCTGAGCCCTGAGGAGGTGGGGCAATGGCTTGTCAGGCACAACTTTGCATTTCTGTTTGCGCCTCTGTTTCATCCGGCGTTCAAAAACATTGCTCCGGCCCGCAAATGGTGCGCCCAAAAGGGACAACGCACGGTGTTCAACTACCTGGGGCCGCTCCTGAATCCTGTCCGGCCCGCCCTGCAGCTCATTGGTGTTCCCAATCCCAAAATGTGCGAACCCATCGCCCAGGTGCTTCAGTTGATTGGCGTGCGCAGGGCGATGGTGGTGTCCGGTCAGGTGGGGGACCGCTTTTTGGATGAGCTGTCCATCCTGGGGGATAATACGATTGCGGAATTCCAAAAGGAGCGGGGGATTCAGTTAACCAACGTTCCGTTGCGGGAGTTGAACATCCCCCCGGCCGATCTGGGCTCATTGACAGGCGGAGACAAGGTGGTCAATGCAGGCATCATCCGCGCGATCCTCGCCGGTCAGGAGACGGGGGCCAGGAGGAACGCGGTCCTGCTCAATGCGGGCGCGGCCTTGTGCGTGGCGGGGATGGCGCAGACGTTGACCCAGGGATGGGATCTGGCTGCAGAATTGATCGACTCGGGCCGCGCCACGGCCAAGCTGGAGGAACTGGCAGCCGCTTCCAGCGCGCATGAATGAGGATGCGCTCTGGCCGCAGGCAGGGGGCGTGAGTGTTTGTTTCTGCTGACCCTTACGGCTGGACAAAGTCGTGTTCTTCCTTGCGCACGACAAGCACAGGGCAGGGGGAATGCCGCACCACACGCTCCACGGTGCTGCCCAGCAGCACATGGGTCAGGCTCGAATGACCGTGTGTGGCGATGATGATCAGATCGGCATGTTCATCCCGGGCGGCCTGGGTGATTTCAGCATAGGGTCGCCCGCAGGTGATCAGCGTCTTGCAGGCGTCTGGCATGCCAAAGTGAACCTTCACCAGGTCTTCCATCTGCTTGCGCGCGCTCTCACGAAGGTCGGCTTCGATCTGGCTCAACTCAGCCGCGCCAAACTCCGAACCCGCAAAGCTGAACTCGACCACATGGATGAGGGTCAACCCTGACTTGAACTGGCTTGCGAAGGCGATGCCGTAGCGCAGGGCCTTGAGGGATGAGGGTGAGAAATCGATCGGGATCAGGATTTTGCACAGTTGAATGACGGGCGTTTGCAGGGTGGGAACGGCGCTGGGCGTCTGGCTCGCATTGGGAGTTGCATTTGGATCACTCATGTTTACCTCGCTTTCCGTCAGCCTTGACCGCCTCCTCAAGCGATTTCGGCCTTGGCTCTTTACACCTTTAGTATAGCCATAAAACCACCCTCTCTCAAGCCGAAGTTGCTCAAGCCGAAGTTGCTTTTTGGTGCCGGGTTTGGAATGCTCCCCGGCGCATGAGTCGCACCGTGAAAATCTGTGATGCCACGGCCCTGGGGGAGGGATGCGCAAGGTCCTTCGACGCCCCTGCCGCCAGCCCCACAAGCCAGGGCAATGGAATCGTCATCCGGTTTGAGGGGCGCATCCATGCCTACGAAAACCGTTGCCAGCACCTGCCCCTGCCGCTGGATTATGGCGATGGCCAATTCCTGACCCCCGATGGCCGGCATTTGATCTGCCGCAACCATGGCGCCTTGTACGATCCCGCCACCGGCCTCTGTGTGCATGGGCCCTGCCTGGGGGCATCCCTGCGCCCGCTGCCCATCCGTGTCGAGGAGGGCGAGGTCAGGCTCGTCCTCGGGGATTGAGCAGGCCGCTCAGGAGAGTTTCAGGATCAGGGATTGCAGGGTGACGGTTGAGGCGACCTGTTTCTCGGCCTGGCGAATCTGGTTGATTTCCTGGCGGATCACGTCGCGTGAGGGATCGTTGGCCGTGGGAGGTTCGATGCCCTGGCTGGATCGCAGGGCGATCAGGATGTCCTGGATCGAAATCTTGTCGAGGGGACGGGCCGGGGAGTAGGTGGTTTCCTGTCCGGCCACTTCAACCAGCAGTCTAGCCTTGACGAGGATCGCCGCCAGTTGCTGGGTCAGACGCGATGGGACGGCCAGGAGATCGCTCGATTCCCGGGTGCTGATGGCCTTTTCCCCCAGGTGGAAGCGCTTGCCGGCAATCACCATCATGCGCACGGCCACAAATTCCCTCCCCGACATGTTGATGCTGTCCAGCAGGCGGCCCTGGATATAGGAGCTTTGATTCTGAACGGCATAGGCCACCTGGGCGCCGAAGAGCAGGATCAGCCAGGAGAAATACAGGCCGACCAGGAACACCGGCAGCATGCCGAAGCTTCCGTAGATCTTGCTATAGGAGACGACCTTTGAAACGTAAATGACGTTGAACAGGTTGTTCAACTGCCATAACAGACCGCCCACCGCCCCGCCCACCAGGGCCGCATTCCAGTGCACCTTGGTGTTGGGCATGAGCTTGTAAAAGAGGGTGAAAAAGAGGATCAGGATGCAGAAGGGCAGGAAACGGAACACCAGGTTGCCCAATATGGGCATGTAGGACAAGAGCTTCTGCACCACCTGCAAGTGCGCGCTGGAGGTCAGACCGATGGCCGCAAAGATGAAGATGGGTCCCAGGGTGATCGTGGTCCAGTAAAGCACGACTCGACTGGTCCAACTGCGTCCCTTGGCCACATCCCAGATGTCATTGAAGGTTTTTTCGATGTTGCTCAACAGCAGAATGGTCACCAGCACCAGCGATATGAACCCCGTGATGCCCAGTGTGCCGCTGTGGATGTTGGCGATGTATTCAGTGATTTTTCGCGCCACTTCATGCCTTCCAGCCAGATCATCCTTGGGGGCGACAGCGCCTTCCCCATTGACCCGGGTGACGACATTGGTTTTGGCGACCAGGTCCAACTGCGGGGCGACGCTGGCCACCACCGTGTCGATCATTTGCTGGATGGGCTTCTCCCCCTGGCTTTTCAAAAAGGTGGTTGAGATGCCCACCACGACCGCCAGCAGGGGGATCAAGGCCAGGAGGGTCGTGTAGGCAAGGGCCGTCGCCCTCACCGGACAGCGGTTCTTGAAGAAGCTCTTGATGAGCAGCACGCAGAAATAGGCCGCGCGACGCCCCTTGGACATCACACGCTCATCCTGCGTCTCGATATCCTTTTCCTCAAAGAATTCCTGCGCCTGTTTCTGTAATTGCTTAATTTTGCTAATTGGTTCGCTGCCCATAGCTTTGGCCCTCAAACCTAGCCCTTTTGTGTGCAGCCCGTCAACGACAGGCATGGGCTCCAGCCGTGACGCCAGACGCTGTGTGACAGAAAAGTGACCGGGGCCAGGCCAGGTCGCCAGGGGCATGGCGTCAGGATGTAAGAGGCTCATGGTCAATTGGTAATGTCGATCTGGATGGCCTCCTCCCCCGGCTGGTCTGGTTCGGCCCCACCAATCGTAACACAATCGTAACATTCGTGTCACGAGACGGTAACATGCTTGTCGCATAGTGGTTACATTCCAGGAAGGAATGACGGACGAGGCACGGTACGAGATGTTGATTTGAAAGCACTTATGAAACAAATACGCGGCATGGAATCGAAGGTGGCCAGGGCGTTTGCGCTCCTGCTTGGCTGTCTCACCGTGGTGATGGTCCTCACACAAACCGGCTGCAAACGTTCCGGTGAGGGTTCCACCACGTCCCAGGAAAAAACCATGATCCAGAACACGGGTTCGGACACCATGGTGAACCTGGCCCAGGCCTGGGCGGAGGAATATACCAAAGTGGACCCCAGCACCTCCGTGGAGGTGAGCGGTGGGGGATCGGGCACCGGCATTGCCGCCCTGATCGCGGGCACCGTGGATATTGCCAATTGCAGCCGCAAGATCGAGCCGGAGGAGGTGGACAAGGCCCGCAAGAACACCCAGAAGGAACCCAGGGAATTCATCCTGGGATACGACGCCCTGGCGGTCTATGTATCCAAGGCCAACCCGCTGGATGAGATCACCATTGAGCAGTTGGCCGGGATTTACGGGGAGGGTGGCCGGATTGCCAAATGGTCCGATCTGGGCGTGAAGATGCCTGAAGGGGCCAGCGACGAGATCATCCGGGTCAGCCGCCAGTCCAATTCCGGCACCTACGCCTACTTCCGTGAGTCCATCCTGGGCAAGGGCCATGACTTCAAGCTGGGTTCGCGGGATATGCATGGGTCCAAGGATGTGGTGGAGCTTGTGGCCAAGACTCCCGGGGCCATTGGCTACAGCGGCATGGGCTACGCCACGCATGATGTGAAAATGCTGAAGATCGCCCGCAAGGCCGGTGACACCGCGTATGCCCCCACCGTGCAAAACACGTTGAACAAGACCTATCCCATCTCCCGCCCGCTCATCATGTACACCCTGGGCGAACCCACGGCTCATGTGAAAAAGTATCTCGACTGGCTGCATTCTGAGGCCGGTCAAAAGATCGTCGGAGAGAGTGGCTATGTCCCGTTGCCGCACCCATGATCCCAGAGCCAGGAAGGATTTGTTCAGGTCATTATGACGCATCGATCACGCATTGAGACGCTCGGGGAACGGTTGATTGAATGGATCATCCGCCTGTGTGGGATTAGCGCCATCCTGTTCGTCTTTGGCATCTTCTTCTTCGTGTTTCGTGAAGGATCGGAGTTCCTGTTCACGAAGTTCAAGCCGGTCGAGTTCTTTACCAGCATCGAATGGTATCCCACCTCGCAGAGCAACGTGCGCTATGGCGTGCTGGCGCTCATCGTGGGGACCTTGAGTGTCACGGTCCTGGCCATGGCCATTGCCGTGCCCTTTGGGCTGGGGGCCGCGGTGTTCATTTCCGAGTTCTGCCCGGCCCGGATCAAGGAGGTGCTCAAAATCGTGATCGAGTTGCTGGCGGCCATCCCCTCGGTGGTGTGGGGATTTGTCGGGCTCACGGTCATGAACCCCTTGATCATCTCAGTCTTCCACGCGCCCATCGGCCTCAACGTGCTCAATGGTGGCATCATCCTGGCCCTCATGAGCGTGCCCATCATTGTGTCGATCGGGGAGGATGCCCTGAAGGCGGTGCCGGATTCCTACCGGGAGGCCGCGGTCTCCCTGGGGGCGACCCGCTGGCAACTGGTGTACCGGGTCCTTTTGCCCGCCGCCCGCAATGGCTTGCTCGCCGCTGTCTTGCTGGGCGTGGGCCGCGCGGTCGGGGAGACCATGGCGGTGCTCATGGCCACCGGGCATGCCGTGGCGATTCCAACAAGCCCCCTGGATTCAGTGCGCACGCTTACCGCCACCATTGCCGCCGAACTGGGTGAAGCCCCGGTCCACTCGGATCATTACCAGGTGCTGTTTGTCATCGGCATCCTCCTCTTTGTCATCACCTTCCTGGTCAACCTCATCGCCGATCTGGTGGTGAAAGGAATACGCTCCAAATGAACCTTCTTGAGGGTCAACCTGTGGTGAACACGCGGCCGGAACCCCGGGCCGTCCAGGCTTCGTCGGAAGACCGCACCGCGTTCCCGGACGGCAATCCCTTTGCCGAAACCCGCCACAGCCGGCGCAAGCTTCGCCATGAGCGATGGGCCAGGGTGGTGTTCCTGGGGATGACCTTGATGATGATCATCCCGCTCCTGCTCATTGTGGGATATTTGGTGTATCATGCCATGCCCAGCCTTTCGCTCGACTTCCTGCTGACCAGCCCCAAGCGCGGCATGAGGGCAGGGGGCATCTGGTCGCCGCTGCTGGGCACCATCTACCTGGTGATCATCTCCCTGGCGGTGGCGGCGCCCATCGGCGTGCTGGCGGCCGTGTATCTCAATGAATATGCCCGGGAGAACTGGTTTACGCGGATCATCAACCTGGCCGTGGTCAACCTCGCCGGCGTGCCCAGCATCGTCCACGCCCTGTTCGGCCTCGGGGCGTTTGTCATGTTCGCCGGCATGGGGCGATCCATCCTGGCCGCCTCGCTGACCCTGGCCATCATGACCTTGCCGGTGATCATCGCCAGCACGAAGGAGGCCCTGGCCTCGGTGCCGATGTCCTTTCGCGAGGCCTGCTGGAGCGTGGGGGCGACCCGCTGGCAGACCATCTGGGCGGTGGTGCTGCCCAATTCCATCAGCGGCATCCTCACGGGCATCATCCTGCAGGTGTCCCGCGCCGCAGGCGAAACCGCCCCCATCATGTTTACCGGGGCCGTGTTCTACAAGGCCGTCCAGGACGGCAATGTGTTCGCCTACGGTCTGTTTGACCAATGCATGGCCCTCTCGATGCACCTCTTCACCATTTCCACGCAGGTGCCCGATGTCCCGCCGTCCCTCCCGTATGCCATCGCGGTGGTGCTCCTGGGGACGGTCCTTGTGGTCAACGCCCTGGCCATTGCCTTGCGCATGTTTTTAAGGTCACGTAAAAAATGGTGAACAAGATTGAAATCTCAAGCCTGAGTGTCTCCTATGGCACGGTTCAGGCCCTCAAAAGGGTGTCCCTCAACATCCCGCCTCACTGCATTTACGCCATCATTGGCCCTGCGCAGTCGGGCAAAACCACGCTGCTCAAGGCCCTGAACCGCACGCTGGAGTTGACCGCGGGCGCCACGGTGGAGGGCTGCATCAAGGTGGACGGCGAGGACATCATGAAGATAGCCGATGTGTTCACGCTGCGCCGGAAGGTTGGCATGGTGGCTCCCTTGCCCGTGGGGTTGCCGATGTCCATTTTTGACAATGTTGCCTTTGCGCCCCGCCAGGCCGGCGTGCGCAAGGCGAAGGATCTCGAGCACCGCGTGGAGCGCTGCCTGCGCCAGGCGGCCTTGTGGGATGAGGTCAAGGACCGCCTTCACAGCCTGGGCACCAAGCTCTCCGGCGGCCAGCAACAGCGTTTGACGATTGCCCGCGCCCTCTCGCACGATCCCCAGATCCTGTGCCTGGATGAGTTTTCCATCGCCATCGATCCCGTGACCACCATGCGCATTGAGGAGGCGCTCAAGGAGCTGCGCAAGACCATGACCATTGTCCTGGTGACCAACCTCGTGCAGCAGGCGCGCCGCCTGGCCAGCCGCACCGCCTTCATGCTCAACGGGGAGCTGGTCGAGGAGAACACCACCGAGATCATCTTTTCTGACAAGCCTGCCCACCGCAAAACCTACGAATACGTGAACGGCATTTTCGGATGAACGAAGAACGGCGCAATTCCATCGAGACCCGCGATCTCTGCCTCTGGTACGGTCAGTTCCAGGCGCTGAAGCATGTGAACGTCCGCATTGGCCATGGGCTGATCACCTCGCTCATCGGGCCCTCGGGCTGCGGCAAGACCACCCTGTTGCGGTGCTTTAACCGCGTGAATGAGCGTTACGGGAATGTCACCACCCAGGGCGAAATCACCATCCTGGGCAAGAATATCTACGATCCCGATGTCTCGCTCATCGAGCTGCGCAAGTCCGTCGGCATGGTGTTCCAGCGGCCCAATCCGCTGCCCATTTCCGTTTACGAGAACGTCGTCTTCGGCTTGCGCATCCATTCCGAGCTTGGATCCGTCAAGCGGAGCGATCTGGACGATGTGGTCGAAAAGTCGCTCCGGGAGGTGTTCCTGTGGGACGATCTCAAGGACCGCCTGGATGAGAAGGCGACCCGCCTCCAGCTTGAGCAGCAGCAGAAGCTGTGCATCGCGCGGCTGCTTCCCCTCAAGCCCGAGGTCATCCTCATGGATGAGCCATGCTCGGCCCTGGATGCCAAGGCCACCCTCGCCGTGGAGGAGCTCATGCACACCCTGGTGGGACGCTACACCATCGTCATTGTCACGCACAACATGGCCCAGGCCCGGCGCGTCAGCCATGAGTGCCTGTTCATGTTGATGGGCGAGTTGGTCGAGCACAGCCCCACTCGCGAGCTGTTTTTAAAACCTCGCGAAGCCCGGACAGCCGAGTACATTGAAGGCCGATATGGTTGATCGCCCCATGAATCACGATCCTGTCCCCTTGATGGACGTGGAGCATTTCCGTGCCAGCTATGGCAAACGCGAGGTGCTCCATGGCGTGTCGCTGTCCATTCAGCGCACGGAACGGCTGGCGCTCATCGGCCCGCTCGGCAGCGGGCGCACCACCTTGTTGCGCAGTCTCAACCGGCTCAACGACATGGATCCCGAATATGCCTGCTCAGGGCGCATCCTCTTCGAGGGCAGGGACATCCGGGATAAGACGTGCGATCCGGCCGAGCTGCGGCATCGCGTGGCCTTCCTCAATGCCGCGCCATCGCCGTTGCCCAAGTCGATTCATGACAACATCTCGTTTGGGCTGAAGACGGCCGGTCTGCGCAATGCATCCGGCCAGGAGGCTGCCATTGAAAACAGCCTGCGCGTCGTGGATCTGTGGGAGCAGTTGAAGGATCACCTGCACGAGCCTGCGCTGGGCCTGAACCGGGGGCTTCAATACCGGCTGTGCCTTGCGCGGCTGCTGGCCCTTGATCCGGTCATCATCCTGCTGGATGAACCGTGTGCGGGGCTTGATCCCATCTCAACCGCACAGATTGAGCAGATCTTTGCCGTGCTCAAACAGCGCCTCACCATCGTGTTCGCCACCAATGATAACAAGCAGGCGGCCCGCTCTTCGGACCGGGTTGCCTATTTGGATGCAGGTGAATTGGTGGAAATCGGGCCCACGTTCGAGGTGTTCCGCAACCCCAAAAACCAGCGCACCGACGATTATCTCACCGGGCGCGGCTGAGGGTCCTCCCTTTCTTTGGACCATCCATCCCCCGAGCGAACATCGGGGGACTTTTTTTGATCCGCATGCGGTGGAATTTTGGTCTCGCCAAGCGCTGGAAGCCCATGCAGGATGATTTGCCTATTTTTGCATGACAGAACAAATTGTCATTTTGGATTTTGGATCGCAATACACGCAGGTCATTGCGCGTCGCATTCGCGAATGCAGCGTTTATTGCGTCATCATGCCCTTCAATACGCCGGCATCCGAACTGGCGCAGTTGCGTCCACAGGGGATCATCCTCTCGGGTGGTCCGGCCAGCGTGTATTCAGACAGGGCGCCCCTGCCTGATCCGGCCATCTTCGATTTGGGGGTGCCCATGCTGGGCATCTGCTTCGGGCTGCAGCTGGTCGCCCAGTTCATGGGCGGCAAGGTCGAGCGCGGCGATAAACGCGAATATGGAAAGGGCACCCTGAGTGTCAAGGATCGCGGCTGTCACTTGTTCCGGAAGCTGCCCGCCTCGCTCCAGGTGTGGAACTCCCATGGCGATAAGCTGACCCGGCTGCCCAAGGGGTTCAAGTCGGTGGCCATCACCGAGAACTCCGCCTTTGCGGCCATCGAGCACAAGTCCAAGAAGATTTACGGCCTCCAGTTCCATCCCGAGGTGGTGCACACCCCCCGGGGCAAGGAAATCATCAGCAATTTCGTCCATGGCATTTGCGGGTGCGGACGCGACTGGAACATGCGCAATTACATCGACCAGGCGGTCGAGCAGATCCGCAAACAGGTGGGCGGGGAACACGTCATTCTCGGCCTGAGCGGGGGCGTGGATTCCAGCGTGGCGGCCGCCTTGATTCACAAGGCCATCGGCGACCAGCTGACCTGCATCTTCGTCAACAACGGCCTGCTCCGGGCTGGCGAGGAGGACGTGGTCCAGCAGGTCTTTGGCAAGAATTTCAAGATCAAGCTCCAGTACGAGGATGCCAGCGCCCTCTTCCTGCGGAAGCTCAAGGGAGTCACCGATCCGGAACGCAAACGCAAGATCATCGGCGGCACCTTCATTGAGGTGTTTCAGGATGCCACCAAGCGGGTGGGCAAGGCCCGGTTTCTGGCCCAGGGAACCTTGTATCCGGATGTCATCGAATCGGTTCCGATCGCGGGCAATCCGGCGTCCATGATCAAGAGCCATCATAATGTCGGCGGCCTGCCCAAGAAGATGAAGCTCAAGCTCGTTGAGCCCCTGAAGTGCCTCTTTAAGGACGAGGTGCGCCAGTTGGGAATCGAGTTGGGGCTTCCCAAGGAGATTGTCTATCGACAGCCCTTCCCGGGCCCAGGCCTGGCCGTGCGCATTCTGGGGGATGTTTCAGACAGCCGTCTGGCCATCCTGCGCAATGCCGATGCCATCGTGGTCGATGAAATGAAGAAGAGCGACATGTATTACAAAATCTGGCAGAGCTTCGCGGTCCTTCTGCCGGTGCGTAGCGTCGGGGTCATGGGGGATGAACGAACCTATGATTACACCATCGCCGTGCGTGCGGTCGAATCCCAGGACGGCATGACGGCCGATTGGGCCAAATTGCCGTATGACCTTCTTGAGCGGATATCCAACCGCATCATTAATGAGGTGAAGGGCGTCAATCGCGTGGTGCTCGACATTTCGAGCAAGCCACCGGCCACCATTGAGTGGGAATAGACGTTACCCACACGACCCAAGTCTTGAGATTCAAGACCTGAGACCACAGACCTTTTATCATGCGCGCGCCGGGAGACTGGCGCGCGTTTTTCGTCCCCTGATCGATGGGGCAGGACCCCATCGCAAGACTTCCAAGACTTTCTTAACCTGAGCGGATGGAAATAGTGAAAATAATTTGAATGAAAACGCAGGTTTGAACGTCAAATTTATCTTTTTACTACTTGCCAGGACTTTGATTTTAGGAGAGATTCACCCCACTGACGCAAAAAAATCTGGCGGTCCGATTTCTCAGACCGCCAGCCAACCTACAGCTTGTGAAGAACGTCAGGCTCTAAAGCCCAACGCAGGATTTTAGAGGCTTTTTGCTTCTACCATTGATGGCGGAAGCGGTATGCGTTTTTTCAATGATCCGTATCACCGGACCATTGCGTTGTTCCCATATTCTTTTAAGCAACCCCCGTGCCAGTTATTAAGGCGATCGCGTGCCGCTCCATGCTGTATGATGATGCAAAATGTGAACTATCAGCATGATCCGTGGTTCGATTACGGCCTGTTTCGTGAGGCGGAATTGCGTGATTTGGACCTTTTGACACGAACGCAAACGTTATCGTTCCCAAAACGTGATTCCAAGGCCCCCAAACGCGGGCGGAGGTGTCAAATCGGTGTAAGGTGAATTGACTCAAAACAGGACAAACCTGGCTGGGACCTTTTAAAGTGAGAGAACTGCGATTTTTGAAAAAAACGCATGGGCGTGTGAAATTCGCGCATCGGGTCACCCGATTTCCAACTGAACGGACTGCTCCTTTAACTGAGCCATCCACCGGCTTATGTAGCTCATAATGCGATAGATATGCTCGATTTTGTCCAACGGAAGAAAGGCGCGCCGGGAGGTGGATTCCTGGGGTGCCTGCGCCCACAAAGGGTTGATGGATTGCAGTTCATGCAGCAATTCCAAGCGTTTTGCGTGAATTTTTTGACTTAACGCGTGTAATTGATCGACGAGCTCCATCCCTTGGTGGAGGTATTTGACCTTCAAAAGCGGGGAGGTCTCCTTCTGTCGGGCCTGGGTAAAGGCCTCAATTTTGTGGCAAAGCTGACCCACTTCCATGAAGAAATCCATGGTGCCAGGGGGGATGCGCTGAACGTCCCTGGGCTTTTCTCCCGTTTCGAGCATGAGGAGATGCAAAAGACGTTCCTTGGGATCGACCAGGCAGTTGAAGGCCCGGTTCAGTTCCGCAAATTTCTGGTTGGCCAGTTCTTTATCGGATTCGCTGGCCGTGTGAAAACGATCGGGATGAAACTCGGCTGAGAGTTGAAGGAATTTGGTTTTCAGGGCCTCTTCATTGAGCCAGGGGCCACGAGGTTCATTCAGTAAAGTAAAGTAGTCCGTCATTAGGCGCTAAAGCTTTCCCCGCACGAGCAGGTATTGGTGGCGTTGGGGTTCTTGACCTTGAAACCGCCTCCCATCAGGGCGTCCACAAAATCCAATTCCGAACCGCTTACATACAAGGCGCTTTTAGGATCCACAACGACACGCACGCCTTTGGATTCCACAAGGAAATCGCGGTTGGCCGGTCCTTCCTGCAAATCCATCTTGTATTGAAGCCCTGAGCACCCGCCGCCCACCACCGCAATGCGCAACACACCGTGGGGCCTGCCCTGTTTTTGGAGGAGATCCAGGATTTTCGCGGCCGCTGCATCGGTAATGCGCACCAATCGCTCGTCTCCCACACGATACGAGGGCTTGGACTGGCTGTTGTTGGCGGTGTCAGATGTCATTCAAATCGTCGGAAACAAAATATGCGTGCCCGTCTGCATCGTCAATGCCGCATCCACGGATCGTTGTCTCTGGGCGCCATGCAAGCCTTTGGCCTGGACGCGGGCAAAACGCCCCAGGGAGGTCCGTTCCCGTGGTCGAAAGGGAAGGAGAGAGGGTCGCGTCTTCACGAATGACGGTCGAAATGTCAGTCCTGCCTTGCATTGCCAGAAAGTGTCGGGTTACAAATCAGGTGTTCCACGTGTCCAACCGATTGAGTGCCCCGGAGGAGTCCGGTCAACATGATGATACAACCAAAGTTGAATCAGAATGGGTCAATGCGACACCGATGACCCATCACGACAAGGCCAACATGAACGCAACCCATGATCACCAGACCAGGTCCGCCCTATCGCGGAGGTCATTCCTCAAAAGCGCCACCCTTGCTGCGTCTGCAGGCAGCGCCCTTGCATTGGATATCAGCCGCAATGCCTGGGCAGCCGGAAGCGACGTGATAAAGGTGGGGATGATTGGATGTGGGGGACGCAACACCGGCGCAGGCGGCCAGGTGTTAAATGCTGACAAAGGCGCCAGGCTGGTGGCCATGTGTGATGTGCTCCCTGAGAGGGTGGAGACGGCCCGGGAGACCTTGAAAAAGGCCCATCCGGACCAGGTGGATGTGCCCAAAGAACGGTGCTTTTCGGGGTTTGATGGCTACAAGAAGGTCATTGAGTGTTCGGATGTGGTGTTGATTGCCAACGGCGCCAAGTTCCATCCGTTCCATGCCATGGCCGCCATCCAGGCGGGCCGGCATGTCTTTGTCGAGAAACCCCATGGGATCGACCCCCGTGGTGTCAAACTGATGCAGGCGGCCTGCGATCTCGCCAAACAGAAGCAGTTGTGCGTGGTGTCGGGGCTCCACAGCCGCTATCACCCGGGCTACATCGAGACCGTCAAACGCATTCACGATGGCGACATTGGGGAGGTCGTGTCGATTGAGGAGAATTTCCTTCGTCCGCCGTATGTGATCGTATCGAGGGAACCCGAATTGAACGAAGTCCAGTGGCAGTGCAGCACGCAATACCACTTCACATGGATCTCGGGGGATGACGTGGTGCAATCGCTGGTGCATAACCTGGATCGGGCAAGCTGGGTGATGAGGGAGCAAGTGCCGGTGAGGTGCCATGGATTGGCCGGTCGTTCCTCCATGACCGCGCCGATCTACGGCAATGTCTTCGACCATCATTCCGTGGTTTATGAATATGCCAATGGCGTGCGCATCTACGCGTTTTGTCGCACAACCACAGGGTGTTACAATGAATACTCAAGCCTGATCTTCGGCACCCGGGGCAAGGCCGATCTCATGGCCTGCACCATTCGCGGAGAGAAAAATTGGACCGGCAATCCCAATGCCGACGCACATCAGATCGAACAAATCAAATTCATGGAGGCAATCCGAGCCGGCAAAGTCATCAATAATGGGGACTACATGGCGCGAAGCACCATGATCGGGGTGATGGGACAGATCTCGTGCTATACCGGCAGGGAAGTGACCTGGGAGCAGATCAACAAATCGGACTTTGCCTACCTGCCACTGCCGGAGGACTGCCACGATGACATGGAACCGCCCACCAAGCCGGGCCCGGATGGGACGTATCCGGTTTACATTCCAGGCAAGACCGTCCTGATCTAGCCAGCATGCCCGCCAAGTCCATGCACGTGAACATGTTTTGAAGGAGGCAGTAATGAGGACTTTTTATCCAATTGGCCGCCGGATTGTCCTGGGGCTGGGCATTTTGGCAGGTGTGGTGGGGCTCTGGCCTCTGCTGGTTGAGGGGGGCGATGGCCAGGCCGCTCAGGGAAAAAACTCTGACACCCCGTCGCTCCCGCGCAAGGAAATCGACATGACCCCACCCAGCCAGGGAATCAGGGTGTGTTTGGTCACGGGCATGGATTATCCGGGGCATCTCTGGCGGCAAACAGCGCCCGCGCTCAAGGATATCCTGGAGAAGGACGGGCGATTGAAGGTGCAGATCATCGATCAGCCCAACGCCCTGGCATCACCAAAGTTAAAGGAGTGGGATGTTGTCATCCTGCATTTCCAAAACTGGGAGACGCCAGGGCCGGGCCCTGAGGCCCGGGAAAACCTGCGGCGATTTGTCAGTGAAGGGAAGGGACTCATGCTTACCCATTTTGCCTGCGGTGCCTGGTATGGGGAGTGGCCGGAATTCAAGAACCTTGCGGGTCGTGCCTGGTTTGGCAGCCAGGGGGGACGCCAGCATGATCCCCATGGTCCGTTTCGGGTTGAAATAGCGGACCCTGATCATCCGATCACCCAGGGGATGCAGGCATTTGACACCACAGACGAGCTGTATACCTGTCTGGAGGGGGATGCTCCCATCCATGTGGTGGCCAGGGCGAAATCGAAGGTGGATGGCCGGTATTATCCCATGGCCTTTGTGCTCCAATATGGCAAGGGGCGGGTGTTTCATACCGTCCTGGGACATGATGTCACAGCGTTCACCAATGCGGCGGTGCCTGAGCTCATGCGGCGTGGTTGCGCCTGGAGTGCCGGGATACCACCCGTGCCCAAAAAAGAATCCGGAGCCGGGCAGTGAGCCCTGGCCCCGGATTCCATGATGGGACGGTGTGTTATTTGGCCGGTGGGGCGAGCAATGGACACGTGCCGTCCTGCGCGCGAGGCCCGGTTGCATTCCGCAGACCCCGCCCTGAGCCGCCGTAGCCGCCTTTACCACCTTTTCCAGAGAAACCGCCAGCGGCCCAGCAAGCGCCGCGTCCACGCCCCATCCCTGGGCCGCGGGGGACGCCGTTGATGCACAGACCGCCCATCTTCTCCAGACGATCAAGCCGGGAAGCCTCCGCCTCGGTCAAGGTGCCGCTGGCCTTTTTGGCGCGAAGCTCAGCCACGTACTCCTGCATGACCTGGCGCCGTGCGGACCATTCCTCCGCGCTCAATTGCCTGCCCTGGCGGGCCATGGGAGGCTGGGGTTGATTGGTATTCTGCCCATACACCGGGGTCAGCATGGCCACGGTCATCAGGGATGCCATCAGTGTTACTAAAAGCTTTTGATTCATACGTTTTTCCTCAGTTTGTTGTTCTTTAAGCCGCCCGTTGAGCCAGGCGCCCCGCGCGGCGGCCATCTCGATCTACACCATAAATAGACTCCCCCAGTGTTAAGCTTCCGTGTGGATGAAGGGGGAAAATTGTAAAGGAATGGTAAAAGTTGGCGCAGGGCGGCCCCAATCAGGTATGATGGGGATCAGAAAGACGTTGATCCGTAATCACATGACCCCGACTGGACAGGACCGTGAAGATAGGCCCCGGGTGCTGATCATCGATGATGATCGCAAGCTCTGCCGCTTGATCAAAGAGTATCTGGAACCGATGGGCTATGCCATCGTGCCGTCTCACACGGGGCCCGAGGGGTTGGCTCTCGCGACGTCCGAGCCCTGGCAGGCGGTGATCCTCGATGTCATGCTGCCTGGCATGGACGGCTTTGAGGTGCTGCGTCAACTGCGTCAAAAGTCCAGGGTGCCCGTCCTCATGCTCACCGCCCGTGGCGAGGAACCCGACCGGATTGTGGGCCTGGAAATGGGGGCTGATGATTATTTGCCCAAGACCTTTTCATCCCGTGAATTGCTGGCTCGCCTGCGAGCCGTCATCCGCCGCTCGTCCCAATCCGCCGAGGAGAAGCCCGAGGCGGCCGAAGTCGTGGTCGGCGACCTGCGCATCAACACGGGGGCGCGGGTGGCGGTGATGCATGACCAACCGCTGATCCTGACGCCGGTGGAGTTTGACCTGCTGCTCTCGCTGGCGAAGGCGCGGGGCAGGGTCAAGACCCGCGAGCAGTTGCTTGAGGAGATACGGGAGCGCAACTACGAGGTGTTCGATCGTTCGATCGATGTTCACATATCGGCGTTGCGCAGGAAGCTGGGAGACGACCCCAGGACGCCCCAGTTCATCAAGACGGTGCGTGCGGTGGGGTACAGGATGGTCATTCCCGGACAGGAGGATTTCTAGATGCGATTTCCGTTGTATGCCCGCATTCTGACCTGGTTCGTGCTGAACCTTCTCTGGTTGTCGCTGGCGGGATTTTTTCTGGTGCGGCTCCAGTTCCATGGGACGGTTCCCTCGTTTTATGCCACGCAGGCGGGGAATCGCCTGATGGGCGTGGGGGAGATGATGGCGGATGAGCTGCGGCAAACGACGGATCGCAATGCGGTTCTTCATCAATATGGCCAGGCCTACGGGGTTGAATTCCTGCTCTTCTCCACCGATGGAATTCAACTGGCAGGCAAGGCCACGACTTTGCCTGCGGAAATCACCCGTTCCCTGGCCGGCATGCGCGGGCAGGCGATGGCCAGGGCCCGCGGCTGGGGAGGCCCACCCGCCTGGGCTCGCAGCAGCACCGGCACCAATGTGGCCGGGCAGCGTTCATTCTTCCTCCGCACCACCTCGCCGGTGTGTTACTGGGCGGGCATGTGCCTGCCTTCCCTGGATGCCGATTTGCGCGGCCCGCGACGCACGGTGCTTCTGGCCAAGTCAGCCTCCTTCAGCGGGGGCGGTCTTTTCTTTGATGTCACGCTGTGGGGGGGCGTGGCCCTGGGGGTGTTTCTGCTGTCCGCCCTATGGTGGTTTCCCCTGGTGCATGGGATGACGCGGGCCGTTCGCAAAATGACGCTCGTGGCCGCCGAGATTGCCCGTGGCCGCCTGGAATCAAGGGTGGATGTGCGGCGACGCGATGAATTGGGACAATTGGGCGATGGCATCAATTCGATGGCGCAGCAGTTGTCTGACTATTTGAACCACCAACGCCGGTTCCTGGGCGACATCGCCCACGAGCTCTGCTCGCCCCTGGCCCGGATGCAGATGGCGCTGGGCATCATCGAACAAAAGGCCGACCCGGCTGCCAGAAGCCAGATCGCCGACCTGCGTGAGGAGGTCGATCAAATGTCCTCGCTGGTCAATGAGCTGCTGTCCTTTTCCAAGGCGTCGATGGGAGGGGCCAACATCCAATTGCGCGAGGTGTCACTATCGGAATTGGTCGATCATGTCATCAACCGTGAAGCCCCCAATGACGCGCGCATTGTCCGGCGGGTGGCCTCGGACGTGCGGGTCATTGCCGAGGCTGAATTGCTGGGCCGGGCCATCGCGAATGTGTTGCGAAACGCTCTTCGCTACACGGACACCCATGGCCACATCAGCATCGAGACGGCTCTGACCCATGGACAGGTTCTGTTGACGATTGCCGATGATGGTCCGGGGGTGCCCGAAGACGCTCTGCCGCATTTGTTTGATGCGTTCTATCGTCCCGACAGTGCTCGAAGGCGCGAGACTGGAGGCACGGGCCTGGGATTGGCGATTGTGAAGACCTGCGTGGAATCCTGCAAGGGACAGGTGCTGTGCCGCAACCGATCCCCGCATGGATTTGAGGTCGTGTTCACCCTGGTGGGGGTGGCCTGAGAACACCCGTCCAGGACCATGCAGGCCTTGCCCAGTGGGCATTTTATTCGCTCGTCATTGGGCACCAGATGATTAGGATACGGGCATGAAGTGGCTTGCTGGTCTGCTGATTTTGCTGGGTTGCGGCACCATCTCCGTGGCGCAGGAGGAGTCCCTGTCTCTCGATCAAATGGTGGAGGCGGGGCAGCAATGGGTGCAGGAGAATGTCGATGACGATGTGCTCAACTCGCTGCCCGAGGTGGATCATCAAAAGGTCCTCGAGGTTCTCAATGCCCTGGAGGAGAAGCTCCGCGGCGGCCAGGTGCTCGATCTGGCATCCCTGAAGGAACCGGCCGAGAGCATCCTGCCCATCCTGGATCGATACGAGGAGACCTCCCCCTACGCCGCCTGGCTTCGTGCGCGTTTGGATTATTTGGAGGCGGCCAGCGATTTGAAGAAAATCACGCCGCCTGTGGTGGTTGAACCCGGCAAACCTGCGAAACCGCTGCCCAACCCGACCGTGGAGGCCCAAAACAAGGAATGGTCGAAGATCGTATCGCAACGGACAGCCCCGAAAGGGGGCGAGTTGCTGGCCACCCGTCTCAAGCCCATTTTTGCCGCTCAAAAGGTGCCCACCGAACTGGTTTGGGTGGCTGAGGTGGAGTCCGGCTTTAATCCCACCGCGAAAAGTCCTTCTGGCGCAGTGGGTTTGTATCAGTTGATGCCCACCACAGCCCGGAATCTCGGGTTGTCGCTTCGCCCACGGGATGCGCGGACGGATCCCGAAGCCAGCGCCCGGGCTGCGGCCAAGTACTTTAACTACCTGCATGGCAAGTTTAAGGACTGGCCACTGGCACTGGCCGCGTACAATGTGGGCGAGGGGAACGTCCAGAAGCTGCTTACCCGTTACAAAGCCAAATCCTTTCAGGAAATAGCCACGAAGCTCCCGGCGGAAACGCAGATGTATGTGCCCAAAATCAACGCCACGATCCAAAAACGGGAAGGCGTGAGTCTTGCCCAATTGCAGTCCCCTCAGAGCGTGCGTTGATATGGCCTGCTGCTGAAGGCTTTGTGCATGGAGCATGCCGTCCTGTCCTCCCATGCCGTTGTGGGGTCAGATCCTGTGAAAAACCACTTCGCGGCGGCCCTGGTTTACGGTATGACTATCAGGGTTTATGGCCGATCGTTTGCCCATTTATGACATCGAACAGGACATTGTGGCCCGTCTGCGACAATGTCCCCGACTGGTTTTGCAAGCCCCCACGGGCTCCGGCAAGTCCACGCAGGTGCCCCAGATGCTCCTCAAAAACGGCCTCCTTGGGGAGGGGCAGATCGTGGTGCTGCAACCCCGGCGGTTGGCGGCGCGGTTGCTGGCCGCTCGTGTGGCCCAGGAATGTGAAAGCGAGCTGGGTCGCCTGGTCGGATACCAGATCCGTTTTGAAAACCACTCAGGCACGGATACGCGCATCAAGTATGTGACCGAGGGCATTCTCCTGCGTCAGATGATCCAGGATCCTGATCTGCGCGGCATTCAGGCCCTGGTGTTTGATGAATTTCATGAACGCCATCTGTATGGCGACATCTCACTCGCGCGCGCCCTGGACATCCAGGAGACCCGGCGTCCCGATTTGTTGATCATCGTCATGTCCGCCACCCTGCAGGCGGGCGAGCTGGAGCAATACCTCAAGCCCTGCACCGTGTTGCGATCGGAGGGGCGCGTTTTTCCCGTGGAAACGGAGTATGTGGATCGGAGGTCGCTCTATCAAAATGTCCCCATCTGGGACCAGGCTGCCGAGGCATTCCAAAGCTATGTGCGGCAGGAAGGCCCGGGCGATGTGCTGGTGTTCATGCCCGGCGGCTTCGAGATCCAGCAGACGATTGAAAGCATCCGGTATTGTTCGGAATCCAAGGGGTATCTGCTCCTGCCATTGCATGGCGAGCTGCCCCCTCAGGACCAGGATGCGGCGGTGGCCCGATATCAGAGGCCCAAGGTGGTGGTTTCCACCAACGTGGCCGAGACGTCGCTCACCATCGATGGGGTTCGCCTGGTCATTGATGGCGGGCTGGCGCGCATTCCACGCTATGATGCCAATCGTGGGATCAACACCCTTTTGATCGAGAAGATCAGCCGGGCGGCGGCCGATCAACGGGCGGGCCGGGCCGGGCGCACCGCCCCCGGCAAATGCATCCGGCTCTGGTCCCAGAAGGAGCACCTGGAGCGCCCGTTGCATGAGCTGCCCGAGATCAAGCGGCTGGATCTGGCCGAAGTGGTCCTGACGCTCAAGGCGGCCGATGTGGTGGATCTGCGCCGCTTTCGCTGGCTTGAGCCGCCGACCGAGCAGAGCCTTGTCGATGCCGAATCGCTGCTGGGCGACCTGGGCGCCCTCGACCATGCCGGGCGGATCACATCCCTGGGGCGCAAAATGCTCGCCCTGCCGGTACACCCGCGCTATTCCCGGATGCTGCTGGCTGCCCAGGATTATGGTTGTGTGCACCAGGCGGCGCTGATCACGGCGTTGACCCAGGGACGGGATCTTTTGATCCGCAATCCTGGCCGTGATGTGGAATCCTTCCGTGAGGACTTGTGCGGTCCACATGCCACTTCGGATTTTTGGAACATGATGCGGCTCTGGAGCTACGCGAATAAGAACGGTTTCCGGATGGATGCCTGTCGAAGGGCGGGCGTGCATGCGGTGACGGCACGGCAGGTCGGTCCGCTGTTGCAGCAGTTCCTGGCCATTGCCGGGCGCGAGGGGCTGGATGTGGCGCCCCGGAATGTTCCTGACGAGGTCATACAGAAATGTGTCCTGGCTGGTTTTTCCGATCGTGTGGCCCGGCGGCTCGATGCCGGTACGTTGCGCTGCGAGCTCGTTCATGGACGCCGTGGTGTGCTGGCCCGCGAAAGCGCCGTCCAGAAGAGTCCCTTGCTGGTGGCCGCCGAGGTCAAGGAGATCGAGGGGGCCGAAAAAACGGTCAATACGCTCCTTTCGCTGGCCACGGGCATCGAGCCCGAATGGCTGAGTGAACTATTTCCCGAGGACATCAAGGCGAAGATGCACGTATCGTATGATACTGCGGCCAAACGTGTTGTCGCTGAGGAGCAAATCTGTTTCCGCGACCTTGCTGTCGGTTCCCGTCATATCGAACCTGCGCCCCTGGATGATGCGGCCCGCATCCTGGCCGAGGAAATCCTTCAAGGCCGGTTGTCCCTCGTGAATTGGGATCATACGGTGGATCAATGGATTCTGCGCCTGAACCTGGTCAGCAAATGGTGTCCCGAGTTGAACCTGACGCCCATTACGGAGGACGATCGGCGACACATCATCGAGCAAATCTGTCACGGGTGTCTATCCTATCGCGACGTCAAGGAGCGGGACGTCAAAGGGATCGTGAAATCCTGGCTGGGTGAAGCGCAGCGTGGCTTGCTCGAAAAGCATGCGCCCGAACGTCTTAATCTGCCCAATGACCGCCATCCCAAGGTGGTTTATGTGGCGGATGGCAATCCTTACATAGCCCTCCGGATCCAGGAACTCTACGACGTGACCACGACGCCCAAGGTTGGCATGGGCCGGGTTCCTGTGGTGGTTCATATCCTGGCCCCGAGCATGCGTCCGGTGCAGATCACCCAGGACCTTGCCGGTTTCTGGAAGGAGCATTATCCGCGCATCAAGCAGGAGCTCCAGCGCAAGTATCCCAAGCACAAGTGGCGTTGATATCCTGTTGCACGCCAACAGGGGACAGGGGAACTGCGTCCCCACCGGTCCAGGGGTGCCCCTGGGGGGCAATATCCTGCTGTTCAAGATCACGATTTTGGGCACATAATGCCTGAGTGAACTGTTTTGTGACCGGTGTTAGCGGATTTGTAGGCGCCAATCTGGCGCATGAGTTGGTGGCGCAAGGCCACAGGGTCAAGGCGCTGGTGCGCGAGGGAAGCGATTTGCGCGGGACGAAGGGGCTGGATTTCGAGATCATCCGCGGGGATGTTGGCAATAGAGCCCTGCTCGAGCAGGCGATGCGTGGATGCGATTGGTGTTTCCATGTGGCGGCCAGCTATTACCTGTGGATGAAGGATTATGCCCCCATGTATGCCGCGAATGTGGAGGGCACGAGGAATGTCCTCGAAGCCGCCGCCGCCGCCGGTTGCCAGCGCATTGTCCATACCAGCACCGTTGGGTGCATTGGCCTGCCCAAAAAAGGCCTCAATGCCGGCCAGTTCGGCAATGAATACACGCCGCTCTCTCCGGGGCAGCTCAGCAATCATTACAAGCGCTCGAAATGGCAGGCCGAACAAATCGCCTTGGAGCTTGCCGGCAAGGGGCTTCCGGTGGTGATTGTGAATCCGAGCACCCCCGTCGGCCCCCGCGATGTCAAACCCACGCCCACGGGCAAAATCATCGTGGATTTTCTGAATCGTAAAATGCCCGCCTTTGTGGATACGGGACTCAATTGGGTTCATGTCCGGGACGTGGCCATGGGACACATCCTGGCAGCCGAGAAGGGCAAGGTGGGTGAACGGTACATTCTGGGGCATGCCGAAGGCAACTGGACCCTGGAACAGATGTTCAAGGTGCTCGAAGAGTTGACGGGTGTGCCTGCCCCCCGTGTCAGGATCCCATACTGGGTCGCCTTTGGGGCGGGTTGCGTCGATGAATGCCTCTCGAAGATCACCGGCAAGGAGCCCCGGGCTCCCTTGGGAGGCGTGCGCATGGCCCGTTACAAGATGTTTTTTGATCCGGAGAAGGCAGTCCGGGAGCTGGCGATTCCACAGACCTCACCCCGCCAGGCGCTGCAGGAAGCCGTCGAGTGGTTTCAGGACAACGGATACGTTGTCAAACGATAGACCGAGGTTGGATCCTCAGGCTCGGGGCAGGAGAGGTTTGGCCACGGGAAAGGCCCCGACCCGCATCGCGATGCGACGCAAGCCGAGGCCTTTGTTCAAGAGGCCACGGGTGTGGTCAGATGCCCTTATTTGCGCAGGCGATAAAACGCGGGCGTTGAGCCTGGCGCCACCGAGACAGAGTTGTTCGCGACCCCGCTCACGGTCTTCCAATCGGCGGGATTGAAACTGGCTGTGGATTCCAGGGTGTAGCCGCTGGCATCCGCTGGCCAGGAGATGACCACGTTGGCTCCCGACCGGCCAATCGTCAGGCTGGGCGATTGGACGGGTGTGGGATTGATGGCATAGAGGCCGAAATCATCGATGCCAAAATACCAGCTATCGCTTCCGGCGTGGGCAAAACGGAAGCGGACTTTGGACTTCTTGTCCGCCTGGGTCAACCGGAACAATTCCACCCGCTTGGAGTCGACAGAATTATCGTCCAGCCGGCCGCTGATGAAGGGAGCCAGGTCCTGGGTGACGGCCGCCCCAATAAAGGTGGCATAGGTTCCGCCCTTTTCCTCGCCGTTTTCATCGGTGTAAAAGGGAAGATCCGAGTATTGAGTCGTCAGCGTGGCCACGGCATCCACAGTGATTTCACCCGTGGATTCATTGGTTTGGTGGAGTACCCACCGGCTATCAATCATATAAACCACCGGCAGCCAGGTCGCGCCTTGATCCACGGAGTATTCCACAGCGCCGATGCTGTCCTGGTTTTGCTCCCAGAGGGAATGGAACGAAAGGTAGACATTCGTCCTGCTGGAGAGGTCGAAATCAGGTGTGAAGACATAATCCACCTGGCTGCGGCCATTGCGATACCCCGAGGTGCTGAAGAGAAAACGCCCGCTGGCCAGGGGGACATCGAGCACCTTGCCATTGACCACATTGTTGGGATTCGGGTTCAACACACGGTGGTAGTCCTCCTGCTGGCTCAGCGGCGCATCAGGAAGGCTGTAGGGGATGAAGGTCCCGGTGAACCGCTGGGCATCCACCACCACCCATGACGCGTAGGATGCGGAGTCCAGATTGCCCAGGTCAAGATCCGTGTTGAGGACCTCGGTGTAGTTCGTCTGAGTCCATCCCGTGGGCAGTTGTCCTTCGGGAGTGCTGTCGAAGTTCTCAAAGTAAATCGGTGCCGGCAGGACGATGTTGCGGTACTCAATCACGGAGAACGCCACCTCGTTGGTGAAGCGGTTGCTGGGAGTTGCGTTGTCGGCAAACACCAGCCGCGCGACGTGGCTTGAGCCGGGCGCATAGAGGGTCTGGTTGGTATAGGTGACGGTTACCAGATCGGCTTCCTGCTGGACGATGCAGGATGCAGGGGTCCCATCGATCGTCAATGCAACGGAGTTGGTGACGACTTTCGATGTCCCGTTGGTGATGGCCGCCATATAGGGGACCACCGGCGGCTGGTTGCTGCTGTTGTTGGCGGGCTTGAGCGTCAGAATCCGCGGCGTGAGGGAGGCCGACTCGGCCACCGTGATGGTGTTGCTGGCAATGATTTCATAGCTGTCATTGACCATCAGGTAGGCGACGTACCTGCCGACCTGGGACAAGCCTGTGGAAAAGCTGATCGAGCCCTCGGTCACAGCGCTGTTGCCCGCCTGTGTGCCGTCCAGATAGCACCACAACGTGGACGTTGGACCGCCGCCAGGGGTCTGACCTTCCTGGTAAATGCCGATCCAATCCTTGACATTGCCAGGGGCATTATTGAACGAAATGGTGATCGGCTGGCTGGGTGTATATTTCCTGTTATCAGCCCGAATCCGGGGACTGTAGGGGTCCACCACCATGAAGGTATTGGTGGCCAATATGGTGTAGCCGTCGTTTTCGAGGAGATAGGTGTACCAAAGCCCGGGAGCAGTAAGCCCCCCGGTAAAGGTCACTGCGCCTTCCTTGAGACCGGTCGTTCCACTCTTGGTGTTATCGACATAAAGCCACAAGGTCGAAGGCGTGGGGCCCGGTTCAACCCCTTCGGGGTATACGCCAATCCAATCCTTGCTGTTGCCAGGACCGTTGTTGAAACTGATGGAGATGTCTTCATCGGTGAAATAGGTTTCGTAAGTGGACTCCAGGGCTGGTGTCTGGGCCTGGGCGGACCATAGGCTGGCAAGAGACAGGCACAGAGCCGACACGAGTGGCTGCCAGCGCCTTGATCGACGCCGGACATCCAGGTGGGAGACAGTGGTCGTTTTTACATTCATGGCATTTATTTCTTTTGTTGAGTGTGAGTTATGGAAAATCATCCCCGCATGGAGCGTGGTTTCAGGGCGTGCATATGACGGCTGGCGTTCCATCCTGTCCCATGTGCAGCCATTCACTGACGATGGCTTCCCCTTCGGGTGTGGCGAGGGAATACCAGTTGGTTTGCGACGCCCGGCAGACAAATCGATGTGCTTGTGCCAGACCCCGCCCCATCTGCGGCGAGGTGCCCGTGGCCTGGGCCTGCTCCATTTGTTGCTTCAACTCCGGTGAGTACTTTTCGAGGTAGGCGATGGTCCAGGACGCCTTGTCCCTGGGATTTCCAGTGGTGGACACGACCACGGCTCTCACAGCGTCGCACTCCGTGCCGTGCAGGCCGCGGATGGGGGGAATGGCGTTGCGAGGGCCGGTAAAAAGTTGTTTTTCCGAAAGATCATAAAAGAAGGTTTTATCCTCCTTGTCCACGCCCCCCAGGAAATGCCTGGCCACGAGGCAGACGGCTCCTGCCAGCAACACCGTGGTGGCAATCACCTTCAATCGCTCAGAATTTGCCATAGGAGACGATCATGTCATTTGTGAGGCCGGGCCTTGACGGACCACCAGCAGGCATTGGCGTTGCACGGAATGTTGGCCGCGCTCAGGAGGGTTGCGCTCCCATCCCCCATGCCATAATTGCCCTTGCGGTTATGCCGGACGGCGCCTTTGTCCCCCTGTGCGAGCCGGTTGAATCCTGCGCTGTTGGCGTTGCCAATCTCCTTCCAGATCCACCATCGATCCTGCGGCCAGACCCCAAAAACATCGCTGTTCCCATCGCCAAAGAGAATCAGCCGGGAGGGAGCTTCGATGCTCGTGGATTTGCACAGGTTGTTCTCGTAACCTTCAGGGCGTCCAAATGGTGGAGGGGCGCCTCCGGAGAGCCAATGGACATTGACGGCCCCAATGCCGCTGGGGATGTCAATTTCACCCGAGGTGAATTGTCCCAAAACGGCCGGGGTGGGCGTTTTGGAATTTGAAGGCTTGGCATTCGCATAGACTTCCTGCTTTTCCGAGGGGCAGTCATACATGCGGGAGTTTTTGCCCAGATAGGGGTATAAATAAGGACGCCAGCTCGATTCAAACCCGGAAAACCTGGCCTGTATGGGAGGGAAATACTCCCGGTTGTCCTGGGAATAAACCTGTGTCGCCAGCACGAGCTGGCGCATCCCATTCAGGCAGGCGATCTGCTGTCCTTTGGCCTTTGCCTGGCTCAACGTTGGCAAAAGCATCGATGCCAGGATCGCGATAATGGCGATAACCACCAAAAGCTCAATAAGGGTAAAACCTCCGACGTCCTGGCCTTTCTGTGGAGACATGGGCATGCTTCTGCGGAGTGTACTGTTCCCAACGCATGCCAAACCCAATGGGCGAGGGGTGATTGCCTTACGCTGCATAGGTTTACTATGCAGTCTCATCTACAGGACTGTCATTGAATTGTCCAATATATAATGAAAATAACGGCGGGCCTGGTTGCGGGGAAAATTCCTCTCAATGGCGGACGGGTTGGCGGCCATGGGCTCGATCTACAATTCCAGCGCCGTGCCTAGTTTTTCGCTGTGGCCACGCCCGGACGATCCATTCGATATCGGTAGTCGGGCCACAGGGGGCAATTCAAATCAATCCAGCACTTGATCCGCTGCATTTCGTCGTTACTTAAACGGACGTCATGATGCCCGGCATCTAAAATCCGCCACAACTTGCTCTTGAGCGTGCCGAAACTCATCGGCTCGGCCAGACGATGCTCCTGGCCCCAGGTGTAGTCGAAATAATGCACCCAGCCGCCCTCGACCAATGTCCGGTACGAGGCGGGCACGCCTTCGGCATCGCACTTTCTGGTCAAATCCATGCGCGGACTGTCTTGGGCGTTGTGACAGCGGACGCACTGTGACTCCCATACCGGTTGGACCACGTGTTCATACGCGAAGGGTCCTGCACCCCAGGGAGGCGGTTGCAGTTCGCTCGGAGCGCGATTGAGAGCCATCAAGCGTTTGGAGGCGGCGGGGGGAGTGGTCGAGCGCGGTTCGTGGCAACCCACGCAACTCCGCTGCTCGCCCGGTTGGAGTTGCACCACGCTGCGCATGCGCTGGAGCTCGTTGAAGTCCTTATCCAGGGCCTGAAAATAGAGCACCTTGCCCGCGGGCGCGTGGAAGCTGGCCGAGCCATCGTCCTCGACCGGGACGGTCCCCCAAACGCTTTTGGCCACATAGCTTGGCCAGCCATTGGGACCGGCGACCTTATGGGTGGGGGAGGCATACCAGTCCTGGAAGGCCTCGTGGTCCTTCTGGTATTCCCCGCTGGGCAGCTGCTGCAGGTCCGACCGCAATTCCTGGCAGACGCGCAGGTATTTTACGCTGCCACGCGGGACTTCAGACCCCAATCCCTCGTAGACATTGGCGACCATGAAATGTCCCTGTTCCGGGTGGTCGGTCCGGGATTCCTGGAGGCGCCCTAGAATGGGAGGGGATGCTGTGGGACGCAAGAGAGTGGGCGACATGCTGCCGATGGCAGGATCCAGGTACAATATCTCACGATTGCCATAACGATCGATGACATAAAGGCCAAATTTGTCCCAGGGCGCATGGCTGCAGAGGAAATAATCCTGGCTGATGGGCACGGGATCGCGGAAACACTGTTTGCGAAGCCAGGTCATGTGATATTGGGGCTTGATGTCCGGCGTGATGTTTCGGATGGCCTGGGGATTGGATCGCCCCATGGCGGGATTAATCAGGGCAATCGGCCCGTTGAGGTCGCCCCCGTGGGACACGAGGGTGCAGACGATCTCGGATGACCCGGGAACTTCATGGCCATTGGCATAGCAATTCAGCGTGTTGTTGCCAAAGATCATCTCCGGATGAGTCCCATCGGGCCGGATGGCCCACAGGGTGTGGCCGAAATCAGCGCCTTTATCCAGATATTCCGAGCGCATCCACAAAATGCGGCCATCGTTCATCAACGAGGGCGTCCATTCGCTCAAATTGGCATGGGAGAGAGGCTGAATCCCTGAGCCGTCCAGTTCCATTCGAAAGAGCACAAACGCCTGAGGGCGCCAGCAGAGAAACCGCGCCTTGCAGCGTGTGCTGATGAAGGCCATGCCGCCATCAGGCAGCGGACGCGGGAAGAAATCATGAAACGGACCGCTGGTGATGGGCGTGGCCGCCGTGCCATCGGCATTCATGGCCCAGAGATGAAAATAATCCTCCTTGGTTGTTCGATAAGCAAAATAGACGCGGCGCGAATCAAAGCTGGCCACGGGATCGCGGGCGATGCCATTGGTCGCATCAAACAGGACCTTGATTTGTGCACGGCCGGGGTCCAGTCGTTGCTGGGCACGGGGAATGGTCAGGAGGCATACCCCGCCGCCAGGGCCTCCCGCAGCATCCAGAATGACGCTGTAGTTGTGCGACGGCTCATAGGGGTGGCGTTTGACAAACAGGATGTGTTTCAGTGGCGCCAGTTGAGGCTCGCGAAGGAAAAGCTGGCGTTTGGCCAGGCGCGCACGGAAATAGAGGTCCTGCTGCCTGCTCGCGGTGTCCGCCACGCGAGGCAGGGCGAGCGACTCCTCCCGCAAGGCTGCCAGCATGGTGCGTTCCTGGCCGGCCTCCATGCCCTGCGCTTCAAAACGGGTGAGCATCTCCTCCATTTGATTGAGAACGCGGCGGATGGGGTCCTGCGAATCAACCGCCTGCCCTGTGGCTTTTTCGCAATCGAATGCGTAGTGAAGCAGATCCGATTCCTGAAGGGGGCCCTCGGGCAGGGAAGGGGCATTCCAGCCTGCATGGGCCACCGTTTCCCACTTTTCCCCATCAAGGGAGACTCGGACCTCGACATTGCCGGGATGGCGATCGGTGAAGGATCCATTGCGGTCGCGGGAGAACACAACCCTGCCGATGCGCGATGTCCCGGGAAATTCGATCTGAACCCATTCCTTTTGGGCCCCGGCTGCGATCCAACTGTGACTGTTGCCCTGGAGGCCGTCATTGAGATGCGGGACTTGATGAATGGCGTAGCCGGGAAGACACGAGGATGCTGTGGCCTTTCCTCCGTTGGCCGACAAGGCCAGGTTGCGTTCTCCTTCGGGGGCGTACACCTCCAACTCGTCAATGCAGGGCTGTCCCGCAGGACTGTCCGTCAGGATTAGCCGGATGAAGCGGGCGTCTTTGCCGGGGAAGGACAGCACGTTGGCCTTGTTAGGCTCAAAGGACATGACCTGTGCGGGAATGGTTGGACACGCCAGCAGCAGGGGCAAAAGGCATCCGAGCCATTGTGCCAGGCGGCGGTGCGACCATCGGCGTGCCCCGGCCAGGATCGTGGTTGGCCACAAACGGCCCTCAAACACGATCGAGCATCTCCGCCTGGAGTTCACAGTCCTCATGGTTTGGAGGGATAGCCAAGTTCCCGGAGCGTTGCCGCAAAATCCGTGGGCAGCGGAAGGGCCGGACCCTGGGCGGCGGCCTGGGCGCAGGACACAATATTGAGCAGCAGGCGGCCGGCGGCAGGATGACGGTCCACCTGGTCCAGCACGTTAAAGGTATTGAGGTAGAATTTCCCATGCCCCAGCGGATACGCCCCCAACATCAGGCCCGAAGCATAGCCATCGGGGCGGCTCGAGTGGCAAATGGCAAACGCGGCTGCGGCGACCTCCTGAGGGGTGTCCTGGCCTTCGTAAAACACACTGGTGATCAAGGGGCCATAGTAATCCCAATCCATGATGCCCGGCGCAGGCATGTGCGCGAACAGGGAATGGCGGGCGGCCACGCATTCCTTGTGATACAGCCAGTCGGAGAACTGTGTTAAACGGCCCTTGTTCTTCAAGGGGAGCCAGCCAACGGGATCATTGTCCTTCCGAAAGACACCGGGATCGAGAAAGACGGCCGCACAGCCCTGGGCAATCTGTTGGAGGAGATGGGCGCGATCCTCGTCCGTCAGTGTGGGAGCCCCCACCAGCAACACCTGCCGCGCATCGTTGCCGGCCGGTTTCCATGGGGTTACCGTGACGCCGCGAGCCGCAAGCCAGGCTTGAACCCGGGCGTCGATTCCCAAGCCTGCAACCGGAATGGCCGGAGTGGCGGCCTGGGTTGCTTCAGGCTCGGACAGGTGGAATGTGAGGCGGCCAGCAGCCGGAGCCCCACCATGCTCGAAGGTGGCAACAAGGGTGTATCGGCCTGCCGGACCGGCGAGTGTGACGTCCTCACTGAACACGGGAAAGGCCAGTGGGCCCTCCTCTCCGCTGGCAGGCTGGGGAACGACCGCCTCGAGCTTTTTCTCCCAGGCGACCCCTTGAGGCCCCATGACTCGCAAACAAACCGGATAGCGACCGGGCTTCAGCACATCCTCGTTCGCGAGGATGGCCTCGAGCTTGACGGGGCGTCCTGCATAAGCATGCATGGGGGAAGCGAAAAGACACCAGCGCAGGGGGGCAAACCCCTCCTGAAGCGCATCGACGATGCCAGGCTTGAACTCGCGCCAGAAGGTCCACAAGCCCTCGCCTGTATAGCCATGGTCGAGCATCCCGGTCAGATTGTACCCGCAAATCTTCGGATTCGAGCGAATCAGGCTTAATCCCAGCTCGCGCTGCCGGACGTGCAGACGTTGACTTTCCCGGAGCATGTCCTCAGGAAAGGCGTACACGCCATTCATGCCAAGACGGCGCCAGTCTGCGGCGAGCTTCTCCTCGGTCTGTTTGAAGTATTTAAAGTCATCCCAATCCGGATTGGCTCCAATCTGCTCGTAGTGGCGCAGTTCCCGAATGGCATTCATCAGGCTGCCGATGCCGTACTCGGAAAGAAACACGGGCTTGGAATCCCTGCCAAGATTGCGGATGCCGGCCTCGATGGCGGGTGTATGGGGTGTGCTTGGATAAACATGGGCGTCCCCTGCGCCTTCAAAGTAACCTCCCCAAGGGCCTCCCTTGGCGGTGCCCGCATAGTTGGGATTCTCCACGCCCCACATGTGCTGCCATTGGGTCTGGCCCGGGTTGCAGACCGACCCGACGTTATATTGGCCATCCCAGCGACCGCTTTGCTGAAGCACCAGACGCGTGTCGTCCAGCGATCGCAGCAGCCCCAGACTTGCCTGGGCATGCTGGGACATGGGGCCGTTTCCCATTTCATTCACCAGGCCAAAGATGACGATGCTGGGGTGATTCCGGTCACGCAGAATCATTTCGCGCAAATTGGCGTCGAAGCGCTCGGCCATTTTGGGGGAATCCGCCAGGAGCCATGAGGCCAGGTTTTCCTCATAGACCATCAATCCCAGCTCGTCGCAGAGGTCGAGTTGATAGGGGTGAGCCATGCCGGCGATGAAACGCACGGTGTTGAAGCCGCAAGCCTTCATGTAAACCAGATCCTTGCGCAGCAGGTCGAGAGCCTCCGCTGGCGGGAGGATGGCGCCGACAGGGCAGTGGTTCCCGGTATGCGCGCTTTTGAGGAACAATCGCTTGCCGTTGAGCCTGAAATACCCCTTCTCAACCCTCAGTTCCCGGAAGCCAAACCGCGTCAGGCGCTCGTCTCCTTCGGGGTGGCCATCATAGGCGGCGCGCGTCGTGAGGTGGTACAAATAAGGGTCCTCCGGCCCCCAGAGATGAGGCTGGGGAACGGTCAAAAGACAATCCACGACGCTGACCCCTGGGGGAATCGGCCGTTCGAGGTTCAATCGAGCCATGGCCTCGCCGGAGGTCGCGGGGGCGATGGTCCAGTGCAGCCGCCCGGCCACCGCAGAAGGGGTGGCGTTGGAGAAAGTCACCTGGACGCGCACCTCGCCATTGGTCCAGTTCGGCCGCGCAAATACATCGGTGATGCGAAGGGCGGGGACCCAGAACACCTCGACGGATTCGGTGATGCCGCCACTGTTATAGGAACCGCCCACGCCGATGCCGCTGGGCACCTTGTTTCGGTGAGGCGTCTGGTCGAGCACGATGCCATCAATGGGTTCGGCCTTGGGATTCAACACCCGGACCGCCAGCCGATTGGTCTGTCCGGGTTTGATCGAGGAAGTCACGTCCAGGGTGAAGGGCGTCTCTCCGCCTTCGTGCCCTCCCACGTCGATGTCATTCAGCCACACCCGGGCCAGATAATCGACGGCGTGAAATCGGATCAGGCAACGATCCTGAGAGCGGGGAGCGGGTGGAATGACAAATTCGCGCCAATACCATGCCACACCATGGTAGCCCGGGAGCGATTCCTGCAGAATCCCTGGAACACGGGCTGGTTTGGCCCCGTCAGCCGGTTTTTGAAACCAGGCCTGGTTCTGGCCGGCGTTGGCAGGATCGCCCGCCACCCGCCAGTCCCCGCCATCCAGGGAAACATACGAGGATGTCGAGGTCGCGGGTTCCCCGGACCAAACGGACATGGTGACCGCCGCGATCAGGACACAACATGCGAGCCCAAATATTTTCACATTCATGCGACAGGAAACGGGTTGGAATTCACGGGACGGCTTGTAGTATAGCCCCCCGGCAAGGGAACACAACCTAAACCCGAGCAGGAATTTTGGAAACAGCCGCGCCGGGCGGATGTGGGCTCCCATGCTGGTCTCCATGGAGCTCTTGTCGAGAAGGCCCATTTAATGATAATGGAGACGTCACAATGACAGAGCATCGAAACGTTGGCATGTCGATTATTTGAACGATCCAATATGAAAGCCCGTATTTTATTATGGTCCATTACCTCGGCGCTGGCCGGGTTCCTGTTCGGCTTTGATACCGTGGTCATCTCCGGGGCCGAGCAAACCATCCAGGCTCTCTGGAATCTCAGCCCGGGACTCCACGGCATTGCCATGGCCTCGGCGCTCTACGGCACCGTGCTGGGCTCCATGCTGGGAGGATGGCCTTCCGATCGTTTTGGCCGAAAGGCCACGCTCCTTTGGGTCGGGGTCCTGTACGTCATATCGGCCGTGGGTTGCGGTTTTGCCAGTGGCATAGGCGTTTTCATTGCCGCCCGGTTTATCGGGGGACTCGGCATTGGCATCTCGACAGTGGCGGCGCCGCTCTACATATCCGAGATTTCGCCACCGGCCTATCGCGGGCGCCTGGCGGGCATGTTCCAGTTTAATATCGTCTTCGGCATCCTGATCGCCTTCGCCTCCAACTTTCTGCTCAGGGATGTGGGCGAAAATGCCTGGCGATGGATGCTCGGGGTGGCTGCATTTCCATCCATCCTTTACACGGTCATGTGCATGGGGATACCGGAGAGCCCGCGCTGGCTCATTGGCCGCAAAGGGGACCGCCAGGCTGGCATCAAGGTGCTCCGGCTCATCGAGCCGGATGCTGCTCCTGCACAGATTGAGGCGCATGCAGATGCCATTCAGTCGGCCTCTTCCGAACACGTGGTGGCCTCGAAATTCTGGACAATCCGTTTGCGCGTTCCCATCCTGCTGGCCTTCTTGATCGCCTTTTTCAACCAGCTTTCCGGCATTAATGCGATTCTGTACTTCGCCCCGCGCATCTTCGAGTTGACTGGCCTCGGTGCAAAAGCTGCACTGCTTCAATCCGTGGGCATCGGTGTTACAAACCTCATTTTCACCTTTGTTGGGCTGTGGTTGATTGACCAGCTCGGACGACGAACCCTCCTGTTTATTGGATCCCTGGGATACATCATTTCGCTGGGGCTGACGGCCTGGGCATTTTTTACGCAGCATTATGCCATTGTCCCCGTGTGCATCTTTGCCTTCATCGCGGCTCATGCCGTGGGGCAGGGGGCCGTCATCTGGGTGTTCATCTCGGAAATATTCCCCAACCGGCATCGTGCTGAGGGCCAGGCCCTGGGAAGCTTTACCCACTGGATCTTTGCCGCCCTCCTCACAACCTTTTTCCCCAAGATGGTTACTTCCCTGCCTCCGGGATATGTGTTTCTCTTCTTCTGCGGCATGATGGTGCTTCAACTGGTCTGGGTGCGGTTCATGATGCCTGAGACCAAGGGGGTCCCGCTTGAGGAGATGCAAAAGAAACTCGGCATTCAATAAAGGGAGCTGACTGCATGAACAAACACCTGAAGATCGTCGGCATGGGCGAGCTGTTGTGGGATTTGCTGCCGGGCGGGAAGCAGCTTGGCGGCGCACCTGCGAACTTCGCCATTCATGCCCGCCAATTGGGTGCCGAGGGCCTGGTCGTTTCCTCGGTGGGGGCTGATCCGCTTGGACGCCAGATCCTTGAGCAACTCGGCTCCTGCGGCGTTCCGACCGATGCCATCACGATCCATCCCACGCTGCCCACCGGCACGGTGACCGTGGCTGTGGCTGAGGATGGCCAGCCGCGATTCACGATCCACGAGAATGTTGCCTGGGATGATATCCAGCCCAACCACGCTGCCCTTGAGGCGATCCGCCATGCCGATGCGGTGGTTTTCGGCAGTCTGGCGCAACGAACCGCGAAATCGCGCCAGGCGCTTCGCGATCTGCTTGCGCTCGTGCCATCGAAGGCCGTGTGCGTGTTTGATATCAACCTGCGCCAGCACTACTATTCACTCGAAACGATTGAGTACGGTCTTCGGCGCGCGAATGTGCTCAAAATCAATCACGAGGAACTGGCTGTGTTGGGCAGCATTCTGGGCATGCGTGGGGATGAACGTGAGCAGGTCAGCCATTTGGCCTCGCGGTACGACTTGAAAGTGGTGTCATTGACCCGGGGAGCCAGCGGCAGTCTGCTCCATGCCGAAGGCAGGTTCTCTGAGCATCCCGGCTTCCCTGCCAGGGTGGTCGATACGGTTGGAGCGGGGGACGCCTTCACGGCCTGCCTGACCCTGGGGTTGCTCCATGGTTGGGATCTTGAGCGCATCAACGGTCGCGCCAACGAGATTGCCGCCTATGTCTGTGCCTGCCCGGGTGCCACACCTGCCTTGCCCGAAACGATGCGTGGCTGGTTTCGTGGCGATGACTGACCTGGTGGCCAGGCCATCGCAAGGGGGGACGGTGGCAGACCCATTCCAGAGCAGTGTCACCCGATGCTGATCAGTTGCCCGTTTCCTGGATGACGATGTTTCTGAAGGATATCTCGGCGTTGGAATTACCGTGAATTTGGAGTGCCACAAGCCCGCTCAGGGGAATGGCAGAATCGGTTTCGGTGTAATCCACTGTCTTGACCCCGTTGAGCACGATCTGGATTCGCGGCCCCATGCAGCGCACTTCGTAACGGTTCCAATCGTTGGCCTTTTCGAGCTCGGCGACCTGTGATTCCGCAGGACGTGACAGGAATTTGTTCCGGCGCGATTCGTCATAAAGACAGCCCGAATAGCCAGCGCCAATGTCCGCCTGGAAACCGGCCATCTCGTGGGCCGGGTCCTTGAGCCTTACGCTGTGGAACTGGACGCCGCCATTGATGAAGCCCGAGGTTCCGACCAGCTTGTACTCCAGGCTCAAAACGAAGTTGGTGTAGCCGCGCAATGTTGCCAGGAATTCATTTTGCGCGTTGCCCTGCAGGGAACCTCCCACGATGACACCGTCGCGCACCTTCCAGACATTCGTGTTGCCTTCCCAGCCAGCCATGGAATGGCCGTCAAAGATCGGGGTCAACAGGCCTTGTTTGAGAAGATTGGCGGCCGCGTTGCCGGCTTTGTCGCGGAGGTCTGCATGGGTGGCGGTTGCGGCGATTTTATCAAGCACGTCCCTGGCTTCAGAGGCACATCCTTGTCTGGCAACCGCGGGAGCCATGTTGATGATTGGTATCACGGCCTCCTTTTCCAGTTCGGGATCCGCCACATGCCGCGCCAGCAGACGATAGCTCTCGATGGTGTTCAACCGGCCCAGTGCGGACAGGATCAGACGGCGGTCCTTGGTGGTCTGGGCCATCTTGTCAGCCCTTCGCATCCATTCGACGATGACACCATCGGGTTGCTGATGATTCTCGGCCGTGGCCATGGCCAGGCGGATCCCGGCCTCCAGGGCGCTCGCCCGATGAGCCTCATTGGACTCTGCGAAGGCGAGAAGGTCTTCGATGGGTGCCGGATCCGGCCAGTTGCCCAAAAGCTCGATGGCGTTGGCTGATGCCCTGTCATTGGTGCTTCGCAAATCGGCTTTCAGGACAGGCAGGACTTTCGGACAGCCAAGAGTTGCCAGAACCCTGAGCCAGCAGAATTTCTGATTGAGCTCGGAGGTTTGGCTGAGCTGAGCCAGCAGGAGTTCAGCCTCCTTTTCGGGCGCTGTGCTTTTCTGGCAAATGCGGATGATCGCCACTCCGGCATGGTTCAGGTCGGCTTCGTCCGTATAGGTGCGCGTGAGTGAGATCATCCCAGGCAATTCGGGCGGACCGGCCAGCACACCCAGGGCATCGAGGGATGCCGTGCGGAGGCTTTTGTCCGATTGGGCTGCCTGTTTGAGAAGCTCTGCGGTGGCATTGGTCATGCCACGCGCACTCGCAAGACGGACCAGCCGGAGCCGGTATGGCGCCTCGCTGGCCGAGGACAATGCCTCCATGATGGGTTTGTCCACAGCAGTTCCTTCCATGCGTTCGAGAATGCGCAGCGCCAGGGCTGTTTCCTCGGGAGCGCGATTTCTCTGCAGGGCCTCGAGAAAGACCCCGGCATCCGCAGGGCCGCCCAGTTGCCCAAGAACCCCCAAGGCTGTTTTGCGAACCTCACCCTCGTTGCTGCTTGCCTTGGTCTTGATCGCGGCAAGGGACTCATGATTATGACAATCCAGCAATGCAGTGAGCAGCTGCACCTGGAGCTCGGGGCTGGCCTTGTCCAATTCGGCGTTCAAGGCGCTGGCCAGGGCGTCACTGGGAATTTCACGTATGGTCAACAGGGCCACATTGCGGATGGCGCGATCCTTCGATCTTAATTGCTCCATGAGAAAGGCCGGCGCCTTGGATTTTCTGGCCAGGATGGCGCCCCGTGTTGCCGCTGCGCGGGTGTTCATGGGAACCCTGGCCTTGCATACCGCATCGTAGAGTTGCACGGCCGTTGCCGCATGGCCCTCGGCAAGCTGCTGCTCGGCCGCCAACAGGCAGGCGCTTGCGGATTCACCCCGAAGCGTGTCGGCTCCGTTGCTAAGCGACTGCTTGAGGATATGGACCGCCTTGGTGTCGGCAATGCGTCCCAAGGCCAGCAAGGCTTCCTTGGCGACGCCGGAATCTGGATGGGTGGCCAGTGGTTCAAGCAGGGGGACCGACCTGGCATCGCGCAAAACGCCAAGGGAATTGATCACGCCTGCAAGCTGCCTGCCTTTAAGGGAACCTGCAGCCGTGCGGAGGGCTTCCGCCGCACTCGGATCAGGGATGCCTTCGAGTCCACTGCGCGCGTAGGCGCCCAGTTGCTCGTCGCCCAGGAGCATGGCCAGGGCAGGGACGGCTTCCTTGCCGCCGATTTCTCCAAGCTGCTGGCAAGCGCGCGCCTTTTCATAGAGCCCGGCATTCGAACGCAGGACCGCGATGAATCCTTCGGTTGAGTCAGAACGGTCGGCTGCGCAGATGTTGTAATGCATCCAACATGCCGAAGCCATCGCCAGGAGAAGAAGTCGTTTGAACATGGTGGTCATGAATGGGGTGAAAGATTGGGTGTTCATGGGCTTAGATGTGAAAACACCATGGTTCCCGCGTGGCCCGTGTCCGCATGCGGTTGGCTTCTTCATCGCCGACAAACTGTTCCTTGACGGGATCAAAGGTCAGTTTGCGCCCCAACTGCCAGGAGAGTTGGGCGGCAAAACAGGCCAGATGCGAATGGCGCATGATATCCTGATTGCAGACCGGCCTGGCCCTGGATCTCATGCAATCGAAGAAATTGCGCCCATGTCCCGCTGCGCTGAGCCCGTTGCCGCCGACATTCGATTTCACTGATTTTTGGAGACTCTCCGAAAGAATGATCTGGCCATTGTCTCCGGTCTCGACCCATCCTTCGTCCCCCTCAAAGCGCACCGGGCAGGTGCCTGTTGAGGTGTGGTATTGCGGATCACGGTTGCCGAAGGCAGTCGGGAGAAAATCACACACCAATTTAACCCCATTGGCATACCTGGCGGTCACGGAGGTCGCCGACGCCTCGTACTCCACAGGGGTGGTGTTGTCAGCAGAGTTGGCCCATTGGCAGAGGTCCACCGTATGGGCGCCCCAATCGAGGAAATTCCCCCCGGCTTCAAAATCATGATGACCACGCCAGCCACCGCTCACATACCGGCTGTTATACGGCCGCCATGGGGCGGGACCCACCCAGCGATCCCAGTCGCATTCGGTCCTGGGCGGTTCAGGCTCAGCAGGCAGCCAGGCGTAGCCCTTGGTGGGAACGTAAACCGAGGCATGGAGAGTGTGAAGACGTCCCAGTTTGCCGCTTTGCGCCAGCCAGACTGCATATTGAAAATTGCTCACACTACGCCGCTGGGTGCCGGCCTGGAACACGCGACCATGGCGATGGATGCCGTCGGCCAGCGATTGAATCTCACCGATGGTCATGCCGCACGGTTTTTCGCTATAGACGTCCTTGCCGGCCTTGGCGGCGAGCAGCGACGCCAGGGCATGCCAATGATCGCCCGTCGCAATCAGGACTGCATCAATGTCAGGTCTGTCCAGCAGTTCCAGCATGTCCGAATACATCTGGCAGTCCTTGTTGTTATAGAAGGCATCCACCGTTTGCTTGACCTGCTCACGGCGGCCTCGTTGCACATCGCAGATGGCGACGAACTGGACATCTTTCTCGGGGAGCATCACGCTCAAGTCGTACTGGCCACGGGGGCCAAGGCCGATGCCCGCCAGCACGATCTTCTCGCTGGGCGCCACAGCGCCATCGCGTCCCAGGGCGCGTGCGGGAATGAACATGGGTACGCCCAGTGCGCTTGCGGTGATCGTTGCCCTGGCAAGAAAATCCCTTCGGCTCATCCCTGCGGGCTTTACATCCTGTTTGCTCTGATGTGGTTGCGGAATCGGCGTACTCATATCGATTTGGTTTGGAATCCCAAACCTAGCGAAGGTGACCCAGGTGGTCAATGGGCGTTTTCTGTGCCCCCAGGTGAAACGGTTGCAAAGCTCTTGTGGGGGCATGACTCCGGCCATCGGAACGTCTGATAGACCGCTCCCGTTGTCATCCCAGGACCGCGGGATACGCGGCTCGTAAACCCAGTCAGTTCAATCCTGATCATGTTGTGGTCGAACGGCCTCTGGGAGTGGAACCGCAAATGGGGTTGAGAACTGTTCAAAATGGTGGCAGGAGTATCTTGAAAAGACAATGATCGTCAAAGAAATCATAGCCAGGTCAATCCTCTCGAAATCCCAGATCAATGATTACGCGCTGAATGCCTACGTGGGGTGTGAACATGGGTGTGTGTATTGCTACGCAAGATTCATGAAGCGGTTCAGCGGACATCCCGAGCCCTGGGGGGAGTTTGTGGATGTCAAAGTCAATGCTGCTGAACTCCTTGCCAGGGAGATTTTCAAAAGGAAGGTGGGCACTGTGTGGATAAGCGGCGTCTGCGATGCGTATCAGCCCCTTGAGGAGAAATACAGACTCACCCGGCAATGTCTTGAAATACTCGTGGGGCAGGGATGGCCGGTGACCATTCAGACAAAATCACCCTTGGTGTTGCGCGACCTGGATCTTTTAAGGAAATCACCGGCCGCGCAGGTCGGATTCACCATAACCACCGCGGATGAGAGGATGCGCAGGATCTTTGAACCGGGAGCGCCGCCCATCGAACAACGGCTTGAAGCCCTGCGAAGGCTCCATGCCGAGGGGATCAAAACCTTTGCCATGATTGCGCCCCTGCTTCCAGGGGCGGATAAGCTGGCGGAACTGTTGAAGGGCACTGTGGATCATGTCCTGATTGACCGGTACAATTATTATTACGCGCACTGGGCCTACAAAAAATACGGAATGGAATGGGCCATGAGCGAGACCTTCTTCCAGGAAAAGGGGGAACAGTTGCGGGCCGCCTTTGAAAAGGCTGGGATATCCTGTCAGAAGCTGTATTGAGGCATGCCATTTCCTCCTGGAGAAGGCTGCGCGTCCTCAAACAAGGGCCATGTTTTTCATGGCCCTCATTCATTTCACACGTCCACGCCGTTCCAGGGGTGGCAGGGTGGGGAATGGCGCGTGTGGTTCGGTTTGATACCAATAAGCGACTGATGCGATGTCGTCCGAGAGAAGTTTGTACTTGCCGTCATCTCCCCAGCCCAGCGCTTGTATGGTCACCTTTAGTTCATGATCATAGCAGATGGGGTCCATGATGTGCCAGCGATAGAGACTCCAATAGTTGGGTGGCTCATGGCCGTCGTTGGTGGGAAGTGTTGTCCCGGAATACGCGGTCGTGAATGGCTCGGGAAAACCGTAACTGCCGCAGAAATAATCTTCTGTGCCTGTGCCGCAAATGGTGGGAAATGCCGTGTCGCCATCCATGAAGAATTTGATTTCACCCTCCCCAAACCAGCCCTTGCGGCGTTGCGTCCAGGCCAGGAATGTGCCGACATATCGTCCCTTGCCTTTGACGCCATCGAGGATGATGTATGGATTCTGTTGGGCCGTGTCAGCCCGGCGCCATTGCGCATGGAAGTAGCCCGTCTGTTTCGGCAACGGGACCAGCGCATAGGTGATTTGGAATGCCAGCAGTTCCAGGTCCTTGCCGGACTCATTGGTGAAGGTCACGCGGGCGTGGCGCTTGAACGGCATCGGCCAGTAACAGTTCATGGCGTTGGCGGGGTTCACGACCACCACCTGCGAATTCACGCGGCCAAACATTTCATGCCCGACGGCGAAGAAATCCGGCGCCGGGACTTCCACCGAAGGGGTGGTTTCGTTGTCCCAGTAGATCCTCACGATATTGGCGCGGCTCAACCCTTCCACCATCCAGATATGCTGAATCACGCCCGGTCCATCCACATCCATGAGGGTGACCGTTTCGCCGGCGTTCACACGGAGAAAAGGTTTGACCTTCCACCCCTGGCCGAGGTTGTCGGCAGCACGGGCACTGGCTGCAGGCTTGGGTTCGGCCGGGTTCGGAATGGCCATCCCTCCCTGGCCCTTGGCACCGGTGAGATTTTCGGCTGAGATTGAGCGCGTCTGGGCGTTGTCCAGGACGGGCAAACTGGCCAGGCCGCCATTCAGGGACGGTGGCGACAGGCAGACCGTTGTTTTTTGGGAGGGAGTGCCGCATCCTGCAATGCAGGCAACCAGCACGACCGAAATAAAGGCCACAAATTTCCGAGTGTTCATGGAAATACAATGATTTGTCCCGGATCTTCACCTCAAACCACGCCTGCACGGCGACTCTCATCAACGAGTCCAGGCAGATGGCTTGCCTGACTCTGATGATAAATCACCGGTCTGTCGACTCCTTTTATGACGGAATTCCCCACCTGGGACGGGCATCACTGGAGCCGATCCCGGCACCAGGCGCGCAATTCCTCCGCCAGCCCGTCGGAACCGGGCGCGGCCACGAGCCTGTCCACCTTCTGCGAGAGTTCCGTCAGATCGGGGGTGCGATTTTCAGCCTTGAGCTTGCGCCTGGTCAACTCCAGGAGGCAGTAATCCTGCACGCCACGGCGCCAGGCCTCCCAGCGACGCGAGGGAATGGGTCCCTCCGCCGTCGGGTACACCAGCGAGGTGTCATAGGCCTTCGTGGTTTTGCATCGGAGCCAGGGGTCGCCATAGTACTGCTGGGCCCAGTAGCCAAGGCCGCCCAGGTTGTTCTTGTAGGACCACCAGAATTTGAAGAGGTAATGCAGGGTGGGATCCTGCCATTTCTCGTTTTGCCCCTCACTGTAGTAATAAACCCAGCGTGACTTCCCGGAGTCGATGAGCATCTTGTGGAAGGCCGCCATGTTTTCGGGGAAGAATTGCTTGAAGTGGGGCACCCAGATGTCCGTGTAGCGGTCAATGCGCCTGGCTTCATCCGGATCGGGGGTGCTGCAATCGATGATGATTTTAACCTCCGGACAGGCCTCCTTCATCAGGGCGGCCAATCGCACGGCGCGTTCCCCCACCGATTCATCGTAGGGGCAGGCCATGAGGCGGCTGGCGGCGACCCCATCCTCCACAATGCGGTTGATCATGGCCCGGTACCACGTTTTGAAGGCCTTGCCGTATTCCGGCGAGTTGAAATCGAGCCCGATGAGATCATCCCGCAGCACGCCCGGGTGTTCCCATACATCCACATTCACGTAATAGTATGGAAAGATATCCTTCGTGCGGGCCAGAATGCGATCGAGGGTCGTGAAATCGAATTTCTGTTCGAATTCACCGGCGGCATTGGCCTTGACGCGGGGGAATTGCCGCAGGGCGGAGAGCATGAAGACATCCACCCCGTGGCTGGCCAGGTCGCGCAGATGGAGTTCGGCCCATTCGACCTCGCGATGGCTTTCCCCATGCCCCACATAGTTCCAGGTAAAGGTGTGGAAATTGCGGTCGGCATGGATGTCCTGCCGGCCGACATCCACCGCCAGTGGGACCCGCAATGGCTCTCGTGCCACACCGTCAATGACCTCAAATTCAATCGTCCCTTCGGCCTTGCCCGGCGTGACAGCCTTGAGGGCGAGCCAGATTTGTGCGGTTTCTGCAGGGGCGATGCGAACGATGCCCGACGGAATTGGGACCAGCGGATCACACACCGGTCGCCCATCTCCGGCAGGAACGGGAACGGCTTCGCGCCAGAGGCATTCGAGCCCTTCGCAGCCGAAGCTGGTGAACTCGGTGGAGGCATTCTGTCTCAACGCACAGCGGAGCATGACGGTTTTCTCCCCCAGGTTTGTCACGTTCCATGCGAGATCGAGATTTTCGCCGACCAGCAGGCTGGTCTTTTCAGCCTCCGGGGCCTTGTCCGCCTTGCTGCCTTTGCCCGCAAACAGGGCGTAGGGATGGGCCTTGGCGATGGCCACGGGCAGGCCGCTTTTCAAGGCGGCGGCCTGCATGGAGATGTGTTCGTATTCGAGGGCCAGGGCATCGATTTCCTGGATCGTCGCAATGCAGCTTTTGGCCGCCGACGCCTCATCCAGTTTCTCCAGTCTCGAGGCAAGGTTGGCACGGGCGGTGGCGTATTCCTGTGTGCGCGCCTTGAGCTTGGCCGGGACCTCACCCTGGATTTGTGGCAACGCGGCCAGTTTCCGGGTGAGAAGGGCAACAAGGGAGTCGAAGGCCACGGGTTTGAACTTGGAGGTCAGGTTGAAGCTGCCCCCGCTGGGACTCCAGGCGCTGGCTTCGGCTGTGCCGCCTGCGTGACGGTTCCGATAGAGGTTTATGTACCAGGCATCACCCGCTTCTGCCGGTTTTGTGCCGAGGGATGAGAAAGGCAGGGCGATTTCAACCGACCAGGCGTTTTCCGATCTGGAGACGGCGCTCTTCCAGTCAGGGTTGAATCCGTGGGAATCGGCGCCCAGAGCGTCGTAGTGCTGGTTGAGCATGTCGACAATGAAGTGGAGGTAACTGGCATGGTCTTCGCCTGGACTGAGGAAGACTTCGACACTTTCGTTCTCCCACGCCCGCGGATCGCGTTCTTCAAATCGGGTCTGTTTGGCCTTGGCCATGGCGGGTTCGCTGCATTCGATGGCGATATACAGCATCTTGTCATCATGCCCGACTCTCGCGGAGGTGACGGGTTGTGCCGGGGCGCCGGCGGCGTTCTGGACAAATGCGGGGATCTCCAGGGTGCCTTGCCATTCGTTGGGGGCCTGTTTCCCATCAATGGCCGGTGGGGCAGCCATTTTGGGAATGACCGCCGGGGGAGTGGACAGGGTGCCGTCCGCCCTGGCCACCACTGTCTTCCAGTGAAATTCGGTGCCACTCGTGCCATCGGGTGCAGAGAGATTGGCAAAGCTCCAATCCTTATCGATCACCTTGCCAACGATGAAGACCAGTTCCGCGTCCCCCAGGGGAAAGTCCTCCGGAATATCCACTGCAAAGGCCACGTCCACCTTGCCTCCCACCGCGGTCGTGGCGGGAAGCTTCCATGGCGTGAAGCGATCGGCTGGAACGTCGATCACGGTTCCTGGATTGGCCAGGGAGTGAAAAGTGCCGGCCGGACGATCAAATTGAACAGCACCCTGATGCCGCACTTCGAGAGTGATGTTCCCGGAAAACTTGCCGCCCTGGCAGGGAGCACTTTGAAGTTTCAGTGCCGCCACCGAGTAATCAACGTCTGCGGCACACAAGGAGGATGCCCATACGCAAAGGGCCAGGAGGAATGCCGCCATGCCGGGCCGAAGCGATGTCGATGGATTCGGTCTTCCCATCCATGCCATAGGGAGTAGGCTCAAGAAGGATTTCATAACGTATAGATGTTCAAGCATTTCGGTGTAACCTGTTTAAGGAAATCCACTCACGGAGTCCTTATATGCATGTTCTGTGCGAATGAGGTCAAGGTTTACAGCCAGCGTGGGTTGGGGGAGTCAGGAGTGGAACGGCTGTGTTTCCTGGTGTTTGAGTCGTCCCACTCCATACGCTTGTTTATCTCGTGCGGCCAATGACAGGAGAATGCCATCGATTCAGGCGACGCATATGTGTCAGGCTGCCATTATTTGCTCCAACCGAAGCCATATGGGCTGATCGTTGCTGCTTATTGTGTTGAGTCGGTGTCAGGGCAAGCTCCTCAAGCAAGGGCCTCCTTGCAGTATTGAACACACTTGGCCACTTCGGCGACCGAATTGGAGCCTGGTGGTATTTGGTATTCCAGCTCGATGTCGGCGGGGAAGGTCCATTTTTCTTTGCGCATGAGTTGCAGCACTTCCTTGATCGGGGTCTTACCTGTGCCCCACGGGAGGTTCCCGCCTTCGGCAGTGCGGTCCTTGAGGTGAAGGCTCACTATCCGGTCGTGGTATTTTTCAAGCACCGGAATCGGCGACAGCCCCTTGGTGCCGGCGAAGTAATGGCCAATGTCGAAGTTGAATCCGATGTATTGCCCATGGGAGAGGATGGGGTCTTCCTTGTCCATCACGGGGTAGTTGTCTGTGTGGTTGTGGAATCCAACCCAAATCTTATGTTTGTCGGCAAAGGGCGCGACTCTTTTGGCCAGGGATTCGGAGCGCTCCGTGGTGATGCCCACACAGCCCAGGGCCTTGGCAACCTGGAAACAAAAATCAATCTCCTCATCTGATTGGCCAAAGGGGATCTTATGGATGTGAATATTGACCCCTGCGTCGTTATACATTTTGCGCAATTCCTTGCATTTTGCGAGCTGGGCGGCGCGTTGGGCGTCCGTGGGCTTGGAAGGGGGATTCCCGTCATTATTGCCACGCCGTCCGCCACGATCCATGCCGGCATAGGTCATGATGGCTCCATCCATAAGCTCCACTTCGCTGAGACCATCCTGGATGAGGGCTTTCAACGAATCCTCCGCGGTGCTGATCCCGTCGCGATAGCTGTAGGTGATGCAGCCGATGCGGACGCCGTTGAAGACGGAGTTGGGCTTGCCAGCGGGCCTGGACACGCTGGTGTGTTCAGCCGCCCAGACGTGCGGGGACACGAGGGCACATGCGGCAAGTGAGGTTGTTCTGCCGAGAAAGGATCGGCGCGAGATCGGGTTTTGCATGATACTTGATGTGTTAATGGTTTTAATTCTCTGAAAATGGGGCTTCAGAACGAAATGAGTATGATGACTGTGGCGTGCCTGCACCGCTTCGGACGCAGAAGCGTGGCCATGACTGCCCCGTGGTGGGCCTTGAGGCCGGCCAGGATTCGCCACCGGGTCCATTCCACAGTTCGTGCATGACGTTGGACATTATTCCGTGCAACGTGGCCATAATATAGTGGAAAAATTCCCCTGTCGACTTCTGCCATTTGATGAATTACATAATGCCCCTGGTAAGGATATATCGCGCATGTGGTATGATATGGGTCAACTGGTGGGTGCCGTTTTGCTGATTGTGGGTGCCATGCTTCCAGTGGTTAATCCGCTGGGGGACGCTCCTATATTTCTTGCCATGACAGCCGGTTACGATCGGTCCACTCGTGCCGAGCTGGCCAAGCGCATCTCCCTTTACTCCTTCAGCTTGATGCTTGGATCCATGCTGCTGGGTTCGTTTGTCCTGCGCCTGTTCGGTCTGTCGATTCCCCTGGTGCAGGTTGCCGGCGGTGCCGTCGTGTGCTCGCTGAGTTGGGCGCTTTTGACGGATAATCCGAAGCCTGCTGATGCCAACTCAAGCCATGCCAACGCCAGGGATGTTGCCTTGGGACGTGCCTTCTATCCCATGACGATGCCCATAACAATCGACGCAGGAGTCATTTCGGTGGCGATTACCGTGGGCGCAAATCATTCGTACACGGTCGAGCATATGTTGATTCAGCTGATTGCCGCCATCATTGGTGCGGCGATTCTCACACTGACCATATTAGTGACCTATCTCTATGCAGAGCCGGTCAGTGAACGGATCGGACGCACCGGCATGATGGTCGTGTTGCGCCTGTCGGCGTTCATCATGCTGTGCATCGGAGTGGGCATTTGTTGGAACGGAATCAAGTCGTTGCTCGTGGAAGTGGGAATCCAGCGCTGACCCGCTCCTGCCGCAAAGGGAAGGCGACCTGTTCATCATCCTTCCCGAAGCCGAAGCTGGTGGGGGTGCGAATACCCTGACGTTTCCAATCAAGAGTTGGGGGGGACACGTTTAGAAGCTGCATGACATGTTCTGTTATTTTCCTTGCCGCCTCTTTGGCTTTTGGTTTGATGACGGTGTTATGAAGAAAATCCACCTTGGTGCCGGGTTCCTTGGCGCATGCGCCGTTCTCTTTTTTGTTGGCCTGAGCGCTCCGTTGTTGGCGGCGGAGGTCAGTCAAGGCGTGGCGGCATCCAATGTTCAGACGTGCCAGTACGACAGCTCGGCCCTGGGCCAGCAGCGTTCCTTCAACATCATCCTGCCCACGAACTATGCCCATTCCACTCATCGCTATCCCGTGCTCTACCTTTTGCATGGATACGGGGATGATCATACGGCGTGGTCTTATATGACCGATCTTTCCGGCTGCGCGGCAGATCTGAACGTCATTATTGTCATGCCCGACGCCTCGCGCAGTTTCTATGTGAACAGTGCCACGGATCCCAAGGCCCGTTTTGAGGATATGATGATCAAGGACCTTATTCCCTATGTGGACAGCCATTTCAGGACCATTCCATTGCCGCGCTGCCGTGCCGTGGCAGGTCTTTCCATGGGAGGATATGGCGCGGCGTTTTTGGGGCTGAAACATTACCGTCAATTTGCGGCCATTGGCTCATTCAGCGGTGCTGTGGCTCGTGCGCACATTGATCCGGTCGATGAATCGAAGCTGGACGACAATGGCAAAAGGAAACAGCAGGAGATGGTGGCGCTGTTTGGCGCTGCGGGTTCCAATGAACGCAAGGAGCGCGATCCTTTTGCATTAATCGAGAAAATACCCCCTGGCCAGGTCCCGGCGCTCTATATCTGTTGCGGTGGCCAGGATTTCCTTCTTAATGAGAATCGCCTGTTTGTCGATCATCTGTCCAAACTCAAGGTACCGTATGAGTATCGTGAAATATCACCGAAGAGTCATTCCTGGGATTTTTGGAATGACCATGTGAAGGAGTTTTTGGAGTTTTTGAAGGGCTGTGAAGGATTTCGATCCCTCTAGCCAACACCCTTGCTCATGATGCGCCTGACGGCCTTATTGAAGTGTGCGTTGGGGATGGCCCTTGTGGGGGTGTGTGCCCTTGTGGTGTGCCATGCTGACGCCGTGCGGGAGATGGTCATCACCAACGATTACGTCTTTGAAAAGGACGCCCATATCCAGGCGCGGGTCGTGGTTCAAGCCAGCCATGCCATCATCGATGGGAATGGCGCCACATTGGAGGGCTCGGGGCGACCTGGGGATACCAACAGCCTGGCGGCGGCAGGGATCGGCATCTTCCTGAACGGGTGCACGGGTGTTACCATTCGGAATCTCAAGGTCACTGGCTTTGAGGTGGCCCTATCGGCTCAGGATTCAACCGCCTTGGTGCTTCAGGGATGTGATTTTTCGCGTAACTACCACAACCCCAAGCATGGGTGGGGTGAAATGCCTCCCCGGGGAGGTATTTACCTTAAGCGGGTCCACCAAGGCGTGATTGAGCAATGCCGCGCGAGCGAGAATTGGAATGCGCTGGAGATGGTGGAATGTAACGATAATCTGGTCTCCAGCAACGACTTCTCGCATTGTTCCAATACCTGTGCCAAGCTGTGGAATGCCTCGCGTAACCGATTCCTCTACAACAATTTATCGTATGGAATCCGCATCGATCGCGCTGCGGGCGAGGTGCATGCGCGTGACAGCACCGGCGTGCTGATCGAGAGTGGCTCCGACGATAATTATTGGTATCGGAATGATGTGACCCAAGGGGGGGATGGCATATTCATCCGGGTGCTCAATGGCTGGGTGTCGCGTGGCAACGTCTTCGTGGAGAACGATGCATCCTATGCCAACAATAACTGTTTTGAGGCCTGGAGCCCCGGCAACACCTATATCCGTAATAAGGCCAATCATGGTAGTTATGGCTTCTGGCTGGGGGCAAGCGATCAGACCGTGGTTGTTGATAATGAGGCGGCCTTTAACGGTCGTCCGGAGGGTTATCATAACGCGCCCGAATCCGGGTTTGGCCATGGAGGGATTGTCTTTGTGAACGGTCCCTCAAGCCATACGAGGGTGGAGGGAAATGACTGCCATGATAACAACGGTGGCGGCATAGTGTTCCGTGGCGATGCTGCCAGCAAGGGTGCTCAATGGCGTGCCTTTCATTGGGTGATTCAGAATAATCGCCTCGAGCGCAATAAATGGGGGATCTGGGGCCGCTGGGCGGATTGGATCCATTTGGCCAATAACACGTTCAAGGACAATGAGCAGGATACCTGGTTCCAGGATGTGTCCAATCTGACGGTGAAACCCTCCAACCCTCAGGTATGGCATCGCCCCCATATTGTCATGACGGCCCCCATGCGTGCCACGGTGGGCCAGCCTGTTACCTTTGACGCCTCCTCCAGCTACGATCCCGCTGGCAAAACACTCTCCTTCCGCTGGGATCTCTCCGACCGCATTTCCACGTTGCCTGGCTTTTCTCATACCTTTCGCCAACCAGGCTTCCATCGCGTGGGCCTCACCGTTGATAATGGCACTCTGGCCGATCTCGCCTTTTGTGATCTCGTGGTCACGGCTCCAGTGGAGGAAACAGGCACCGAAGGACAGGCCGCCCTGTGGGGTGGGGAGTTGGAAAACAATGCCGAAGGAAAGGGCCGCATTGTTTTTGCCAATGATTCCGATTCTGCCGTGGGCGCGTATTCGCTGAAATTCAGTCCGTCGCCGTACCCTGGCGATTATGCGGAAGCCGTCTTTCCACAGAGAAAGGACGCCTGCTGGAACCTAAAGGACAAGACTTGCTGCAGCTTTTGGATCAAAGTGCAAAATCCAAACATGCCCACCTTCCAGAACGCCGGGCCTGTAATCCGTCTTTATGGACCCAGGGGACAGATTCAATTGACCCCCGCCAAGGGGGGCAACCTGTTGGTCAATCCACCCTATAGCGAGGCACGCTGGTCGTGGATGCGTTTAACCGTGCCACTGACTGGAAACGACGCCTGGACGATGGAAAAGACAGGGGACATATCGCTCGAGCAGATCACTGCCTTTGGCCTGGCGCTGGACTCATACGGTTATGAACCGTTTGTGGTGTGGCTGGATGGGCTCGCCTTTGAGTAGGATGTTTTGTGGTTTTCCGGTGAATGGGAATGGATTACAATAGCCTGGATGAAAACGTTTTTGAGGAGTTTCTGGCACGGCATGGCATGGCCGATGTGGATCATGGTTGCGCTGCTTTCCCTGAATATCGAGGCAGCCGTTGATGCCCTGTATCTCAAGGAAGGGAGGGTTTACACCAAAACCGGCGAGCAGGAACAACTACTCCCGGCGACGATTATCTTGCCAGACGATGTGGAGGTAAAGACGAACGGAGTTATCAAGGTGGCCAAGGGTGCCGAGCGCAAGCTCAAGGAGGGGCAGATCCTCCAATGGGACGGGACGATGATCAATCCTGATGGATCCGTGCTGCCCGTCATCGATCACATTGCCATCAAGGATGGCAAAGCCATGATGACAAAAGATGGCGAAACCACCCAGATCATTGCCCCCCTGGTCTGGCCGGTTGGCACAGTCCTGCCTGATGCAACTCTGGTGAAGCCCAGTGGCGTTCGAACCCGCTTGACTGACGGCCTGATGTTCAAGCTGGATGGAACACCCCTTCCGGCCAGGGATTCGATTACCCTGATGAAGGGGCAGGTGATTATCCAACGCGATGGCACCTTGCTCAAGCTCCTTGGTTGGCAGACGATGGGAATGTCCGATGGCACCAAAGTCAAGGGAGATGGAACGGTCACCCGTCGGGATGGCCGCGAGATCAAACTCCACGAGGGCCAAACCCTCGTTGTGGAAGGGGCGGCCATCACAGTTCGTTAAACAGCCCACCGTCGCTGCCAATCAGGAGCAGGGCCTCGTTTTTGAATCAGAGAACCCAGCCCTTGCGGAACGTTGGCGTTAAGAGTTGATTCGCCTCGGGACAGTTCGTGAATTGGAGTTTCTTCGTATCCCATTCCAGCTTTTGTCCCTTGAAACGAATCGCCATGAGGCCCAGCAGGGCAGTCTCGACCATGGGCCCACCATATTCGAAGTTGGATCCCGCAGGCGCCCCTCCCTTGCAGGCAGCGATCCATTCCTCGTGATGACCGGGCGAACGCGGCAGCTTCTGGGCCGGTTGTGGATATTCCTTCATTTTGGCGGCGGGTATGATTTGAGCGCCACCTGCGCCATGCGAACCATACAGGATTTTGCCTTTGTCACCGATGACAACCGCACCGATGCCAGGCAGTTGACGATTGGCTTCCAGTTCTTCAGGACGAGGGGGCAGCTGTTTTCCATCAAACCATTTGATTTTTACGGCGGGCCGGTCTCCCTGGGCTGGAAAATCGTACGTGATGACGGTGCCTTGTGGAAAAGTCTCGCCATGGGTTGCGGGGTCATAATCACCCGTGTCGGCTTGAATCGCAGATGGATGCCCCAAGTGGAGTGCCCAAAACACCGGATCCAACACATGGCAGGACCAATCGCCGGGTACGCCTGTTCCAAAGGCCGCCCATGACCTCCATTTGCCAGGCACATAGAGTGAATGATAGGGCCGTTCAGCGACCGGTCCAAGCCAGAGGTCCCAGTTCAGGCCCTCGGGCACCGGTGGCCGTTCCTTGAGCAGCTCAAGCCGATTCATCCCACTGTACACACTGTTGCAGAAGGCATGGACTTCACGGACATTGCCAATGGCCCCATCCCATATGTACTCGCAAAAGGTGCGGATGGAATCAAAGGAATGCCCTTGATTGCCCAATTGGGTGGCCACTTTGTGCTCGCGAGCCGCCGTCATGAGGGCGCGAACCTCGTGGATCGAATGGGCAAGCGGTTTCTCGCAATAGACATGCTTGCCCATCTTGATGGCTCGGCAGGCTGCGACGGCGTGGGTGTGGTCGGGCGTCGAGACAACCACGGCATCGATTTCCTTATCCATCTCATCCAGCATTTTCCGGTAATCCTGAAAACGCCGGGCCTTGGGATACTGGCCAAAAGCGCCCGCAGCTCGCTTTTCATCGACATCGCACAAGGCGACAATGCTTTGCCCCTTTATGCTCTGCAGGTTGTCAAAGCCGCGCCCCCCGACACCAATGCAGGCAATATTCAAGCGTTCATTGGCAGGCGGGGCGCCACGCAACCCCAATACGCCCGATGGCACGAATTGTATGGTGGCAAAGGTGGCTGCGGCGCTGCCTATAAAGTGGCGGCGGCTCATGCTGGAAAGTGACTTGTTCATGGCCATGGTCCGTTGTTTGCTATTGTTTTGAGATCTTGTGTTTAAAAAAGGCGCTTTGCAAATGGAAATCATTACCGCCGGCTGAGTTGGATGAATCTTTCCGGAGGGATTTCATACACCTTTTTGAAAACACGCGAGAAATGGTAGGGATCTTCAAAACCCATCTCCGACGCAACTTCCTTAACCAATCGGCCTGGTTCCATCAATTTCTGTGCAGCGGATCGCATGCGCAATCGCAGGATCTGCTGATAAGGGCTGTACTGGCCGAAACGTCGAAACAGCCTGCAGAGATAGGCTTGATCAATATGGCATGCCTTGGCGGCCTGCTCCACGCTATGAATTTCCTCGATGTGATCGGCAAGGTAGTTCACACAGCGCTGATAGGTGGCACGGGCCCGCGCATCGGGTTCGCCATAGGCGCTTTGGTTGTCGGCACACCGAATCATGAGGCATTCAAGCAGCAGCGAGCACAGTCGATCAACATGCTGGGATACACTGGCGCCCGTGGTGATCAGTGCGTCAAAATTCTCCGTGACCGGTGCGATGTTGGTGATTTGCTTGATGGACCCCGGCGCCAGTTCCCAGCGGGTCAGCATGCGACGGGCCGCGGTGCCCACGAAATCGACAAAGTATTTAACCAGGGGCGTCGATGGATCACACGCAATGTTGTGGGACATGCCGGGTCCATAGGAAAACACGGCGCCTGGTTGAAGGGGGTACTCGTGGCCGTTCAGGACGAGGGTGCCCTTGCCGTGGACAACAAACTCGATGCAGTAAAAGGAAAAACCCTTGCGAACGATATGGTAATCCGATGCACAGTGCTCACACCCTCCGCATACCACACGCAGCGGGGCGGAGGATGCAGGTTTCATATCCAGGAAAAAACGTCGTGCCCTGGATACCTGGGTGGAGAAAAAACCGGGTTGGAGCTTCTGCCCAGCCTGAGTCGGCGTTCGCATATATGAGTCAATTATGTCCATCTGGCGGTCAAAAGTGACTATGGTCGCGCAGGTGGATTACGGCGATACTTTGAACCCGCATGGGAAGATTGGCAACAGGATAACGACATGGTAGATGTGGAAGGACATCGTGAATCCGCCTCAGCGATCAAAAAGGGGTGGGTTCGGGAGAAAAGGATCCTTATGCTGAAAACAGGAATATTGAATCCGCAATTGAATTCGCTGCTGAGCCGGGTGCGCCACACCAATCTGCTGGTGATTGCTGACCGGGGATTTCCCTTCTGGCCTCAGATCGAAACGGTCGATCTGTCGCTGGTCGATGACATTCCCACGGTTCTGCAAGTGTTGCAGGCGATTCGTGGGAATTTTAGCCTCGGGCGTGCCTGGATGGCTCGTGAGTTCTCCCGGCATAATGACACGACGGTTATCAATCATTTTCGCGAGGCCTTGGACGACGTTCCTGTGTTTTTCGAGCCCCATGTTCAGTTTAAAAAGCGTGTGCCTGGGGCCATAGGACTGGTCCGTACGGGCGACACCATTCAATATGCCAATATGATTCTGGAATCCGCCTAGGCGTTCATGCTTTGGATCGATTCATGAAGGCAGGATCTCGGACGGCATCAGGGCACATCATCCAGGAAGGAAATACATGTTTCAACCGTGGGATTATTTGATTGTAACGGCTTCGAATGAGATTCAAGCCTCGGCGTATCGCCGCCAGTTGGATCTTCGCCGCCAGCTTGGTCTGCTTGCCGATATCGGCCATGTTCTGGTGGTGAGCGATCTTCAAGGAAAGCGCATTGGCAGTGGTGGCAGCACCCTTTTATGCCTGATGCATGTGCTCTCACGTGAATTACGGGAGGCGAACGGAGACGCGGATGTGCATTCCTGGAACGATCTCCAGACGATCCTGGGCGGAAGACGGATTCTCATCATTCACGCGGGAGGAGATTCGCGCCGTCTGCCTGCATACAGCCCCGCCGGAAAGCTCTTCGTGCCCGTTCCTGGTGAAAACGACTGTGTTTTGGGACAGACATTATTTGACCGACAGCTTTCCACCTACATGAAGCTTCCCGCGCCGCCCGTTGGCAAAGGTCAAATCCTGGTGACCTCCGGGGACGCGTTGATTTTGGCGGATTTTGACCAGGTGTGCCTGGATGCGTCCGGAATGACTGCGCTGGGTTGCCTGGCGTCGGTGAATGACTCAAGCAAGCATGGTGTGTTCTGTGCGGACGACAAGGGCGTGGTGCGCCTCTATCTTCAAAAGCCCTCACCTGAAGAACAGGCGCGCCAGGGGGCGGTGAACTCGTTTGGACAAAGTGTGCTGGACATCGGTGTGATGAGCTTCGATGCCTCGGCCGCCATACGCATGATGCAGGCGTTTGATGTCGTTCCCACAAACGGTCCGGATGACCTTTTGCTGGGGTTTGCCCCTGCCATGCGGGATCTGATTTTGGAGCATGGGTTGGACCTGTATCGGGAGATTGGTTGTGCGCTGGGCAGTGAAGCCAAGCCACTCCATCACCGGGCTTCGGCGCATGGGAGCGGATCCAAGTGGAGCCATGAGCAGCTTGAACGGTTATTCCCCACGCTAAATTCGATTGAGTGCCATCTCCAACTCTTGTCACAATGTCGTTTCCTGCATTTTGGGACCACCCGGCAGCTTATCAGCAGTGGCATTGAGTTGCTGCAACATGACGAAGGTGTCGTGCAGCCGGGGAGGAATTTGTGTCTCAATCAGATCACCACAGGACAGGGGCGTGTGATCGGCAATAACAGTTGGCTGGAAGCCTGCCGCGTGGAAAGCCCTGTGACGTTGGGGGGGAACAACGTGCTGGTCGGTGTGAATGTGACTGAATCCTTGGTGGTTCCACGGGGGGCCTGCATCGATGTCATCGCGGGCCGCAACAGGGCTGGTGCTTCGGTGCATTTTGTCCGCGTATATCACATCAACGACACATTCAAGGACTCCATTTGTAAGAACGGCACCCTGTGTGGAATTCCAATGGTGGATTGGCTGGCCAAAGCCGGATTAAAGCCAGCAGATGTGTGGGAGGGGGATGTGCCTGACGGGGAACGCACTTTGTGGAATGCCCGAATATTTCCGGCTGAGTGCTGCGCAGATGATTACCAGAAATGGTTGTGGCTGTTTCAACCCGATAATGCATCCGCGGAACAAAAGGAAGCCCTGAAGAACGCAGAGCGCTACAGTGTTGCCGAGATGGCGTTGCTGGCCGATCAGGAGTCCTTCTACATTCGCCGATCACGGCACCGGGCCCAGGAATTACGTCATGTTCTGCGCAGATTGTATCGGAGGGACAGTGGTTTTTCGGCCACTGAACTTGCCTGCGCCCTGGGGTATGCCGAGGATCCAGGCGCCTGGTTTGTGGAGCTGATTGCTGAAGCGCATCAATATGACAGCACGGCGGATGGTGGCATGAAGGCGTTCGTTTCCGCACGCATTCTGCACTCGCTCGCCTCGGCGATCCGATCCATGGCTGGAAGCGATGAGGTCCTCCTTGTGGATCTTTTTCCTTCGTTGTTGGATGGGGCATCAGCAGGCACTCTGGCGTGGTTGAAGGAGCGTGGCTTGGACATCGAGGCCACGACCAAGGCCCGGCAGTGGTCGGACCGGGCTGCGAATGTGGCCTTTGATGGATTAAGCCGCACCATTTTGGCCAGTTCATTGCGCAAGGTCGATCACCCCAAAAACAGTTTGCGCCACGGTGAAACGGTGTGGGGGCGTGCACCGGCGCGTCTGGAATTGGGTGGCGGTTGGACTGATACGCCTCCTTATACTCTCGAGTATGGTGGGAGTGTCATCAACACCGCCGTCAACCTCAATGGACAGCCTCCGATCCATTGTTATGGAAGGGTGATTTCAGAGCCAGTCATTCGCTTGTTCTCCATTGAGGCTGGTCTTCACGTTGAGATCAGAGAGCTTGGCGAATTGCTTGACTATCGAAATCCACGCGATCTGTTTGGCCTTGTGAAGGCGGCGCTTGCCATCTCTGGTTTTTCGACCGATATGGCTGAGTGGCCGCAAGGGATCACGTTGCGGAGCATGCTCGAACAGTTTGGAGGCGGCATCGAGTTGACCACCCTGGCGGGCATACCCACGGGATCGGGACTTGGCACTTCCAGCATCGTGGGGGCAGTGGTCGTAGGGGTCGTTAACCGCATGCTCGGCCGCTCCCTGACCCATCGTGAATTGTTTCATAATGTGCTGCGCCTGGAACAGGCTTTGACCACGGGGGGAGGGTGGCAGGACCAAATTGGAGGCGGCGTGGGTGGAACCAAGCTGACGTCCACTTTGCCTGGGCTTTTCCCTGATCCCAGGATCCATTATGTGCCGGATGATGTCATCGATCCCCGTCTGAATGGAGGAACAACCCTCCTTTACTATACCGGCATCACCCGGCTTGCGAAGAACATCCTCAGGCAAATTGTCGGCGATTATCTTGACCGACAACGATCGACCATGTCCTGTTTGCGTCAGGAGCTTGAAGTGGCCCGGTGCATCCAGGAGGCCATGTCCCGGAAGGATCCGGAGGCTTTTGGCCATTACGTGGATGTGGCATGGCAGCTTCAGAAAAAACTGTGCAGCGAGGTGACCAACAAACATATTGAGAGGTTGTTGAACATGGTCCGTCCCCACATCTTTGGTGCGCGCATTCTGGGCGCCGGTTCGGGCGGATTCATGCTGATGATCTGCAAATCCCCTCAGGATGCAGCGCATATCCGCGAACGGTTGTTACAGGAACCGTTAAATGACCGTGCGCGTTTCTTTGATTTTGAGGTCAATTACAAGGGTCTCGAAATCACCACGTGCTGAACCCGTTTCACCGGCTTGCCTGACGTCCGCCGGTCCGTGCCACGAGTTCCAGGTTTTCCCCTGACATGCATTCAGTCCAGGGCATGGGATGGCCGTGGACACCGGGCTTGGCAAAGTTCCCGTCACGGCGTAAGA